>NZ_LBIY01000092.1:0-282864 GCF_028128625.1 Bradyrhizobium sp. CCBAU 45389 | reverse complement strand
ATCGATGGATACTTGCGCGCCTCAAATCGACTTGAGCACGTAACGTCGGTTGTCCTTCTGCACCGGCCTTGCGTTCATCGGATAGAGCTTTGCGAAGGCGGCGATATCGGTAGCCGACACCTGGATCGGGTCGGTCAGCAGCAGCCATTCGACCACTTCCGAGCAGGGCGGCGTCGTCAGCGAGCCGGAATAGCGGTAATAGCTGAGCTTCGGCGGCAGCATGGCGAGCGGATCGATGCTCGCATCCGCTTTCACCGCGGGCCCTTCCGCCGTCGGCATGGTCTTGATGACCTTGGCAAAGGTCGGGTTCGGCCTGCCCTCCGCCATCAGCACGCCGACCACGGCGAGCCCGCCGGCATCGTTGCGATGGACGAAATGCGCTTCCATCGGAAAATTCTTGCCGCCGATCATGTGCTCGCTCGGCCGGTGGAAGTGCACCTGGAGCAGCTTGTATTTGACGTCGCCGAGCGTGAGCGTGCTGCCCTCGGCGAAATTGAGCTGGATCGTGTGTCCGTTGTTGACGATGGTGTCGGCGCTCTTGCCCCAGCTCAGCTTCAGTGTCGGCAATTGCGACTTGATCGTCGTCTCGATGTCGATAGGCGATTGTTGCAGGCCGACCGCGCAGGCCTTGTTGGCAGCATCGAGATCGCCCCATTTGCCCGGACCGCCGGCGCCTTCATAGCTCCAATGCACGCCTTCCGCAGCGAAGGCCGGCTTGCACACCGGACACAGCGCAAGACCCGCGAGTGCTTTCAATGCGTGACGGCGATTCATCGTAGTCCCCCTCAGATCAATGCGATCGGCAATGCGCGCGCAACCTAGGCGAGAGGGGTAGTGAGTCGCAATGGCAATCGCGCGTTGAATCTACTGGCTCGCCCACACGATCCTTGCGACCCACGCGACCTCACCCGTCGCCATCGCGCGCTCGCCCTGCGAGGCATCGAGCGGCTGCAATTCCAGCGCCTTTGCCGTGCGGCGCTTCAGGGTTGCGATCGTCACTTCGCCCGCTCTGGTCTTCACCACGACGCGGTCGCCCTTGCGGATCGGTGCGCCGGGTGACACCAGGATGACGTCACCGTCACGATAGGTGGGCGCAAGCGTGTCGCCCGCGATCGCCAGCGCAAACGTCTGGCTGTCCTCGGGGATAGGAAGCGCGACTTCGGTCCAGCCCTTGCCCGATGGCAGGCCGGACTCGTCGAAGGCGCCGCTCGCGCCGGCGAGCGCCAGGCCGAGCAGCGGCACCGATCGGCCGTCGCCTGCCTCGTCGTCGACCAGCCTTGCGAAGGTGTCGATCGAGTCGCCGGTCGCCGCCAGCGCTTTCGCGATCGATTCGGTCGAGGGCCAGCGCTCGCGGCCGTCGGAGGTGATGCGCTTGGACCTGTTGAAGGTGGTGGGGTCGAGCCCGGCGCGCTTGGCAAGGCCGGACGGCGACAGGCCGGCACGCGCCGCCAGCCGATCCAGTGCGACCCAGATCTGGTCGTGGGTCAGCATCCTCTGTGCTTTGGCCTGTCTGACCATGGAAGGTCCAGCCCGTCGCAACTCAGGAAAACTGTCCTCAAATCAACCGGTTTTCCGTTTTTTGCGCAAGGGGTGGCGGGAAAGCGGTTGTCGAGCGAACGGTATACCCGTTCGTGGCAAGGAAAACGCGCCAAAACAGGAATCTGGAGCGCCGTTCCGATTTCATCGGGACGGAATAGGCTCTAAGTCTTGAGTTCGGAAGGAGCGGCCTTTACGGTCGCGCCGGGGTTTCAGGGACCCCAACAGACGAAAAAACCCAAGAGACTCAAAGAGCTGTCTCAAAGGGCAAACAGGGCTGCGTAAGCGGTGGTCAAGATCTACAAAATCTGTCCGGCATCGGCCTGGCGCGAGGCGGAACGGCAGGGCGTGTACCAGGGCAGCGCGGACGATTCGCGCGACGGCTTCATCCATTTCTCGACGGCCGCCCAGGTTCCCGAGACCTTGCGGAAGCACTTCGCCGGCCAGCGGGCGCTGTTTCTCGTCGAGGTCGACGGCGATGCGCTCGGCAGCGAGCTGCGCTGGGAGCGCTCGCGCAATGACGAGCTGTTTCCGCACCTCTACGGCGAGCTCGATCTCGGCGCGGTGATTTCGGTGATGAACCTCAACATGCGCTCGGACGGCGGTCACGACGTGCCGGAGCTTGCCCCGTGATCCGCGCTTTCGACGCTTTCTCGCTGCCGGTGCTGCGCTGGCTCGATCCGGAGGATGCACATCGCCTCGCGATCCAGGGCCTGCGTTTCCTGCCGCCGGTCAAGCCGCGTCCTGACGATGCCAAGCTCGCGGTGCGCGCCTTCGGCCTCAACTTTCCCAATCCGATCGGCATGGCCGCGGGCTTCGACAAGAGCGCCGAGGTGCCGGACGCGCTGCTGCGGCTCGGTTTCGGCTTCGTCGAGATCGGCTCGGTGACGCCGAAGCCGCAAGCCGGCAATCCACGGCCGCGCCTGTTCCGGCTCGAGCGCGACGAAGCCGTCATCAACCGCATGGGCTTCAACAATGACGGCGCGGAAGTCGCGTTGCGCCGGCTCGCCGCACGCGCGCAGCACGGCGGCATCGTCGGCGTCAATGTCGGCGCCAACAAGGATTCGCCCGACCGTGTCGCCGACTATGTCAAGCTGATCGAGACCTTTGCGCCGGTCGCGAGCTATTTCACCGTCAACGTCTCCTCGCCGAACACGCCGGGCCTGCGTAACTTGCAGGAAGGCGCGCTGCTCGACGATCTCCTCGCGCGCGTGATCGATGCGCGCGAGCGTGTGCGGCAGAAGGCCGGCGATACCCCGGTGCTGCTCAAGATCGCGCCTGATCTGAGCCTCGCCCAGCTCGACGACGTCGTGCAGGTCGCGCGCTCGCGCAAGGTCGACGGCATGATCGTGTCGAACACGACGATTGCGCGGCCGAGCACGCTGCGCGAGGAGATGCGGGCGAAGGAGCAGGGTGGCCTGTCCGGCCGGCCGCTGTTCCGCCTCTCGACGCGGATGGTCGCGGAGACCTATGTGCGCGTCGAGGGCGCGTTCCCCCTGGTCGGCGTCGGCGGTGTCGATTCCGGCGGCGCGGCGCTGACCAAGATCCGCGCGGGCGCGAGCCTGATCCAGCTCTATTCGTCGCTGGTCTACAAGGGTCTCGGCCTCGTCGAGGAGATCAAGCGCGACCTCACCTCGACACTGCTGCGCACGGGCCGGGATTCGCTGTCCGAAATCGTGGGCTCCGATGCGGCGACGCTGACCGCGGAGGACTGGCCGGGGATGTAGGTCTCGTGCCCCGGACGCAGCGCAGCGCGCCGGCTTCGGCGTGGTGCGCTGCAGAGCCGGGGCCCATTAGCCGCGTTCTGGGTCCCGGCTCTGCGCAGCAGCGTTTCACGCTGCAGCGCGTCCGGGACACGAGAGCTAAGACCTCGCAAACGTCGCCCGATACAGCGCCGGATACCTCATACCCTGCAAACCACCACGCGCGACATAGAACGCGATCAGTGCGCACCACAGTCCGGCATTGCCGAACGACTGCAGCGACAGCCAGACGCCGAAGAAGATCGCGAGCGAGACTAGCATCAGGTTGCGCATCTCGCGCGCCCAGGTCGCGCCGACATAGATGCCGTCGAAGCCGAACGCGAACACGCCGGGGATGGGCGCAAGCACGATGAACGGCAGGAAGTCGCGCGCGGCGCGGCGGACGTCTTCGCTCGCCGTCATGAAATTGATGATATCAGGTCCGAACAGCGCGAACAGCACCGCGACGACCAGCGCGAAGCCGAGCCCCCACAGCAGCACCAGCCGGGTCGAATCCGAAAAACCTTTGCCATCTCGCGCGCCAAAGGTGCGGCCGCAGAGCTGCTGGGCCGCGTTCGCAAGGCCGTCGAGGAAGAAGGCGCTGACCAGCAGGAAATTGTTGAGCACGGAGTTCGCCGCCAGCGTGACGTCGCCGGCCCGCGCGCCCTTGGCGGTGAAGAACAGGAACACGGCGATCAGCGCCGCGGTACGGATCAGGATGTCGGTGTTGACCGCCAAGAGCCGCATCAGCTTTGCGCGATCGAGCAGCGTTGCGCGGGGCACGGCAAAACCGCCGGCGGCGTAGCGTCGGCAGACGATCACGCCGAGCACGAAGCCAATCGTCTCCGACAGCAGCGCGGCGATCGCGGCGCCCGCGATGCCGGTGTCGTAGACCAGCACCAGCAAGATCGTCGCCGCCATGTTGATGAGGTTGATGACGACCTGCAGCAGCAGCGCCGGATTGGCACGGGCCAGTCCCACCAGCCAGCCGAGAATGACGTAATTGGCGAAGGCGAAGGGCGAGGACCAGATCCGGATCATGAAATAGGTCTTTGCGGCCTGCGTCACGCCCGCGCTGCCGCCCATCAGGTCGAACAGCACGGCGGCGAGCGGCAATTGCAGCGCGATCAGCGCCGCGCCGATCAGGCCGGCGACGATGAAGCCGCGCACCAGGATCACCGTCTGCTCGCGCGTCTCGCCGGCGCCGAGCGCCTGCGCGGTGAAGGCGAGCGTGCTCATGCGCAGGAAGCCGAACAGCCAGAACAGGCAGTCGAAGATGACGGAGGCCATCGCGACGCCGCCGAGCAGCGCCGCATCGTCGAGCCGGCCGATCGCGGTGGTCGAGACCACGCCGATCAGCGGCGTCGTCAGGTTCGCGACCATCGCGGGACCGGCAATGGTGAACACCTGGCGGGAGCCGATCTTGAGGGGAACGGGTGCGTGCATCTTTCAGAACACGAGCACCATGCCGTCTTCGGCGGCAAGGTGCGGCACGTCGTCCAGGCGCGACAGCATGTCGTCGCTCATATGGGTGAGGACGAGACGTTTTGCGCCGATTGCTGGCAAGTGCTGTTCCAAGGTCTTCAGGCTGAGATGGTTCTTGACCACCTTCTCGTACATATAGGCTTCGGCGATGAAAAGGTCCGCGCCATGCGCCAGGGGAATGAGCGTCTCCGTCCATTCGGTATCGGCGCTGTAGGCGAGCGTACGGCCCTCGGCCTCGACGCGGTAGGCGAGGAAGGGACCGCCGGATTCGCCGTGCACGACCGGGTAGGGCGTGACATTCACCGCGCCAAAGGATTGCCGTTGCTCGGGCGCAAGTTCGACGACGTTGAGCTCGAAGCGCTGTTTTGTCTTCGAGGAATGTTCGAACAGCGTCTCCATGACCTGCGTCAGCCGCGTCTCGATGCCTTGCGGGCCCGCGACCGTCAGCGGCCGCGTCCGCCGCGAGAATTGCGCGTCGAGCAGGAAGAAGGGCAGGCCGGCAAAATGGTCGCCGTGGAAATGCGTGATCAGGATCAGGTCGATGTCGTTGCGCTCGATCTCCAATCGCTTCAGCGCCGGCAGGGCCGACGCACCGCAATCGATCAGAAAGTTCGCTTCGCGCCCCGAGACATGGAAGCAGGTGTTGAGCCTGCCGCCGGAACCGAAGGCGTCACCGCAGCCGACGAAACGCAGTTGCATCGGCTGCGCAACTCCTTGAGGTCAGCGGCCGCGCGGCGCGCCGAACACGCGCGACAGCAGCCAGATCGGGATCACGATCACCGCGCCGAGCAGGAAGTAGCGCCACAGCCAGTTGATGGTATCGAAGCCGAGATCCCAGAGACGCTGGAACAACAGGCGGATGCTGTAGATGATGTTCCAGGGGTCAAAGCCGATCGCGGCGAGCACGACGCCGACCAGGATCGAGAGCAGGACCAGGCGAAACGCGACCGCCAGCGGCGAGCCGCCGAGAAAGCGGTTCAGGCCGTCGCTGCGGCCGGCCGGCAAATCTCTGACGTCTTGAACCATCGCAAACTCCTCGGGCGGATTCGACCCCATTATAGGGCACGGCGAGGCACATGGGGAACCCGCAACGGGGCGTCAATCGGGTTACCGGAGTTTAATTCGGGCAAGCGCCGGGACGATGCCTCACGCCTCGATCTCCACCGGCTCCGCCTTCAGCATCTTTTCCAGCGTCTCCAGCCGGTCGGCCTCGCGCGGCGGCTTGTCCCAGCGTAGCCGGCTGATGCGGGGAAAGCGCATGGCGATGCCGGATTTGTGCCGTGGCGAGCGCTGCAGGCCCTCGAAGGCGACCTCCAGCACCAGCCCCTTGTCGCCCTCGTGCACGACATGGCGCACGGGACCGAATTTTTCGGTGGTGTTGCGGCGGACGAAGCGGTCGATCTGCAGGAGCTCCTCGTCGGTGAAGCCGAAATAGGCTTTGCCGACCGGCACCAGCTCGTCGCCGCTTTCGCCTGCCGTCCAGACACCGAAGGTGTAGTCGGAGTAATAGGACGAGCGCTTGCCGTGGCCGCGCTGCGCATACATCAGCACGGCGTCGATGATGTGCGGATCGCGCTTCCACTTCCACCATTGCCCTTTCGGCCGCCCCGGCAGATAGGGCGCATCGCGCCGCTTCAGCATCACGCCTTCGACGGCATCCGCGTCCTCGCCGGCGCCGGCGCTAGCGGGATCGGCGCGCGCGGCGGTCAGCGCCTCCCAGCTTGCGAAGGGCACGGTGGGCGACAGGTCGATGCGGGGATCGCTAAGCTTCCTGACGAATGTCTCCAGCCGTTTGCGCCGCTCCGCGAACGGCAGCTCGCGCAGGTCATTCTCGTCGTCGCCGAGCAGATCGTAGGCGCGAAGGTGGATCGGAAACTCCTTGATCAGTTTTGGCGAGACGACCTTGCGGTTGAGGCGCTGCTGCAGGACGTTGAAGCTCTGCACGCGGCCTCCGCGCAGGATCAAGAGCTCACCGTCGATCGCGCCGGGCAGATGCAGCGACGGCACGAGATCGGGAAAGCTGCCCGTGATGTCCTCGCCGGTGCGCGAATAGAGCCGCGCGCTGATGTGCCCACGGTCGTCCCGGCCAGCGACCGCCTGCACGCGGATGCCGTCCCATTTCCATTCGGCGATGTAGTCGGCGGGATCGAGCGCGGCGAAATCGCTGTCCTCGATCGCATGCGCCAGCATCACCGGGCGGAACGGCGCGGGATCGCGATTGACCGGCTTTTCGGCGCGCCCCTCCAGCCAGGCGAACAGGTCGAGATAGGGCGGGGCGAGCCCCGGCCAGATCAGCTCGATCTCGTGCGGATCCTTGTCGCCGAGCGCCGCCGCCGCAGTCTTGGCGAGGCGCGCGGAAATGCCGATTCGCAACGCACCAGTGACGAGCTTCAGGAGGGCCCAGCGGCCGGTCTCGTCGAGCTCGTCGAGCCAGCGCTCGAGCTGCTTCGGCAGCTCCGTCTTGCCGAGCGTGCGCAACGTGGTCACGACCTCGGTGAGGGTAGGGGGAGGCGGGTTGTTGTGGGCGGCGAGTTCGGCCCTCGGCCACATCAGCGCCACCGTCTCCGAGAGGTCGCCGACATAGTCGTAGCTCAACCCGAACAGCACCTCATCGGTCCGCGCCGCGATGAGGTCGCGGATCAGCGCCGGCTTGGCGTGCTTGAAGCTGAGCGCGCCGGTCAGCGCGGCCAGCGCATAGCCGCGGTCGGGATCGCCGACCTCGCGGAAATAGCCGGTGATCAGCCGCAGCTTGTTGTTGCGGCCGGGCTCGTAGGCGAGGCGGTCGAGCAGTTCGGCGAAGCGGTTCATGCTTCGGCCTCGTCTTGAAGCGGCGTTTCGCTCTCCTCCTCGTCGCCATAGCCGACGAGATCGAGGGGCTGCGCTTTCAGGCCCTTGCTCCGGCACCAATGCACCAGCGCATCTTCCTGCCCGTGCGTGACCCAGATCTCGCCGGCGCCGGTCGCTGCGATGGTTGCGGTGAGGCCGTCCCAATCGGCATGGTCGGAGATCACCAGCGGCAGCTCGACGCCGCGCTGCCGCGCGCGGGCGCGCACGCGCATCCAGCCCGAGGCGAAGGCCGTGACGGGATCGGGAAAACGACGGGTCCAGAGATCGGAAGTCGCCGACGGCGGCGCCAGCGTGATGGTGCCGGCGAGCGCCGCCTTCTTCACGCCCTTCACCGGCCTGAGCTCGCCGAGGTCGATGCCGCGGCTCTGGTAGTATTCGGTGATCGTCTCCATGGCGCCATGCAGATAGATCGGCGCGTCATAGCCGGCTTGGCGCAGCAGCGCGATCACGCGCTGCGCCTTGCCGAGCGAATAGGCGCCGACGAGATGGGCGCGCTCCGGAAACAGCGCGACCGAGGCGAGCAGCTTTTTCACCTCGTCGCTCGCATCGCCATGCCGGAACACCGGCAGCCCGAACGTCGCCTCGGTAATGAAGACGTCGCAGGGCACCAGCTCGAACGGCGTGCAGGTCGGATCGGGCGCGTCCTTGTAGTCGCCGGAGGCGACGATGCAGGTATCCTTAGCTGTCACCGCGATCTGCGCCGAGCCCAGCACATGGCCGGCGGGGTGAAACTTGACGCGGACGTCGCCGAGCCGGATCTCCTCGCCATAGCGGATGACTTGCGTCGAGCCGGCAAAATTCTCGCCATAGCGCAGCCGCATCATATCGAGCGTTTCCTGCGTCGCCAGCACGGCACCATGGCCGGCGCGGGCATGGTCGGAATGGCCGTGGGTGATCACGGCGCGCTCCACCGGGCGGACGGGATCGATATGGAAACCGCCGGGCTTGCAGCACAGGCCGGCAGCAGCTGGCAGCAGGATGTCTTGCGGACGCATGGACATCATATAGGCAGCGGTGCTCCGATATTCACCCGTCATGCGCGGGCTTGACCCGCGCATCCATCGTCCTAAAGAGTTCCTTTTTTGATGGATTGCCGGGTCAGGCCCGGCAGTGATGAGTGTTGGTTCTTCAATGCCGCTCCGCCTGTTCCTGACCTCCGGCGACCTCATGGCCGACCGCCGTTTCGAGTTCGCACGCGACCTCCAGCTTAAGGGCGACCTGCCCGCCGCCGCCGACCTGATCGAGCAGGCGATCGAGCTCGCACCGAACTTCACCTCGGCCTGGTTCACGCTCGGCGAGATCCGTCAGCAGCTCGGCGAGCGCGACAAGGCCATCGCGGCCTTTCGCAAGGCGCGTGACTCCGATCCTGAGGACCGGCACGGCGCCGGCCTGCACCTGATGCGGCTCGGCGATGCGCAAGTTGCGGAGATGCCGAAGGCTTATGTGCAGGCGCTGTTCGATCAGTACGCGCCGCGCTTCGAGCACGCGCTGATCAACGATCTCGGCTATCGCGCGCCCGCGCTGATCTTCAAGGCGGTGCTGGCGGCGCGCGTCGCCGCCAAGAAGCCGGCCTTCTTCAAGCGCACCATCGATCTCGGCTGCGGCACTGGCCTTGCGGCCGCCGCCTTCGCCAAGCAGGTCGATCATTTCATCGGCATCGATCTGTCGCCCGGCATGATCAAGGAAGCGCGCGCGACGAACCTCTATGCCGAGCTCGAGGTCGCCGACATGATCGAGGGCCTGCGCACCAGGAGTGACGGATGCGCGAACCTCGTGGTCGCGGCCGACGCCTTCGTCTATCTCTCCGACCTCGCGCCGGTGCTTAACGAAGCGAAGCGCGTGCTCGTATCGGGCGGCGTGCTCGCCTTCACGCTGGAGATGCATGACGGCAGCGGTATCCTGCTCGGCGAAGGTCTGCGCTATGCCCACTCGGCGGAATATGTGCGCGGCGCCATCGCGAAAGCGGGGCTCAAGCTGCTGACACTCGAGCCGGCCTCGCCGCGCAACGAGAACAACGAGCCGGTGCGCGGCCTCGTCGTCGTCGCCGAGAAAACTTGAGTCTAGGCGCTAATTTACGCTGATTTGAGCGTCATTGCGTCGCAAAGCGACGACTTCCCACTTGCGAGCCGAGCTGCGATGTCAGCACAATGCGCGCATCAGGGAGAAACAAATAATGACAAAGAATCCATCGCGGCGCGATTTCAGCGCCGGTGCGCTCGCCACCATTGCAGCATCCACATTGCCTGCGCCCTACGTCTGGGCCGCGGAGAAGAAATACGACGCCGGCGCCAGCGATACCGAGATCAAGATCGGCCAGACCGTGCCGCATTCCGGCCCCGGCTCGCTCTACGGCGTGCTTGGGCGCGTCGGCGAGGCCTATTTCCAGATGCTGAACGAGAAGGGCGGCATCAACGGACGCAAGGTCAAGTTCCTGACCATGGACGACGCCTACAGCGCGCCGAAATGCGTCGAGGCGACGCGGCGCCTCGTGGAGCAGGAAGAGGTGCTCGCGCTGTACGGCTCGCTCGGCACCGCGCCGCAGACCGCCGTGCACAAATACCTGAACTCCAAGGGCGTGCCGCAGCTCCTGCTCAACACCGGCGCGTCGAAGTGGAACAACCCGAAAGAGTTCAAATGGACGATGGCGGGCTTGCCGCTCTATCCGACCGAGGCGCGCATCCTGGCGCGGCATGTCGTTGCCGTGAAGCCGAATGCGAAGATCGGCATCCTCTACCAGAACGACGATTTCGGCCGCGACTTCCTCGGCCCCTTCAAGAAGGTGCTGGCGGACGCCGGCGGCACCGCGCAGGTGATCATGGAGCAGACCTACGATCTCACCGAGCCGACCGTCGATTCCCAGCTCATCAATCTCTCCAAGTCCGGCGCCGACGTCTTCTACAACATCTCGACCGGCAAGGCGTCGTCGCAGTCGATCCGGAAAGTCGCCGAGCTCGGCTGGAAGCCGCTGCAGCTGCTGTCCGCGGGCTCCACGGGCCGCTCGATCCTCAATGCCGCGGGCCTGGAGAACGCCGCCGGCATCGTCGCCATCCGCTACAACAAGGAGGTCGGCCTGCCGAAATGGGAGAAGGACCCCGACGTGATGGCGTTCGAGGAGCTGCGCAAGAAGTACACGCCGGCGATCGACCCCGACAATACCATCGCATTTGCCGGCTATGGCCAGGCCGTCACCATGGGCGAGATCCTGCGCCGCTGCGGCGACGACCTCACCCGCGCCAACGTCTTGAAGCAGGCCTCGACGCTCGCCGGCTTCCACTCGCCATACTTCCTCGACGGCGTCACCTACAGCTACACGCCCGAGGACTACACGCCGATGAAGACGCTCTTCATCTCCACCTTCACCGGCAAGGACTGGGACATCTCCGACAAGCCGATGTCGGAGTAGGGTCTCTCCGCAATCGAGGTGCCGTAGGGTGGGCAAAGCGAAGCGTGCCCACCACCTTTTCCGGTCAGAGAGAGATGGTGGGCACGGCGCGATGCGCCTTTGCCCACCCTACGGGAGCTCGTCGTAGCTCCCACCCCCCTCGACGAACCCACCCCCACGGCTTACCTCTTATGCCGTGCCGCCCCGCATCCTCAAAATCCCGGCCGAGCCGGCCACGCTGCTGCCCGACCGCTTCAATGCGTGGTTCGCGTCCCGCGGCTGGGCGCCGCGTGAGCATCAGCTGGCGCTGCTGGAGAAGGCGCGCGAGGATCGATCGGCACTGCTGATCGCGCCGACCGGCGCCGGCAAGACGCTCGCAGGATTCCTGCCGACGCTGGTGGAACTGAGCGCCGCGCCGACCTCCTCCGCCAAGGCCGTGATCTCCACCGGCCGTTCCGTGCAGCGCAGCGCCGGCCTCCACACCCTCTACATCTCTCCGCTGAAAGCGCTCGCCGTCGACATCGCGCGCAACCTCGAGCGCCCCGTTGCCGAGATGGGCCTGCCGATCAAGATCGAGACTCGCACCGGCGACACGCCGGTGTCGCGGCGCCAGCGGCAGCGGCGCTACCCGCCCGACGTCCTGCTGACCACGCCCGAACAGCTCGCGCTGCTGCTGTCCTCCGACGACGCGCCGTTCCTGTTCTCCTCGCTCAAGCGCATCGTGCTCGACGAGCTGCACGCGCTGGTCACCTCCAAGCGCGGCGATCTGCTCTCGCTCGGCCTCGCGCGATTGTGGCGCCTCGCGCCGCAGATGCGTGCGATCGGCCTGTCGGCGACGGTGGCCGAGCCGGAGCAGCTCGCGCGCGTCCTGGTGCCGCAGCCCGATGGCAAGGAAGCCGCCGCGGACATCGTCGTGGCCGGCGGTGCCGCGCCGCCGGAGGTCGAGATGCTGGATACGCGCGAGCGGCTGCCCTGGGCCGGCCACAGCGCACGCCACGCGCTCCCCGAGATTTACGAGCTGATCAAGGCCAACAAGACCACGCTGGTCTTCGTCAACACCCGCAGCCAGGCCGAGATGCTGTTCCAGAATCTCTGGAGCATGAACGACGATGGTCTTGCGATCGCGCTGCATCACGGCTCGCTCGACGTCGCCCAGCGCCGCAAGGTCGAGGACGCGATGTCGGCGGGACGCCTGCGTGGCGTGGTCTGCACCTCCTCGCTCGACCTCGGCGTCGACTGGGGCGATGTCGATCTCGTCGTCAATATCGGCGCGCCCAAGGGCTCCTCGCGCCTGATGCAGCGCATCGGCCGCGCCAATCACCGCCTCGACGAAGCCTCGCGCGCGGTGCTGGTGCCCGCCAACCGCTTCGAGGTGCTGGAGTGCCGCGTCGCCATCGACGCCATCGCCGAGAATGCGCAGGACACGCCGCCTTTGCGCACGGGCGCGCTCGACGTGCTGGCCCAGCACGTGCTCGGCTGCGCCTGCGGCGAGCCGTTCTTCAGCGACGAGCTCTACAAGGAGGTCCGCACCGCCGCGCCTTACGCAGATATCTCGCGGCAGGATTTCGACGACGTCGTCGATTTCGTGGCGTCCGGCGGCTACGCGCTGAAGACCTATGAGCGCTTCGCCCGCATCAAGCAGGACAAGGAGGGCCGCTGGCGCGTCGCCAATCCAAAGGTGCGGCAGAGCTACCGGCTGAATGTCGGCACCATCGTCGAGGACGACATGCTGAAGGTGCGGCTGGTGCGTTCGCGCGGCGGCGGTACCGGATCGACCGGGGTGATCGCGCGCGGCGGCAGATTGCTGGGCGAGATCGAGGAAGGCTTCATCGAGGGCTTGAGCCCCGGCGACACGTTCGTGTTCAGCGGCGAGGTGGTGCGCTACGAGACGCTGGTCGAGGACCAGGTCTATGTCTCGCGCGCGCATGACAAGGACCCGAAGGTGCCGTCCTACATGGGCGGCAAGTTCCCGCTCTCGACCTATCTTGCCGAGCGCGTGCGTCGCCTGCTCGATGACGGCCGCGCATGGAAAGGCTTGCCTGAGCAGGTGCGCGATTGGCTGTCGCTGCAGAAGGATGTATCGCGCGTGCCCGCGGTGCGCGAGCTGCTGGTCGAGAGCTTTCCGCGCGCCAACAAGCATTATCTGGTCTGCTATCCCTTCGAGGGGCGTCTCGCGCACCAGACGCTCGGCATGCTGCTGACGCGGCGCCTCGAGCGCGCCCGCGCGCGGCCGCTCGGCTTCGTTGCCAACGAATATGCGGTGGCGATCTGGGGGCTCGGCGATCTCTCCTTCATGATCCGCGACGGCCGGATCGATCTCAACGCGCTGTTCGACCCCGACATGCTCGGCGACGACTTAGAGGCCTGGCTTGCCGAATCCGCTCTGATGAAGCGCACCTTCCGCAACTGCGCCATCATCTCCGGCCTGATCGCGCGCCGCCACACCGGCGAGGAGAAGAGCCGCCGCCAGGTGCTGTTCTCGACCGACCTCGTCTACGACGTGCTGCGCAAGCACCAGGCCGATCACGTCCTGCTCCGCGCCGCGCGCGCCGATGCCGCCACCGGCCTGCTCGATCTGCGCCGCTTGGGGGACATGCTGATGCGCATCCAGGGCCGCATCACCCACCGGGAACTCGACCATGTCTCCCCGCTCGCGGTGCCCGTGATGCTGGAAATCGGCCGCGAGTCAGTTTATGGCGAAGCTGCAGACGAGCTTTTGGCGGAAGCCGCCGGCGAGCTCGTCAAAGAGGCGATGGGATAGCAGCAGGTTTCGACGTGACGGCAGGCGCGCTGGTTTCAGGAGATGGCGAGGACATGCGCGTTTCCAGGGTCATCATCAGCGATGTGACCTTCGCGGCCGATCTGTCCGGCGCGCTGTTCTGGGAAGAGCAGCGCCTGCTCGTCGTCTCCGACCTGCATCTCGAGAAAGGTTCGAGCTTCGCCACCCGCGGCGTGCTGCTGCCGCCTTACGATACCATCGCGACACTTGGCCGGCTCGCTGCTGTCATCTCCCGCCATGATCCTCGCGTGGT
Organism: Bradyrhizobium sp. CCBAU 45389; assembly: GCF_028128625.1. NCBI lineage: Bacteria > Pseudomonadati > Pseudomonadota > Alphaproteobacteria > Hyphomicrobiales > Nitrobacteraceae > Bradyrhizobium > Bradyrhizobium sp. CCBAU 45389. The sequence continues at coordinate 268,840 of NZ_LBIY01000092.1, read as the reverse complement.
CATCGCGCTCGGCGACAGCTTTCACGATCGCACCGCGCATGAGCGCCTGTCGGCTGAGGATCGCGATGCGGTGGCCGCACTCCAGACCGGCCGCGACTGGATCTGGATCTCGGGCAATCACGATCCCATGCTGCCGCGCGATCTCGGCGGTACCATCGCCGACGAAGTCGCGATCGGCCCGATCACCTTCCGCCACGAGCCGACCGGCGCGCCCGGCGAGATCGCCGGCCATTTGCATCCCAAGGCCCGAATCTCCGCGCGCGGCCGCTCGCTCGAGCGCCGCTGCTTCGCCAGTGATGGTATGCGCGCCGTGATGCCCGCCTTCGGCGCCTACGCCGGCGGCCTCAGCATCCGCGACGCCGCCTTCGCAAAAATCTTTCCGAAGAACGGCTTCGTCGCCCACCTGCTCGGCGACCGCCGCGTGCACGCGATCGCCGCGTCGCGGTGTTACTAACGCTCAGGCTTCGTAGGGTGGGCAAAGCGTAGCGTGCCCACGTTCTGCTCATTCGAGATCGTGGGCACGGCGCCTCGCGCCTTTGCCCACCCTACAAGACCTTTCGTGTGGCAACGGGTGTACGATCGCAACAGCTCACGCCGCCTTCGCCTGCACGTTCTCGCAGAACTCCGCGAGCCTATCCGCGAGCCGCAGCGTCGCGGGGCTCGCATCCGGCGAGGCCATCAGCGCCACTTCCGTCTTGTTGATCGGCGCGAAGCCGTCCTTGGCGGTCAGCACGCGGTGGTCGGACTGGATCGACATCTCCGACAGGATGCTCAAGCCCATGCCGGCGGCAACGGCGGCCTGGATGCCGGCGAGGCTCGACGACGAATAGGCCATGTGCCAGGCGCGGCCCGCGGTCTCCAGCGCGTGGATGGCGCCGGCGCGGTAGAGGCAGCCGGTGGGAAAGCCGATCAGCGGCACCGACGCGGTGTCGACGTCGACCGGGTGGCTCTTGCTGGTGACCCAGTGCACCCGCTCCGGCCACACCGCGATCGCGCCCTTCTCGCCGGCCGCGCGCTTGTAGAGCGCGAGATCTAGCTCGCCGCGCTCGAGATCGCGGGCGAGGTTCTTGCTCTGGTCGGCGCGCACGTCGAGGCGCAGGCCAGGATGCGAGCGCGAGAACGTCCCCAGCAGTTTCGCCAGCCGATAGGCCGCGAAATCCTCGGGGATGCCGAGCCGGATCGCGCCTGCGCCGTCCGGCTGGCGCAGCACGTCGCGCGCCTCCTCCGCAAGCGACAGCAGCCGCCGCGCATAGGACAATAGGCGCTCGCCGGCCTCCGTCGGGCGCACATCCTTGCCGTCGCGGTGCAGCAGCACCTGGCCGACATCCTCCTCCAGCCGCTTGATCTGCTGGCTCACGGTCGATTGCGTGCGGTGGACCCGCTCGCCGGCGCGGGTGAAGCCGCCGGCCTCGACCACCGAGACGAAGCTGCGCAGGAGCTCCAGATCGAGCATCGCCGCCTCCATTCGAAAATCCACTGATAGGAAGTTAATCATTTAATTTCCAAATGACAAGCGGCGTCCCTAGATCGAGGTCAGGAGAAATGCCTCATGTCGCTTGCCCCCTCGATTTCGGTTCCCCGCAGCCGGTTCAACACGCTGCCGCTCGCCATCGGCCTGTTCTGCCTGCTCTGGAGCTATGCCTTCGTCGCCGGCAAGATCGGCGTCACCCATTGCCCGCCGCTGATCCTGCTCGCCGCCCGCTTCTCGCTCGCCGGCATCCTGATCCTCGGCGCGACGCTGATCCGCGGTGAGGCTTGGTCACTGTCCTGGCGCGATGTCGCGGTCTTCGCGGTGCTCGGAATCGCCAACAACGCGCTCTATCTCGGGCTCGGCTACACCGGCCTGCAATCCGTCTCCGCCGGCCTCGGCGGCCTGATCGTCTCGGCCAATCCGGTGTTCACGGCCGCGCTCGCCACGCTGCTGCTTGGTGAAGGCATGACGTGGCGCAAGGCGAGCGGGCTGTTGCTTGGCATCATCGGCGTGACGGCGATCGTCTGGCATCGCCTGTCGGTCGGCACTGATCACCTGCACGGTATCGTCTTCACGCTGGCCTCGCTTGCCTCGATCGTCGCCGGCACCATCCTGTTCAAGCTGCTCGCGCCGAAGGGAAGCCTGTGGATCGGCAATGGCGTGCAGAATTTAGCCGCGGGCATCGTGCTGACGCCGGTCGCGCTGACCTTCGCCGATGTCCACGCGATCGACTATACGCCGAGCCTGATCGGCGCCTTCGCCTTCCTCGTGCTCGGCGGCTCGATCCTCGCCTACTGGCTCTGGTTTCATCTCTTGAAAGTCTGCGGCGCCACCGCCGCCAGCGCCTATCACTTCCTGATGCCGCCGCTCGGCATGCTGTTCGCGTATCTCGTGCTCGGCGAGTATGTCGAGGCCCGCGATTTGCTCGGCATCATTCCGGTCGCGCTCGGCATTTATCTGGTGACACGGCCGGCGAAGGGGGCGTCGTAAGCAGGCTGCCACAATCTCGACTGTCATTGCCCCGGCTTGACCGGGGCATCCAGTACGCCGCGGCGGTTGTGGTGAGAGCGAGCTCTCCGACGAAGGCCTCTGGAATGCTGGATCGCCCGGTCAAGCCGGGCGATGACGAGCGGAGAGAGTGACGCGCCCCAGAATGAACGCGTGGCTCAATCCTTCCTGAACACAATCGACGCCATCCACCCCGTCATCAGCGCCATCGCCACCGTGGCGAGCCCGTAGATCAGGCCGTTCTGCCGCGCGGTGGTCGCGACGAACTGCTCGAAGCCGACCTTGACGATCTCGAAGGCGGTCTCGGTCTTGGTGACCAGTGCGCCGTTCGCGAACAGCTTGATCTCGACCTCATAGGTGCCGATCGGCACCTCCGCGGGCAGCGGAATGCCGGTGCGGAACAGCGTCGGCGTCAGGAACGTCACCGCGCTCGGATCTTCGCGATAGAGCCCGCGCTGGGTGCGCAGGCGGATGAAGGCCGAGCGGAACGCGTCGTTCGGCACCACGTCGGCATAGTCGCCGCTGACCCGCTGGGTCAGCCGCACGTTGTTGAGTCCGATCTGCTGCCGCCGCGCGATCTCGGGCGAGGTGATGGCGTCGAACGGGCGGTTGGCGAACAGCGCCAGATAGCTCGGCACCTGCAGGAACTGCCGGTAGTCGGTGTTGATCCAGATGCCGAACGTGCGTTCCTTCCGCCGCGTCACCATGTCGGCGCGCGGGCCCATCACGGTGACCACGAGATCGTAGGCGGTGCGGTCGGCGGGCGTCGTCGCGTCCTTCTCCACCGAGCCGAACAGCACCAGCTCCTCGCCGGAATAATTCGGCGTCACCGTGACGCGATGGTTGGAGACCGACACGATCAGCCGCTCGGCGCGCGCGACCGAGCCGAGCAGCAGGACGACAAGGAGGGCGAGCAGCGTGCGCATCAGGTGCTCACTCCCAGCTCGCGGATGGTGAAGAGATCTTCGGGCCGGATCACCAGCTCGATCGCGAAACGGACGCCGACCGAGAGGATCAAGAGGCCCAGCAGCAGCCGCAGCTGCTCGCCGCGGATCTTCTGGCCGGCGCGAGCGCCGAACTGCGCGCCGGTGACGCCGCCGACCATCAGGATCAGCGCCAGCACGGCATCGACCAGGTGATTGGTCACGGCGTGCAGCATGGTCGCGACCAGCATGGTGACGAGGGTGAGGACCATCGAGGTCCCGATCACCGTCGAGGTCGGCACCCGCAGGACATAGATCATGATCGGCACCAGGATGAAGCCGCCGCCGATGCCCATGATGGCGCCGATGAAGCCGATCACGATGCCGACGATCACGATAGGAATCACCGAGAGGTAGATCTTCGAGCGCTTGAAGCGCATCTTCAGCGGCAGGCCGTGGATCCAGTTGTGCGTGCGCCGCGGCGGCACCGCGCCGCGCCGCGTCCGCATCAGCGCGCGCAGGCCCTCGGAGAACATCAGGCTGCCGACGGTGGTGAGCAGCACCACATAAGAAAGCGCGATCATCAGGTCGAGCTGGCCGAGCGCGCGAAGCTGCGTGAAGGTCCACACGCCGAGCGCCGTGCCGGTCACGCCGCCGCATAACAGAACGCTCGCCAGCGCCGGATCGATCGCGCGCCGCCGCCAGTAGGAGAGGGCGCCTGAAAACGAGGACGCCGCGATGTGGCTCGCCACGGAAGCGACCGCGACCGCCGGCGTGATGCCGATGAAGATCAGGAGCGGCGTCATCAGGAATCCGCCGCCGATCCCGAACATGCCGGAGACGAAGCCGACCGCCGCGCCCATCGCCAGCACCAGGAAGACGTTGACCGGAAGATCGGCGATCGGGAGGTAGAGCTGCATCGAGCCTGGTCCGGCGGACGATCGAAGACTGCGGAATGCTCGCGCAGGACGAGCGATTGCCGCGTTCCTCACATAGCCGAAAACGCCGCGCCGCGGGACAACGAATTGAACACGGCGCGGCGTTTTTCGCAACAAACCTGTGCCCTGAGCCGAATTCAAGGCACTGCATCTGCGGCTTCTCTTGCCTGGAAATAGCCCAGCCCGGTTACGGCTCGCGCGAACGGCGTGCCTCCATACACGCCTGAACAGCGATGCGGGCGGCGAAGGTCGCGCTAATCGCAGCCAGTGATGCGCTGGACCGCCTTTGTGTACTTCAGATGAAGCGAGCTCTTAGCCGTGTCCGAAGCGTCATTACGACCCAGCATGCGATCCGAGTCCAGGCATGTTTGGAGGTCTTGCTGGATGTGCGAGCACGACCCCAGGGCGTTCTTCTCGGCCTCTTCCTTCGACATTCCAAATCCAACAAACGTCTGCACTCGACCGGCCTCGGTGTCGGCCGCCGATACGAGAGTGATTTCCGAAATGTAGTAAGACGAGCACGAAGCGGCGAGGGCCGCGGTGGACGTACCGGGCATTCCCAGCCAGAGGACGACCAGCGCGGCCGTCTTCATGTTGGTTCTCCGGTTTGGACAACGATCGTCTTGCCTGCGCGACCAGTTGAGAACGCCCATCGTTGTGCTCCATTGTGGCACCCGAACTGGCGATTGCCGCCATCGAAAGGGGTCCGAAGCGTTGATGCAGATCAACAGCCGAGCATCGTCAGCCCGGGACGATAGCCGAGGTAGAGGGACGTGAACGCAGCCTGATCCGCATCGTCCTGACGAAAACGCCGGGTGACAAGATGAACGAGAATGGCGTCGCTCTTCTCAACCCCATCAAAACGATCAGGGCGCACAAGATCCTGAGTGTCGCGTTTCTGGCTCTCGCGCTGACGCTGATAGCGGTCGTCAACTCATTTCGGTTTTCACCGGATCCGAGCGGAGACGCAAGTTTCATCAACCGCGCCCAGCAGAAGTCCGTACCGGGAATCAAGGTGAGTGCGAGCGCACTCGGAGCGGATGAGAGCGAAAGGAGCTTTGGTGAAAATCTGGCCGGCTACAACATTCAACCCGTCTGGCTGTCGATCGAGAACGAGACCGATGAGGCATTGGCGCTTCTCCCGGTCACCATGGATCCCGATTATTATTCCGCCTATGAGGTCTCCTACAGATTCCACGGCGCTCTGTCATGGTTCGCCAACCGCGCCCGTGACGAATTCTTTCTCAAGCGCCAGATGCCGAGCGACCTTGCGCCGCACAGCAAGACGACAGGCTTCGTCTACGGGGTTCTGGATGCCGGCATCAAATATGCGCACATCATGATCGTCGGGAAGGGCCGCGTGGAGAGCTTCGACCTTGCGCTGTTGGTTCCAGGGCCGCCGTTCGTCGGCACCAATATTCGGGCCGAGAAACTCTATCCCGGCACGAAGATCGAGGAACTCGATCTTTCGTCATTGCGGGAGAGATTTGCAAACTTCGACTGCTGTACCAAAGGGCCTGAGGGGAAACGTGATGGCGATCCGCTCAATCTCGTCATCATCGAAAGCAAGCAAGACCCCATCGTCCCTCTTATTGCCCGCAGATGGCACCTTGCCAGACAGCTCGATTTTGCAAGCGCGATCGAGACCGCGCGCGCCTTCCTGCTTCGAGATCCGTATCAGACGTCGCCCGTGAGCCCGCTTTACGTGTTCGGCCGCAGGGAAGACGTCGTCGTTCAGAAAGCCCGGTCCACCATCAATGAGCGCATTCACGCCCGATTTTGGCTGACGCCGTACACCTTCGATAATCGAAGGGTGTGGGTCGGTCATGTGAGCCGGGATATTGGTGTCCGCCTGACCGATCAGGCATGGAATTTGACCACGCACAAGATTGCGCCCGACGTCGATTTCGATCGGGCCTATTTTCTTCAGGATCTCATCATGTCCGGATTCATCGAGCGATTCGGTTACGTCAATGGCGTCGGAGCCGCACCACCATCCGCGCCGCGTGCAAATCTGACAGGCGACCCCTATTACACCGATGGATTGCGCGCGGTCATATTCCTGTCGAATCAAATAACGCCGTTCGACAAGATCGACAGGCTTGCCTGGGAAACGCCGCCGTAGTGCGAGGGCCCCTGTTCGCGGGGCGCTATCGCATCGCGCTTCAGTGCGCAGCGGAGGCCGAGCGCTTGGCGGCGACCGGCTTCGGCGCGGGCTTCGCATTCGCCTGCGGCGCGCTGTCCCAGCCGCCATTCGGGGTTGCAACATTGACGGCGTCGTCGGGCTGCGGCTCGGCGCTGAAAGTCTGGATCGCGAGCTTGGCGGCGGCGAGCGATTGCGGGTCGAGCCGCTTCGCCACATCGTCACGCTTGCCGGCCGCATCAGCATCGCCCTGGGCGGCCGCGAGGCTGAACCATTTGTAGGACTCGGCGAGGTTCTGCTCGACGCCGATTCCGCGGGCATAGAGGATGCCGAGGTTGAACTGGCTGTCGGCGACGCCGCGATCGGCAGCTTTCCGGAACCACTGCGCCGCGCTCTTGTAGTTGGCGCCGCGTCCGCCGCCGTCGGCATCGAGCACGGCGAGATTGTGCATCGCCTTGGCGTTGCCGCGCTCGGCGGCCTGGGTGTAGTAGCGGCGCGCGATGTCGGCGTCCTTCTTCACCCCGAGGCCCTTTTCATAGAGCGTGCCGAGGCGGAAGGTCGCGGGCACCACGCCGGCCTGCGCCGCGCGGTCGTACCACTTCGCCGCTTCGTCGTAATTGGTGGCAACGCCCTTGCCTTCCGCAAAGCGCAAGCCGATCTCGTAGGCCGCGGTCGCATCGCCCTTCATCGCAGCGGTGCGCAGGGCCGGGCCGCCGATGCCATCAGGCAGCTTCTCGCTCGGCGGCACCTGGATGAGGCCGAGCCGCGCACGGCTGGTGCCCGACAGCGCGCCGGTGATGTCGCTGCTCGCAGCAGGCGGCGGCACTGCCGCGGCCGGCGCCTGCGGGATTTCAACCGAGGCCGAGCTGCCGGAATTGGGCGCGGGCACCGGCGCGGTATTGTTCTGCGATTGCCGTCCGATCGGCGTCGGCGAGGTCATCGACGGCGTGATCTGCTCGGGCGCGGCCGGCTTGATCTCGACCGGCGGTGGCGCAGCCTGCGGTGCCGGCTCGCTCGGAATGTTCTGCATCGCCTGCGGTGCGGGCGGCGCGCTGCTGCCCTCGAGCAGGTTCATCGCCATCTTGAAGGTGCCGAGCACGATCACGACCACGCTCGCGCCGACCAGCAGCGAGCGGATCTTCGAGGTGATGGTCGAGCCACCTTCCTGGCCCTTCTCCTTGGCGCGGGCGATCGCGGCTTTGGCGCCACGGGCCGGCTTCTCGGGCGGCTGTGCGGCGGCAGCTTGCGCCGCGCGGCGCGCGGCCGCGATGAAGCTCGACGACGATACCGGCTCCTTTGGAGCTGCGGGAATTTCGCTGATCGCGCTCTCGGAGGCGGCAATGCGCTCCGACGGCGTGGCGACGCGCCCGCCCGGCCTTGTACCCGGCTCGAGCGGATGATCCGGCGGCAGCTCCGGCGCGATCGCAGCGCGCGGGGGCGCCGTATGCGGCTCCAGGATCTCGCTGATCGCACGCGGCGGCAAGGGCGGTGCGGCTTGCGGCGCCTGCGGCACCGGCGGCGGCGCAGCCGGGGCGGCGGCATGGAATTCGCGCGGCGCAGCGACGAAGGCGGAGTGCGGCGGCTGCTGCTGCATGGCGGCCGGGTTCGGCAGCTCGGGCTTCGGATCGTATTTCGGCGGCTGCGCTTGCGGCCGCGGGTCGCGCGCCACCGGCGCGGCCTCCATCGGCGCGGCCATTGGCATCGGCTGCGGCGCAGGGGCCGGCGGCGCGCTGCGCACCGCGCGCAGATCGCCCTCGATCATGGAGAGGCGATCGACGACATGGCCGAGTGCGCTGTGCACGGCGTCGAGCGAGTCCTGGGTGCTGCGGTTGGTCTCGGCCTGGCTGAAGCGGATGTCGGAGAGCTCGCGCTTGACGAGATCGACCACGCCCGAATCGACCGGCGGCGCGGAGCTGCGGCTCTCGGCGAGCGCCGAATAGGTCGCCTGCTGGCGTTCCAGGTGCCTGAGGATGTCGTGCAGCCCGTCCTCGACGCGGCTCAAATTGCCGTTGCGCGGATCGGCGGCAGCCTCGATCCGCTCCAGCAGATACGAAACGCGCTGTTCGAGATGCGCGAAGGTCGAGGCGGAATCGTTGCCGACCTGCATGCGGTCGAAGCGGTCCGACAGCGCGCGGATCGCGGCTTCCAGATGCTCGGTGCTCTCGGACGGCTGCGGCCGTTCGCGGGTTTCGAGCGCGGCGGTGAGCGCGGCGATGCGCTGCTCCAGCACCGCAAAGCTGTCGCCGTGGCCGGAGGCGCGGGTGATCTGGTCGACCTTGGACGACAGCAGCTGGACGTCCTCGGACAGCCGGCCCAGCGCCTCGTTGGAGGCGACGTTGGAGACGATGCCGCGCAGCGCGGCGATCGCGCCTTCGAGCTGGCGCACCGTCGAGGGATCGTCATTGGCGCGCAGGATCAGGTCGAGCTTGGCGCCGAGATTGCGGATCGCCTCGTCATAGCCGGTGAGCTGCTCGGCCGGCGTCAGCGTGCGCAGCACCTGCTTGATGTCGGACAGCGCGCGCTCGATGCCTGACAGGACCTGGCCGTCGGTGCCGTTGGAGCGGGTCTCGTCGATGCGCCGATGCAGCGAGCGGATTTCGTTCTCGATCGATTCGATTGCGCGCCGCGGCATCGCCTCGGTGATGGCGGTGCGGATCTCCGCAAGCTCGCTGCGGAAGGCATTGATGGCCTGCTCGGTATTGTCGGGCCGCTGCAGCGCTTCGATCTGGCTCGTGATCTTGAGCAGATGGCGCTCGAGCGCCGAGAAATCCGGCTGCGATGGCGGCGGAGCATAGGCCGGCGCGGGCGGCGCCATGGGTGGTGCGTAAGGTGCTGCGGGTGCAATCGACGGCGCTGAGCGTGGCGGCAGCTGCCTGGGCGCAAAGCCGTCTAGCTCGCTCTGGCGCGCGGTGATCTCGGCGACCGCGACGTCGAACGAGGCGGGGCTCAGGGGTGGTGAGCTGCGATAGACTTGAGCTGCCGCGCGCTCGACTGCATCGGCCTGGCGCTGGCGCGCCTCAACCGGTGACGGCGCGGGGGCTGGCCGCGGCGCCTGAGGCTGCTGCGGCTGAGGGCGGGAGATTTGCGACAGGCGCGCGTCGAGCCGCGAGATCGCGTCGTTGAGCTGGCGCGCGACGCCTTGCTCGCGCGAGACGTCTCTTTCACGAGAAGAGTCCTGGCGCGGCGCGGGCTTTGAAATCCGTTCGATCTGCTGGGTGATCGCGTCGAGCCGCTGGTGGATGTCGGCGACTTCGCGGCTCTCCTGGCTCGGCATGTGTTGCGGACGTTGATCCTGACGCTGATCGTAAGGTCCGCGAAAGTTTGGCGGGGCAGTTTCGCCGAGCGTGGAATTGAGCCAATCGTTGAGCGACATCCCCGCACGACGCGCAGCAGCTTCGGCCCGCTCCCTCACGGATGGATCGATGCCGTCAACACTCCACGATACGCGCGAATTCATGACTCTGTCCGGTTCCGACTCCGGCGCCCCACCCGGCGCCTCCAGCCTCCCCACGCGTGCCGGTTGCAAAGACAATCGAATTTGGCGCGGGTCGTCTGCCTCGAAAACCGACTTTTTCCTGTTACGGTAAATAACGGGTTAAGGAACGCGGCGCGGGTGTCTTAAAGTTGGGCGAGGGGAACCTTGGGGGCCATGCGCGAAGGTGCGTAGCCCGGATGGAGCGCAGCGCAATCCGGGGCCAGCGGTGCTCGGGGGCGAAGACCCCGGATTACGCTGCGCTCCATCCGGGCTACAGGCCGGCGCTTTCCCTCAGCCCTTCCCCTCGCGCTTGCCATCCTCGATCGGCACCACCGAGGCCTTGCCGCTCATCGTCGACAGCGCTTCGAGGGCCTCCTCGCAAAAGTCCGCCACCATCTGCTCGTGGCGGGCCCCTAAGCGGAGCAGGAGCAGGTTGCCGAGATCGAGCCGGCCTTCCGCCGTGCCGTCCGGAAAGCGCTTCTTCAGGATGCGTTCGTAATTGGCGTGGCGGTCGCGATGGTGCTCCAGGCGGGCCATCAGGTCGGTGCGCAGCGGCTCGATGTCGATGCTGTCGAGCGCATGGAGGCGAACCAGCAGGTCGTCCTTGGTCGAGGCCGGCGTGCTTGGCCGCGCGGCCCAGTGCCGCAGCGCTGTTCTACCTTCGGGCGTGAGCGTATAAACCAGCTTGTTGGGCTTGCCCGTCTGCACGACCTCGCGGCCCTGGATGTAGCCGCGGTCGCGCAGCTTGGAGAGCTCGCGGTAGATTTGCTGGTGGTCGGCCTTCCAGAAGAAGCCGATCGAGGAATCGAACGTCTTGGCGAGCTCGTAGCCCGTCATCGGCCGTTCCGTCAGGCATGCGAGGATTGCGTCGCCCAGTGCCATGACTGGCCTCCTTCTTCGACCTTGACTAACTCGCTTGACTTTATGCGCATCGGCGCATATGCGTCAATGTGCATATGAGGCGGCTCAAGGATGGGGTCAAAGACCCCACCCGAAAACCCAGCGAAATCAAGCTGGGCGCTACTGTGCATGGGGTTGTTTTCGCGTTTTTTTGCTAAGGCTCCTGGAAAGCCCTTTAGGGAGGCACCCGAGAATGACCGGCCTCGATTCCTGGTACGCCTACATGAAGTCTCATGACCGCACTGCGCTCTGGGACCTCCTGCATCCTGACGCCGTGTTCGAAAGCCCCGTGGTGCATTCGCCCCAGCGCGGCCGCGACATCACCTTCAAATACCTCTCCAGCGCCGAGAAGGTGCTCGGCGGCCCCGGCTTCACCTATGTCGGTGAATGGAAAAGCGCCGCTGGCGCCGTGCTCGAATTCAAGAATGTCATCGACGGCATCGAGATCAACGGCGTCGACATCATCACCTTCGATACCGAGGGACGCATCACGCATTTCAAGGTGATGGTGCGTCCGCTCAAGGCGATCAACATGCTGCACCGCCTGATGGCGGAGCAGCTTGCCGCCGGCCAATCATAAGCCCAACATCATCACTTCGAGCCCCATGCCGGGAGAACGCCATGCCGATCTATAAAGCCCCCGTCGAAGACGTGAACTTCCTGCTCAACGACGTCTTCCAGATCGACCGCTACGACAACCTCGCCGGTTTTTCCGATGCGTCGAGCGACGTGCGGGAGGCGATCCTCGGAGAAGCCGCCAAGCTTTCGGAAGAGGTGCTCCAGCCGCTGAATCGTGTGGGCGATCTCGAAGGCTGCAAGCGCACTGAGGACGGCAGCGTCATCACGCCGAAGGGATTCAAGGACGCCTTCAAGCAGGTTGCCGAAGGTGGCTGGCTCGGCCTGTCGGCGCCGACCGAGTTCGGCGGCCAGGGCCTGCCGGTGACGCTCTCGCAGGCGGTCAACGAATTCCAGATCTCGGCCAACATGGCGTTCTCGATGTATGGCGGCCTCACCATGGGTGCGACCGCCGCGCTGCTCGTTCACGGCTCGCCGGAGCAGAAGAAGACCTACGTGCCGAAGATGATCGCGGGTGAGTGGACCGGCACCATGAACCTGACCGAGCCGCATTGCGGCACCGACCTCGGCATGCTCCGCACCAAGGCGGTGCGCCAGGCGGATGGCAGCTTCAAGATCACGGGCACCAAGATCTTCATCTCGGCCGGCGAGCACGATCTCGCCGACAACATCATCCACCTCGTGCTCGCCCGCATCGAGGGCGCGCCCGCCGGCATCAAGGGCGTGTCGCTGTTCGTGGTGCCGAAATTCCTGGTGAATGCCGACGGTTCGGTGGGGCAGCGCAACGGCGTCGTCTGCGGCTCGATCGAGCACAAGATGGGCATCCACGGCAATTCCACCTGCGTGATGAACTACGACAACGCCACCGGCTGGCTGATCGGCGAAGAGAACAAGGGCATGCAGGGCATGTTCGTGATGATGAACGAGGCTCGGCTCGGCGTCGCCGTGCAGGGCCTCGCGCAGTCCGAGGTCGCCTATCAGAACGCGGTCGCCTATGCCCGCGAACGCATCCAGGGCCGCGCGCTCACCGGCGCCAAGGCGCCGGACAAGCAGGCCGACCCGATCATCGTGCATCCCGACGTGCGCCGCACGCTGCTCTCGATCCGCGCCTTCAACGAGGCCGCGCGCGCCTTCGTGATGTGGACCGCGCTGAAGAGCGACGTCGCCCACCGCTCCGAGGACCCGAAGGACCGCCAGGCCGCCGACGACCACATGGGCCTGATGACCCCGGTGCTGAAGGGCTTCCTCACCGAGTACGGTTTCGCCAACGCGGTGCAGGCGCAGCAGATGTATGGCGGCCACGGCTACATCGCCGAGCAGGGCATGGAGCAGTTCGTGCGCGATGCGCGTATCGCCATGATCTATGAAGGCGCCAACGGCATCCAGGCGCTGGACCTCGTCGGCCGCAAGCTGCCGCGCGACGGCGGCCGCGCCATCATGGCCTTCTTCGGCGAGGTCATGGCCTTCGCCAAGGAGAACGGCGGCGACGAGGCGATGAAGCCGTTCATCACCCCGCTCTCGGCTTCGCTCGGTCATCTCCAGCAGGCCACCACGTGGTTGATGCAGAATGCCATGATGAAGCCCGACAATGCGGGCGCTGCCGCAACCGACTATATGCATCTCTTCGGCTTCGTCGCGCTCGGCTATATGTGGGCGAAAATGGCGAAGGTGACGAACGCCAAGATTGCCGAGTCGGGCGCCACGCCCTATCTCTCCACGAAACTCGTCACCGGCCGTTTCTTCATGGAGCGCATGCTGCCGGAGACCGCGGCCAATCTCGCGCGCATCCAGTCCGGCTGCGCCACCATCATGGAACTGCCCGCGGAAGCGTTCTGAGGAGTTTCGATGTCGGCGGCGGAGGCGATCGTTGCGGAGTTTCGCGCCTTCGGCGCCGGGCTCCGCCGCGACAAGTTCTGCGTACGCTCCGCCCTCGACATCGTCGACCGCTGCGAGACCAATGGTGTCGGAATCCTCGGGATAGAGGGCTTCTACCTGACCGACACCACGACCGTTCCCAAACTCGATCATGTCCTCGATCTGAGCGCCGGGATGAAGGCTTACGACACCGCGCGGCAATTCCTTCGCCACGGCGAAGGGCTGCCGCTGTTCTACGAATTCACGTTCCAGGAATGATCCCGATCGCGTTGCGGTCGTAACCAATAGCTGCAATCAGGAGGCTCCCATGGCAGATGCCTATATCTACGATCACGTCCGCACCCCGCGCGGGCGCGGCAAGGCCGACGGCGCGCTGCACGAGGTGACCGCGCTTGCGCTCGCCACCGTGCCGCTGAAGGCGCTGAAGGACCGCAACAACCTGCCGGAAGACTCGGTCGACGACGTCGTGCTCGGCGTGGTCGATCCCGTCGGCGAAGCCGGAAGCGACATCGCGCGCTTCGCCGCGCTGAAGGCCGGTCTCGGCGAAGCCGTCCCCGGCGTGCAGATCAGCCGCTTCTGCGCCTCCGGCCTCGACGCCGTGAACTTTGCCGCCGCCCAGGTGATGAGCGGCCAGCATGAGCTCGTCATCGGCGGCGGTGCCGAATCCATGAGCCGCGTCGGCATCGGCGCCTCCGGCGGCGCCTGGCCGATGGACCCGTCGATGGCGGTGCCGGCCTATTTCATGCCGCAGGGCGTCTCGGCCGATCTGATCGCGACCAAATACGGCTTCTCGCGCGACGACGTCGACGCCTACGCCGTGCAGAGCCAGCAGCGGGCCGGCAAGGCCTGGGACGAGGGCCGCTTCAACAAGTCGGTGGTGCCGGTGAAGGACATCAACGGCCTCACCATCCTCGCCAAGGACGAGCACATGCGTCCTTCGACCACGATGCAGTCGCTGGCGCAGCTGCAGCCGTCGTTCACGATGATGGCGCAGATGGGCGGCTTCGACGGAGTCGCGGTGCAGTCGCACCCGGAGATCGAGCGCGTCAATTACGTGCACCACGCCGGCAACTCGTCGGGCATCGTCGACGGCGCCGGCGCCGTGTTGCTCGGCAGCAAGGAGGCGGGCAGCAAGTATGGCCTCAAGCCTCGCGCGAAGATCCGTGCGTTCGCGAATATCGGCTCTGAGCCGGCGATGATGCTGACCGGTCCGGTCGACGTCACCGAGAAGCTGTTCGCGCGTTCCGGCATGAAGAAGTCGGATATCGACCTGTTCGAGCTCAACGAGGCCTTCGCCTCCGTCGTGCTGCGCTACATCCAGGCCTTCGACATCGACAATGCCAAGATCAACGTCAATGGCGGCGCCATCGCGCTCGGCCATCCGCTCGGTGCCACCGGCGCGATGATTCTGGGCACCGTGCTCGACGAGCTCGAGCGCACCAACAAGTCCACGGCCCTTGTGACGCTGTGCATCGGCGGCGGCATGGGCACCGCGACCATCATCGAGCGGGTGTAACGAGCTGCCGTAGGGGGGGTTAGCCGAAGGCGTAACCCACCATTACGCTTCGCTAACCCACCCTACGAGATCTCAAGTCAACCGCCGCGCCTGAGATCGGCTGCGGCACCGAGGAGCAACCACTATGTCGTACAAGAACTTCAAGGTTGAGACCGATTCCGACGGCATCGCGCTCGTCACCTGGGACATCCCGGGCCGTTCGATGAACGTGCTCGACGAGACCTCGACCAGCGAGCTCGACGCGATCGTCAAGGCGACCACGGCTGATGCGTCCGTGAAGGGCGTCGTCATCACCTCGGCGAAAGAGGCGTTCTGCGCCGGCGCCGACCTCTCCATGCTCGAAGGCATGAACCAGGCCTACGCCAAGGTTTTCAAGGAGCAGGGCGAGACCGCCGCGAACCAGATGCTGTTCGACCAGAGCCGCCGCTTCTCGCAGGTGCTGCGCTCGATCGAAACCTCAGGCAAGCCGTGGGCGGCCGCGATCAACGGCCTCGCGCTCGGCGGCGGCTTCGAGATCACGCTGTGCTGCCACTATCGCGTGGCCGCCGAGAATCCCAAGACGCGCCTCGGTCTGCCCGAGGTCAAGGTCGGCCTGTTCCCCGGCGCCGGCGGCACGCAGCGCGTGCCGCGCCTGGTGCCGCCGCAGGACGCCATGACCATCCTGCTCAAGGGTGATCCGGTCACCGTCGACAAGGCCAAGGCGCTCAACCTGATCCACGCCATCGTTCCCGCCGCCGACCTCATCAAGGCGGCGAAGGAGTGGATCAAGGGCGGCGGCAAGGCGGTCGCGCCCTGGGACGAGAAGGGCTTCAAGCTGCCCGGCGGCCCCGTGTTCTCCAAGGCCGGCATGATGATGTTCCCGGCCGGTAACGCGATCTATCGCCGCGAGACCTACGACAACTATCCGGCCGCGCGCGCGATCATGAGCTGCGTCTATGAGGGCCTGCAGCTGCCGATCGACGCCGCGCTGCGGGTGGAATCGCGTTACTTCACGTCGGTGCTGCGCTCGAAGGAAGCGGCCGCGATGATCCGCAGCCTGTTCCTGTCGATGCAGGAGCTCAACAAGGGCGCGCGCCGTCCGAAGGACGTGCCCCCCACCAAGGTGAAGAAGATCGCCGTGATCGGCGCCGGCTTCATGGGCGCGAGCGTCGGCTACGTCTCGGCCCGCGCCGGCCTCGACGTCGTCCTGATCGATCGCGACCAGGAGAGCGCCGACAAGGGCAAGGCGCATGCGCAGAAGGTGATCGAGGATCAGATCAAGAAGGGCCGCGCCAAGCCTGCGGATGCCGAAGCATTGCTCGCGCGCATCACGCCGACCGCCGACTATGCGGCGCTGAAGGACGTCGACCTCGTGATCGAGGCCGTGTTCGAGGACCGCAAGGTCAAGGCGGACACCTTCGCCAAGGCGCAGGAATATCTGAAGCCCGACGTGATCTTCGCCTCGAACACCTCGACGCTGCCGATCACCTCGCTCGCTGAAGCCTTCAAGGACCAGGGCAAGTTCATCGGCATCCACTTCTTCTCGCCGGTCGAGAAGATGATGCTGGTCGAGATCATCCTCGGCAAGAACACCGGCAATGCCGCGCTGGCGACCGCGCTCGACTATGTCCGTCAGATCGGCAAGACGCCGATCGTGGTCAACGACTCCAGAGGCTTCTTCGCCAATCGCTGCGTCGGCCGCTACGTCGCCGAAGGCAACGAGATGTTCCTCGAGGGCGTGCCGCCGGCGATGATCGAGAACTGCGCCAAGATGGCCGGCATGCCGGTCGGCCCGCTCTCGCTGTCGGACGAAGTCGCGCTCGATCTCGGCCTCAAGATCATGAAGGCGACCGAAGCCGATCTCGGCCCCAACGCCATCAATCCCGATCAGAAGAAGCTGATGGTGGAGATGGTCGAGAAGCAGGGCCGTCTCGGCCGCAAGAACAGCAAGGGCTTCTACGACTATCCCGAGAAGGGCAAGGGCCAGAAGAGCCTGTGGCCGGGTCTCTCCGCGCTGCAGCCGAAGCAGCTCGACCCCGATACGCTCGATATTGAGGAATTGAAGCAGCGCTTCCTGGTGGTGCAGGCCGTGGAAGCCGCGCGCACGGTGGAGGACAACGTCATCACCGATCCGCGCGAGGCGGATGTCGGCTCGATCCTCGGCTTCGGCTTCGCGCCGTTCACCGGCGGCACGCTGTCCTACATCGACTTCATGGGCACGAAGAAGTTCGTCGAGCTCTGCCACAAGCTGGAAGCCAAGTACGGCTCGCGCTTCACCCCGCCGAAGCTGCTCGAGGAGATGGCTGCGAAGGGGGAGACTTTCTACGGGCGGTTTGCACCGAAGAAGGCGGCTGCTGCCTGATCGGGAGACGGGCTGCGCATTCGAGAAAGGCCGGATCATCGATCCGGCCTTTTTCTTTTGCGCATCCTCACAGTTGCATCAGATTTGTTCCAGGTTGTGGAACCGCTCACAGAATCGGGATAGGAACCGTGCCAGAGTCCCCGCTGCCGCGGCGTCGCGCAATTGTCATAGGCGCGCCAAAGCGGCGCCGTTCTTTTGCTTGGCCCTGGCACTAGTCTTGCTGCGGGTCAGGGTCACGAATCGCGTTGGGACACTTGCCGATCTTCTCGGCAAGCCGAAGACGAAAAGAAAGTTGCCCTTGATGAATTCCTTGGTGCTGCGGAAGACCGCGCTCGGTCGCGATCTTGCCGCGAAATATGCTGTTGCGTCCGCAACTGGCCTTCTCTCATCGCAGCAGAAGCCGGCGCGCCTGCGCCGCAAGGGCCCGGCGCTCTGGGTCGCGTTGGCGCTACTTGTGCTGGCGGCCGATTTTTGGCTGGCCTATCTCGCCTGGCTCGCCGTCGACCTCGTCATGCGGTGAGACCGCGCGAGCGTGCAGCAGATACGATGCCGCGAGATAGCCGAGCTGGGAGGCGACAAGACAGACGGCGATGACGGTCACGCCCCCCACCATCCCGAAATCATACGCGCGAAGAACGATCGCCGAGACAATTGCGATCAACGGCGAGACCACGACCAGCGCCCAGATCCTGAAAACGCGACCTGTCGCGATTCCCACCAGCGCGCTTGCAACGATCAGGACGATGGCAATCGTCAACTTAAACTCCGATGAGAGTGCAAATATTCTTCAATCAACGCCTCAAGCTCGCCCGCTTTACGCGTGCTGACAAGACAGCACCACTTACATTTGGCGAACAGTCGTTCATAAGTCTAGTCAAGGTACGATGATCCGGCGGAACGGGTTCGCGCCGCGCTGCGGCGAATAAAAAGGCCGGATCGTTGATCCGGCTCTCTTACTTGCTGTCGCCGAACGGCGAGAACGCGCGGCCGGAGACCGCATCGTCGGCGAGACTGGCTTTCCAGGTTCCTTCGTCGGCCTTGTCAATGCGGACCTCGAAGCGCCAGCCATTCTGGTTGGTGAAGGCGATCTCCGTTCCGCCCTTCCCCCTGGCGTAGCTGCACGGATATTCGGTCGGCCGGTCCGGAAAGACGATCTTTCCTTCCTTGCTCTCGAACACGGCCGAGGTGACCTGCGGATGGACCATGAAGATGCAGCTGCGTTGCGGCGTGACCGGCGTCGACAAGCCGAGCATCGCGAGCGGGGCGCCGGCGGCGGTCATGAGGACGATCATGTTCATGGGGCAACAGTCTCGCGGAGATGGTCCTTCGACGTCGCGGCCGGTCGAATGGTTCACAACGAAGAAAGGCCGGATCCTCGATCCGGCCTTTCGCTTGTTCCGTCTTGCGAGCGCCTACTTCGCCTGCGCGAGCCCTTCCTTCTTCAGCGCCTCCTGCACCTGGGGGCGCGCGGCGACGCGGGCCTTGTAGGCGGCAAGGTGCGGCATCGCGGTGAAGTCGAACTTCATCCGGTCGGCCCAGGTCAGCATCGTGAAGAGATAACCGTCGGCCACCGTGAACTGCTTGCCCATCAGGTAGTCGCGGCTGGCGAGCTGGCTATCGATGTATTTCAGCTTGCCCATGACGCGGTCCTTGAAGAAGGCCTTGGCCTCGTCGTTCAGGGCGGGGGCGAACATCGGGCCAAAACTCTTGTGCACCTCGGAGGTGAGGAAGTTCAGCCATTCGAGCAGCTTGTAGCGCTCGGCGCTGCCATGGGCGGGCGCCAGCGCCTTGGCTGAGGCCTGATCGGCGATCATCTGGACAATCACCGGGCCTTCGGTCACGATCTCGCCGCTGTCGAGGCCCAGCGCAGGGACCTGGCCCTTGGGGTTCAGCTTCAGATAATCCTCACCATTTTCGAGCTTCTTGGCCCGGATATCGACCTTGACCAGTTCGTAGGGCAGGCCGGCTTCCAGGAGCGCGATGTGGGGGGACAGGGAGCAGGCCCCGGGCGAGTAATAGAGCTTCATGGAATTTCCTCCTCTTGACGCTTGGCTACGGCGAAGGAACGCCTACATGCATCTGCATGCAATAGTCAAGATTGATGCACGTGCATCGAGTGAGGTAAGAGACGGGCGACGAGCTTGAGCGGGACCATGAAACGCAAACCATCGACCGAGGCAACCTCCGCCTGGATCCGCCTGATGCGGGTGCAGAGCCGCGTGCTCGACTGCGTCGAGCAGGACCTGAAGAAGGCGGGCTTCCCGCCGCTGGCCTGGTATGACGCGCTGCTCGAGCTGTCGCGCGCCCCCTCCGGCGAGCTGCGGCCGGTGGAACTCGAACGGCAGATGCTGATCCCGCAATATTCCACCTCGCGATTGATCGACCGCCTGGTCGACGAGGGGCTCGCCTCCCGGCGCGAGTGCAAGATCGACAAGCGCGGCCAGTTCGTGGAGATCACCGAAGCCGGCCGCGAGCTGCAGAAGCGGATGTGGGGCGCCTATTCCGCCGCGATCGAGAAATATGTCGGCTCGAAACTGTCCGATGCCGATGCCGTGAAGCTCAGCGGCCTGCTCGACCGGCTGGGCTGCTCGTGCGGTGAGATGAAGCTGCCACCCGTCGCCAACGTCAACGAAAGCACGCCGTCGCGATGATCGCGCGGCAACCAGCACGTCCGCGCACCCGGTGGGTTCGCGGACGATCCCCTTCACCCCGCGCGCATTCGGTCGAAGCGCCTTTGATTAGAGTTTGATATGGCGCGAGACCAGATCGATATGACGCCGCTGCAGTCACGTGACGAGCTCGTCGCGTGGTTCGAGGCCGGCTGCAAGGACCCGTCCGAATTCCGCATGGGCACCGAGCACGAGAAGACGCCGTTCACGCTCGAAGGCCACCGTCCGGTGCCCTATGAGGGCGCGCGCGGCATCGGCGCGCTGCTCGAAGGCATGAAGCTCCTGCTCGGCTGGGAGCCGATCATGGAGAAGGGCAACATCATCGGCCTCTATGACGTCACCGGCGGCGGTGCGATCTCGCTCGAGCCGGGCGGACAGTTCGAGCTCTCGGGCGCACCGGTCGAGAACGTGCACCAGACCCAGAGCGAGCTGATGGCGCATCTCGCCCAGGTGCGCGAGATCGCGACGCCGCTCGGCATCGGCTTCCTCGGTCTCGGCATGACGCCGTCCTGGTCGCGCTCGGACATCCCGGTGATGCCCAAGGGCCGCTACAAGATCATGACCAATTACATGCCGAAGGTCGGCCAGTACGGCCTCGACATGATGTACCGGACCTGCACGGTGCAGACCAATCTCGACTTCTCCTCCGAAGCGGACATGGTCAAGAAGCTGCGCGTGTCGCTCGCGCTCCAGCCGGTCGCAACCGCCCTGTTCGCCAACTCGCCCTTCACCGAAGGCAGGCCGAACGGCTTCCTCTCCTTCCGCTCCGAGATCTGGCGCGACACCGACAATGCGCGCGCCGGCATGATGCCGTGGGCGTTCGAGGACGGCATGGGCTTTGAGCGCTATGTCGACTATGCGCTCGACGTGCCCATGTATTTCGTCAAGCGCGGCGAGGACTACATCGACGTCTCGGGCTCCTCGTTCCGCGCCTTCTTCGACGGCCGCAACAACAATTTGCCCGGCGAGCGTCCGACGCTGTCGGACTGGGCCAACCATCTCTCGACGATCTTCCCGGAAGTGCGCCTCAAGCGCTATCTGGAAATGCGCGGCTCCGATGGCGGCCCCTGGGGGCGCCTGCCGGCGCTGTCGGCATTCTGGGTCGGGCTGCTCTATGACGACGTGTCGCTCGATGCCGCCTGGGACCTGGTGAAGCACTGGAGCGCGCATGAGCGCCAGGCCCTGCGCGACGACGTGCCGCGCTTCGGCTTCAAGTCGCGGATCAAGGACCGTTATCTGTTCGAGATCGCCAAGGAATGCCTCGTTCTGGCCCATGCCGGCCTGCGCCGGCGCGGCCGGATCGACCAGCTCGGACGCGACGAGACCCGGCATCTCGAGCCGCTCGACCGCATCATCGATTCCGGCCGGACGCCGGCCGAGGAAATGCTCGAGAAGTTCAACGGCCCCTGGAAGGGCTCGGTGGAACCGGCCTACGCGGAATACGCGTTCTAGAGCCTGTTTGGGCATGATCCTCTCGGAAATCCGCGTCACACTTTGTGCGAACGCGGGTCTTCGGGGCCGGATCATGCTTTAGGCCAACGACGGGGATTTCGGCCGTTCATCGCCCATACAGGTTTGCGGCGATCAAATGGTCGGCCGAAAAAACCTGAGCGTCGTCAATAACTCGAAAGCAGTTCCGATGGGGAAGGGCCGCCTGCGTGGGGCCGTGATGGCGAGCGTCGTGGCATGCGTCACGCTGCTTTCGCTCGCGTTTGCGAGCGTGCCGGCGCGCGCCCAGACGGCCTTCGACCGGCCCGGCGGCGACTATTTCAACACGCCGGTCACCTCGGGCGACCCCGAGGATTGCGCGCTGCTGTGCGAGCGCGACCGCAAGTGCCGCTCCTGGAGCTTCAGCTATCCCGACATCGACGGCGCCGCGGCCGTGTGCTGGCTCAAGAACACCGTGCCGCCGCGCGTGCCCGGCAGTTGCTGCATCTCCGGCGTCCGCGGCGCCGGCGTGATCGAGCCGCGCGTCGAAGGCGTGGAAACGTCGATCGACCGCCCCGGCGGCGATTTGCGCAATTTCGAGCTCAAGGACGGCGAAAGCGTCGAGGCCTGCAAGGCCGCCTGCACCGCCGACAACAAATGCCGCGCCTTCACCTACGCCCGCCCCGGCTACACCGGGCGCGAGGCGCGCTGCTTCCTGAAAAAGGAAATCAAGCCGCCGCGCAGGAAGGCGGGGTTCACCTCGGGCGTGGTGCGGTAGGCGGGATGCCGTAGGGTGGGTTAGCTGTGCAGCTGCGCGAAGCGCAGCCCGCGCGGCGTAACCCACCTCTTCTGCATCCGCGGAGATAAACAGTGGTGGATTACGCTTCGCTAATCCACCCTACGGTACTTCACTCCGCCGCGATCACCGTGAGCTCCGGCCATAGCGCTTTCCATCGCCCGGCCTTCACCGCGTAATTCGCCGCTGAAAAATTCGGCCCCGGATTTGGCCGCGCGATCAGCCCTGCGACATCGCCAAAGCCGCGCGGCGCGTAGACCTCGTAGCCATCGCCTGCGCGCCTGACGCCGATTTGCGTGTTCTGCGTGAGGAAGCGGTCGATGCCCTCCGTCGAGCTTCTCAGGGGCGGATAGGGCAGGCCGTGCTTGCCGGGATACCATAGATGCACGCGTGCCTGGTTGCGGATCTCGACCTTGACGCCGAGCTGCGCCAGCCGCTCATGCAGCTTGCGGATCACCGCATCCTCTGCCTCCCACGAGGTGTCAGGGTCGAAATAGAACGCGTCGTAGTCGGCGATGCCGTGATCGATGGCGCGGCCGGTGAGCACGTTCCATCCGGTCTGCACCAGGCATCCCGAGACCAGCCATGCATCCGGCAGAGCGAGCCGCGCGAGTTCGTCGATGATCGCTGCGTTGATCGGATTGCGCAGGGCGAGAGCGAGAAATTCGTCGCGGGTCATCGGGAAATCGTGGGGTGGGCAAAGGCGCGCTCTTCGCGCGCCGTGCCCACCATCTCTCCACGTTGCGACAGATGTGGTGGGCACGCTTCCGCTTTGCCCACCCTACGATCCCGTCAATGCACGGCGGTGAAGAATCGCGCGAGCCGGAAGCCGGACAGCCAGGTCCAGACCGGCTGGCTGCGCATGCCGAGATCCCAGGAGCCGACCACCGCATCGGCGCGCCCGATCAGATTGTCGACCGGCAGCAGGCCGACGCCGCCGGAGCGCAGCGGCACGCGGCTGTCGGCGGAGTTGTCCCTGTTGTCGCCGAGCACGAACAGATGGCCGGCCGGCACCGTCACCTCAGGCGTGTTGTCGAGCGGGCCGTTGTCGCGCATCTTGAAGATCAGGTGCGAGACGCCGTTCGGCAGCGTCTCGACATAGCGATAGGCCGGCTCGGTGCCGCCATTGTCGTCTTCCGCTGAGCCAACGCCGTCCGGCTTCAGCTCGGCGGGGCGGTCGTTGATGAAAAGCTGGCCCTGCCGCATCTGGATGCGGTCGCCGGGCAAGCCGACGACGCGCTTGACCCAGGCCTGCGAGCGATCGCCGGGCCAGCGGAAGACCACGACGTCGCCCTGCTTCGGCGTCTCCGCGAAAACGCGGCCGCTCTCGGGCAGGTTGATCTGGATCGGCAGCGACGAGGTGCCGTAGCCATAGGGGAATTTCGAGGCGAGCAGCGCGTCGCCGATCAGCAGCGTCGGCTCCATCGAGCCCGACGGCACGTAGAACGGCTCGGCGAGCGCGCCCTTGGCGATGAACACGGCGACGACAATGCCGGCGAGCTGAACGATCTGCCCGCCCCAGCCGCTGCTCTTGCGCTTGGCCGGTGCAGTTACTTTTTCAACGCTCATGCGCCTGTTCCACCCACGGTGATGCGTTCCATCAGAAGCGACGGCTGGCCGACGCCGACCGGCACGCCCTGGCCGTTCTTGCCGCAGGTGCCGATGCCGGTGTCGAGCGCGAGGTCGTTGCCGATCATGCGGATGCGATGCAGGTCGGTCGGCCCGTTGCCGATCAGCATCGCGCCCTTCAGGGGCGCGCCGATCTTGCCGTTCTCGATCTTGTAGGCCTCGGTGCACTGGAATACGTATTTGCCCGAGGTGATGTCGACCTGGCCGCCGCCGAAATTCGCGGCGAACACGCCGTTCTTGACGGAGGCGAGGATCTCGGCCGGATCGCGGTCACCCGCGAGCATGTAGGTGTTGGTCATGCGCGGCATCGGCACATGGGCGTAGCCCTGACGACGGCCGTTTCCGGTCGGCTTCATGTTCATCAGGCGGGCGTTCTGACGGTCCTGCATGTAACCGACCAAAATGCCGTCCTCGATCAGCACGGTGCGGTTGGTCGGGGTGCCCTCGTCGTCGATCGAGAGCGAGCCGCGGCGCGAGGCGATGGTGCCGTCGTCGACCACGGTGACGCCCTTGGCCGCGACCTGCTGGCCCATCAGGCCGGCAAAGGCCGAGGTCTTCTTGCGGTTGAAGTCGCCTTCGAGGCCATGGCCGACCGCTTCATGCAGCATCACGCCGGGCCAGCCGGCCCCGAGCACGACGTCCATCTCGCCGGCGGGCGCCGGAATCGATTCCAGATTGACGAGGGCCTCGCGCAGCGCGCCGTCGGCGGCATCGCGCCAGTTCTTGCTCTCGATGAATTCGGCATAGCCGGCGCGGCCGCCATAACCCTTGCTGCCGCTCTCCTGACGGTCGCCCTGGCCGGCGACGACGGAGATGTTGACGCGTACCAGCGGGCGGATGTCGCGATAGCTTTCGCCGTCGGGCCGCAGGATCTCGACCACCTGCCAGGTCGCGCCGAGGCTGACGCTGACCTGCCGCACCCGCGGATCCTTGTCGCGCAGATAGGCGTCGATCTCGGCCAGCAGCTTGACCTTGGTCTCGAAGCCCGGCGCATCGAGCGGATTGTCGTCACTATAAAGCCGCACGTTGGTATGCGCCGGCGGGGCCGCAAAGCTGCCGGAGTAGCCGCCGCGCACGGCCGCGACCGCGTCGGCGGCGCGAATCAGCGCCGGCAGCGACACGTCGGAAGAGTGCGCGTAACCCACCGCGTCGTCCTTGACGGCGCGCAGACCAAAACCCTGCGAGGTGTCGTAGGTCGCCTGCTTCAGCCGCCCATTGTCGAACATCAGCGCTTCGGTCTGGCTGTATTCCAGGAACAATTCGCCGTCGTCGGCGCCGGCGAGCCCGCGCGCGACCTCGTTGCGAACCTGGTCGCGGTCGAGATTGGCACGGTCGAGCAGGGAGGTTGTGGCGGGGTTGGTCATCGATCACCCATTGTCGGAGAGATGTCGGGCAAGATAATGGCTTCCGAACCGTTCGGCGAGAGGGCGGACCGTCACATTACCGAAACGACATGATTGAAATCATTGCCATATCCGAAGCGCAGATCGAAAGCTTCCATCGCGCGCTCGACACCGTCGCACGAGAGCGGCGCTATCTGGCCTTCCTCGAGGCGCCTCCGCTGGAGGCGACCCGCAGCTTCGTCCTCGACATGATCGCGCAGGGGAATCCGCAATTCATTGCGCTTTCCGGCGGGGACGTCGTCGGTTGGTGCGATGTCAGGCGCCATCCACGCTCGATCTACGCCCATGGGGGCATCCTCGGGATGGGAATTTTGCAGCCTTTTCGAGGGCAGGGCCTCGGAACACGGCTGATCACGACGACGCTCGCCGCCGCGCAAGGATCGGGCATGACGCGGGTCGAGCTCTCCGTTCGCGAGAACAATCCGAGCGCGATCGCGCTCTACAAGAGGGTCGGCTTTGCCGTCGAGGGATTGTCGCGCAACGCCGTCAGGATCGACGGCGTGTATGAGAACATCATCCAGATGGCGCTGCTGTTCTAGGGATGACGGGATTTAGAACGTGCGACCGGATATCGCCCTACGGCAGCTTGTCGTAGCCCTCGCCGAGCCCGTTCAGGCTAAGCGGGAAGCCGATGCCTTCTTCCGGGGTCTCGAAGATGATGAAGGTGGCGGTCTTGGCGTTCCGGAGCTGGCCGAGCAGCTTGTCGTCCATGACCACCTCGGCGACGCAGCCATTGGGCAGGCAGCGCACGAAGCCGGCGCGGCCGACGTCCTGGTTGTCGAGCTTGAGGCCGAGGCCGGAGGGCAGGAGGACGCCGAGCGGGGCGACCACCCGCATCAGGCGGCTCTTCTGGTCGGCGGTCTTGAGCACGATCACGGTCAGGCCGGCATTGGAGCGGTCTTCCGCCACCACGCTCTGGATCAGGGCGCATTGCTCGGTCTGGGCGCCCGGCGGGGTGTCACAGCGGATCTGCCAGTCGCCATGGACGGAGCGCACCGCGCCCTGCGCATGGGCAAGGCCCGGAAGTGCGAGGAGGACGACCGCAGCCAGCAGGGCTGCCAGCGCCGAGAGGCCGTTAGCCTGCCTTGTAGCCTGCCCGGCCATGCATCTCGTAAGCCCCATCGGGGTCGGTCCCTCTGCTCGCTTGGGTCGCTTGCGCGGGTGGACTGATACGGAAATGACGGCGTCTTGAAGGCAATTCCCAAGCAAATTCCGCGCCGCCGAGGCCGCCACTGCCGGCACGAATCAGGTTCCTGTGCGGCCGCCCGCAAGTGCCTACAACGGGCAATTCCGCTGTCAAGCCGCGGCATCCCGGGAAACGGTAATTTTGTCTGATGTTACTAGGAAATATCTTGCGGGTGATCGCTGGCAGACGGGGCTCAAGACTGCATTGCGATAGATCAAGAATTATGGTTTGAGAGGCTTGATTTCGGCGTTCTAGCGATCTGGCCCCAATTCCTCTTAGAGGTATTCTTGAGCGGCGGTTTGTCAGACGGACGAATCGAATAAGCGTTTCCCGGAAACAGGGGAATGCACTTGGGGTGATTTCGTAAGGGGAGCGCGAACGGCATGAGGATGTCGATGGGCCGGGTAGGCCGGCATTTGCTGGGATTGGCCGTTGCTGGCCTGACGCTGGCGACGGGCGGCGCGGCATTCGCCGAGCTTGGACAGCCGGCACCGTGGGAGTGGACGCTCCAGCAGTCCGGCTCGCCGGTGATGGACAACATCGTCTGGTTCCACAACTTCCTGTTCGTGCTGATCACGCTGATCACGCTGTTCGTCCTGGCGCTGCTGATCATCGTGGTCATCAAGTTCAACGCGAAGGCCAATCCGGTGCCGTCGCGGACCACCCACAACACGCTGATCGAGGTGGTGTGGACCCTGGTTCCGGTGCTGATCCTGGTCGGCATCGCGGTGCCGTCGTTCCGCCTCTTGTTCCTGGAGCTCGACATACCGAAGGCGGATCTGACGGTGAAGGCGACGGGCAAGCAGTGGTACTGGTCGTATGCCTATCCTGACAACGGCAAGTTCGAGTTCGATTCGCTGATGGCCCAGGACAAGCAGCCCCGCCTGCTCGGCGTCGACAACGAGATGGTGGTGCCGGTCAACAAGGTGGTTCGCGTCCAGGTCACGGGCGCCGACGTCATCCACGCCTTCGCGCTGCCGGCTTTCGGCGTCAAGATCGACGCCATCCCGGGCCGGCTGAACGAGACCTGGTTCAAGGCTACCAAGACCGGCATGTTCTACGGTCAGTGCTCTGAACTCTGCGGCAAGGATCACGCCTTCATGCCGATCGCGATCCGCGTGGTCAGCGACCAGGAGTTCGCCTCCTGGGTCGAGACGGCGAAGAAGAAATTCGCGAGCGGCGGCACCAGCACCTACGCCTCCGCGGCCGGCCCGGCGCAGTAAGCGCCGGGTCGAGGCTCGAGGGGACCGAAAGCGACATAAAAGGGCGGGACCTCCAAAGGTCCGATTGGGACGCAAGGCAGGATTTGAAAATGGCAACGAGCGCAGCGGCACACGGCGATCACGCGCAAGACCACGGACATGACCACGAGCACGCCCATCCGACCGGATGGCGGCGCTACGTCTATTCGACCAATCACAAGGACATCGGCACGATGTACCTGATCTTCGCGGTCATCGCCGGCATCATCGGTGCCGCGATGTCGATCGCGATCCGGGCCGAGCTGATGTATCCGGGCGTGCAGATCTTCCACGAGACGCACACCTACAACGTCTTCGTGACCTCGCACGGCCTGATCATGATCTTCTTCATGGTCATGCCCGCGATGATCGGCGGGTTCGGCAACTGGTTCGTGCCGCTGATGATCGGCGCGCCCGACATGGCGTTCCCGCGCATGAACAACATCTCGTTCTGGCTGCTGCCGGCCTCGTTCGCGCTGCTCCTGATGTCGACCTTCGTCGAGGGCGAGCCGGGCGCCAACGGCGTCGGCGCCGGCTGGACCATGTACGTTCCGCTGTCGAGCTCCGGTCACCCGGGCCCGGCCGTCGACTTCGCGATCCTGTCGCTGCATCTGGCGGGCGCCTCGTCGATCCTGGGCGCGATCAACTTCATCACCACGATCTTCAACATGCGCGCGCCGGGCATGACCCTGCACAAGATGCCGCTGTTCGTATGGTCGATCCTGGTGACGGTGTTCCTGCTGCTGCTGTCGCTGCCGGTGCTCGCCGGTGCGATCACCATGCTGCTCACCGACCGCAATTTCGGCACGACGTTCTTTGCGCCCGACGGCGGCGGCGACCCCGTGCTGTTCCAGCACCTGTTCTGGTTCTTTGGTCACCCCGAGGTGTACATCCTGATCCTGCCCGCCTTCGGCATGATCAGCCAGATCGTGTCGACTTTCTCGCGCAAGCCCGTGTTCGGCTATCTCGGCATGGCCTACGCCATGGTCGCGATCGGCGGCATCGGCTTCGTGGTCTGGGCGCACCACATGTACACGGTCGGCATGTCGTCGGCGACGCAGGCTTACTTCGTTGCTGCCACGATGGTGATCGCGGTCCCGACCGGCGTGAAGATCTTTTCGTGGATCGCCACGATGTGGGGCGGCTCGATCGAATTCCGCGCCCCGATGATCTGGGCGGTGGGATTCATCTTCCTGTTCACGGTCGGTGGCGTCACCGGCGTCGTGCTGGCGAATGCCGGCGTCGACCGCGTGCTGCAGGAGACCTATTACGTCGTCGCGCACTTCCACTACGTGCTGTCGCTCGGCGCCGTGTTCGGGATCTTTGCCGGCTGGTACTACTGGTTCCCGAAGATGTCGGGCTACATGTACAACGAGACGCTGGCGAAGGCGCACTTCTGGGTCACCTTCATCGGTGTGAACCTCGTGTTCTTCCCGCAGCACTTCCTCGGCCTATCGGGCATGCCGCGCCGCTACGTCGACTATCCCGACGCCTTCGCGGGCTGGAACCTGGTCTCGTCGGTCGGCTCCTACATCTCCGGCTTCGGCGTCCTGATCTTCCTCTACTGCGTGCTCGACGCCTTCATGAAGAAGGTGCCGGCGGGCGACAATCCCTGGGGTGCGGGTGCGACCACGCTCGAGTGGACGCTGCCCTCGCCGCCGCCCTTCCACCAGTTCGAAGTGCTGCCCCGCGTGCAGTAATCGATCTCCCGCGGCGCCCGTGACGGGCGCCGCGGCTCTATAACGAAGCGAGTTGAATTAAGTGTCCGTCCTCGACCACAACGCCGCCGACATCAATCCCCGCATCTCCGAAGCGGAGGTGAGCGACTACATCGCGCTGCTCAAGCCGCGGGTGATGTCGCTGGTGATCTTCACCGCGCTGGTCGGGATGGCGATGGCGCCCGGGCATTTCCACCCGGTGCTGGCGATCACCTCGCTGCTCTGCATCGCAGTCGGTGCCGGTGCCTCCGGTGCGCTCAACATGGCGCTCGAAGGTGATATCGACGCCAAGATGTCGCGCACGGCCAATCGGCCGATCCCGCGCGGCCGCATCACCCGTCCCGAGGCGATGGCCTTCGGCACGACGCTCGCCTTCTTCTCGGTGATGACGCTCGGCATCCTCGTCAACTGGATCGCGGGCGCGCTGCTCGCCTTCACCATCTTCTTCTACGTCGTGATCTACACGATGTGGCTGAAGCGCTGGACCGCGCAGAACATCGTGATCGGCGGCGCCGCCGGCGCGCTGCCGCCGGTGGTGGCCTGGGCTGCGGTGACCGGCACGGTCGACGTCGAGCCGCTGCTGCTGTTCGCCATCATCTTCTTCTGGACCCCGCCGCATTTCTGGGCGCTGGCGCTGTTCCGCTCCGACGATTATGCGCGCGCCGGCATTCCGATGCTGCCCAACGTCGCCGGCCCCGACGCGACGCGTCTGCAGATCCTGCTCTACACCGTCGTGCTGATCGCAGTTGCCGCCGCGCCCTGGGCGCTCGGCTATTTCGACGCCGTCTACGGCGTGGTCTCGCTGATCCTCGGCGCCGGCATGCTGGTGCTTGCCATCAACGTCTATCTGCGCCGCGAGCGCAGCCAGTCGCTGCGTGCGACCCGAAAACTGTTTGCTTTCTCGATCCTGTATCTGTTCGCGCTGTTCGCGACCCTGCTGGCCGAGGTCGTGTATCGGGCGCTTGCTCCGATGGTTGGGGGCGCATGAGGCGGGAATGGCTGACAAACGCGAGCCAGATGGAATCGTCCTCACCGAGGCGCAGCAGAAGAGCCGTCGTCAGCGCTCCATCGCCATTGCTTTGGCGCTCGGCGTGCTCGTGGTGCTGTTCTTCGCCGTCACCATGGTCAAGGGACCGGCAGTGCTAGTCCGGCCGATGTAGGAAACATGGATCACGAGCCGACCATATCGCAGGACGTCAGCGCCAAGCCGGCCAAAAGCCGCGGGCTGGGTCGCGATGTGGCGGTCGCCTCGATCTGCGGCGCCGTGGTCGCGCTGATGGTCGGCGCCTCCTATGCGGCGGTGCCGTTCTACAACTGGTTCTGCCGCGCCACCGGCTTCAACGGCACGACCCAGGTCGCGACCTCCGCACCGGCCACCGGGCCGATCGCACGGAAGATCGCGGTGCGCTTCGATTCCAACGTCGCGCCCGGCCTGCCCTGGAAGTTCGAGCCGGAGCAGAACGAGATCGAGGTCAATATCGGCCAGGTCGTGACCGTCTTCTACACCGTGACCAACCAGGCCGCGCGCACCATCGCTGGGCAAGCGGCCTACAACGTCGCGCCGCTGACGGTCGGCTCCTACTTCCAGAAGATCAACTGCTTCTGCTTCACCGAGCAGACCATGGCGCCGGGCGAGAAGCGCGAGATGCCGGTCGTGTTCTACGTCGATCCCTCGATCGCCGACGATCACGAGAACGACGGGCTCAGCACGATCACGCTGTCCTACACGTTCTATCCGGTGAAGGATCCGGTGGTGAAGCCGCTGGCATCGGGCGAGGACGACAGACGCAAGGGAAATCTCTGACCGCCGCGCCCATCGCTCGGCAGGTCGGAAACAAGGGGATAAGTGCCTGATAGGCACGGGATTGAGGAGAGAGACGGAAATGGCGACGGCGCATACCAAGCATCACGACTATCACCTGGTCGATCCCTCTCCCTGGCCGGCCGTCGGTTCGCTCTCGGCCTTCATCATGGCGGTCGGCGCGATCGCCTGGATGCATCACATGTTCGCGGCCGCCCCGATCGTGTTCGGCGTCGGCACCGTCGGCGTGCTCTACACCATGGCAAGCTGGTGGGGCGACGTGATCAAGGAAGCCCAGTACAAGGGCGACCACACCCGCGTGGTGCAGCTGCATCACCGCTACGGCATGATCCTGTTCATCGCCTCCGAGGTGATGTTCTTCGTGGCCTGGTTCTGGGCCTATTTCAACGCGGCGCTGTTTCCGGCCGACGCCGTCCATGCCACCCGCGATGCGGTGTTCGGCTGCGGCCTCGGCACCCAGGCCGGCGCCTGTGCGGTGCCCGGCACCTGGCCGCCCAAGGGCATCGAGACCTTCGATCCCTGGCACCTGCCGCTCCTCAACACGCTGATCCTGCTGACGTCGGGCACCACGGTGACCTGGGCCCACCACGCGCTGCTCGAGAACGATCGCCAGGGCCTCAAATACGGCCTGATCCTCACCGTCGTGCTCGGCGCGCTCTTCACCTGCGTGCAGGCCTTTGAGTACAGCCACGCGGCGTTCTCCTTCGCCGGCAACGTCTATGGCGCGACCTTCTTCATGGCGACCGGCTTCCACGGCTTCCACGTGCTGGTCGGCACCATTTTCCTGATCGTGTGCCTTGCGCGCGCCTATGCCGGCCACTTCACGCCGAAGCAGCATCTCGGCTTCGAGTTCGCCGCCTGGTACTGGCACTTCGTCGACGTGGTCTGGCTGTTCCTGTTCCTCTGCATCTATGTGTGGGGACGCGGTGCCGAGGCCATGGCTCACGGCGCGCACTGAGCTGTGATGGATTGATTGGAAAGGGCGGCCGCAGGGCCGCCCTTTCGCTTTCCGGCCGCCGCAAGATTCTGCGGGAAATGTGATAAAGTAAGCCGTCATGAACGATACCGCCGGTCCATCCGAGCCTGAGACCACCGTCCTGCAGAGCGCGATGCGCGGGCTTGCCTGCAAATGTCCGCGCTGCGGCCAGGGCAAGCTCTATGCGGGCTTCCTCAACCTCGCCCCCGCTTGCGAGCGCTGCGGCCTCGACTATGCCTTCATCGATTCCGGCGACGGTCCGGCGATCTTCATCATCATGCTGGCCGGCGCCATCGTGGTCGGCTGCGCACTGGTCGTCGAGGTCAAGTATCAGCCGCCGTTCTGGCTGCATGCGGTGCTCTGGCTGCCGCTGATCCTCGCCACCACGCTGCTGCCGCTGCGCTCCATGAAGTCGCTGCTGATCGCGCTGCAATTCCATCACAAGGCGGCGCCGGGCCGGCTGATCGACCGCGCGAAATGAACGAGACCGCGCGTAAGCCCCGCGTGGCCGGCTTCGCGCTGTTCACGC
This sequence comes from Bradyrhizobium sp. CCBAU 45389, assembly GCF_028128625.1. Taxonomy (NCBI): domain Bacteria; kingdom Pseudomonadati; phylum Pseudomonadota; class Alphaproteobacteria; order Hyphomicrobiales; family Nitrobacteraceae; genus Bradyrhizobium; species Bradyrhizobium sp. CCBAU 45389. The sequence continues at coordinate 236,277 of NZ_LBIY01000092.1, read as the reverse complement.
TTTTCCTGACTGCCGTCTTCGTGGCTCTCGGCGTCTGGCAATTGCAGCGCCGGACCGCCAAGCACGAGCTGATCGCAGCGCTCACCGAGCGTCTGGCGGCGGCTCCCGTTGCGCTGCCGCCGGCTGCACAATGGGCGGCGCTGAACCCCGCCCGCGATGAATTCCGCCGCGTCAGCTTCACTGCGACCTACGCTCCGCTGCCTGACGCGATGGTCTATTCGTCCGGCTCGGCCGTGCGCAAGGACGCTTCCGGTCCCGGCACCTGGGCCTTCCTGCCGGCGCGGCTTGCGACCGGCGAGATGGTCGTGATCGATGCGGGCTTCATCGAGAACACGATGCAGGACCGCAGCGTCGAGGACCGTGCGGTGAAGAAGCTCGTCACCGGGCAGCCGGTCGCGCTCACCGGCTATCTCCGCTTCCCCGAGGCACGGGGCTGGATGACGCCGGCGGCGAACCGCGACAAGCGGCTCTGGTTCGTGCGCGATCATCTCGCGATCGCAAGTACGCTCGGCTGGGGCGCGGTGGCGCCGTTCTATGTCGACCTGGAGCAGCCGGCGCCCGACAACGGAATCCCGCGCCCCGGTGCGCTGGACGTGCATCTCAAGGACGATCACCTGCAATACGCCGTCACCTGGTTCACGCTCGCGGGCGCCGTGTTGATCGCCTTCGGCGTCTGGGTGAGAGCGCGGCGCGAAGGTTAATGGCGCCCGTAGGTTCCCGGAGGGAACCCGGAATCGCCCGGGCTTTATTATTCAGCGCGTATTCACGAGTGTGATCCTAAGCCGCGCTTGAGTTTGTCCGCGGCAGATAGGAATGCAGCGTGAGCGATTTCGATCAGATGGGAATTGTCGTCGACTGGGTGGATGCCTGCAGGAAGGGCGACCTCGGGATGCTGCTCGACCTCTATGCGGACGATGCGCAGGTCGAGTGCATGTGCAACGGCACGCAGCATTACCATCGCGGCCGGCGCGAGCTCGAAAGCTACTGGGGATCGCGGCTTAGCGCCTACCTGGCGGCGGGTTTCGGGCTGGAAGAGATCGAGCCGGCGCCGGATGGCGTCGATCTCGAATATTCCGTCGCGGGCGCCCTGCGTATCCACGCCTCGTTTCGCTTCAGCCCGGAAGGCAAGATCTACAGCACGCTGTGCACGCCGGCGCGACAGAACGCGCATGACGGCTGCGCGTGCTAAAGCATGATCCGGAAAAGTGCGAAGCGGTTTTCCGGAAAGATCATGCGTAAACAACAACCAAAAGCGCGATGACGATTCATCCAAATCTCATCGCGCTTTAGCCAATCGCGCGGGCCGTCTCACGCCCTCTCCACGGGGAGGCGGCAGCGCACACAGGTTCGGTCGTCCGTGCGCAGCAATGACAGCGACCCGCTGAGTGCGCGCACGCGCTCATGCATGCCGGTCAGGCCGCGGCCGAACAAATTGCCCGCGGGAAAGCCGCCGCCGTCGTCGGAAATCTCGATGACGAGCGCGTCGCCGACGATAGCCGCCTGCACATCGGCGTTGCTCGCTCCGGCATGGCGCAGCACGTTGGTCAGCGCCTCCTGGATCACGCGATAGACGGTCTGGGCCAGCGGTCCGTCGATCGCGTTGAGGCCGGGATCGATCGTGGCCGTCAGGCCGATATCAGGTGCCTGCTTACGAAAATTCCGAAGCAGCGTCTGCACGCTCGTCTCCAGCCCCAATTCCTCGATGTAGAGCGGGCGCAGCCGGTCGAGGATGCGGCGGTTGGTCTGCTGCAGCGCCTCGACCGATTGCAGCACCTCCTCCGCCGAATTGCCGAGATTTCCTGCCGGTGGCGAGGCCTCGATCAGCGAGATCGCGCCGGCGCGGATGCTGAACAGCAGCGGGCCGAGCTCATCGTGCAGCTCGCGGGCGAGATCGCGCCGCTCGTCGTCCTGGAGCGATACCAGGCGGTGCATCAGGTCGCGATTGTCCTGGCTCAATTGCGCGAGCGTTGTGGCCAGGGCGTTCGCCGCCTCGCAGCTGCGCCGGATCTCGGGCGGCCCTTCGATCGGGATCGGCGTCGCGTAGTCGCCGCGCCGAATTCGCGTCAGTCCTTCGCCGAGATATTGCAGCGGGCGCACCACCGATCCCGCGAAGAGATAGGCGATGGTGCCGGTGAGCGCCATCAGCACGACGACAAGGCTGGTCAGTGCGAGGAAGCCGATCCACTTCTCGAACAGGTCGGCCGACAGGTCCGGCAGGAACACGATGTCGCCGACATGCCTGCCGTCGATGACCACCGGTGACGCAGCGTCAATGTCCGGCATGGTCAACAGGTGGAGAAACCACTGCGGCACCGTCTGCAGGTTGCGCAGACCGTCCTTCGCGGAGGGAATGGGACCCGCCTCCATCGCGCGGAATTGGATATCGGAGGAAGCGTCCAGGGAGTGGACAAAGGCCAGAAGCGTCTTCTGCGGATCGTCCGAGGCGCGCAGCGTGTTGTTGAGTGCGGCGGCGATCACCCTGGTCGAGCGTCGGGCCGGCTCATTCTCGTCGGCCAGTTGACCGGTTGCAAATATCTGCAGCAATATGGCGCCCAAGACCAGCGCCGCGAGAAAACCTGCGCCGAGCGGAAGAAACAGTTGCGTTCTGAAGGAAAGTCGTTGCCACATTAGGTCAATTCTAACGCGCATCGGCGTGATTTGCTCTTTCCATTTGTTCCCGCCGGTCTATGAGTCGAAAAACGAGAGAGCGCGCGATGCAAGATATTGCCAAGCCGGCGACCCGAATCCTCATTGTCGACGACCACCCCGTGGTATTGTCCGGCTGCCGTACCCTGTTTGCCTCCGACCATTCGATCCGGATCGAGGAGGCCAGCGACGCCAAATCCGGGCACCGCGCCTATGTCAGCAAGCGGCCCGACGTCACCGTGATCGACATCAGCCTGCCCGATGTCTCCGGCTTCGAGCTAATGCGACGCATACGCAAAGACGATCCCGAGGCCAAGATCATCATGTTCAGCATGAACGACGATCCGGCCTTCGTGGTGCGGGCGGTCGAGCTTGGAGCGCAGGGCTATGTCTCCAAGGGCGACGATCCCCGGATCCTGCTGAAAGCGGTGCGAAAGGTGGCCGCGGGCGACAATTTCATCTCGCCGCAGCTGGCGGAGGCCGTGACATTCTCCGGTGCCGCGATCAAGGCCAATCCGGCCTCTCAGATGACGCCGCGGGAGCTGGAGATTCTCCGCCTGCTCGGCCGCGGCGACAAGATCGTCGAGGTCGCCGAGGCGCTCGGCATCTCCTACAAGACCGTCGCCAACACCACGTCGCTGCTCAAGCAGAAGCTTGGCGCCAAGAACCATTCCGACCTGATCCGGATCGCAGTGGAAATCGGGATGAGCTGACCTGCCGCCAGCGACCGAACCGGCTGCTCCAGGATGCAGCGGTTCGGCCGACGGATCGGCGCCTGCGCCGGCCGGGCAATGCATGGCCGGCAACGGACGCTATCCGCCGACACAATGGGCCGGGGCGGCGTTCGTTCCTGCCTGACGATCGGAATTTCAGGAAAAAGAGGCAAAGTACTCACTCAATCTGCCGTGTCTGCAGCAGCGGTATTCGCGCGCACCGGGAGAAATAGGAACATTTGCCGGCGTGCGCGGTTTTGGCCCTTGACGATTTCGTGACAGGCGACGAAAGCTTGCACCAACAGTTTTAACGGGCAGGCGTCCCGGACGAGTCAAACCGGTCTGCACATATCAACGACAGACCTTCCAAGAGAGGGCTGCGGCATCGCCGCAGCCCTTTTCGTTTGAAGGACCCCGGCGGGAAGCGGTTTCCCGATGCCGCAAAACACTTTATGGTGGCTCAAGGCCTCTGGCTGTTGACAAGTAATTTCGTAAAATCAAAGGCTTACGGGTCCGGCTCGGGCTCGGCCGGCCTTTGGAGGGCAGTTTGACTCGTTATATCTCGACCCGGGGCGAGGCCCCTGAACTCGGCTTCTGCGACGTGATGCTGACCGGGCTTGCCCGTGACGGCGGCCTGTATGTCCCGGCGACGTGGCCCCAGCTCCCGGCCGAGACCATCGCCGGCTTCTTCGGCCGCCCCTATTGGGAGGTCGCGGTCGACGTGATCCGTCCCTTCGCCGGCGGCGAGATCTCCGATGCCGAGCTCGGCCGCATGGCCAACGAGGCCTATGCCACCTTCCGCCATCCCGCCGTGGTGCCGCTGCGCCAGATGTCGCCGCACCAGTTCGTGCTGGAGCTGTTCCACGGTCCGACGCTCGCCTTCAAGGACGTGGCGATGCAGCTGATCTCGCGGCTGATGGACCATGTGCTCGAAAAGCGCGGCCAGCGCACGACCATCGTGGTCGCGACCTCCGGCGACACCGGCGGCGCTGCGGTCGAAGCCTTCGCGGGCCTCGAGAACGTCGATCTCATCGTGCTGTTTCCGCATCGCCGCATCTCCGAGGTGCAGCAACGGATGATGACGACGACCGGCGCGGCCAACGTCCATGCGCTCGCCATCGAAGGCACCTTCGACGACTGCCAGGCGCTCGTGAAGGGCATGTTCAACAATCATCGCTTTCGCGATGCGACCTCGCTCTCCGGCGTCAACTCCATCAACTGGGCGCGCATCGTCGCCCAGGTGGTCTACTATTTCACCTCCGCCGTTGCCGTCGGTGCGCCGGCGCGCGCGGTGGATTTCGTGGTGCCGACCGGCAATTTCGGCGACATCTTCGCCGGCTATGTCGCCAAGCGCATGGGCCTGCCGGTGCGCACCCTGCGCATCGCCGCCAACGTCAACGACATCCTGGCGCGCACGCTGAAGACCGGCATCTACGAGGTGCGCGAGGTGCACGCCACGGCGTCGCCGTCGATGGACATCCAGATCTCCTCGAATTTCGAGCGGCTGCTGTTCGAGGCCGGCCGGCGCGATGCCGCCGGCGTGCGCCGTCTGATGGATTCGCTGAAGCAGTCCGGGCGCTTCGTGCTGCCTGACGCAACGCTGGCGGCGATCCGCGAGGAGTTCGACGCCGGGCGCGCCGACGAGACCGAGACCGCGGCTGCGATCCGCGCCGCCTGGCGCGAGGCGGGCGAGCTGGTCGACCCCCATACCGCAGTGGCGCTCGCCGTCGCCGATCGTGACACCACCGACACCACGGTGCCCAGCATCGTGCTCTCCACCGCCCATCCAGCCAAATTCCCCGATGCGGTCGAAACGGCCTGCGGCCAGCGGCCGCAATTGCCGGCCTGGCTCGACGGTCTCATGACCAAATCCGAACACATGAAGGTGATGAAGAACGATCAGGCCGAGGTCGAGCGGTTCGTGATGTCGGTCAGCCGCGCCGCAAAGCAGGGAGTTGCCGGATGAGCGTCGAGATTTCCAAGCTTGCGTCCGGCCTCACCGTCGTCACCGACAAGATGCCTCATCTCGAGACCGCCGCGCTCGGCGTCTGGGCCGGCGTTGGCGGACGCGACGAGAAGCCCAACGAGCACGGCATCTCGCATCTGCTGGAACACATGGCGTTCAAGGGCACGACCAAGCGCACCTCGCGCGAGATCGTCGAGGAGATCGAGGCGGTCGGCGGCGACCTCAATGCCGGCACCTCGACCGAGACCACGTCCTATTATGCGCGGGTGCTGAAGGCCGACGTGCCGCTCGCGCTCGACGTGCTCGCCGACATCCTGGCCAATCCCGCCTTCGAGCCGGACGAGCTGGAGCGCGAGAAGAACGTCATCGTGCAGGAGATCGGCGCGGCGCAGGACACGCCCGACGACGTCGTGTTCGAGCATCTCAACGAGCTCTGCTATCCCGACCAGCCGATGGGCCGTTCGCTGCTCGGCACCGCCAAGACGCTGCGCAGCTTCAACCGCGACATGCTGCGCGGCTATCTCTCCACGCATTATCGCGGCCCCGACATGGTGGTGGCGGCCGCCGGCGCCGTCGATCACAGCCAGGTGGTCGCCGAGGTCGAGCAGCGCTTTGCGAGCTTCGAGGCGACGCCGGGCCCGAAGCCGCAACCCGCCCAGTTCGGCAAGGGCGGCGCCAAGGTGGTGCATCGCGAGCTCGAGCAGGCGCATCTGACGCTGGCGCTGGAAGGCGTGCCGCAGAACGACGTGTCGCTTTTTTCGCTTCAAGTTTTCACCAACGTCCTGGGCGGCGGAATGTCGTCGCGGCTGTTCCAGGAGGTGCGCGAGAAGCGTGGCCTCTGCTACTCGATCTACTCGTTCCACGCGCCCTATACCGACACCGGCTTCTTCGGCCTCTACACCGGTACCGATCCGGCCGACGCGCCGGAGATGATGGAGGTCGTGGTCGACATCATGAACGATTCGGTGGAGACGCTGACCGAGGCCGAGATCGCGCGCGCCAAGGCGCAGATGAAGGCAGGGCTCCTGATGGCGCTGGAGAGCTGCTCGTCCCGCGCCGAGCAGCTCGCCCGGCACGTGCTCGCCTATGGCCGGCCGCAGACGGTGCAGGAACTGGTGGCCCGGATCGACGCCGTCAGCGTCGAATCGACCCGGGACGCGGCGCGTGCGCTGCTTTCGCGTAGCCGCCCTGCAGTTGTCGCATTGGGCAGCGGCAGGGGTCTGGACACGGCGGTGTCTTTTGCGGAAGGATTGACCCGGGCGCGCGCCAAGGCGCGGCTGCATTAGGAGCCGCGCGAGGGCGCCCCCGCCCCGGGAAGCATCACCATGGCCCTCTTTCGCCTGCCATCCAGTGGACCCGCCGCCCTCGCCCCGCGCGGCAACGGTCTGTTGCTGCGCGCGCCGCAGATGTCGGATTTCCTGCAATGGGCTCATTTGCGCGAGACCAGCCGCGACTATCTCACGCCCTGGGAGCCGATCTGGCCGTCGGACGATCTGACCCGCTCCGGCTTCCGCCGCCGCCTGCGCCGCTACTCCGAGGATATCGCCGCGGACCGCTCCTACCCGTTTCTGATCTTCCGTGAGCTCGACGGCGCCATGGTCGGCGGCATCACGCTCGCCAATGTCCGGCGCGGCATCGTGCAGGCCGGCACTATCGGCTATTGGATCGGCCAGCCCCATGCCCATCGCGGCTACATGACGGCCGCGCTGCGGGTGCTGCTGCCGACGCTGTTCGGCGAGCTCAATTTGCACCGGGTCGAGGCCGCCTGCATCCCCACCAATGCGCCGTCGATCCGGGTGCTGGAGAAGTGCGGCTTCTCCCGCGAGGGCCTCGCACGCCGCTATCTCTGCATCAACGGGGTCTGGCAGGATCACCTGCTGTTTGGCCTCCTGCACGAGGATTTCCGCGGCTGAGCCGCCCGATGCGTGCGGCCAAATCCCTCTTTGCTGCCTTGGGTTCGCCGATTTTGGCGATATAACCCGGCCGGAACATTGTCATGGAGTATGGGTGTTGATGGTGAAGGAGCTTCGGTCTTCGCGGACGACGTTGCGGCGGCGGACGGCCGTCGCGCTGGCAGTATCGGTCGCGCTCGCCTCCGTCTCGCCGGTCGCGGCCCAATCGTTGAGCGACCGCTTCAAGAGCCTGTTCGGCGGCAAGTCCGACGAGCCGGCAGAGTCCAAGCCGGCGCCCGCGCCGGGCCAGCCGGCGGCGGACGACGACGTCGATTGCCCGCAGGTCACGGTGCGTGCCGGCGCCTCCACCTACGCGGTCGGCGCGGGCGGCAAGCCGGCCACCGGCAATGACGTCCGCTTCCAGGCCACGATCACCAAGATGGCGCGCGAATGCTTCCGGAACGGCGGCGATATCACGGCCCGGATCGGCATCCAGGGCCGCGTCATCGCCGGTCCGGCCGGAGCGCCTGCCACGGTCGAGGTTCCCCTTCGTATCGCCGTGGTGCAGGGCGGCGTCGGCGAGAAGGTGATCGCCTCGAAGGCCTACCGGACCACGGTCGGGATGTCGGAGGGCGGCAGCGTGCCCTTCACCTTCATCGCCGAGGATCTGGCCTATCCGGTGCCGTCAGCTGCGACCGCCGATTCCTACATCTTCTACGTCGGCTTCGACCCGCAGGCGCTCTCGCCCGAGCCGAAGGCGCGGAAGAAGAAGTAGGCGGCGAGTTCGGCTCTGTAAGGCGCGTGGACTTTACGCGAAATACCGCGTCAGTATCCCGCGATAGACCTTCGTCAGCTTCTCCAGATCCGTGACCGGCACGCGCTCGTCGACCTGGTGCATGGTCTGGCCGACCAGGCCGAATTCGATCACCGGGCAATAGCTCGAGATGAAGCGCGCGTCCGACGTTCCGCCCGAGGTCGACAGCTCGGGCTTGCGTCCCGTCACCTCCTCGATCGCGGACACCGCGAGATCGGTGAAGGGGCCGGGCTTGGTCACGAACACGTTGGAGTTCGACGGCTCCCAGACGATGCGGGCCTTGATGCGGTTGCCGCAGGCTTTGGCGAGACGCGTCTCGACCAGCTCACGCAGGCTCGCCTGGGTGTGGTTGTCGTTGTAGCGGATGTTGAACTTTGCGCGGGCTTCGCCGGGGATGACGTTATAGGCCTTGTTCCCGACGTCGACCGAGGTGAACTCGAGATTGGAGGCCTGGAACTGCGCGCTGCCATGGTCGAGCGGCTCGTCGGAGATCGCCACGATCAGCCGCGAGATATCAGGCACCGGATTGGCTGCGCGGTGCGGATAGGCGACATGGCCCTGCACGCCGTCGACATACAGCGTGCCCGACTGCGAGCCGCGGCGGCCGACCTTGATGGTGTCGCCGAGCGTCTCGACATTGGAGGGCTCGCCCAGCACGCAATGGTCGAATTTTTCGCCGCGCTCGGCGGCCCATTTCAGCAGCTTGATGGTGCCGTTGATGGAGACGTCTTCCTCGTCACCGGTGATCAGGAACGAGATCGAGCCTTTTCCATCGGCGCGCGGCTTGCCTCCATTGGCCGCGAGATGCTCCAGCACGGCGGCGACCGAGCAGGCGATGCCGCCCTTCATGTCGACCGCGCCGCGGCCGTGCAGCACGCCGTCCTTCACCTCGCCGGAGAACGCGCCGACGCTCCAGGCGCTCTCGTCGCCCGGCGGCACCACGTCGGTGTGGCCGGCAAAGGTGATGTGCGGTCCCTCGGTGCCGATGCGTGCATAGAGATTGTCGACGTCGGCGATGCCTTCCTCGCTGAAGGTCACGCGGTGGCAGGTGAATCCGGCGGCGCCGAGGGCTTTTTCAAGCACACCCAGCGCACCGGCGTCGGCCGGGGTTACCGAGGGGCAGCGGATGAGATCGCGGGCAATCGAGAGAGCATCGGTCATGCGCCCCGCTTAACATGCATGCCGCCGGGTGGGCTAGCACTGGGCGGGACAATTTCGATCTCGCGGCTCTGGTCCCAGCTTTTCGCGGGCGACGTGGCCGACGACGAACTGTCCTCGATTTCGAGAAGCGGATCGGGGCCGAATCGGTTGTGGCCCGAGGTGCCGGGCCGACAGAACATTTCGACGAACCCCCACAGCCACAGGATGGAGAAGGGCAGGCTGAGCGAAAGCATCCAGCTCAACTTGGGGAGCAGGTCGGCGAACTGGCTGAACAGGCCGGGCAGGAAGAAGAACGGAACGATCCACCAGCCGCTCCTGTCGCGATCGTGCAGCCGCTTGATCGCCGTCGCGAGATAGATCCAGAAGAACAGCGCCATGCCGGATGTCTTGAGGATCGCGCCCGCGAGATCGGCGAATGCCAGCGAGCGGGAGGCGCGGGGATCGACCAGCTTGAAGAGGTCGTCGAGACCGAAGTCGAAATCGAGCTCGATGCCGAGCTTCAGGGTGGACCTCGTCCCTGCGAGGATCCCGACGACTTGACCGGCGATCTCCAGCAAGCCCGCCAGCAGCGCGACGATCAGCAGCGCCTGCCACAGCAGCGCGCGGTTGATGCGGCCGTCGAAGCGGAAGAGGTACCAGGTCCAGTCCATGCGAGAAGCTCCGGGCAGTCGGGGCCGCCCGAAGGTTGGTCGCGATGGAGGGAGGGAGGGTTCGATGCGCCTCAGGTGTCGTCCCGGCGAAGGCCGGGACCCATACCGCGAGGTCTACCGATTACGGAAGATAGTCGTACCGAACGACGAGTCTCCGCCAAACCACTGCCTGGGGGTATGGGTCCCGGCCTTCGCCGGGACGACAGCAGTGTGTGCCGAACTCAGTCCCGCAGCAGCTCGTTGATGCTCGTCTTCGAGCGCGTGCGCTCGTCGACGCGCTTGACGATCACGGCGCAGGCGGTGCTCGGGCCGATCTGGCCGTTCTTCATCGGCTTGCCGGGCAGCGCGCCGGGCACCACCACGGAATATTCGGGCACCTCGCCCATGAAGACCTCGCCGGTCTCGCGGTCGACGATCTTGGTCGATGCGCCCAGGAACACGCCCATCGCCAGCACGGCGCCCTTGCGCACGATCACGCCTTCGGCGACCTCAGAGCGCGCGCCGATGAAGCAGTCGTCCTCGATGATCACGGGCTCGGCCTGCAGCGGCTCGAGCACGCCGCCGATGCCGGCGCCGCCGGAGATGTGCACGCGCTTGCCGATCTGGGCGCAGGAGCCGACCGTGGCCCAGGTGTCGACCATGGTGCTCTCATCGACATAGGCGCCGAGATTGACGAAGGACGGCATCAGCACGACGTTCTTGGCGATGAAGGCCGAGCGGCGGACGACGGCGCCCGGCACCGCGCGAAAACCCGCATCGCGGAAGCGGTTCGGGCCCCAGCCCTCGAACTTCGAGGGCACCTTGTCCCACCAGCTCGCCTTGCCGGGACCGCCGCCAATGACGTCCATGTCGTTGAGGCGGAACGACAGCAGCACGGCCTTCTTCAGCCACTGGTTGACCTTCCACTTGCCGTCGGCGCCGCGCTCGGCAACGCGCGCCTCGCCCTTGTCCAGGGTTTCCAGCGCCTGGTCCACGGCCTCGCGCACCTCGCCCTTGGTCGTGGTCGAGATACCGTCACGCGCGTCGAAAGCGCTGTTGATGGTGGATTCGAGGGCGGACAGGGACATCGGGATTTCCTCTTCGGATCGGGAATTTTGATGGGATTGGGCGCTTTTTCGGGATTTGGAGGGGCGGAGTCAAGGCATACTCCGCTGTAGTCCAGGACAAGCTCGGTCCCGTAGTCCCGTAGCCCGGATGGAGCGAAGCGTAATCCGGGAAAGTCTCTCCGTCGCACCAGATGCCCCGGATTTCGCTGCGCTCCATCCGGGCTACGGCTTCACCGAGACAGCCTGCCCAAAAACCCCGCCAGATCGTCCGTGACATGGTCTACATGGGCCGCGTCGCGGCCCTCCAGCTCCCAGTCCTCGCGCACCACCTCTTTGGTCCCGTCCGGCACCACCAGCACGGTGGTCATGCCGAGCTCGTGCGGGACGGTGAGGTTGCGGGCGAGGTCCTCGAACATGGCGGCGCGTGTCGGATCGACCGCATGGTCCACGAGGAATTTCCGGTAGGTCTGCTCCGCCGGCTTCGGCTCGAATTCGGCGGCGATGATGTCGAACACGCCGTCGAAATGGCCGGCGAAGCCGAGCCGCGCCAGCACGGCATCGACATGGTCGACCGAGCCGTTGGTCAGGATCAGCTTGCGTCCCGGCAGCTTGGCGATAGCCGCACCGAGCGCCGGGTTCGGCTCCAGCGGTGAATGGTCGATCTTGTGGACGTAAGCGAGGTAGTCGTCGGCGCGAACGCCATGCAGGGTCATCATGCCGCGCATGGTGGTGCCGAAGCGGCGGTAATAGTCCTTCTGGATATTGCGTGCTTCTGCAGGGCTGACGTTCAGCCAGTTGCACACGAACTCGCCGATCCTAGCATCTACCTGCTGCCACAGATTGACGTGATGCGGATACAGCGTGTTGTCGAGGTCGAACACCCAGGTGTCGACGTGGGTGAAGGTGCGGGGTTGATTCATCACAATTCTCTCAACGCGTCGTCCCGGCGAAGGCCGGGACCCATACCGCGTGATCTATCAATGGGGCACTCTGGTCGTCGTTCTTCGCCAAATGCAATTTGGTGGTTATGGGTCCCGGCCCCCGTGCGCAATTGCGCACTAGGCCGGGACGACATTTGGTATTTGTGGCGCCACCCATCACGGCACTGCAAACCGCAGCGTCTTGCCGCCGCTCGACATGTCCACCGCGCCAAAGCCCGCCGCCGCAAATCCGCGCGCGGCGCAATCGGTCTGCTCAACGGTCTCGAACTTGGTCTCGCGCGTGCAGAGCTGCTTGTCGCCGCCCCAGTTCAGCGGCCTGTCCTTCAGCTTGATCGCGCGATTGTCGGCATCGACCGCTTCGGCGAAGCTGAAAATCTGCTTCGGCTGGCCGGTCACATCGGGATGTAGGCACTTGCCGGGATCGATGCGGTACCAGCCGCGGCTGGTCACGGACTTGCCGTCGTCGGTGGCGATCGCCGCCATCACCTTGTGCGGCGTGTCGTTGCACCAGGTCAGGCCGCTTGCCGACGGCGTCTGCGTCGCATCGACCATGGTCTTGAAGAAATTTTGCGACGACGCCGCATCGGACGACAGCCCGCGGCTCTTCAGGAACGCGGCGAGTGCGCCTTGCGTCTTCGGCCCGTCGACGCCGTCGATCGCGCCGACGTCGTAGCCGATGATCACCAGCAGCCGCTGGATGCCGGCGAGTCGCGCCTGCTCGTCGTCATATTCGGAATCCTCGGCGAGATACGTCACCAGATTGCCGTCGTCGCCCTGCGTCGGCGTCACCTGCGTGAAGGGGACCTGCGTCTGGCCGCTGCGGCATTGCCGCGCGGCGGCGATGACGAAATTGTCCTGCGCCACGCACAGCATGTCCCTGCCGTTCTGCGGGATCGGGGAGGCGCCATAGATGCCGAGCGCGCGGGCGTTGAGCAGGATGCGGTCGGCGGTGAGCGTGCCCTGCACCACCACGCGGCAGGTGGCGGGATCGATCCTGAACCAGCCGCGCGTCGCGGTCGCCGCCTTGTCGTCGATGCCGATCGCGGCCTCCACGACATAGGACATGCGGTTGCAGATCTTGAGGTCGGCGAAAGCCGGCGCGGAGGAGAAGAAGAACGAGACGGCTGCGGCCGGCAGCGTCATCAGGAGGCGCGTGAGGAGCGAGCGGCGACCTTGTCTGACCGGAAGCGGCGTCCGTTCCCGCTTTTGCGCATAGAAGTCGCTGGCGTCGCCGTCAGCGGTAGAACGACGAGACAGCAAGGCCGTCAGGCCCGGGAAGTGCCCGGACGCAACGGCCCTGTTGGTGGTGTCGTCCCTCACTTGTGGATCAGCGTCCCCGTGCCCGTATTGGTGAAGAGCTCGAGCAGCACCGCGTGCTGCATCTTGCCGTCGATGATGACGACGCCCTCCACGCCCTGTTCGAGCGCGTAGATGCAGGTCTCGACCTTCGGGATCATGCCGCCGGAGATGGTGCCGTCGGCGATCAGCTTTCGCGCGTCCTTCACCGACAATTGCGGGATCAGCTTCTTCGACTTGTCGAGCACGCCGGGCACGTCGGTGAGCAGCAGCAGGCGCTTGGCCTTCAGCGCGCCGGCCACCGCACCGGCAAAGGTGTCGGCGTTGATGTTCAGCGTCTGGCCTTCCTTGGAGGTCGCGAGCGGCGCCAGCACCGGGATCAGTTCGTAGCCGATCAGCTGGTTGAGCAGCGTGAGGTCGACCTTCTCGGGGTCGCCGACGAAGCCGAGATCGACCGCCTTCTCGATATGCGAGCCCGGATCGACGATGGTGCGCGTCGTCTTGGTCGCCTTCACCATGTTGCCGTCCTTGCCGGACAGCCCGACGGCCTTGCCGCCGGCCTCGTTGATGTAGCCGACGATCTGCTTGTTGACGGAGCCGGCCAGCACCATCTCGACGATCTCAATGGTCGCGGCGTCGGTGATGCGCAGGCCCGCGGCGAATTCCGAGACGATGCCGAGGCGCTTGAGCATGGTCGCGATCTGCGGCCCGCCGCCATGCACCACCACCGGGTTGATCGCGGTCTGCTCCAGCAGCACGATGTCGCGGGCAAAGTTCTTCGCGGTCTCCTCGTCGCCCATGGCATGGCCGCCATATTTGATGACGATGGTTTCCTCGTCATACTGCTGCATGTGCGGCAGCGCTTCGGACAGGATGCGGGCCTGGTCGAGCGGGGAGATGTCGGTCATGTCACGGTCTCGCTGGCGGGTCGGTCGGTGCGCGTTCTATCTGATTGGCGGGGGCAGCGCAAAGTGTGGTGTTCGCTCTTACCCTCCCCTGGAGGGGTCCGGGACGAGCGTAGCTCGCCCGTGGTCGATCGCGCGAAGCGCGAGCGGGGTGGGGTGACGGTCTCTCCGCGATGAGCAGTGCCCGTGTGGAGAGATCACCCCACCACGGCTCACATTTCGCTACGCTCAATCTGAGCCGACCCTCCCCCTCCAGGGGCCCTCCAGGGGAGGGTAAGAACGAGCCGCTACTTCCGCGCCAACACCGCCGCGAGCGTCACGGCCAGCCAGCTCGCAATCATCACCGTGCCCCCCGTCGGTGCCGCCATGGGAAACAGCGAATGCCCGGCATATTGCCGCAAGGTGAGGTCGCCCGCGAACAGCGCTGCGCCGATCACGAAGCCAACCGCCGCAACAAGACCAATTCCGCCGTGCAGAAGGCCGCGCGTGAGCAACCCCATCGCCGCAAGTATGGCAGTTGCATGAAACAGCAGCATGGCGCTGGCGGAGGCAAGGCGACTGGCGTCCGCGCCGTGGGCGGATGCGGCGGCCAGTGCGACGCCGGCGGCGCCCATCAAGCCGGCAAGCCCGATCAGCAGGCGATGCGCCAGCATCACGAGCTCCGCTCGTCCAGCAGCTTCGCCATCGCGGCGCGCAAGCTCTCCATGCCGGTCGAGCTGCGCGAGGAGGTCGCGAGCACATTGGGGAACGCGGCCGGATGTTTGGCCAGCGCGGCCTCGGTCTCGGCAATGCGCGATTGCAGCTCGGAGGCCTTCACCTGGTCGGCCTTGGTCAGCACGATCTGGTAGCTGACGGCGGAGCGGTCGAGCGTCTTCAGGATCTCGAGATCGACGTCCTTGAGCCCATGCCGCGCGTCGATCAGCACGTAGACGCGCGCGAGGCTGGCGCGGCCCAGCAGGAATTTGTGGATCAGCTCGGTCCAGGACGCCACCTGGCTCTTCGGCGCCTTGGCATAGCCATAGCCGGGCATGTCGACGAGACGCAGGTCCTTCTTCCCGGGGACCTCGAAGAAGATCAGCTCCTGGGTGCGGCCCGGCGTATGCGAGGTGCGCGCCAGCGCGTTGCGTCCCGTGAGCGCGTTGATCAGGCTGGACTTGCCGACATTGGAGCGGCCGGCAAAGGCGATCTCGAGCCCGTCCATCGGCGGCAGCGTCGCAATCGACGGCGAGGCCCAGATGAACTGCCAGTCGCGCGCGAACAATTTGCGCCCGGCCTCGATCAGCTTCGCATCTTTGTCGTCGGTCATGCGAAGCTCTTTGCTTGCACCGTCATTCCGGGATGGTCCGAAGGACCAGACCCGGAATCTCGAGATTCCGGGTTCGATGCTTCGCATCGCCCCGGAATGACGGAGTGAGACTTACGTCGCCTTCTTCGCGAACGTCGCCTTGAGATTATCGAATAACTCCACCTTCACGCCGTTGCGGCGCATGATGAAGCTCTGCTGGATCACCGAGAGCAAATTGTTCCAGGCCCAGTAGATCACGAGACCCGCCGGGAAGCCCGCCAGCATGAAGGTGAAGATCAGCGGCATCCAGTTGAAGATGATCTGCTGCGTCGGATCCGGCGGCGTCGGGTTCAGCTTCATCTGGAACCACATCGTGATGCCCATGATGATCGGCCAGATGCCGAGCGCGAGGTAGTGGCCGAACACCGGGATCGTGGTCGGATCGAACGGGATCAGCCCGAACAGGTTGAACAGATTGGTCGGATCCGGCGCGGAGAGATCCTTGATCCAGCCGTAGAACGGCGCGTGCCGCATCTCGATGGTGACGAACAGCACCTTGTAGAGCGAGAAGAACACCGGGATCTGGATCACCACGGGAAGACAGCCGGCGACCGGATTGATCTTCTCCTTGCGGTAGATCTCCATCATCTCCTGCTGCTGCTTCACCTTGTCGTCGGGATAGCGCTCCTTGAGCGCCTGCAGCTGCGGCTGGATCGACTTCATCTTCGCCATCGAGGCGTAGGACTTGTTCGCCAACGGGAAGAACAACAGCTTCACGATCACGGTCACGAGCAGGATCGAGATGCCGAAATTGCCGAAGAAGCGGTAGAAGAAGTCGAGGCCGAGGAACATCGGCTTGGTGATGAAGTAGAACCAGCCCCAGTCGATCAAGAGATCGAAGTGGTTCAGCCCCAGCTCCTTGTTGTAGCCGCCGAGGCCGGCGAACGGGAACACGCCGACGACGCCGGCTTCCTTGGCGCCGGCAAACAGGCGCGCATTCGCGGTCGCCGTGCCGCCGATCGCGACGGTGACGGGATCGAGCAGGTAGTCGGTCTGATAGCCCCGGATGTTGTTGGCGAGGGTCGATGAAAAGGTCGCCTGGAGCTGGGCATTGGTGTCGGGAAGCAGCGCCGAGGCCCAGTACTTGTCGGTGATGCCGAGCCAGCCATTGGTGGCCTTGAAGTCGACCTTCTTGGCTTCGTCGATCTTCTTGTAAGCGTATTCCTGCAGGCCGTGCTCGCCGAGATAGCCGATCAGGCCTTCATGCAGGATGTAATAGCCCGAGACCTGCGGCGTGCCGTGGCGCGAGATCAGCGCATAAGGGTAGAGCGTGACCGGCGCGTTGCCGACATTGCTCACCTCGTCCTTGACGGTGAAGAGATAATGATCGTCGACCGAGATGGTGCGGCGGAAGGTGAGGCCCTCGCCATTGTCATACTTCAGCACCACCGGCGTCGACGGCGTCAGGCTGCCGCTGCCGTCTTGCTGCCATACGGTGGTCTTGTCGGGCATCTTAGCCGTCACGCCCGTTGCGGCCACCCAGCCGAACTCGGCGTAATACGGCTCCGCCGTGCCCGAGGGCGAATAGAGGATGATCGGCGGCGACTTCGGGTCGACCGTTTCGCGGAATTGCACCAGCGCGATGTCGTCGATGCGGCCGCCCTTCAGCGAGATGCTGCCGGCGATCCGCGGGGTGTCGATCTTGACGCGCGGGCTGGCCGCGATCGCGGCATCGCGGGAAACGACCGGCTGGGCCTGCTGGCTCGCGCCCGGCGTCGAGGGCTGCGCGGTACCGCCCGCCTGCGGCGTGGTGCCCGGCGTTGCCGACGCGGTCGGCTGCGGCGTGGTCTTCTGCAGCTCGGCCTGCGCCTGCTGCTGGGCGCGCTGCTTCTCCATCTGCGGCACGTTGTAGAAATACTGCCAGGCGATCAGGACGAGGCCCGACAGAATGACGGCGAGGATGGTATTGCGATTGTCGGTCATCTCTAATGTCTCGTCATCAATCCGGTTTGCGGCTGGCAGGGGCAGCGCCCGGCTTTTCGCCGCGCCCCTTCGCAGGTCCCTTGTGAGACCCCTTGGCCGTATGCCGCGCGGGCTTCGAGAAGGCTATGCGCAGATCGTCGAGCATGGTGGCGAAGTCGCGCGAGAGCGCGTCCCTTCGGCCGACCAGTACATAGTCATGATGGGGCTGCATCGACACCGGATCGAGCCGCTTCACCAATTCGCGAAGCCGGCGCCGGATGCGATTGCGCTCGGGGGCGTTACCGTTCTTCTTGGTGACGGTGAAACCGATCCGGATCGGGCCAAAATCGTCGCGGCGGCGGCTTTGCAGGACGAACGCGGGACTATTCACCCGCGCGCCATTGGCAACGGCGAGGAAATCCGCCCGCTGCCTCAGCCGATCCATGATGAAATCCCAAAAAGGGGGTCCGGCTCAGGCGCTCAGACGCTTGCGGCCGCGGGCGCGGCGGGCGGCGAGAACCTTGCGGCCGCCGGCAGTGGCGAGGCGGGCACGGAAGCCGTGACGGCGCTTGCGCACCAGTTTGCTGGGTTGATAAGTCCGCTTCACGGGTTTTTCTCCGCTGACCGGGCAATTTGCCTGTAGAATTGATGGTAAAGTCCGGAAGATGCGGCCCAAAACGGGCCCTTTTCGGCCCCAAGAGAGCCGCTCCCGGCGTCACACCGGGTCATCGCGGACAATTCGCGCGGCTTATATGCGAGCGCCCCCTTTTCGTCAACGCCGCACAAGCGCACGATTCCGGTGAATATCGCTGTTTGTGCGGGGTTTTTAACCCGTGAGGTAGCGACTCGCCGGATCAGCACCTACATCCCACCTCGGCATATTAGCGATCCGTAATTTGACCGGGCCGGGGGCGGGCCGCATCCTTCATCCGCCAGATCGTTCACCGGGCAAGTCAGCGAGGGCGAATTACGTGGCAGAGACAGACCTCCAGCCGATCCAGGATACGGATCAGCAGGATCCGCCCGCGGCGCGGCCGCGCGGGCCTGCGGGGCTTGGGCTGTCGGGCAAGCTGCTGCTGCTCACCGTCCCCCTGGTGATGATCGCTGCGATCCTGCTCTACGTGCCCGCCATCGCCAACTTCTGGGTCAACCGGCTCAACGACCGCGTCGCGGCCGCCAACACGGCGGCGCTGGTGCTCGATGCCGCACCGCTCGGCATGGTCCCCGATTCGCTGTCGCGCGAGATATTGAAGAGCATCAATGCCCGCGCCGTCGCCATCAAGATGGGCCAGCAGCGCCGGCTGCTCGCCAGCGACAATCTGCCTGCTACGATCGGGCACGACGTCGACCTGCGCGACATGACCGTGTGGGAGGCGATCACCGGCTCGTTCCAGATGATGCTGGAGACCGGCAACCAGGCCATTCGCATCGTCGGCCCCGGCGTCGGCAACGCTCAGTTCGTCGAGATCGTGACCGACGAATTGCCGCTGCGGCAGGCGATGTACCGCTTCTCCCGCAATGTCGTCGTGGTTGCGCTGATCATCGGCGTGCTGACCGCGGGCCTCGTCTATCTCGCGCTCCATTATCTCTTCGTGCGGCCGATGCGGCGGCTGACCGCGAGCCTGGTCGGCTTCCACGAAAATCCGGAAAGCTCGGCGGGAATCATCGTGCCGAGCCAGCGCAGCGACGAGATCGGCGTCGCCGAGCGCGAATTGTCGGACATGCAGCGCGACCTGATGTCGATGCTGAATCAGAAGAGCCGGCTCGCCGCCCTCGGCCTCGCGGTGTCCAAGATCAACCACGATTTGCGCAATTTGCTGGCGTCGGCCCAGCTCCTGTCGGACCAGCTCGCCAGCGTGCCCGACCCGCGGGTGCAGCGCTTTGCGCCAAAGCTGGTGCGCTCGCTCGAGCGCGCCATCGCCTTCTGCCAGTCGACGCTGTCCTATGGCCGTGCCCAGGAGGCCGCGCCCGATCGCCGCATGATCCTGATCGAGCCCGTGGTGCTGGAGGTGCGCGAGACCGCCGGCCTTGCCAGCGATGCCTCGATCGCCTGGGTCGCCGCGATCGAGCGCGGGCTCGCGATCGATGCCGATCCCGACCAGCTGTTCCGGGTGCTGCTCAACCTCGTCCGCAACGCCGCCCAGGCGCTGGAAAGCCACGCGGCCGGCGATGGCGGGGCGCAGCAGATCCGGATCACCGGCAAACGCGAGGGCGCCGTCGCCATCCTGGAGGTCTCCGACACCGGCCCCGGCGTGCCCCAGAAGACGCGGGAGCACCTGTTCGAGGCGTTCCAGACCTCCGGCCGCCCCGGCGGCAGCGGGCTGGGCCTCGCCATCGCCGCCGAGCTCGTCCGCGCCCATGGCGGCGAGATTCATCTGGTCGAAGGCACCATCGGCGCCACCTTCCGGATCGTCATCCCCGACCGTCCCGTGGAACTCCTCTCCATCCGCAACGAGCGGCAGAGGGCGTAGGTCGGCCAAAGGCCGACTGAACCCGTCATTCCGGGGCGGCGCAAAGCGCCGAACCCGGAATCCAGTGGTTTTAGGCACGAGATTCCGCACTTCCAGCTTCGCGAGCCCCGGAATGACCGGGTGGAGATCGTCATCTCCATGCAAAATCTCCCCATCCCGGACCTTGCCAATCGGGACAAGAGCGGTTAGTCAGAGCGCTCTTTCGCACCCCTCCGGCGCTGTCCGGAGGCTGCGTGTGGGCTAAAGCCCGCACTATCAGCGAAAAACGCGCCCGTAGCTCAGCTGGATAGAGCATCAGACTACGAATCTGAGGGTCGGACGTTCGAATCGTTCCGGGCGCGCCAGTCGCACAAGTTCTCATTGAGAATCAAGAAGTAACGCAGATACAAGCGCTTAGCTGCCGTGTGGTGGTCACAAGCGGTGGTGCTAATCGTGCGTGTATTGATGGGTGTCATCAAGGATAGACACGGGACGTATTGCGCCCGGAAGACAGTGCCGGAGAAGCCCGAGGGATTGCAGGCGGCGGTCGCTCGCGCGCTGAACAACGGCAAGGCAGCGCAGAAGCACCTGAAGAAGTCGCTGGGCACCAAGGACACCCGCGAGGCCAACATTCGCGCCAAGCCGGTCCTGGCTGAGTTCGACCGCATCATAGCCAAGGCCAAGGCGAGTCTTGCGGCAACCACGGTGCCCATAGTCAAGCGCAGCAGCCTGAACGACACCGAAATCAAGCGCATGGCGGAGTGGGTGTATGCCGAAGCGCTGAAGGAAGATGAAGCGCTAAGGCTTTCGGGCAGGCTAGCGACAATCGGACCACACGGCGAGAATGTTAACGCGGATGCTCTAGGTGACATCTTACGCGATTGTCAGCAGCAGTTTGCTGTTGGTAATGTTTCTTTCGCTGAGCATCGCGCCCAAAACGCCCTAGCAGCTTTCGGTATCACGCTAGACCAAAGCGGCCCGGCCTATCACAAGCTGTGCATCGAAAGCGCCAAGGCGTTCCTCGCGGCCCTCGATGACATTGGGCTTCGTTATGTGGGTGCAGTTATTGAAACTCCCCGCCTATCTGATCCCAAAGGCGCAGGCGCCCGCGAAGGCGGAACGCTCCAAAGTGCGCTGGACGGATGGAAGCGTCACCGAGCCCGGCCCAAGCGGACTGTAGATGAGTTCAGCCGCAGCGTAGAGATGTTCATCCAGCTCCACGGCAACATGCCTGTTGCATCGATCAAGAAGGCGCATGCGCTGGAGTATCGCAAAGCGCTTCAGGACGTTCCCCGCCACCGTACAGGCGACTTGCTTCGCGCAACGCTTCCTGCTCAGGCCGCTTGGGGGCGCGAGCACCCAGAAGAGCTAAGGATCACCGCAGCCACCATCAACAAACAGCTTGGCGCTGTGCAGTCCATCTGCATTTGGGCCAGTGACAACGGGCTTGTGCCGGATGACATTCAGTGGACTGATCCCTTCAGCAAGCTAAGACTGCCGGAGGAACGCTCCGAGCGCACGTCCTTCGAGATTGCGGAGCTTCAATCACTGTTCAATGCATCGGTGTTCATTGAACACGAGTTCCCGCTGGGGGCGCATGGGGCTGCTGGGTTCTGGTTGCCGGTGCTGGCTCTCTTCACAGGCGCACGGCAGGCTGAGCTTGGAAGCCTCTCCGTTGCTAATGTGCGGGTGGACGCCGAAACGCGAGTGCCCTTGCTCTACTTCGTGACCGAACGAGCACGGGGGAAGCGCGTCAAGACCGATGCCTCTGAGCGCGTTGTGCCCGTGCATCCCGAAGTGATCCGCTTGGGTTTCCTTAGCTACGTTGAGGAGAGGCGGAAGGCCGATGGTGCAGACGCTTGGCTATTTCCCTCAGTGGCCCCCGACAGAGGCCGCACGGGCGTACCTGCATGGTCACAGTGGTTTGGCCGTTATCTGCGCGCCGCGGGCGTGACCGACAAGGCCAAGGTTTTTCACTCCTTCCGCCACACGGTGAAGGACGCGCTACGGCGTGGGCGCGCGGATAGCGAGATACGCGAAGCTTTGATTGGGCACGCACAAGCATCCTCGGTGAGCTGGGGCTACGGCGCCAACGCCATGCTGTCGCGGTTCGGCGCTGCTGGATTGTCTCACGCTATCAACCGGATTTCCTATCCCGGCCTTGACCTGTCGCGTGTCAAGCCGCTGGGCGT
This sequence comes from Bradyrhizobium sp. CCBAU 45389, assembly GCF_028128625.1. Classification (NCBI taxonomy): domain Bacteria; kingdom Pseudomonadati; phylum Pseudomonadota; class Alphaproteobacteria; order Hyphomicrobiales; family Nitrobacteraceae; genus Bradyrhizobium; species Bradyrhizobium sp. CCBAU 45389. The sequence continues at coordinate 214,358 of NZ_LBIY01000092.1, read as the reverse complement.
ACCACCGCCTACACGCGGCAACACCAAGGCAACTAAGGGACACCGGGCGAGAACCGGGAAACAAGGGTAGTACGGAGGCTTCTAGATATGGCTTACGACGACGAAAATGAACTGGACCGTTGGGTAGATGAAGTTCGAGGGAATCGCTTCGATGCGGTTGCGAAAACCCTCGGTATGTCGAGCAACAACCTGTTCGACATCGTGGAGGCTGCGCCCGACCCTGAGAACCTGAAGAACATCCTCATGTATGCGCACCAAGACGGGACGAAAAAGAAGCGGCACTTCGACATCTTAGCCGCAGGGATGAGCCGAGAGGGCAAGGAATTGGCCGCTTGGATGGGAGGGCTAAAGTAATAGCATTCGATCCCAAAGGCCGCGCTGGGGCACCCAAGCTCCGGCGTAACTCCGCGAACATGGGACAACGGTGCAGTAATGGCGACGAAGCGAAAAGAGGCAGAGCGATGACGGGTCGTTGAGGCAACGAAGCGTACACGCGGCACGGCATGAATACTTAGGGTGATACATGGGCGGCGAGCCAAAGACGCTGAAGCAGATCGAAGCGGCGCAGTCAGTTCTCAACGACATCTTGGAAATAATCGACAACAGTAGTCGTGGACGCCGCGCACACAACGACATCGAAGGTAGGTTTCGACACGCTGTTAATGTCATTGCGCGAAGCCGGCTGAAAGAGATTGACAGGATCCTTTCCGATGCGTGGGCCCGTGCACACCAATCGAGCAATGAGATAGCGATTGTCGATAGGTCAGCCTTTGACGACATACGGTGGTTCCGCTCCATCGGACCCGCAAAATTGTCGAAACTCGCGCGCGGCGGATAACAGGGCAGATGCAAGCAGAATGACCCACAATACCGATTACAGCACGCTGACCGAGCGCCCCGCATGGGAGCCGAAGACTCCAAAGGAGGAGCGCGAGGCACTCGACAAGGCGCCCTTGGCAACGCTGCGTGCCCAGCCAGCGAATGCGCAGGTAGCGGCGTTCGTGAGCGGGTTAGCCCAGCGCTATAGGAGGCCGAGCACCGCGAAGGGCAAATCATACGCGCGGGACAAAACTCTGATGAAGCATGTGACAGCAGTGGGCGCGTTCGTTGCCGATCTGCTGGCCGCTATCGAAAGTGACCGCAGCGAGGGCTGGCTTAGGTGCTCGCTCAACAAGAGCGACTATACCAATCAGCGCGTCACATGGCGCATGTTCGACGCGGTGCGCCAAGCGTTCACCGAGGCAGGGCTAGTGGAGCACAAGCCGGGGTATCCGGGCTCGTATCGGTTCGATAACCCGGGGCCGATGGTTGGCAAGCTCACGAGGTACAGGGCCACGCCGTTGCTCCTCGCCGCGTGCGAAGCTCATGGCATCACGCCAGCCACAGTGCGGGAGCACTTCCAATTCGAGGAGATAATGCCTTCGGAGTTGGTGCGGCTCACGTCGCCAAATCAAAAGACACCAGACACGGAGAAGGTGCAGCGGCTCCGGGCAGAGGTAGCCGAACTCAACGCCTTCTTCGCGCAACACACGCTGACGCATCCGGTGGTTAAGCATCTCGGTTGGGTAAGGATATTTCACGACGCAAGGAATCTACAGACCTACAGATGGGACAAGGGCGGTCGCTTGTACTCCTACCCGCAGAACGACGCGTGCTACCAACACATCAGCGAGGACCAGCGGCTTGAGATGCGGATCGACGGCGAAAGTGTGGTCGAGATTGACATCTCCTCAGCGTATCTCACCATCTTCTATGCTTGGTGCGATCAGCAGCTCGACACGAACGCGGATGCCTACGCTGGCATCCTTGGACCTACGGAACTTGATCGGCAGGTTGCAAAGTTTTGGATCAATGCGTCATTCGGCAATGGCAATCTGCTGACGCGGTGGGCCAAGGAGTTCACCACGGATTTCCGCGAGCGCTTGGCAAAGAAGGGCTTCCCGCCAGACGCATTCGACACCAAGGCGTATCCGATGTCCCGGATCAAGGAGCGCGCTCTACAGCGTCACCCCCTCCTTCAACGGTGGGGTGGAGAAATCCGAGGTCGGGTCAGGGGCTGGGCTGATCTGATGTTCGTTGAGAGCAAAATCATCATTGCCACCATGCAAGAGCTAATGACTAAGGGCGTCCCCTGTATGCCGGTCCACGACAGCTTGATCGTCCAAGCCAGCAAGGAAGCCTTGGCCGCCGATACCCTGTCACACCAATTCCGTGCCCATACCGGGGTGGTTCCGAAGCTGGATGTCAGCAGGGCGGGGTTCTAATACAGTCAGCATTGATGCAGCAGCTAACTATCTATTATTACTAGCTATAACCCTCTGGTATTAGCTATGGTGTGTCTACCCTGTTACCCCCGGCGCACGACCCTACCATATCGTGGAACGAATGTTTGGGGGCAGGACCCGAGGCGGCCGTATCTCTGCACACGGCTGCTGGTCTAGCTTTGGGGCCGAACAGGGCATGCCTGCAAGGCCCCTGTGGGACTCTAGGAAGCCCGTGGGCGCCTTTGACGCTATGCCCAGGCAGCACCGGCGGACAGCTATAGCGCCCACCAGAGGACTCCGCTGAGTCCCCTAGAGGCATCGGCGCCAGAGTGTCCCTGCGGTGCGCCTTGGTCCTGTTGAGCCCGGGCTTGTTGGGCCCCACACGGTACTTCTGGCGAAGCACGCCGCTCGCGTCAGCCGAGCAGAGGCCAAGGCTTTAGCCCGAGCTTTTTGAAGCCGGGGCCCCAGCAACGATGGCCTGGGGGCCCCAGAGGCGGCCTTACTCTGGATCGATCCTATAAACGTCGCCCGGGCCGAGGTTTAGTTCCTCGAACATCTTCTGCTGCTTTTCCGTAAGGATTGCTGGAACAACTTCCGCCGTCCAGCCTTCGGGAACGGCGGCGAGGACCAATGTCAACGCTTGGCTAGGCTTGGCTAAGGCAAGCCACAACTGCTTTGTGGGTGGCACCTCGTCCGATGTCACCTCAACGATAGTGAACGAATTGCCGAACGACTCCGCCATCGCTCGCTAATGCCTCAGCCTGTCGCTAGTTGCTGGTGGGAGGCAGACGAACGGGGCCAGCTATCAAGCGATATGTGGGCACCCAAGCGGTGTTCCACGATTCCATGGTTGCACCGCAAACCGAGCAGTCGAAGCTGGCGATTTCCCGCGAAGGGGCCATCGCCTCGGTGCGGCTGTAAACAGCGCCGCATTGACAGGATCGATGATGAGGTTCTGGCATGCGTCTCTATGCGCTAGAAAAACGAAACAGGCCAGCGCCGTCCGTTGGGTGCAGTCCTATAAGGACGCCGGACGAATCGAATTAGGACACTGGGAAATCTACGGTAGCAAAGGCAAAAACGCCGCCCGCTCGAAATCCAGCGCGGACGGCGGTCGCTCCAGCCCCGGGAGGGAGATTGTAAAATCCCGATAGCAGTGTGTCTGCACGCGCCGTGCCAAGGTTCAATGGGTCATGCCGGGACACCCGCAGAGGCGGCTTAGGACGCTAGGGCTTAACCGAGGCCGCCAACTGAGGCGGGCCTTACTTCCTTTGTCGGGAGCTTATCTCGATGCGGTATAGCACCTGCTTTTGTTCGTCGGTGACTTCCACACTCCATTCCTGCCCGGGCCGGAATCTGCCGTCGATGTCTTTCATGACCTCGCCAGCGAAGCCGGTGGCATGCTTCCAAGCCGCGTCATCATTGGGGAATTCCTCGCCATATTCATCGGTGCTCGGCTCTAAGTCCCGAACATGGAAGTAGTACATCGGCATGCCAGGGAAATGCAGATGCGGCACGCTCGTTCCAGCTAAGGCACGCAACGTGGAGGAACATCCCGAGGAATCGTGCATAATGCCTATATGGCCGCAGCAAATGATTCTGATGTCCATTTGGTTCGGGTCACGACCGACGACCGGAAGCACCAAATCTGGGTCGCCGCTGCTCCGCGCGGGCCGAAGCAGTCAATCTGGTGCTGGATGCCATCCCGGAAGGGTGGACAGCGGCCCTGTTGACCAACCGGCTGCAAGCTGGAGAGTTGGAGGCGCTGAACCTTCAGCCCGGCGAGCTTCGAGAAATCACTTCCAAATCAAGTTAGGACACTCTCCCAGTCAAACTTAGGACACTAGGGGTTAAATACGGACAGTACCGTCCGTTTAATGCGAACAAACGGCGACCCCAGCACGGAATGAACGGACAAAAGTCCGCTCGGTGTCCATAAGTAGACCTTGGCCGACGTGGCGTTGATGTCGCTATGGGAAGAGCATTCAGACATAGTGGAGCTTTGGGCGAGGACACTGCTGCTGTCAGCTCGGCGGCGGCGGAGGCTTTAACCTGAGAAGCTGTGAAGTCGGGCACCCTGATCGTGCCAAAATAGGGTCCAGTGGAAGAAAGGGGACCCATTTTTCAATCGGGCGCGTGGGGACACGAAGGGCCAACCCTCGTCCCCGCTCGCTCCAGGCCCTTGCGATCAACAGGTACGCCAGTGCCCCGCAGACCGCAGCGGCCCTTGGGGCTTCACAGGCGCGCCCTCCTATGCCCGCTCAAGGATATTCGCGACACTCTGCGCATACCAGCGTCCGCCGCGCGCCGTAGGGATGCCGCGCGCATTCAATGCTTCTGCCACCTGCCTGAGCGTGCTCGCACCGGCCTTCTGTGCCTCGCGGATGATGGGGAGGACGTTTGCCGCGTAACGGTCAGCTTCGGCCTTCACGGTCTCGATGGCGCTCTTGCGAGCTACAGCGAGTTTAGGGTTGCCCAAAGTGACTCCACGGGCCTTAGCAGCAGAGAGGGCCTGACGGGTGCGGGTGGAGATTAGCGCGCGTTCCTTCTCGGCCAATGCGGCGAACAGGTGGAGCACGAATGGGTCAACGTCGGGGCCAAGCTCTGCGACCACAAAGGGCACCTTGTGGGCCATGAGGCCCGAGATGAAATGTACGTCTCGGCTGAGCCGGTCCAGTTTAGCTACAGCTACGTGGCACCTGAGCTTTCTTGCAGCAGCGAGGGCGGCCTTTAGCTGCGGTCGCCGGTCCAGAGCATCAGCACCCTTGCCGGTCTCCACCTCTACGAACTCGCACACCACCATGAACCCCTCAGCCTGCGCGAAGTGAGCGAGCGTCTGCCGCTGCGCTTCTATGCCCAACCCTGAGCGCCCCTGTTGGGAAGTCGAGACTCGGATGTAGGTGATTAGGGGGCGTTCGGTCGTCACAGCGGCCTCCATAAGCGTCTGTAAAAGACCTTATCGAGCATTTAGGCTTTATACAAACCCCATCTGGGAATCCTAGCGATTCCATATTGCATAGCTTGCTCTCTGCTGGGGATTTGAGCCTACCGTGAGTTGCGCGAAATTCGGGACTCACGCTACTTCAATCTCAACATGGCCCTCATTCGCCCCCGGCTTACTGAACTGCACGGCATCGACGTTGCTCAGGCTGACGTTGACTTTGCGATTCCATTCCTTGAGGAGGACTTACCGCTCTACGTCGACCCGTTCCTGCTGTGGAAGTCGCCCTCGCTACAGGACCAGTCGTTACACGGAGCGATGATAGCCGCGTTCAACCGACTTGGAATGCTCGCGAAACGAGGGCAGGCGGAGGCAGCACTTCGGGTTATCCAACAGATGTCCGAGTGCGAAGAGGTTGGACTGGGCGGTGCCGCGACAAAGAAAGGCAAGCGGATTGGACCAGCTGTCGCACAAGAGATACTTCAGCTGTTTCAGACAGTCCCGCTGTACTCCGCAGGGTTCACTCACTTCGAAGAAATTCAACTGTTTGTAGATGGCATTTCCAAGGATAGAGTGAGCGACATAGCCTGTAATCTGCTCAAGTCGTTCTTGATCGACTACACAATCGAACAGTGCGACAAATTGCGAATACCGCGCTCGAAGACAAAGCTAGCAGACGTCTACGATCACCAGTCCCACAAACTTATCCCTATCGACGACATCGAGCTGCCGATCGACCCAGCGAGCGGCTCTCCCATCCTGCTAGTGCCGAAGCGATGGCTGCGGCATTCGCCTTGGATTGGTTTTGATGACTACTTCAAAAACTATATTCCCAAGGATGATCAGCATAACAAGGTCATTTGGGATCGCGTCGGCCTGTTGAACTTCAACAGAAGCAACTATGGCGTCGTTCAACAGTATGTCGCCTCCAAGGAGCGCACAGCCGCGGATTGTGCGGTCGATCCCCTGTTTGCCCAAATACCCCTGATCTCAGCCAGACGAAAGCTGTCTGCCTTGCAGAAACTACCTAGTGGCAAGGATCAGAATGCTGATCGCAAGTACGAGGACTTGGTGGTCGAATTGCTCGCCAACATGTTCTATCCACATCTTGACTATGCGGATGACCAGGTTCGGACAGATAGTGGGGCGCAGATTAGAGACCTGATCTTCTATATGAACCGTCAAGTAGATTTCTTGAGTGATGTTTTTGCTGACTACGGGACGCGGCAATTAGTTTGTGAAATTAAGAATGTACACCGGATCGAGCGAGAGCACATCAACCAGCTGAATCGCTATCTGTCAGACGAGTTCGGGCGCTTCGGTGTGTTGGTGACGCGCAACCCCCTTCCAAGAGCGATGCGAAAGAACACTATTGACCTTTGGTCGGGCCAGCGGCGCTGCATCATTCCGATCACCGACGAAGACCTCTCGGTTATGGTCGATCTGTTCGAGGAGAAACGACGGCCGCCTTTGGACGTGCTGAAGAGAAGCTATTTAACCTTCAAACGGGAGTGTCCCACTTGACCGATCACGAAGTAGAAGAATTTAGAAAAATGGCGGCTCAGCTTGATGCCTTGCATCAGGAAGCCACCGCGGCATCCAAGAAGCACCCAGACAAGCCTGTAAGCAAGTTCAAGGTAGATCTTGCAAACTCGGTGTTGGCTGCGGCTAGCCAAGTGCTTGGACCGTCAGCGCCCACATTGAACTTTCGGCAGTTTGATACCGATGACTTGCCTTCGAACAGCGACCTTAGTTTCGTAGTTAGCCAGTTCGTCGAGTGCTCGGAGAAGGTCAAGGCGCAAAATATCCGACGGATCAACGGAGTATGGTATTGGGTGATTTCTGGGGCGATGTCCGGGATTGCCGCTGTAGCGCCCAAGGGCGTGCGTTGATGGCGCGTTCATCTGGCCAACCGAAGACTACCGCCAAGAAGGTGGCGGAGTTCTCGACACTCAACCCCCTGCTCACAGCCATGCATACGGAGTTTCAAGAGTTCTCGCGGAAAAAGCCTGATGGTCAGGTAGGGCCAACGAAGGTACGCATGGTGAATAGGCTACTGAAAGCCGTCCACCAGTTGTTGGATGGAGAGCCCAACCGCGAATATCTGGACGAACTCAACGAGGACGACCTCCCCCAAAACAGCGATGTCGTGCTCATACTCAGCCAGACCGTTGCGGCCATGAATGCCTACCACTCGAAGTACTCGTGGTGGAATGGCGTTGAACAAGCGTGGTTCACTTAGTCTAATCAAACATACGCGGCTTGCCGGTGGTCACAGAAGGTGGTACGAGCCGAGTAGCAGCTGCGCAAATTTGTGCTTATTTTTCAATGTGAAGGCCGTGCCTCGGTCGCCTCGTTCCGGGCGCGCCATTTTTATCTTGCCTCTGAGCGGTCGGTAGCGCTCCCCTCGGCATGGTTCCCCCTGGTGCTGTTTAGGACCTTGGTTCCCTCTGCTGCTGCTTAGGACCTTTAGGGCGCGGCGAGCGTTGAGGCGATAGCGCCGGGGCAGGACCGCGAACCCCGGAGTTCGGATCATGAGCACGATCCCTGCGGACCTTGAAAGAAAGTTTGAACAACGGTGGGCCGCCAGATTGGCGCGGTCCATTCCACCGCCATTTGCGCGCCCCGCCTGTCCGATGTGCAAGGCCCAGATGATGCTCGTCAGCATCGAGCCAGAAAGCCCAAGCGTGGACTTGCACATGTTTCGATGCGCTGTCTGCAATCACATACTTACGACCTTCGCAGCGCATGAAGATCCCAGACATTCCAAGGGCCGCTGGCTTCAAGGCGATTTGCGCCCACCGAAGTAACCCGCGCTGCAAGTCGTGACCGAAGGCGAGACGCCGCGGCTGCCGGAAGGTTTCAGGGTCGAGTTCGACAAGGATGGTTGGCGGACTCGCATGAGGCGGCGATATCCTCAAATGCATCCGCCGCTCTGACTGATCTTCACTAATCCGCCGGCCGGCTATGGCATGACCATGTCGGATGACTGGACCAAACGAGCGACGAACATCCTTCGAGAACTTCATGCTGCTGAGACGGAGCTAATCGGCAGGGGTGTTATCCTGACCGACGGCAAGGCGGGGACGATTGATCGCGTCTTCCTTGACGAGGTGCACGGGCTCCGGATCTCGATCGGTGGCCACGACGGCAAGTGGCCGATTTCGACTGTGAAGCTTCTAGACTCCGGTTTCACCAGATAGCGCAGACAGGCCGCGGCAACGACCGATCGAGGCTGGGGCGGTCGCAGATTAGTCGCTGGAGCGAGTAATCGGCCATCGCATCACAGCGCTACAGCGAAACAATAGTGCCCATCTTCATCGGCCGTGGCGCGCCATTTCCGCTTCGCTTGCGATGCCGCCAGTCGATGGCGGCCTTTGCTGCGCTTCCTGTGGCTTACGGGATCCTTGCCACGACGTTGGGCCGGTTCTGCGTGAGCCAGGCGACGGCCTCAGGTCCATCGACGACGCACTCGAAGGTTTCCCAGGTTGGATCCTCCAGGGATTCCGATTGCAGTCGCTTCGCCGCATACTCGACGAGATCGTGCAGGCCTTCATATCCTCGTCGGTGCTCGAGCGACTCTGCAATCGTCTTGCTGGTCCATCCTCGTTGGGCCAAATCGATGATGCTCGGAGCATCAGCCTCGCTGAACCACGGCGTGGCATCGAACTCGATGCAGCGGACATTGTCGGCGGTATGGCAAGTGGCGTGGATCATTGGATTCCTCCGTCCTGCGCTAAAGCGCGATGAGATTTGGATGAATCGTCATCGCGCTTTAGGTTGTTGTTTGCGCATGATCTTTCCGGAAAACCGCTTCGCACTTTTCCGGATCATGCTTTAGCATTGCACGTCTCGCACCGCTGCTCGCACGCCCTCAGGCTTTGACCAGGTCCCCCAGCAGGTTCGCCGCCACCATCAGCTTGGCGAGCGTCAGGCCGCCGGCGGCAATCTCCTCGACCGCACGGCGGATGCGCGTCGCCTCGGGATGAGCAGCAAGCCAGGTCTCCGCGGCCTGCTGACCGGATTGGCCGATGGTCAGCATATCCGCGGCCAGGCGTCTTTCGGCAGCCGCGATCAGGTCGACGGCGCGGTCGATGGCGAGGCGTTCGAAATGATCGCTGGTCGGCACGCTGCGCGCGGCGGCGGTGATGCGGTCGAGACGGAAACTGGCCTCGGCGGCAAAGAACGTCGCGGCGGCATCACCGATGCTGCGGCCGGTGCGCTCGGCGACCGTCACGATATCAGGCGCCGAGACCAGGTCGTCGAGGTCGGCCAGGTCGCCGGCGAATCCGGTCGGCACGCCGGCATCGATCAGGTCCTGCCGGCGCTTGCTGCGTGCGGCCTGCAAGTCCGGTGGCAGCGCGTTGTCGAGTGAGGCTGCGACCTCACGGACGGCAGGGCCAAACCGGGCGATGACCGCGCCCAGGCCGTCCCTAAAATCGACATTGCGCACGTACCAGACCATGCGGGAGAGCAGGAGATCCTGAATCGCAGCGTAGAGGCCGAGCTGCAACTGTCCGTCGATGAGGGTGTCGAGCGCGTCGATCCCGTCATTGAGCCGCCTGAGCTCATAGATCGCGTCCACCGCCACTTGGGCCATGACGATGGTCGAGATATCGGCGTCGGTCTCGTCGGTCAGGCGCACGATGCAGGCCGGGCCCCCGCGGTTGATCACGGCATTGACGAGACTGGTCGCGATGATCTCGCGGCGGAGGCGATGGAGCTCGACCGCGGCCGGGAATTTGTCGAGAATCTCGCGCGGAAAATACAGGGACAGCCTGCGGGCGAGATGAGGATCATCAGGCACGTCGGTTTCGAGCAGGTCACTGTAGAGTGTCAGCTTGGCATAGGCGAGCAAGACGGCAAGCTCGGGCCGGGTCAGGGCTTGGCCGCGTCGTGTGCGTTCGGCGATCGCGGCGTCGTCAGGCAGGAATTCGACGGCGCGGCTGAGCAGGCTGCGTTGCTCGAGCGACTGCATCAGGCGGGTGAGGAAGCCGGTCTCGGCCACGCCCTTGCGTTCGGCGAGCGAGAGCGCCAGCGTCTGCAGATAGTTGTTGCGCAGGACCAGCGTGCCGACTTCGCCGGTCATCGCGGCAAGCAGGGTGTTGCGGTCAGCCGGGCTGAGGCGCCCCTCGCGCTCGGGGCGCGCCAATGCGATCTTGATGTTGACCTCGACGTCGGACGTGTTCACGCCGGCCGAATTGTCGATCGCGTCGGTGTTGAGCTTGACGCCCTTCTGCGCCGCTTCGATGCGGCCGCGCTGGGTGACGCCGAGATTGGCGCCTTCGCCGATCACCCTGGCGCGAACGTCGGTCCCGCTGATGCGGATCGGATCGTTGGCGCGGTCGCCGGCCTGATCGTCGCTCTCCGCCGACGACCGGACATAGGTGCCGATGCCGCCGAACCACAACAGGTCCGCGCGCGCCTTCAAGATCGCCGTCATCACCTCGAAGGGCGTTGCCTGCTCCTTGTCGAGATCGAGCAGGGCGCGCACTTCCGGCGCGAGCGGGATCGCCTTGAGCGAGCGCGAGAACACGCCGCCTCCTTCCGAGATCAGCGATTTGTCGTAGTCCTGCCAGCTCGACCGCGGCAGGTCGAACAGGCGCTTGCGCTCGGTGAAGCTGGTCGCCGGGTCGGGGGAGGGATCGATGAAAATGTCGCGGTGATCGAACGCGGCAACGAGCTTCGTCGCCGGCGAGAGCAGCATGCCGTTGCCGAAGACGTCGCCGGACATGTCGCCGACGCCGACCACCGTGAAAGGCATGGTCTGAATGTCGGTGCCGAGCTCGCGGAAGTGGCGCTTGACCGCCTCCCAGGCGCCGCGCGCCGTGATCCCCATCTTCTTGTGGTCGTAGCCCTGGCTGCCGCCGGAGGCGAAGGCATCGCCGAGCCAATGGTTCTTCTCGGCCGAGATCGCGTTGGCGACGTCGGAGAAGGTGGCGGTGCCCTTGTCGGCGGCGACGACCAGATAGGGATCGTCGCCGTCATGCCGCACGGTCAAGTCGGGCGGCACCACGATGTCGCCGTCGAGATTGTCGGTGAGCTCGAGCAGCGAGCGCACGAAGATGCGATAGGCTTCGGTGCCCTCCGCGAGCCACGCCTCGCGATCCGAGGGCGGCGGCAGGCGCTTGGGCACGAAGCCGCCCTTGGCGCCGACCGGCACGATCACGGCGTTCTTGACCTGCTGCGCCTTCACGAGGCCGAGGATCTCGGTGCGGAAATCCTGCGGCCGGTCAGACCAGCGCAAGCCACCGCGCGCAACCTTGCCGAAGCGCAGGTGAATGCCTTCGACACGCGGTGAATAGACGAAAATCTCGTAGAGCGGTCGGGGAGGGGGCAGATCCTCGATCTTGCGCGCGTCGAACTTGAAGGAGATCACCGGACGCGGATGTCCGTCCGGGCCGAGCTGCCACAAATTGGTGCGGATGGTCGACTGCACCAGATTGGTGAAACGGCGCAGGATGCGGTCTTCATCGAGCGAGGCGACGGATTTGAGCTGCTCCTCGATCTCCGCAAGGAGAGTTATCTCACGCGCCGAACGCTCGCGATCGGTCAGGACGAGGCGCGGATCGCGGCGGGCCTGGAACAGCGCGACGAGGTTGGCTGTGATCGCGGCGTTCTTGCGCAAGGTCTCCCACATATAGTCCTGGGTGAACGGCGCGCGGATCTGGTGCAAATAGCGCGACAGCGCCCGGATGGTGGAGATTTCCCGCCAGCCCAGCGCCGTGCGCAGGATCAAGGCATTGTACCCGTCGGATTCGGCGCGATCGGTGACCACCGCCATGATCGAGGCCTCCAGCCGATGGCTGAAGTCCCGGCTGATCTCGATCGGCTGGCCGTCGCTGGTCTCGATCGTCATGTCGTGCAGCCAGACCGGCTCGGGCCTGTTGCCGGGCACGATCTGATAGGTGCGTTCGTTGACCACGCGCAGGCCGTGATTTTCGATCACCGGCACGCGGTAGGACAGCGACAGCGGCGCGGCATCCGAAAACACCTTCAGGCCGAAGCGCTTGGGATCATCCTCCTCGAAGCGGTGAACCGAGATCGTCACCGGGCGGGCTGGCGCGAGCTTCTCGACGGTGGCGATATCGGCGACCGCCTGTTCTGCCGTGGAAGCCTCGGTATACCCGCCGCTGAAGGCCTGGGCGTAGCGATTTGCGAGCATGCGCGCCCGCATGCCGTCGGTCGACGCAGCCAGCGCGGCCTTCAGCTTGTCGGCCCAGGTCGCGGCAATGGCGCTGATCCCGGCTTCCAGCGTGGCGCGCTCGACGGCGGGAGTCTTACCTTCATAGCGTCCGATGATGTAGTGGACGCGCGCCAATGCTCCTTCGGGGAAGGACACGTAGGAGGCCGACAGTGCCCCCTTGTAGCTCTGCGACAGGAAGGCGCCGACGCGCATGCGCACGTCGGTGTCGTATTTGTCGCGCGGAATGAAGACGAGGATGGAAACGAAGCGATCGAACTTGTCGACCCGCGCCAGCGCCCGGACGCGGGGGCGCTCATAGAGGATCAGGATCTCCATGACGAAATCGAAGAGGGTGTCGACGTCGATCTGGAATAGCTCGTCGCGCGGATATTCCTCGAGAATATGCTGGAGAGCCTTGCCGGAATGGCTGTTCGGGTCGAAGCCGGCGCGCTGGAGCACCCGCGATACCTTGTGGCGAACATAGGGGATCTGTCGTGCCGAGCGCGTATAGGCACCCGAGGTGAACAGGCCGACGACTCGCAATTCACCCTCGAGCCGGCCGTCGGGCGTATAGAGCTTGATGCCGACATAATCCATCCGGATGCGACGATGAACGCGGCTGCTTACATTGGCCTTGATGACGATGAGCAGGGTCGGCTCGCGCATGAACTCGCGAATCTCCGGCGTCATCACCACCATGTCGCTGCCGCGGCGCAGGACCTTCACGTCGGGATCGCGGAGGATGCCGAGGCCCTCGGCGGTCGTGATGTCGTCCGACGCATCGCGGCCGGGCGAGAAGCGATATTCGCGCACGCCGAGAAAGGTGAAATTGTCCGCGCACAGCCATTGCAGGAACTGGTTGGCCTCGGCGACCTCGTCGATCGGCAGCGGCGGCGGATTGGACGAGAACGTCTTGACCGCGTCCTCGACGCGGTCGCGCATGGCGCGCCAGTCCGCGACGCAGGCGCGTACGTCGCCGAGCGTCCTGGTGAGGCCGTCAACCAGCCTCTCGCGGTCCGCGTCGGCGTCCAGGCGGGTGATGTGGAGGTGAATCAGGCTCTCTCGCGCGCCCTTTGCCCCTTCCGGCAGTGCCTCGCCGTAGAAGCGCAGGAGCTTGCCCTGGTCGTCGCGCTCCACCGCGATGATGGGGTGAGCGACGAGGGTGACCTCGATGCCCTGCTCGGTGAGCTCCGCCATGGTGGAATCGAACAGGAAGGGCATGTTGTCGTTCAGGATTTCGAGCACGGAGATCTCGCGCCCGTCCGGCATCAGCGGATTGACGACGCGGATATCGGCACGCCCCGCCGTGCGCCGCTGCACATGCTCCCAGGCTTGCTCCGCCAGGAAGGCAAGCGAGGCGGCATCGTGACTGGCGAGATCCTCGACATTGGTGAAGGCGAACAGAAGCTCGGCAAAGCTGCCGGGGGCCTTGCCCGGCTGCACGCTTCCTGCTGCCTCGTGGATCAGAGTTGCCCGGGCCTTGTCGTCACGCCAAGCCATAGCGTCCTCCATCTCCCGGCCGACGAGCCGCAATGACGGTCGGGCATTGTTCTTGGAGTGCGCCTCTTCGAGCGCATCGTCTTGACCGCGTTTCAATCGCCTCGGCGAAATCTTCGGTCGTGCGGCTTCGACGATACTAGCATTCCGCAGCCGTCATGGCGCGCGAAGTTGTGAGGCGTGCTTAAGGCGGAAAACCGATGCCGACGACCATCGCGTCATTTGGTGCTCTGCACAATGACGAGGAATTTCAATTGTGTATGAGTTCGTGTTTCCATTCTGAATGGCGCGCCATTTCAGTCCAAAACTGGGCACTCCAGAACCTGCCGTTTCTGCGCGGGACGACGTCGTCGCACGGCTGCTCACTATTCGTGACCGCGACCGGAACGCTTCTCGGCCACAGCATCACGGCAGCGCGGCGAACCCGGAGTGCCCATCTTTATCAGCCGTGGCGCGTCACTTAGACTAGGTACTCGCCAGAGACGCCTGGACATGTCCGTGAATATGGAGATGACCCATGAAACTCGCGCATGACGGCATCCAGCTCTCCTTCGACATCGCCGGGGCGGGACCGCTTCAATTCCTGTTCGTCCATGGCCTGGGCGGGGATCGCACCCATTTTGCGCCGCAAATGGAATATTTCGCCCGTGAAGGTCGGGCGTTGAATGCCGAGCTGCGGGGACATGGCGAGAGCGACAAGCCGCAACAGGCGTATTCGATCGAAGGCTTCGCCGACGATCTCGTCTTTCTGTGCAACCGACAGCAGATCACAAAGCCGGTCATCGTGGGTCAAAGCATGGGCGGCAACATGGCCCTCGAAATCGCCGCCCGCTATCCGGACTTTCCTGCAGGCCTGGTGCTGCTCGATTCAGGGGTTCTCTTCCCTGCCTCAGCAGGGACGGTGTTTACAGGGTATCTGGAGGGCTTGAAGGGTGCGGATTTTGCGGACGAGGTCCGGAAAATCGTGGCGGACTCCTGTCTGCCGACCGACAGATGCCGCGCCCATGTCGAACAGACCTTTCTGGCGACGCCACAGCACGTGCTGGTATCCACGTTTACAAGTCTGTTCCCCTGGGATGTGCATCGGGCGCGTGAGTGCGCGCAGGCGTGCCGGGTCCCGGTGCTCTACATCGAAGCGGCCCATCGGCTCGCGGATCTGGATCGTTTTGCGGCGCTGTGCCCGCAACTGGTCACGGCCAAGGCCGTCGGCTCCGGGCATTTCCTGTCGCTGGAAGTGCCGGAGCAGATCAACCCGATGATCGACCGGTTTATCTCGCTCTACGTGCGAAGACCTGGGTAAGCTTCGTCGCGGCGGGATAGCCGTGCGCGGGTCGGCGAGATTCATCATAGCGCCACGGCGAAGCAATAATGCCCACCTTCATTGGCCGTGGCGCGCCATTTGCGGTAGTAAGTAGTCCCATGCGCACGACCGATCGTCTGTTCTCCTGCCTCCTCCTGATCCTTGCATTCGCAGCCGGCCCGGTGCTTCCCGTGCGCGCGGCCGAAACCTGCCCGTTCATCAGCGCCCGGGAGCTCGCCGGTGCGATGCCGGCGCTCAAATGGTCGCTGATTTCAAATCAGGACGGTCGCGGCTGCATCTATCAGGCCGGGCGCGGCGACACGATGATGTTGAGCGTATTCCGCAATCCCGACAAGGACCGCGCCAGGGAATTGTACGCGACCTTCGTCAAGACGCTCAGTGAGCGCATGCCGCTGAACGCGGTGTCCGGGATCGGCGAGGAAGGCCAGGGCGGATCGAGCGCCGCCGGCGCGGAGCGCCAGGAGGCCTCGGTCGTCGCCTTGTCCGGCGATTACATTCTGCAGATCACCGTCTATCCGATCGGCCGGCGCGCCGACGACGCGCTGCTCGGGCCGCTCACCGAAGCCGCGCGCGTTGCCATCGGAAGTGTGAGCAAGAGCAGCGAGCGGTTCGGCAGTTGCGAGTGGCTCACGGCCGCCGATGCCGACGGCTTTCTCGACAAGAGCACGCTGACGGTGCAGCGGACCGGCGCGGGCAGTTGCATGATGTTCGATCGCGAGGCCAACACCATGACCGTCGGGGTGATCGACATCTCGCGCGCTACCGTCATTGGCATGATGAAACGCACGGGCCCGTGCCAGCACGTGGCGATACCCGAACTCGGCAGCGAGGCGTTCGGCGAGCATTCCTGCACCAAGGGCAACGGCAACGCCGTCAACATCTATGTCTGGAAGAACGGCAGGCAGGCCTCGATCCTGTTCGCGCCGGTCAAGCCGCATCCGGAGTCCGGCTCGGTCGAGCGCCTGAAGGCGGTCGCCGGGCGCGTCTATGGAAAACTGTGACGGCGCCGCGCGACATTTGCCGGCGCATGCGCCCGTAGCTCGGCTGGTTGCTACCGAGAGCGGGTCAGCTCCACGCCGTCGACCACCATCTTCCATGTCCCCGCCTCCTGGTGAGGCGGCGTCGACACCTCGAATGTCGTCGACAGGAATGGAATTCCGACGACGAAATTATCGCCCTCGAACCGCCGCAGCGGCGCATTGATCGTTGTCGTGACCTCGCCGATCTTGGTGCCTTCCGTGACGCGCTTGTAGTGGACGATCCCGTCCCTGGTCAGCTCGACGTCCATCGCCGGCGCGTGCCATTCGCCGACATAGGCGGCCTTGTCCTCCGGTACCGGCTGTCCGCACGCCGCCAGCAGCGGCAGGGCCGCAACGAGAACAACCAGGGACGTTCGCTTTCTCATATGTTGCTCGACAGCGCAGGCGCCACGGAGATGCGGCGCCCCTCTTCGTCGGCCATCGCGTCATTCGGGTTCACGACCCCCCAGCGCCTCCTTGCACTTGGCCGCGAAGGCGTTGAGGTATGAGCCGATTTCGCTTGCCAGTGCGTCGGACCGGTCGACATTTTGCAGGCTCATGTTGAGTGCGTAGACCGGAAGGCCCTCCAGCACGATGGGCGTTGCGACGGCAAGAACGGCGGGCTGCCATGACACTGCGCAATAGCCGTCGCGCTCGACGGCGCTGATAGATCGCCTGACGTCTGCCAGCAGCGCCTTGGTGGCCGCAGCGCTGCGCCGCTTGAACTGTCTCAGCAACCGTTCGCGTTCGGTCTCGTCAATGCCGGCGAGGTAGGCGCGACCCAGCGACGTCAGCTCCATCGGCACCTGCTGGCCGGCGACCACGTTGCGCAGCGCTGCGCGCGGGCTGTAGCGGATCGACTCCAGATAAACCATCATGGTTCTATCAGCGGTAGCTAGCCCGACGTTCAGCCGGCGCTTCGCCGATTCAGCGCGCATCATCGCTCCGATCGTGTTGAGCACGGGTGATCCCGTCCGCATGGCGTGGCCGATGCTGATGACGGACGCGGCAAGGCGGTAAGCCCGCTCGCTGCGGACTTCGTCGAGCATCCCGGAATTGACCAGCGTTCGTGTCAGCCGGCTGACCGTCGACCGCGCCAAGCCTGTTCGTTCTGCAATCTCGCCGTTGCCCAACGTGTCGACGCCGGGCCGGAACGCCCGCAGGATCTCGATGCCTCTTTCGAGCGACCGGTTGCCGTCGATCCCGCCCGCATATCTGCGCACCTGCGTCACATCCAGCCCTCCTTACGTATTTCCACTAAGTGGAATTAGGGGGATGTTCGGGAGGGTGCAAGCCGCTATTACGCGACGAGAAAGAAGAATGCCTGGCTACGCACGGGCTCGACGAGGAAACGGCAGCGCCTGAAATCGGCATTCGGGAGCCTGCGCGGATTCTTGCGATATCCGCGATGCGTGGCGGTGAATCGATCCGACTCCAACCGCGGAGCTTGCCATGCCCTATCAGCTCATCGAATTTTCCGTCGAGGCCGGTGTCGCGACGATCGCGTTCAACCGGCCGGAACGGCGCAACGCCATGAGCGACGAGATGCGCTCCGAGTTCGCAGGCGCGCTCGAGACCGTGTCCCGCGACAAGGCGATCAAGGCGCTGGTGCTGACGGGGCGCGGCAACGCTTTCTGCGCCGGCGGCGACATCAGCGGAATGAAGCGCCGGCTCGAGGCGCCGCAGGGTGAAGTCGCATTCAACGGATGGAGCCGTCAGCAGGGCGTGCATCACGTGCAGTCGCTGCTGATGGGCCTGCCGAAACCGACCATCGCCGCCGTCAACGGCGCTGCGGCGGGTCTCGGTGCCGACACTGCGCTCGCCTGCGACTTCGTCATGGGCACCGAGCGATCGAAGTTCACCTGGTCCTACATCAAGCGCGGTTTGATACCCGACGGCGGCGGACTGTATTTTCTGCCGCGCCGGGTCGGGCTTCCCAGGGCGAAGGAGCTGATCTTCACCGGACGCGTCGTCGAGGCCGACGAGGCGGTCGCGCTCGGCATCGTCGATCGCAGGGTGGCGGCGGCCGACCTCCTGCCGGCCGCGCAGGCCTGGGCCGCCGAACTGGCTCAGGGGTCTCCCACCGCGCTTGCGCTGAGCAAGAAGATCCTGAACGAGACGTTCGAGCATTCCGCGCACGACATTTTCAATCTCGGCAGCCAGGCGCAGGCCATCTGCTACACCAGCGCGGAACATCGTGACGCCGTGACGGCGTTCCTCGCGCAATCCGCGTCGAAGGATTGAGCGATGAGCGCGATCGAACGCCTGATCCGGCCGCGCAGCATCGCCGTCATCGGCGCATCCGCCGACCCCAGCAAGACGTCGGGTCGGCCGGTCTCATATCTGCAGAAGCACGGATTCGCGGGCGAGATCTATCCCGTCAATCCCAAGGTCGAAGAGATCGGCGGTCTCAAATGCTACGCCGACATCGCTTCGCTGCCTGACGTCCCCGATGTCGGCATTGTCCTGCTCGGCGCCGAGCGCGCCCACGTTGCGGTGCGCGAATTGGCCGAGCGCGGGACTGCGGCGGCGATCGTCCTCGCCAGCGGCTTCACCGAGACCGGGGCGGAAGGCGCTGCGCGCCAGCAACAACTCATGCAGGCCGCCGGATCCATGCGCCTGCTCGGGCCGAACACGATCGGCCTCGTCAATCTCACCGACAATATCGTGCTGTCGGCCTCCGGCGCACTGGCGATGGACCACTTCCCGGCAGGCCCGATCGGGCTGGTCTCGCAGAGCGGCGGCATTCTCGGCGCCGTACTGTCGCGCGCTGCGGCGCGCGGGGTGGGGCTGTCGAAGCTGGTGTCGACCAGCAACGAGGCCGATCTGGAGCTCGCCGACGTCATCGACTTTCTTGCCGACGACGGCGCGACCAAAGTCATCGCGCTCTATATCGAGGCGATCCGCAATCCCCTTCGCTTCCGCGAGGCGGTGCTCAAGGCGCGCCGCGCCGGCAAGCCGATCGTCGCCTTCAAGATCGGGCGATCGGAGGCGGGTGCAAAGGCGGCCGTCTCGCATACGGGGGCGCTTGCGGGCTCTGACCGGATGTATGACGCCCTGTTCCGGCAGCTCGGCGTGATCCGCGCGAAGACGTTCGAAGACCTGCTCGACGTTCCCGCAGCCCTTGCGGCAGGACGCAAGCTTCGCGGCAAGCGCGTGGCGATCCTCACCTCGACCGGCGGCGCCGGCACGATCGTGTCCGACAGTCTGGGAGTCGCAGGCTTTGCAACGCCCGCCCCCGATGCAGAGACGGCCGCGCAATTGCGCGCCTTGCAATCGGGATCGCACGCCACGCTCGATCGCAATCCGATCGACGTGACCCTGGCCGGCTTGCAGCCGGATCTGCTGCGCGGTGCCATCCGCATCCTGCTCGCCAGTCCCTCCTACGATGCGCTAGCCGTCATTGCCGGCTCCTCAGCCGTGGGATCGCCGGCGCTGATGGCCGATGCCATCCACGACTGCCTGCCGCT
The DNA here is from genome assembly GCF_028128625.1 of Bradyrhizobium sp. CCBAU 45389. NCBI lineage: Bacteria > Pseudomonadati > Pseudomonadota > Alphaproteobacteria > Hyphomicrobiales > Nitrobacteraceae > Bradyrhizobium > Bradyrhizobium sp. CCBAU 45389. Next base: position 194,660 of record NZ_LBIY01000092.1, on the reverse strand, counting down.
CAGCGACAAGCCCGTCATGGCCTATGTCAGTCCCTACGCGCCCGACGTGGTCTCCGTCCTCACGCGGCGCGGCGTCCCGGCCTACACCTCCGCCGAGAGCTGCGCCAATGCGCTCGACGGGCTTTTGCAGGCCGGAATTCCGGAGCAGGTCCAGTCATCCGGCTCCACCCTGACGACGGTCGACATCGGCGAATTCCAAGCGGGGCCGCTGGATGAGGCGCAGGCCAAGGGGCTGTTCGGCCGCTTTGGTATTCCCATCGCTGTAGAGAAGGTGGTCGCAACGGCCGAAGAAGCGGAGCAGGCGGCGCGAGACTTCGGCGGCCCCGTCGTGCTCAAGATTCTGTCGCGCGAGATCGCGCACAAGAGCGACGTCGGCGGCGTCGCCGTCAACCTGACAGAAGAGACGATCGGCGGCCGCATGACGGCGATGGCTGACGAGGTCGCGCTCAGGATCGGGACGCGACCTGACCGATTCCTGGTTCAGGAGATGATCTCGGGCGGCGTTGAAATCATTCTCGGGATGCATCGTGACCCTCTGGGGACAGCAATCCTTCTCGGAATGGGCGGCGTCGCCGCCGAGCTGTTCAAGGACACGACGATGCGTCTGCTTCCGCCGGAAGGCGGCCTCAGCATGGCCGAGGCCCGCGCGATGGCGCGCGATCTCGTCACATGGCCGTTGCTGGACGGTTTTCGGGGCCGGCCGACATGCGATGTCGAAGCGCTCGCAGCAGCGGTCGTCGCCTTCTCGCGCATGGTTGCGCAGCTCGGCGACCGCCTCACTGAAGCCGAGATCAATCCGGTCTTCGTGCTGCCGGCGGGCCGGGGCGTGAAGGCGGCGGACGGATTGGTTGTTCTCAATGTCTGAACAAAACCGGATGGAGCTCCAGATGGCCATTGGCGAAATCATCAATCACGAAGGCGCGCGCGGGAAGAGTTTTGCCGCGCGGCGCTGCCTGAACCTCGCCATCCTCGCCTGCGCCGTCTTGCCTGTTGTCGCGGGGCTCGGAGTGGCGCCGGCGCGGGCCGAGTATCCCGACAAGATCATCAAGATCGTGGTGCCCTTCGCGGCCGGCGGCGGGACCGACATCATCGCGCGAACGACAGCGCAGGAAATCCAGACGGACCTCGGCAAATCCGTCATCATCGAGAACAAGCCGGGCGCCGGGACCATCATCGGAACCCAGACGGTGGCGACCGGCGAGCCCGACGGCTATTCGCTGCTGATGGCGACCTTCGCGCACGCGGTCAACCCGAGCCTGTACAACAAGCTGCCGTTCGATCCGCACAAGGATTTTTCGGCGGTGTCGCTGATCGCGCGATCCTTCAATATCGTCGTCGTCAACCCCGCATCCAAAATCAACTCGATCGCCGATCTGATCACCGAGGCCAGGGCCAATCCGGGCAAGCTCAATTTCGGCACGTTCGGCACCGGCACCTCGGCCCATCTCGCCGGCGAGCTGTTCAATTCCATGGCCAAGGTCAAGATGACGGCGGTACCCTACAAGGGCGCAGCGCCTGCGATCAGCGATCTCCTGGGCGGACAGATCGACGTGATGTTCACCACCGTGGCCAGCGCGGCCTCGTTGGTGGCTGCGGGCCAGCTCCGGGCGCTCGCCGTCACATCCGCCGAGCGTTCGGCAGCGTTCCCGCAATTGCCTGCTGTCGCCGAGGCCGGGGTGCCCGGCTACGCCGCCGAGTCCTGGTACGGATTGTACGCTCCGGCCAAAACACCTGCTCCGGTGATTGCGCGCCTGAATCAGGCGGTCGCAAAGGCGGTCAAGTCCGGTGTCTTCAAGCAGCTGGAGGCCAACGAAGGCCTCATCATGGTCGGCAGCGCTCCCGAAGAGCTCGATCGCTATGTCCGGCAGGAAGAGGACCGCTGGCGCAAGCTGGTCAAGGACGCGAAGATCGAGGTGCAATAGCGGCGGGCGCCGTCGCCCATATGCAGTCATTGATCTGAAACAACGATAGTCCTCGGCGAAAGTGCTAGGGTTGAGTCGCGGTTCACGGCCTGAGACATTCTCAGCGCGTGATGGAATCCGAGGGCTCAATGGGACGACTGCTGAATATCGTGACGCCACTGCACACTGCGACCAAGCGCGACTACATGGGGCGCATGAACGACGACAAGATCGGCTGCTCGCTGAAGGCGCGGGAATACGAGGCCGATTACTGGGATGGCGACCGCCGCTTCGGCTATGGCGGCTACCGCTTCATCGAGGGGCGCTGGGCGCCGGTCGCCAGGGCGCTGATCGAGACCTACGGCCTGAAGGACGGCTCCAGCGTGCTCGACGTCGGCTGCGGCAAGGGTTTCCTGCTGTACGAGATGCAGAAGATCCTGCCGGGCCTGAAGGTCACAGGCTTCGACATCTCAAAGCATGGTCTTGCCAATTCCCACGAGCAGGTACGGCCGTATCTGTTCAACCATCGCGCCCAGGACGTCTATCCCTATGGTGACGACAGTTTCGACCTCGTCATCTCGCTCGGCACCCTGCACAATCTCAGGCTCTATGAGCTCGATGCCGCGCTGAAGGAGATCGAGCGGGTCGGCAAGAACAAATACGTCATGGTCGAGAGCTACCGGAACGTCGCCGAGCTGCACAACCTCGAATGCTGGGCCCTGACGGCGGAATCCATCCTGCACTCCTCGGAATGGATCTGGCTGTACGGCAAGCTCGGTTACACCGGCGATTACGAATTCATCTATTTCGAGTGACCGGGCGCGCCTCATGGATATCAAGACTGCCAAGGCTGCGATTCTCGTCGAATCGGGCAAGCCGCTGATCGTCGACGAGTTCACCCTGCCTGACACCCTCGAGCACGGCCAGGTGCTTGCGCACGTGCATACCTCGAGCATCTGCGGCGCACAGATCAACGAGATCGACGCCGTCAAGGGCGTCGACAAGTTCCTGCCGCACCTTCTGGGACACGAGGCGCTCGCAACCATCGTCGAAACCGGGCCCGGCGTCGTCTCCTGCAAGCAGGGCGACACCGTCGTCATGCACTGGCGGCCGGGCAAGGGCATCCAGTCCAACACGCCGGTCTATTCATGGCGCGGCAAGCGGCTCAACGCGGGCTGGGTCACCACCTTCAACGACTATGCCGTGGTGTCGGAAAACCGCGTCACGCCGGTGCCGGCCTCGATCGACCGCACCAGCGCGCCACTGCTCGGCTGCGCGGTGACGACTGCGCTCGGCGTCGTCAACAACGACGCGCAGATCGCCATCGGCGAAGCCGTCGTCGTGTTCGGCGTCGGCGGCGTCGGCCTGAACATCGTGCAGTTCGCCGCGATGGTCGGCGCTCATCCGGTCATCGCGATCGACCGGCTCGACAACAAGCTGGAGATGGCGAAGCAGTTCGGCGCCACCCACACCATCAACTCCGACGCGGTGACGGATGTCGCCGCCGCGGTTCGGGACATCACGGGGGCCGAGGGGCCCGACAAGGTCGTCGAGACCACCGGCGTCAGGACCCTGATCGAGCTCGCCTACGAGGTCACCGCCAGGAAAGGCCGCTGCATCCTCGTCGGCGTTCCCCGCGAGAAGGTCGAGATCTATACGCTGCCCCTGCACTTCGAGAAGGTGCTGAAGGGCTCGGAAGGCGGGCAATGTCAGCCCGCGCGCGATATCCCGCGTCTCGTCCGCCTCGACGAGGCCGGCAAGGTCAGTTACCGCGGCATCGTCACCCACGAGTTTGCGCTCGACGACATCAATGACGCGCTGGATCTGATGCGCAGCGGCGAGTCGGGGCGGATTCTGCTGAACGTCGGCTGAGCGCTGCTGCATGGTCCGGAGCATTCCGCAGCCGGGGCAGTTGCTCGGGTTTCAGCCGCGATCACCTGCCGACGCTGACCCACTCCTGCGCCTTCTTTCGCCATTCCCCGTCAAAGCGGGCTGGGAGATCTTTGGCTGCGTCCCGTGAGAGAAGTTGGTCGATGGCGGATGTCCGGACCTCGTCGATCTCGGGAATGTCGGTGTAGCCGAGGTTGGCGAGCCGCTTGCCGAAAGGCGGATGCGTCGAATCGGGATCATGCTCGCGGCTCAAACCCGCGACGGCAGCGGCGGCCATCGGCTCCGGCGCCCTGATATCCGCGAGCTGCTTGACGATCCGTTCGAAAGGCGGCCGCGGCGCATTGATTGCGCCCAGCACTTCTTTTTGCAGAGGGGCGAACACGAGATCGATGAGACGCGTTCCGCAGGCTTCCATCAGCACCAGCGCACGCGCGGTTTCGCCGCGGCCAACCTGCTCGGCCGCACCGAGATCGGCGCCCAGCTCGTTCTCCCGCGATAGCGCGCGATATTCCTTCTCGAGCCATTCGAGCATGGAATGGAGCAGCGCCCGAACAATGCGCCCGGTGATGGTCCATTCCGGATCGGCGTAGAGGAAGACATTCTCCGAAGCCGCGATGAAATCCGCGAGATTGATGCTTCCCGAGGTGTGCCGAAGCTGGGCGTGCGCCACCTCATGGGCAACGACGGCGCGAATCGCGCGCTCGTCCAGGACGATGAGCATCGGCAAGCCGACGGTCATCGTGACGTGTTGCCCGAACAGCCCGGCGTACCGGTTCACTTCGCCGATCGAGGCATTGAAATCGGTGTTGATCAGCAGGGTGCGGCGCGATCGGGCGAAGCTGCGATCGAGCTCCCTCCACATCGCCCAAAGGCCCGGAGCGATTGCCTCGTCGGCCTCAAAATCCCGATGCTTGCGCGAGGGCAGGAGCAGGAGCCCGATCGTGAGCGCCAGCGCGCCCAGGAAAATGGAGAACACGACAGGCGCCGTGACCAGCGCGGTGATCGCGTAGCGGTCCATCGCCATCAGCCAAACGGCCAGGATCGCACAAGCCAGCGCGACGGCCGGAAGCACGGCGTAGCGACCGAGGCGCAGGATGATGTTCAGGATGAAACGTTTCATCCGCGTCTTGAGTCGTCAGGCTCAGGCCTTGCCGCACGAGCCTGTGCTCTGACGCAAGCTGGCGACGTCGGCGCGGCCCTGGCTTTCCGTGACCTGGATCAGCGTGATTGCGCCGGGCGTCACGATTCCCATCTGCGGCTGGGCGGAAAGATAGGTGGTGCTGCCGGCGCGCAAATCGAGGCTCAATTTCTCGCTTCCCTGGCCGAACAGATTGCTGCTCAGCGGCAGATTGTTGACGGCGACCTCGTGCCGGCCCGGAGGCAGGTCGCACGACACGAAACCCGCAGCTTGGCTGCCGCCAATCACGCGTCCATCGACGGCGTAGTTGGGCATGACCGCAAATCCCAGGGCCGACGAACGATAGACCACCAGGCGCGCCGTATTTGACTTGACGTTGTCAGTCAGAGCCGCGCCACCCAGCTGCCCCGATGCGCACCCCGCAAGCAACATGGCCACGGCAAAGATCCCCACCACCCCACGCATTCCAGCCTCAAATCGATTCCAATTGTCCCCGGGGACATCATTGAACTGGGTGGTGCTTGAAGTCAATCACGACCAAGGGGCGAGCAGCATGGCCCGCCTCACCGCCACCCCAGCGCCGGCGCCACATGCGTGAGGATCGCCTCGATCGCGTGCGCGCAATAGGCGACACCAAGCTGGTTCGGAATCGTGAGCAGCAACGTATCCGCCTCCGCAATCGCCTCGTCCTGCCGCAGCTGCTCGACCAGCACGTCCGGCTCCGCCGCATAACTCCGTCCGAAGATCGCGCGCGTGCGCGGGTCGATGAAGCCGATCTGGTCTTCACCCTCGCCCCCGCGACCGAAATAGGCGCGGTCGCGATCGTCCATCAGAGCAAAAATGCTGCGGCTCACGGACACGCGCGGCTCGCGGCTGTGGCCGGCTTCTTTCCACGCCGCACGATAGGCGCGAATTTGGGCCGCCTGCTGCACGTGGAAGGCTTCGCCGGTCTCGTCGCTCTTCAATGTCGAGCTCTGCAGGTTCATGCCGAGCTTCGCCGCCCACACCGCGGTGGCGTTCGAGCCGGCGCCCCACCAGATGCGCTCGCGCAGGCCTTGCGAATGCGGTTCGATGCGCAAGAGGCCTGGCGGGTTCGGAAACATCGGCTGCGGATTGGGCTCGGCAAAACCTTCGCCGCGCAAGAGGTCGAGGAAGACCTCGGCGTGGCGCCGGCCCATGTCGGCATCGCTCTGGCCCTCGGCCGGCCGGTAGCCGAAATAGCGCCAGCCGTCGATCACCTGCTCGGGCGAGCCGCGGCTGATGCCGAGCTGCAGCCTGCCGCCGGCGATGAGGTCGGCGCTGCCGGCGTCCTCCACCATGTAGAGCGGGTTCTCGTAGCGCATGTCGATCACGGCCGTGCCGATCTCGATCGTGCTGGTCCTCGCACCGACGGCGGCAAGCAGCGGGAAGGGCGAGGCCAGCTGCCGCGCGAAATGATGCACGCGGAAATAGGCGCCGTCCGCGCCGAGCTGCTCTGCGGCGACCGCAAGCTCGATCGATTGCAGCAGCGTATCGCCGGCCGAGCGGGTCTGCGATTGCGGCGAGGGCGTCCAGTGTCCGAAGGACAGAAATCCGATTTTCTTCATGGAGGCAATTTAGGGTTGGTCGCGGCGATTTGCGATGGGCCTCTCGGCGGAAACCTGCTCATGAGCTGGCCCATCGCCTGCGTCGTGGTCCCGTTCGGGGGTGTCCAGGGCGCGCCATTGCCTCGGCGTCATTCCGGTCCAGCGCTTGAAGGCGTGGGTGAATGCGCTGACTTCTCCGTAGCCGAGCAGCCAGGCGGTTTGCGAAATAGGCAGTTGATCGTCCTTCAGATAGCTCTTGGCGAGGTCGATCTTCATCTCGTCGAGGATGCCGCTGAAGGTCAATCCCTCCAGAGCGAGGCGCCGCACCAGCGTGCGATGGCTCATGCCTAAGCGGCGGGCGATCTCTTCGACCCGAGCCTCACGATGCGGAAGCAATGGGGCGATTGCATTCTCGACGCTCGATCTGAGCGAGACGCCGCCGGATTTCCGGTGTGCGAGCGCCTGCTCGCAATACGTCACCAGCAGGTCGTTCAGATAGTGGTCGGCACTTTCGATCGCCATCGGTCCCACGGATACCGGGAAAGCGATCTCATCGACATCGGACCCGAACTCGATCTCGCACCCCAGGAACGATTTGACCTCGGTGGGCGTCGTTCGCCGGCGATGCACCATCTTCAGTCGGCTCGGGATCAGACGGCGATTGGTCAGGGCGCGGTTCAGGCGAATGATCGAGGTCAGCCAGAACTCGATCTGGTGCCGATCCGAGCGCCGTTCCACACCGACATATTTCAGCGTGATCGTCATCTCTTTCGCGGCGAATCGCAGCGAAATCCCCTCGTTGGCGAGACGGCAATAGCGCTCGGCCTTTGCGAAGGCTTCCGCGATCGTGCCGGAGGATGCGGCCACGTAATAGAGCAGGCCAATTTCACGAAGGTCGAAGTCCCGTGCCAGGTGGAAGCCGAGATTGTCGTCCTGCAACGCCTCGGCCCCAAGTTCCAGAAACCTGATCTGGCTCTCGACGCTCAGGCGCGCCTTGCGATCCTCGATCTGCTCGAGAGTCAATCCGGCCCTGGACAACAGACTGTCCGCCTCGATGCCGGCGTCCTGCAGGCGTGCCCATACCAGGCGGGCGATTCCGCCGGTCGCACTGGGCATTGTTTCAAAATGGGGCGAATGGGCACCCGGCACACCGAACCCTTTCGTCGTTGTCGCTGCGGGCCTCGTTCTTCGGGCTCGCCGATCGTGATCGCGGCATGAAAAATCAACTTATTGGCTCACGATAACAAGAAACCGGGGGGCGTGTGACTTAAATCGCTTGTCTGCCCCGAGACTGGTCTTGCGTTCTCGGGGCAGCCCCTTTCCCCGAAAGCTACGATGGCCTTGATGTCCAGCAGTGACGGCGTCGCGCCGCCCATCAACGTGAAGATATTGCGAGGGTACGGAAAGTTGCTCGGACTTCCCAATATCGCCCATGGCTCGCGGGTGGTTGCGCTCGAACGTGTCGGGGACTGCGAGATCAGCATGTTCGAAGCGCTGGGAGCGGGCTTGCCCGAGAGCCCGTTGTTCTGGATCGAGCTGTTCGACCTCAGCGTTCATGCGTCACGCGACAGTCGCGGCTGTCATAACATGAGAGATGCGGTCACAGCGTTCGAGGATTTTGCCTCGCAAGCGAGCCGTTTGGCGGAGCCATCGCTGTGTACCGCCGTCGAACTGGCAGGCTGACAATTGCCGCGTCCATCGGGAGTTCCCGACAAAGCCGTGCCGGTGAAGGTCAACTAACCCGAGCGTGTCGTTCGCGCCGTAGTGCCACAGTCTGAAATTGTGATTCCAGGGTGCGGGACTCAAACCGGCGGCCATTCAAGGCGCACGCGAAGTCCGCTTTTGCTATCGCGCCAATTCCAACAGCCGGCGACAGTCCGCCGGCAATCGCCTTTCGTTGAGATTGGTCACACAGAGCAATAGTCCCTGCTGCCGGGGAGCTTGCATGCACCACACCGACATCGGGCGCGGCGCGAGGCCAAACTCTCGCGCACGTGAAGCGATATCTACGTCTGACGCAGATTTGGGAAGGGAGATAACCACCGCAAGACCGGCGGTCGCCCGCACTTTTATCGAGTCTGGTGCCATTTCTCGCAGGCAACGAAGCAAGCTCTCTCGTCGGGCGGCATAAAGCCGCTTCATGCGGCGCAGATGGCGAAGATAGTGACCGTCCCTTAGGAATTCCGCCACAGCGCGCTGCATGCCCGCAGCCGGCGCCGGCGCCAGGGAAGCAGCCAGCTCAGCGAACCGACGACTCAGTCCCGACGGTACGACCATGAAACCCAGGCGCAGCGAAGGGCTAATCGTTTTACTGAAACTGCCTATGTGAAGCACGCGTCCTCCATGGTCGAGAGATGCGAGGGCTGGAGCCGCCCGTCCTTCCAGCTGCAGTTCGCTAAGGTAATCGTCCTCGATGATCCAGGCGTCGCTTTGCCGAGCCCAGTCGAGCAGTGCAAGACGCCGTGACAGCGACATCGTCATCCCGAGCGGCGCCTGTTGACCCGGTGTCACAACGGCCAATTTCGCTCCGGCGGCGGTCTGGACACCAGCGGCAACATTTAGTCCCTCCGCATCGACCGGGACAGCCGTCACAGCCATGCCAGCCAGGCCGAGTGCGGTGCGAGTGAGTGGAAAGCCCGGATCCTCGATCCAAGCTCCCATGCTTCCAAGTTGAAGCCCTCGGATCGCGAGACCGAGGGCACCGGAGAATCCACCCGTTATGAGCACCTGAGAGGGATTGCAGCTGATGCCGCGGGCCAGCCCCAAGTAAGCCGCGACCTCCTTTCGCAGCTCCGGATCACCACGCGGATCTGGATACGTCACCGGCGCCGCCGCGGCCCGCCGGGTCTCACGAGTGAGGATGCGCGACCACAGCTTGAACGGGAAGGCATCTTGAGCGGGCACGCCCATCTGAAATACCAGCGGCGCGCTTCCGAATTCGTAGAAGAGTTCCGGGAGAGGCTCCGCGTCAGGCGGCCAGTCGGGCACCGGAGATCGGGACGGCCGCTCGGCCACGCGCGTTCCTGCCGGCCCGAGACCGATCGCGAATTGCTCCGCGATGAGACGCTCGTAAGCCACACGGACGGTGCCGCGGGAGACGCCGAGTTGAGCGGCCAGATCCTGCCAAGAGGGTAACCGTGCGCCAGAGGCGAGCCGTCCGTTCTCGATGCCCTCGCGGATCGCCGAGTAAATCTGTGCAGCCAGCGGAGTCGTTCTCGCACGATCGAGTCGGATGGGGAGCACAGCCATCGCGTGATGGTACAGCCGAAATCATCAATCTTGGTACTGTTTTATGACCGGGCACAACGCATCTATTCGGCGACACCAGCGACCAGCGCGATCTCGATCCCTCTGCTTGAGTGGGAACCGGGTCGACCGAGGAGAAAATTATCATGAAGGCAATCGTTGTGACTGACCAGGCGGCAGGAACCGCCGGGATGAAGCTGGTGGAGCGGCCAGAGCCGCAGGCAGCGATAAACGACGTCATCGTTCAGGTTCATGCGTCGGGATTCGTCGCGACCGAGCTGTCGTGGCCCTCGACCTGGACCGATCGCCTCGACCGTGACCGGACACCGTCGATCCCCGGCCATGAGCTGGCCGGAGTGGTCACCGCTCTCGACTACGGCACGACAGGGCTTTCGGTGGGACAGCGAGTGATCGGACTCGCCGACTGGTATCGTGACGGCACCCTGGCGGAGTATGTAGCCATCGAGGCCCGCAACCTTGCGCCGCTTCCAGGCGATGTCGATTTCACGGTGGGCGCGAGTCTGCCGATCTCGGGCCTCACCGCGTGGCAGGGACTGTTCCAGCACGGTCGTCTTCAGGCCGGGCAGCGCGTACTCGTGCACGGTGCGGCCGGCGCAGTCGGTTCGATGGCGACGCAGCTCGCGCGAGAGTTCGGTGCCCACGTCATCGGCACCGGACGCGCCGCCGACCGTCAGGCGGTGCTCGACTTCGGCGCGAAAGAGTTCGTCGACCTCGACAGCGACGCCATGGAGGGCGTCGGCGGAGTCGATCTGGTTTTCGATGTCATCGGCGGCGACGTCGGGAAGCGGTCCGCGCGCCTGGTTCGAGCCGGAGGAACCTTGGTGTCCATCGTCGGGCCGGTCGAGGCGCGGCCCGACGGCGGCCTCGCGGTCGACTTCGTCGTCGAGCCCGATCGTGCCCAACTGAGTGAGATCGTGCAGCGGGTGCGGGACGGACGACTGCGGATAAACATCGATAACGTCTCGACCCTCGACGATGCCGTCCCCGCCTTAAACCCGACCAAGCGACGCAAGGGGAAGACGATCATCCGCGTTCGTGCCTGAGCGACGCATGCCCGTTGACGCACGCGACCGGCCGGCGCTGTCCGGGGCGGCCACCCCGCGCGCGCCGCATTCGGCGAAAACATGCCTCTACTTCAACCTATCCCTTCCCACAGGAATCCCCATGACCGACGGAATCACCTCGATTGACGGAATCACGATGACCAACGCCGTCATCGAATCCATCCTGAGCCGTAGCGCCGCCAAGTATTACGACCCTGCTGCGACCTTGAGCGACGACCAAATTCGCGAGCTGGTGCGAATCGGCACCACGGCGCCGACATCCTTCCACTTGCAGAACTGGCGCTTCATCGCCGTACGCACGCCCGAAGCCAAGGCTCGGTTGCATCCGATCGCCTGGCATCAGCCCGCGATCACTGAAGCAGCCGTTACCTTCATCGTTTGTGGCCAGTTGGCCGATTCCAGCGTAATACCGGCGCGCTTGGCACCGCTGGTGGAAGCGGGCATCATGCCGGCAAAGATGGTGCCGGATTGGGAAATTCCCGCGCGCGATCTGTATATGGCGTATCCGCAGCGCCAGCGCGATGAAGCAATCCGCTCCGGCACCTTCGGCGCGGCGGCGATGATCTATGCGGCCGGCTCGCTGGGCCTGGGTTCGACCCCGATGATCGGTTTCGATGCCGAAGCAGTGGTCCGCGAGTTCGTACTGGCCGCGGACGAAGTGCCGGTCATGCTGTTATCCGTGGGGGCGATGCGTTCGGGAAACTGGCCGCAGAAGCCGCGTCGTCCGGTGGCTGATGTGTTGGAATTCGCATAGTTGCGGAGTCCGTTCTTAACGGGGCGACGCGGGTTCGGGCTGCAGGCCAATGAACTCGCGAGCCACGAATGCTCAACCTCATCTCAGGAACCGGCGTCAAATCCGAGGCGCGCATGAGGTCCGCTCTGCCTCGGATAGCGACGCATGAGCGCGCCTTGCCAATGCACTGAGTTGGGCCAGGGGCAGTCGTAAGACTTCCGAACCTGCAAGGCGCGTTAGGCGAAATTGATCAAATCTAGCAGGTAATGCGCGAGTGCCACCGGCCATAGCACACCCGACCGCCGCAGCATTAACATGAGGAAAAGGCCAACAGTAGCCGCAGAAAGGACATTACCAAGGCCGGCCCACCAATGAATTGCGCCGAACAAAACTGACGTAGTGAGAACGGCAAAGATGCCGTCACCCAGATAAGGCCGGAATGCTAGCCGGATGTATCGGCGAAATATGACTTCTTCGCTGATAGCTACCAAGGTTAAGCCAAAAAAAAGATCGAACGCTTTTAGCCATCCGGTCGGGTGCGGATATGCGCCGAGAACGGTTGTAGGGAATGCCGCATTGAGGAGAGATCGCGGCAACTGGACAAAGCGATCTAGCAAGCAAATTCCGACGATCCAAAGGACAATCTCAAAAAGTGAAATTTGACGTTCACCTGTTCGAAATGCAGCGATCCGAGCAGAAGGCGCTGCCGCCAAAATGGTGAGAGCAGTGATCCGTCCCGCATAGTCCCAGAGAAGCCAATTTAGCGCTTGATGCTGATGCAGCCGCATGACTTGTGACGCAACTAGCGCCATAAGGGCTAGAACGAACCACCATATTAACGGTTGCGTAATGGAGCGATTATTCGCGCGCTCTTTAGAATCGCCGGAGAAGCGTTCTTGCATGCTCGCCTGTAGATTACCTGCGGCTTGAACCTAAGACAGTTGGAACGAAGCGTCCATGCCGGTATCGTTGGTTGTCCGCCTCTGATGACCGCTTAGGGTCAAAGGCGCTGGTTTGGCGCTCAGCAGCAAGCTTCCGCTCTGCCTGCCGTTAGCCGACATGTAGCTGCACCGCGTCAACCGAAGCTATGGGCCACAACCGGAAATTGACATTTCCAGCCGCCCTCAATTAAGCAAGGCGCGCAGTATGTGGAGCTTGCCGTGGCCGAACAATCCTCCAGCGTCCCAACCTACCGGTTCTTTCTCGGACTATTCATTGTTCATCCGACGTTGGTCCCGGAAGAAATTAGTATAGCCCTAGGAATGGAGGCGGACGTCGCTCATCGCGTCGGCGCTCCCCGGAGAACACCAAGGGGCACGCCCCTTCCTGGGACTAATGCTGACACGCGATGGCGACGTAGCATGGAGCACGTCATCGAAGATCAGTGGTTTGCGTCTGAAGTGTCGAGGCTGATCGACAAGCTGAGACCTCACAAGGCGTTCTTTGCTGACGTCAAGTCGGGCGGCGGGAAGGCAAGCATCGTCATTCAATTCATGGAAGGTTTCCTCGCGGACGAATTATCTAGCGAGACGCTTGCGCGGCTTGTGGACCTCGATTTGTCACTGGCAATCGAATGTTTTGCAGGTCTTCAAGAATAGCTAACGGTCGACGTAATGTCCGCTCCGGGTCAAAATGCGAAGAACTCAACGTGAGCAAATCCAGTCCGCTATGCCCCGTTGAACGGACCTGAATGGGGCGCTACGTGGGGCTGTAGGTCATTCGGCTCTGGAAAGGCGTGGGAAATATCGATGACAATCCAGCCAGGCAATCTATTCGCGGATGTGGCGGATGTTTCGGCCGCCAACATAGGGGAAGAGACGTTCAGCGAAATCCTCGCGCGGCCTGGGTTGAAGATCGAGCGCATCATATCGCAGGGGCAAACGAGTCCGCCGGGCTTCTGGTATGATCAGGCGTGGAACGAGTGGGTGATCGTGCTGAAAGGGCGCGCCACATTGCAGTTCGAAGATGAGCTTGCCGCGCGATCGCTGGGCGTGGGGGATTACGTCTTCATCCCTGCAAGGAAACGCCATCGCGTCGAGTGGACGGAGCCGCAACAGCCAACGGTCTGGCTCGCCGTCCATTTCGAGTGAGCGCTTATCGCAATCGGATCAGCCGAGTGCGGAGACAGTCTATTGGTCCGCATCCGCGCGCGGTGATGCACCGCCGTGGATGAGGACCGCTTTGGGTCAATCGCGTCGGTTCAGTCCTCCCGCCATGACTTCCGGTCAGCCCCGGCGAGCGGGCACGCCCTCGTGGCGTCCGGCGCGGCTCAAGCCTGGAATGCCTCAGCGACAAGATTAGCGGAAAAGCCGCCGCTCGGTTTGGAACGGCGAGCTTTCTTCTTTATGCGCTCAGACGGCCGCGACTACCCGCCGCGTCGCATGAAGGAAACGGTTAGCGGGCGCTGAGACGCCATCAATTGGATGACGCTCCTGTTTGCGCAATTCATCGACTAGACGTTCGAGGTAGGGCGGCAGAGGCGAGACTTCGCGAGATAAGTTCTGTTGCAATCTCTCACCCACCTCGTCACAGATCGACCGGGCAGTCTTATGGTCGATGTGGTCCGATATTCGATTGGTCGGTTCCATATCGCGACCTTTTCGATTGGGCCCCACGATTAACTTAAGTTACAGGGATGGGAAATGTTTCGCGCACCTTCGAAGAGTGCGATGGTTCCATCCAATGGAACAAAGACACTCGTCAGCGCTGCTACCAGCAACCCGCCGAGTTAGTGAAACTCTTGGGGCGGACGCGGGCCTCAATGAGTGTCCCGTCACTTCGCTGATGGGCCAATAGGCGACGTCAAGCTGCTACGACGGCGCCACACCCCCCGCGCGCGACTCTGGGAGCGCGCCCCTCAGGGGAAGCGGCTGATCGCCAAGCAGCACCTTCACCACGACGTCACGCGCATTGTTAGGATCAAGCGAGTGCTTTGCGATCAGGTCGCTACAGTCGGCGACGATCTGGTCGGCGTCCTGCATGATCTTGAGCTCTTTGTAGCGATCGTGCCGATGCAGGCCCATGCTTTCGCCAACCACTTCAAGGATATTTATGATGCGGAATGGCCAGTCGCGCTCGTGCGCGCACAGTTCGCGATGATCGGAATGATAGATCGCGACCAGTGCATCGACACCTGCATCGCGCGCCGCCTCAAGTTCCATAAGTTGCAATTCGCGTTTGAACTTTGGAAGGACGCCGACATCCACGCTCTGCAAACCCACCGCCGGCTGGTTCAGATCGACGAGTTCGATACCCGCGACGGCTCTCGTGGTGATCAGCCTGGGGCCAGAAGCGGTCATGACGATTTGCGAAAAGGGGGCACAGCTTCGGCCATGACCTTTTTTGATAGATCGATCCTCACTTCACCTTCACGACGTCGTCCGGCTTCCAACTCTGGTCAAAGAACTCGACGCCGGTGCCGTAGAGGCGTACGGCTGCCAAGAAATTCCGCCCACTGACGGTCTGGATATAGTTCGTGGCAGGAGCGTCCGCCGGCTTTGCTGGACCGAACCAGATGTCGATCGACCCGTCGCCGTTCGTCGCGACCTTGCCGAGGCTGTTGATCGAGGGCAGGAGCTGGGGCGCTTCGACCATCGTGCCGTCGGTGATGTTGTAGGCGGTGACGGCCCAGAAGAGAGCGGCCGGTGGATTTGGCGGCAAGTGTAGCTTGTACGTGTTCGAGCCCGTGAGGAAGTCGCCGTTCGCATCCTTTAGTGTGAACGGGTATTTCGATCCCGCACCGATTGTCCTCATCACCATCGCGGACGCCGTCGAGAACGCGATCTGGAAATAGCTGGCGCGCTGGTTGACGTCGAGATAGCCGTCCTGAAGCCATTCGGCCGTTCCGGATGCCCACGTATTTAGGTACTGCCGGTCTTTATAGTAGCGGTCTCGCTGGTCCGGTCGACCGAGCTGGCGCATGGCCAAAATCATCCTTGGGGCGGTCTCGACCGCCTTTTGCAGCAGCGCTTGCTGCTTCTGGTCAGGATTGAACGCCTGGCCCTTGACCATGCCTATCGAGGCGAGCACCCCGCGCAGCTCCGGATCGATGGCGGAAGCCGGTTCGTAGTCGATGAACGCCTTGAGCTTGGTCCAAAACGCATTGTCGACAGGATACATCATGTTGACGCGCTTGCCGCTCGCATTTGGAAACTGCATCGGCTTGACGTCCTTCTCCGGCGTCCACAGCGGGTAGACGCGGGTCTGCTCTGCAGCAGCGACGGCTTCCTTCGGGTCCGGTGCGTTTTCGCCCTTCTTCATGACGGTGCGGAAGAAGAGCAGGACATTGTAGGTTTGCGATTTGAACGCGAAGTAGCCCTGTGGGATCTCGCCGCTATAGTCCGGCGGCAACAGCAGGTAGAGGCCACCCCGCGCACGGTCTGGTCCGATCAGCCCTACATCGGTGATGGTGCGTTGGAAGAAATCGGTAAACATGCCAATGACGTTTGCGGGCGCTGCAACGACGAGCGGGCCGGTTTCCTTCAGGTCGAGATAGCTCATGGAATAGATGACGTCGGCATTGGGCGTCGGCACCCAAGTGCGCGCGTCCATCCGGTCCTTCCAGATCGGCAGGACATTGTAGCCCTTGCCGAATGTCGCCTCGGACCCGTCCTTCATTCCGATCGTGTTGAGCGCGGGCAGCATCGTCATGTAAGCGTGAACGGCGCGCTGGTAATACAGTTCGTCGCGCAAATCCTCCGCTTCCTTCTGCGGGAGCCAGTTTCCGTTGTTGAGCTGTTTGACCAGAGGCGGTACCGCCTGATCCTGTTGCGCCAACGCGGGCATGCACAATGACGAGAACACAATGGCAGATATCAGGATTGAGCTTTTGATCTTCATTGCATTTTCTCACTCAATTGAAGGAGAGTGCAATGCGGCTCAGATCACTCTTCAATCGAATACGATGAAGAGATAGGCGTCGCCGCACCGATTTCCGATACACTTGTTTGTGGTGGGAAGTCGCGTCGTTACGCCGTCTTCTTGATGACTGGCGGCGTCCATGACTCGTCGAGGATGCCCTCCTTGCCCCAATAAGCGCGGATGTAGAGAGAGAAGGTTCCGTCCGGTGCGGGAAGCCAGTTTGTTTCCTTGTCCGCTCCGGGTGACTTCCCGCCGGCGTAGAGTGTGAGTGACCCGTCTGCGTTGCGCTTGAGGTTCTTGTTCTTGGTGCCCAGTGAATACCGTTTGAGATTATTTGCGTGGAATAGATGCTTGTCGTTGTAAAGCGTGAGCGACCAGAAGCCGTTGACGGGCGGCTCCTGCCCTTTGGCGAGCGTGATTTCGTAGGAGCTGCTGCCCTTGAGCTCAGCGCCCGCGCCGTCGTTGTCGGTGTAGAAGTATTGCGTCTCGGTAGGCCGGTTGTCGAACATGTTCGACTTTGCCGTTCCCGTCCGATTGAAGTAGTCAACGCCGAACTGCGCATTGTTGGTCGAGCGATTCCATCCGTTGCCGGCAGGCCGCCCGTTATGCTTCCACTGGAAGAAGCTCTTGATAACCTTCTCTTCAGTATCGATAGCCGTTGCGACGAGCACCTTCTTCAGCTCGGGGTCTTTTGACGCCGTGTCGAGCAGTAGCCGGAACTGTCCGTACATCGCTTCCTCGCCCGGCAAGGGATCGACGATATCAAGCACCTCATCGAACTGGTCGAAGAACTTCTCCGGGATGACCCACTTCGTCTCTTCGCCGCTTGATTTTGGTCCGGGAATATTCGGCACCTTGCTCCATTCAATCGTCTTCATCTTGCCGGTGAAGTCCTTCAGTGGGTAAGCAACGATCTGGTTAATGACTGACTGGATCGCCTTTTTGTCTTCAGACGTGTCGTCCTGGAACACGCGTGGAATGGCATTGGCAAGCGACGTTGAGCAGCGGACGACCTCCGTGATACCGGATGGCTTGAGACCCTTCCAGTTCGGGCCAGCAAGCAGATAGAATCCCGGCTTGGAGTTGTAGGGCTTACCGACGTGGCCAAACTGGTCGGTGCGGGCGTCGTATAGCGCGTAGACCCAGAAGCGGTCGCCAAAGTCCGGTACCTGAATGACCACCGGCTCCTCATCAAGCGAAAAGAATCCGAGACCGTACACTACGTCCTGATTGGGACAGGTCACGAACGTTTCAGACGGCTCGATGTAGTCGGCAAGCATTGCAATCTGACCTCGCGGCGCTGCCGGCAGAACGCCGTTGAGGTGACCCGGCTGCGGTGCCTGTGTGATAGCAGCCCTTCGATTGATCATGTTGATCATCGGCCAGCCCCAGATATACGCCATCTGAGCGACAGCTCTTGCATAGTCCGGTACCATCACAACGCCGGTCGCAGGCAAACTCACGTCGGACGCAGTAGAGCAGGCTTGTTGAGCCTCAGACGCCGTGGTTGTCACTCCGACCACGGTGGCGGACATTGTAACAGGAGAGGCCGATCTGGTGAGCAAGGCAGCGAATGACGTTGCACCTATGCCGCTCTTCAGCGCGTCGCGACGGGTAGCGACAAGTTCGTTAATCGGCTTCGTCATGGCAGTTCCTTTGTGGCTTTTGAGCTCGATCTCGCGGTCACGATCCCGAGCAGCGATGTCCCCACTTCAACTTCATCAGGCGTACGCTCTCCAACCTTCGTTTCGACAGAGATTCCCAACGCGGGAAGAGCTCATATCTGGCGTTCTCTGACGCACATTTTGGTGCCACTCCACCCTCTTTCGGAGGTTCAACTCAAAGGCGTGCCGAGTGGCACACTAAAATTTGAAGCCGCACCCCGAAAACTTTGAGAAGATTAGGTTTTTAGTTGCAGCCGCTCAATTGACGATTCGTGCCAGCGATTGACGTTTTGTGCCAAAGTCATTCTTCTTCCCTCCTCGTAGAGAGGATCGTTGTGGGAAGCACAGTACCAACTACTCACTTTTCGACGAGTGATCTGCCGCCCATCGACCGGTTCGATGCGTGGCGTGACATTATCTCGGTGATCTTCGACGTTGATCGCATTGGCGGATCGCAGCCTGCCTCTTTCGAAGCGAGCGTTGATGCGTACCAGATCGGCAATCTTGTCATCACGGATTCAACGCAGGGCGAGCAGGCCTATTCGCTTTCGCCAAAGCGGAATCGTGCTGCGGGCATCGACCTGATTCAGGTCGGGTTATATCGGTCTGGTGGCTATCGTGGTGAAGCAAATGGCACCTCGATAGAGGGGAGCTCGGGCGACGTGCAGATCCTTGATCTGGCTCGGCCTATGCGCTCGATCGAACCAGCATCATCCATGGTTTGCGTATTTCTTCCCCGCGAACTGTTGCAGGAAAGGATCGGCGACCTCGACGGTCTGCATGGCGTGGACCTTCGCTTCGGCATGGGCCGACTACTCGCTGACTATCTTGGACTGCTCGCCAAGCGACTTCCTGAGATGGCGGAGCGCGATGGCGTAGCAGCGGCAAATGCGACACTCGACATCATCATTGCCTGTTTACAGCCAACCCTAACAACCATGCGCGAGGCCCAATCACCCATGCAGGAGGTGATGCTGCTTCGTGCCAAGGGAGTAATCGAAGAAAGCCTTCGATCTGCCCGTCTCACTCCGGACTTCCTGTGCCAAACGCTGGGTATTTCACGGCGATCGCTATATCGTCTGTTCGAGTCTCTCGGGGGCGTCCATAACTATATTTTGCGACGCCGTCTAAGCCTCATCAAACGCACACTAGAGGAGGCAGGTAATCGCGACCGCATTGCTGACGTGGCGGCCCGCTTTGGTTTCACATGTCAGGAAACTTTCTGGCGGGCCTTTAAGCGCGAGTATGGCATTTCGCCAGGAGAGGTACGCTCACTCAGCTCGAAAGATCAAACGAATGAGCTGCACCATGCCGACGTCGGGTTCGACCAGTGGCTCAGGCACCTAAGAGTGTAAAGTGGCAGGTACGGACAGGTATCTACAGTATCGCCGCGATCGCCCACCATGCCCGATTCGGTCAAAAGCCGCATTTGCCAAAGCCAATCCCAAGTCCGCTTTGGATCAAAAGCGGGCTCAGCCTATCGGTTGGGCGGCGTCCGGCTTCCATCGGACAGCGGACATCGCGACGGCTCACGTGGTGTTCAGCTTGGGGCCAGCAGCGGAGGTGGCTGGATGTTCGGACTTTTGGCATACCTCCGACCTCGCTGGAGGATGGGTCATGCCAGACAATCAGCCCGCGGCGTCAACCTTGCCTGCGCCACACATCCAATTGATCCACGAATTCAGCTGCAAGCGTTGTGGAAGCCATGGTGGCTTGAGCTGGGCCGATGTCAGCTTGGATATCCGTTCTGGGTGACGAGCGTCGATCCCGCGGAAGACGGCTGACGGCCACGTTGCATCCGGAGCGGAGGGCCTCGCCCTCTCCCACGTCTTGCGACACTACCATCCTGCCCCTGTTTTGCCCGACGGGTCAACGATTTCGTAAAATCAGCAAACTGCGCAGTGGTTCTTTGAAAAGATCATGCTCGATCAACGAACTAATGCGCGGTGACGATCCATCCCATCGCGTTGCGCTTCAAGCCGTTGATTTTACTGCCCCCGGCTACTGTGCATGGGGTTGTTTTCGACATTCTTGTTTTGGAGGTGCGAAAGCGCCACGCAGATGCGCGCGCTACTTCATCACCCGCAGGCCCTTGGTCGTGAACCGCTGCGTCTTGCCGCCGGGGCGGACGGGACGCTTGGTGCCGGCCGCCTTGCCGGTGCCGGGCGGCTGGTGCGCCGGCACGAGCTGATGGGGCTGCGAGCCGATCAGGTCGCGGCGGCCCATCTCGATCAGCGCTTCGCGCAGCACAGGCCAATTGTCGGGGTCGTGGTAGCGCAGGAACGCCTTGTGCAGGCGGCGCTGGCGCAGGCCCTTGATCGCATCGACCTTGTCGCTGCCGCCGTGGCGCACGCCGCGCAAGGGATTGACGCCGGTGTGGTACATCGCGGTCGCGGTCGCCATCGGCGAGGGCAGGAAGGTCTGCACCTGATCGGCGCGATAGCGGTTCTTCTTCAGCCACAGCGCGAGGTTCATCATGTCCTCGTCGGTCGTGCCCGGATGCGCCGCGATGAAATAGGGGATCAGGTAATATTTCTTGCCGGCCTGCTCGGCCGCCTGATCGAACATCCGCTTGAACTTGTTGTAGGCGCCGATGCCCGGCTTCATCATCTTGTCGAGCGGCCCGCGCTCGGTATGCTCGGGCGCGATCTTCAGATAGCCGCCGACGTGATGGGTGACGAGCTCCTTGATGTATTCCGGGCTCTCGACCGCGAGGTCGTAGCGCACGCCCGAGGCGACCATCACCTTCTTGATGCCCTTGGTCTCGCGCACCTTGCGATAGAGCCGGATCAGATCGTCATGCGAGGTGTTGAGGTTCGGACAGATCTCCGGGAAGACGCAGGACGGCCGGCGGCACGCCGCCTCGACCTTCGGGTCCTTGCATGCCATCCGGTACATGTTGGCGGTGGGGCCGCCGATGTCGGAGATCACGCCGGTGAAGCCCGGTGTCTTGTCGCGGATGCGTTCGATCTCGCGCAGGATCGAGCCTTCCGAGCGGTTCTGGATGATGCGCCCCTCATGCTCGGTGATCGAGCAGAAGGTGCAGCCACCAAAGCAGCCGCGCATGATCGTCACCGAGAACTTGATCATGTCCCAGGCGGGGATCTTGGCATCGCCATAGGACGGATGCGGCGCGCGCGCGTAAGGAAGATCGTAGACCGCGTCCATCTCGTCGGAGGTCAGCGGGATCGGCGGCGGGTTGAGCCAGAGATCGCGATCGCCGTGACGCTGCACCAGCGGCCGCGCATTGCCGGGATTGCTCTCCCGGTGCAGCACGCGTGAGGCGCGGGCATAGGCTTCCTTGTCCTGCTCGACCTGCTCCAATGCCGGCAGCCGGATCACGGTCGCGCCCTTCTGGCGCGTTGCGCCCTCGTCGGCGGAATCGAGATCGTCGGCGTGCAGCTCGGTGTAATCTTCGGGCACGCGCCGGAACAGCGCGACGCCCCTGATGTCGTCGAGCTCGCGCGGCGCTTCGCCGGCCGCGAGCCGCTGCGCCACCTCGACCACGGCGCGCTCGGCATTGCCGTAAAGCAAGAGATCCGCCTTGGCGTCGGCCAGCACCGAGCGGCGCACCTTGTCGGACCAGTAATCGTAATGCGCGATCCGGCGCAGCGAGGCCTCGATGCCGCCGAGCACGATCGGCACATCCTTGAATGCCTCGCGGCAGCGCTGGGCGTAGACGATGGTGCAGCGGTCCGGCCGCTTGCCGCCTTCGCCGCCGGCGGTGTAGGCGTCGTCGCTACGGATGCGGCGGTCCGCGGTGTAGCGGTTCACCATGGAGTCCATGTTGCCGCCGGTGACGCCGAAGAACACCTTTGGCTTGCCGAGGACCTTGAACGGCTCGGCCGAATGCCAGTCCGGCTGCGCGATGATGCCGACGCGGAAACCTTGCGCCTCCAGCAGGCGGCCGATGATCGCCATGCCGAAGCTGGGATGGTCGACATAGGCATCCCCCGTCACCAGCACGATGTCGCATTCATCCCAGCCGAGCGCGTCCATCTCGGCGCGGCTCATCGGGAGGAACGGCGCGGGCTTGCGCGGCCGGGCCTGGGCCATCAGGGGCTTTTCGGCGGTGATGATCTGGGTGTCCATGGCGCCTACGCATAGGACTCCGGGCCCGCGAATACAACCGGCTGCCGTGCCGTCATCGCCGATTGCGGTTCCCCCCGGGTGACGCGCAATTGGGCAGGCCGGCCGGTATTCGGTTCGCGACTGTGACATCGCCCACATACCGCCGGGCGACGTCGCGTCACCCCCTGCCGTTTCGAGGGAGATTAACCATGGTCCTGGTCGGTGCGCCGCTGATCCTGGCGATGCTGTTTTTCCTGTTTCTGCCGATCTCCGATCGCAGGACCGTGCGGATGAGGCTCGGCGTGCTCTGCGCGCTCCTGGCGCTGCTCTCGGTCTCGGTCATCAGCACCGATGTCGCGCCGATGCAGCTCGCAGGCATCGTCACGGCGCGGTGAGGGCCGGCCTCATCACATGTGCCCCGCGTTATGGTTCATTCGCAGGAACCAACCGCCTTCGCGAACATTCTGACCTAGGCACCCGCGCGAGCCCCCGCTCGCGCGCGCCTCGACAATCCTGGCGCCAGCGCCGCTGGTCGGATTTCTGCCCCGATGCTCGCTTCGGGGCGATGGGGGACTTGTGAGTACGGTCATAGAGAACTTGCTGGCGCGAAAGCAGAAGCTCGTGGAGGAACTCGAGAAGGCGCAAGCCGTCGAGGACCGGGACAGGATCGAGCATCAGCTCGAGCAGATCAACACCGCACTGGATTTTCTCGACAGGCCCGGATCCAGGGACGCGCGGTAGGCCTGCTCACTCCGCCTGTGCTGTCTCTACCTTCAACGCCTTGGCATAGACCACGCCCGAATTGGTGATGTGCATCGTCATCAGCCGTTCGAAAGCGGCAAGCTCGCCGCGTGCGAACAGGTCGAGCAGCTTGCGGTGCTCGTCGAAGGAGGTGCGGGTCCTGACGTCGATCGGCGAGGTCAAATTGGTGCGGAGCGCGGCGACGCGGCCGGAGACGAGCTGGTAGGATTCGAGGAGATAGCGGTTGCCGCAATGGGCGAACAGCGCCTCGTGGAACGCGGCGTCGGCGCGGCCATAGGCGATGTTGTCCCGTGCCGCGACGGCAGGCTCCATCGCCGCGATCGCATCGCTCATCGCGGCGATCGCACTGTCGCGATCATGGCGGAAGGCAAGCTCTGCCGCCTTTGGCTCGAGCGCGATGCGGAAGGTGCAGAGCGCGGTGATGTCGTCCGCGCTCGGGGTGAAGACGAAGCTGCCGACCTGCGGCCGGATCACCACGAGGCCCTGCGCCTGCAGCTGGCCCATGGCCTCGCGCACCGGCGTGCGGCTGACGCCGAAGGAATTCGCCACCATCTCCTCGGAGATGGCGGCGCCCAGCGCGAACTCACCCTCGATGATGGCCTGACGCAGCCGCTGCATCACGCGCTGCGACAGCGATTTCGGCGTATCGAGCTTGAGCGATCGCATGCGCGCTCCCGCTCAGATCACCTTGCCGGGGTTGAGCAGATGATCGGGATCGAGCGCGGCCTTCAGCGTCCGCATCAGCGCGATCTCGGCCTCGCTCCTGGCGTGACCCAGCCACTTCTTCTTCAGCGTGCCGATGCCGTGTTCGGCGGAGACGCTGCCGCCCATCTCGCGGACGAGACCATAGATGATCGCGTCCATCTCTTCCTTGGGCTGCTGCTCGACCGTGAGGCCGGTGACCCAGGAGACGAGATGCAGGTTGCCGTCGCCGATATGGCCGTAATAGACGCTCTCGCAGCCCTTGATGCCGGAAGCCAGCGCCGCCTTGCAGCGGGTGGCGAACTCGTCCATCCGTGCCACGGCAAGGCCGATGTCGTAGGAGATGTGCGGGCCCAGCACCTGGCCGAACTCGGCACAGATGTCGCGCACGCGCCAGAACGCTTGCGTCTGCGCCAGCGACTGCGCCACGGCGG
Organism: Bradyrhizobium sp. CCBAU 45389; assembly: GCF_028128625.1. Classification (NCBI taxonomy): domain Bacteria; kingdom Pseudomonadati; phylum Pseudomonadota; class Alphaproteobacteria; order Hyphomicrobiales; family Nitrobacteraceae; genus Bradyrhizobium; species Bradyrhizobium sp. CCBAU 45389. The sequence continues at coordinate 170,609 of NZ_LBIY01000092.1, read as the reverse complement.
CGTCGGCGAGCAGTCCGCCCTCCATCAGTTCCTCGAGCCAGCTCTGGAAGCGCGGCGCATCGATGCTCTCGTCGGTGCCTTGCGCCTCCACCAGCACGTAGAGACCGTGGCCTGCGGCGACCGGCGGCTTCACGCCGGCGCGATTCGTGATGACGTCCCAATAGTCCGGCCACATCACTTCGAACGCCGACAGCAGCGGGCCGAGCCCGCTGCGCGCCGCGCCGAGCAGCGCGATCACCGCCGCATAATCCTTCAGCGCGCAGAGCGCGGCCATGGTCGAGCGCGGCTTCGGGAACAGCTTCAGCACGACGCGGGTGATGATGCCGAGCGTGCCTTCCGAGCCGATGAAGAGATGCTTCAGATCGTAGCCGGCATTGTTCTTCATCAGCTTGTTGAGATTGGTGATGATGGTGCCGTCGGGCAGCACCACTTCGAGACCGAGCACGAGCTCGCGCGTCATGCCGTAGCGGATCACGCGGTTGCCGCCGGCATTGGTCGAGAGATTGCCGCCGATCGCGCAGGAGCCGCGCGAGCCGAGATCGAGCGGAAAGAAGAAGCCGGCTTCGTCGGCGGCCTTCTGGATCGTCTCCAGCGGTGTGCCCGCTTTCACCGTCATCGTCGCGGAGGCGCGATCGATCTCCTCGATGCCGGTCATGCGCTCCAGCGAGATCGCGACCCAGCCCGCTTCGGGCGATGCGCCGCGGCACAGCCCGGTCAATCCGCCCTGCGGCACGAAGGGCAGGCGCGCCTGCCGGCAGGTGGCAATCGCATCGGCAACGCCTTGCGCATCGGTCGGGCGGATCACCGCCAGCGGCGTCTGCGGCAGGCTCGCGCTCCAGTCATTGCAATTGCGCGCCGGCACATCGGTGCCAACAAGCACGGCGGCCGAGCCGAGCCTGTCGCGCAACGCGCCGAGCAACTGATCGGGTCGTTCAACGGGGGTCACCATGTTCATGCGAGACCTCCTTTATGATTCGGCTGCGCCTCATGCGCGCCTTGACGGTGGAAAGGGTTTGCGCAGCTCTTGTATGTAAGGTACAACATGAAAAGTAAAGTAAAAACAAGGCGCCGTCCGGCAGAGAAGATCGTTAGGGATCAGTGGCTTAGTCGACGGCCGTAGCAAAGGGTGGTGGAATGACGGAGGCGATTCGCGGGTTCTGGGTGGCGTCGGCGACGCCGCTGGCAGCGGACGGCAGCGTGGACTCTGCCAAGCTCGCCGCTCACGCCAAGCAGCTTTTCAGCAAGGGCGTCGACGGCGTCGTGCTGTTCGGCACCACCGGCGAGGGCACCTCGTTCAATGCCGCCGAGCGCATTGCGACCATCGAAGCCCTGCTCAAGAACGGCGTTGCTGCAGAGCGCATCGGCATCGGCGGCGGCTTTCCCGCCATCACTGACAGCATCGCGCTGACGCGCGCCGTGCTCGGCCTCGGCCTGCGTCACGTGTTGCTGTTGCCGCCCTATTTCGATCGCGGCGTCTCGCCCGAGGGCATCGAGGATGCGTTTGCCGCGATCTTCGACGGTGTCGCCGACGATCGCCTGCGCGCCTATCTCTATCATATCCCGCAGGCCTCGGGCGTCGCGATCCCGACGACGGTCGCCGCAAGCCTGCGCAAGCGCTACGGCAAGGTTGTCGCGGGCCTGAAAGACTCCAGCGGCGACTTCAAGCAGTTCCAGGCGTTCCGTGCCGCCGCGCCCGAGCTCGCCATCACCGTCGGCAACGAAGCCGACATCACCCGCGCCATCGCGGCCGGCGGCGCCGGCACCATCTGTGGCATGGCCAATGTGGTGCCCGAGCTGGTCAAAGGCATGGTTGACGGCAAGGACGTCGAAGCGCGCATGCAGGCCGCGATCGACATCGTGCTGAAGACACCGTCATTCACCGCGACGCTGAAGGCGATCCTCGCGGCACAGACGGGCGATGCGGCCTGGCTGCGCGTGCGCCCGCCGCTTCGCGCCTCGTCCGACGGCTCGGCGCTCAAGCGCAAGCTCGACGAGTTGATGGCGCCTGCCATCGCGTGATCGTGAAATATCGGAACACGCCGCCGCGAATTCGCGTGCGGCGTGTTGCGTTCCACGCGGGATCAATCGCTGATTGATGTCCGGTGTCGCCTACGCTTAGAACGATTCAACACTAGAGCGATTCAAGCTCGTCTACGGTTCTCCTCGATCTCGACGGCTGTTACACGCGCACACTTCAACGTTCTTGACTTGAAGTGGAATGAAAGTGCGTGCCTTCGTGGATGGCCAGCGCGACAGCGGCCATCGAACTCGTGCCGGCAAGAGCCGTGCAGGTCTTCTCATCGGAGCGGCCGTGCTGCTCATCGAAACTCCCTCCAACACGACGAGCGCGCAGGCGCAATCGGCACTGCCGCCGGTGACGGTGGAAGCCCCGGCGCCGCGGCCGAAACCGGCACGTGCATCGGAAGGGTCTCCACGCCGCACGCAAGCCGCCGCTCGCCGCCAGTCCAGTCGCAATCCCGCACCCGCGGCGCCGACGCTTTCGGAGCGCGCCGCCGCGGAAGCCGCCGCGCAACAGGCCGCAAAGCTCGGTTACCGCGCGATGCCGAGTTCGACCACGCTGCGCAGCGGCTCCTCGCCGCTCGACACCTCGCAGTCCGTCAACATCGTGCCGGAGCAGGTGTTGAAGGACCAGCTCCCGCGCAACATCGACGATGCGTTGATCAACATCAGCGGGATTACCCAGACCAACACGCTCGCCGGCACCCAGGACGCCGTGATCCGCCGCGGCTTCGGCGACAACCGCGACGGTTCGATCATGCGCAACGGCATGCCGCTGGTGCAGGGGCGCAGCCTCAATGCCGCGGTCGACAGCGTCGAGGTGCTGAAGGGGCCGGCCTCGCTGCTCTACGGCATCATGGACCCCGGCGGCATCGTCAACACCATCAGCAAGCGTCCGGAACTCTATCAGCACGGCTCGGTCACGCTGCTCGGCTCGACTTACGCGAACAACCGCAACGGGGCCGACGGCACGCTCGACATCACGGGTCCGATCGGCGACGGCGGTCTTGCCTATCGCTTCATCGGCTACGGCGTCAGCGAGGACTATTGGCGCAATTTCGGCCGCCACAGGGAAATGCTGGTGAACCCGTCGCTGGCCTGGTACGGCGACACCACGACGGTCCAGCTCACCTATGAACACCGCGAGTTCATCTATCCGTTCGACCGCGGCACAGCCTTCGTCAACGGTGCACCACTGGCGATTCCGAAGACGCGCCGGCTCGACGAGCCGTTCAACAACATGTGGGGCACCTCCGACCTGATCCAGGGCTCGGTCGAGCAGAAGCTCGACGACAACTGGAAGGTCACGGCGGCCTACAGCTACAACACCGAAACCTATAGCGCCAACCAGCTTCGCATCACCGGCGTCAACGCCAAAACCGGCGTCGAGACCCGCAGCAACGACGGCACCCAGAACTCCCTCAGCAACGCCAGCTACGGCACCTCTTATCTGCAGGGTGATGTCTGGGTGGGCGGCTTCCGCAACGAGATCTTGTTCGGCGGCGAGGCGCTGTATCGTACGATCGATCGCCGCGACCTGATCCGCCAGGCGACCCCGAGCTTCAATTTCTACAACCCGGTCTATGGGCTGGTCACACCGGGCACGACCATTTCTGCAGTCGACAGCGAGCAGACCGACAAGCTCGGCACGCGCGGCTTCTTCGCCCAGGACACGTTCCATCTGACCAACTGGCTGTCGGTGGTCGGCGGCGTGCGCTGGATGGAATACGAGCAGCTCGCCGGAAAGGGCCGGCCGAACTTCATCACGAACACAAATCTGGCGGGCGACAAGGTGCTGCCGCTCGGCGGTATCATCTTCAAGCTGAACGATCAGCTCTCGTACTATGTGAGCTACACGCAGTCGCTGAAGCCGACCTCGACCATCGCGCTTTACTCCGGTGCTCCCACTGGCTTCGTCGTCGACTCCACGATTGCGCCCGAAGAGGGAACGCAGTGGGAGACCGGCGTTAAATTCGACGTCAACAAGCGGCTGTCTGGCACCTTGGCGATCTACGACATCGAGAAGAAGAACGTGCTGGTCCGCGACGATCTTGGCAACAACGTCATTGCGATGCGGACGTCCGCGAAGGCGCGGTCGCGTGGCGTCGAATTGGACGTGACCGGCAAGCTGACCGACGATTGGAGCATGATCGGAAGCTACGGTTATACTGACGCGCGCCTGGTTGACGATCCCATCAACGGTGACGCCAAGCTCTTGAACGCCGCGATGAACACGGCATCGCTCTATCTCGTCTACGATTTCGGCGACAAGCTGCCCGGACGTCTGCGGCTCGGCGGCGGCGCGCACTATGTCGGTGACCGTCCGGGCGACTCCGCCAACACGTTCTTCTTGCCGGCCTATACCGTCGCAGACGTCTTTGCGACCTATGACACGAAGATCGACAATCTGCCGGTGACCTATCAGTTCAACATCAAGAACCTGTTCGACAAGGTCTACTATACGTCCACCACCGGAAGTGCCTTGAATGTAGCCATCGGTGATGCCCGACGCTTCTCGCTGTCGGCGACGGTGAAGTTCTAGTCATGGCCGTGCGGCTGGGCCACACTATCAAGGCTGCTCTGCTCCAGGTCCATTCCATCGCGGGCCTGGTGCTCGCGCTGCTGCTTGCCCTGATCGCGCTGACCGGCGCGGTCATGAGTTTTGAGGACGAGATCGTCGATCATCTCAACGCCGGCATCATGCATGTCGCGCCGCGCGAGACGCCGGCGCTGATGCCGGACGAGTTGGTCGCCCGGCTGAAGGCGGGGCAGGATTTCGGCCAGGTCTCGGCCGTGATGCTGTCGAGCGATCCGGCCGCCGCCGTGCGTGTCCGCTTTGCGCGCGACGAGCAGGGCGCGCGACCGGCGTCGCTCTATGTCGATCCCTATGACGCGCGCGTGTTGGGGCCACCGCGCGGCGAAGAATTCTTCGCGACCGTTCGCAGGCTGCATCGCTGGCTGCTGGTGCCCGGCGATGCCAAGGGCTGGGGACGTCAGGTTACGGGCGTCGCCGCGCTCGGCCTGATCGTCATGCTGATCTCCGGTCTCGTGCTGCGCTGGCCACGCCGCGCGCGCAGCGTGAAGATGTGGCTCAAGCCCAATCTCGGTCTCAGCGGGCGCGGGCTGCATCGCTCGCTGCATGCGGTCATCGGTACCTGGGTTCTTCCAGTCTATCTGGTGATGACGCTCACCGGCCTGTGGTACTCGTTCGACTGGTACAAGGACGGCGTCGTCTGGCTGCTGGCGCGTCCGGAGGTCAGTGCTGCGAAGATGCAGCCCAAGATGTCCGCGAAGACTCCGCGCGCCTCCGCCCGCTCCGAGCCGGTCCAGCCGATCGGGTTCGACCAGGCATGGGCGACGTTCCGGCGTGAGGAGGGCGACGGCTTCGCCAAGGCCTTGCTGACGCTGCCGCCCAGCCCCGGCACGGTGATCCGGATCCGGTCGTGGGGGAAGGATTCGACGCTCGACACCACGCGCGATGAATTCCGGATCGATGCCGTCTCCGGTCAGCTGGTTTCGGCGGAGCGTTACGCCGACAAGACGTTCGGCGAGAAGATCATTGCGAATGTGCTCGACATCCATCGCGGCGCGATCCTTGGCTGGCCCGGCAAGCTCGCGTTCATGATTGCCGCGGCCTTGATGCCGCTGTTCTCGGTCACCGGCATCCTGCTCTATCTGTCGCGCCGCAAGCTGCGGCGCCCCGCGCAGCCGTCGCTCGGACGGCTCGTTCCAGGCGAGTGATCCGACAAGCCGCTGTTCAGATCCGCCTGGATCGCGTCGCGATATTTGCGCGACACGTCACTTCGGCTGCATGCGCCGTTCACCAATGACGACGTCATTGTTGATGGCGTAGACAAAGCAGCCGCCGTCCCTGCCATTACGCGTGGGATCGCTGTTGCATTTTGCCAGTGCGGAGGTCTGTGCGTCCTGCAGACTTGGATCCCCGGCCGAAATGAACAACTTGCCCCAGGGGTGTATCGCCATGGCCTTTGGCTCCATGGCCTTGTCGTAATTCTGTACGTCGGGACGCTGCCTGGTCACCCGTCGGATGATCGGGATCTGGGACAGATCATACTTGCCTGCATAATGCAGACGCGGCATGTCCCGTGCTGTCAGCTCGCCTTCCACGACGAGCTCTTCGTTCACCGCCAGCAGAGCGCACGGTTTGCCGTAGCGCAGCTGGCACGATTCCAGCGAGCGGTCACCTGTCACCGACGCGTCCTCGTGCTCACAGGACCGAAAATAGCTCGCGCTGACGAGCTCCACGGCCTGCCCCTTGTTGGGCTTGCAGGCGACGTAGTCCTTGATCAGCGTGTCGCGGACAAAGCCGAACACGGTCGGCGTCGTCGCGGCTACGATCGACGCCATCGCCCGCTCGAATTGGGACTTGCGCTCCGCATTGGTCAGCGCGGCCATGGCCGCACCCGGAAGCACCAGAAACACCACCAGGAATTTTATGATTCGCATGCTGCCCCCCACGCACGAGTCGGAACTTTACCCGCCCGGCGCCCGCGGACAACATCCTTCTTTGCGCGGCTCCGCGCGATTGGACACCGCAGGGCGGGAGGGCATGTCCTCGTCGGGCTGGTCAAGCGGTCCGCAATCGGCCAAAAGCGCCCTGTTCAAACTTCGAAGGCTGCCTGTCCGATGACGCTCCCGACCGTCACCCCCGCCGATATCCGCCGCGCGCTGCTGTTGCGCGAGGAAATCGCGCTGCTCGATCTCAGATATGAGGCCGGCTTTGCCACCGGCCATCCGCTGTTCGCCGCCAACATGGCCGCGGATCGGATCGCGGTCGAAGCCGAGGTGCGGCTGCCACGCAAGGACGTGGCGATCGTGCTCTATGATGACGGCGAGGGGCTGGTTGCGACCGGCGCCGAACGCCTTGCGGCGCTCGGCTACACCAACATCCGTGCGCTCGAGGGCGGGCTGAAGGCCTGGCGCGATGCGGGCTATCAGGTGTTCGAGGACGTCAACTCCTATTCCAAGGCGTTCGGCGAGCTGGTCGAGGCGCGCCGCCATACGCCCTCGCTCAGCGCCGACGAGGTAGCAAAGCTCATCGCCGACAAGGCCAATATCGCCATCCTCGACGTTCGCCGCTTCGACGAATATGCGACCATGAACATTCCGGGCTCGGTCAGCGTGCCCGGCGCGGAGCTGGTGCTGCGGGCAGGCCAGGCCGCGCCCGACCCTGAAACCACCATCATCGTCAATTGCGCCGGCCGCACCCGCTCGATCATCGGCACGCAGTCGCTGATCAATGCCGGCGTGCCGAACAAGGTGCGGGCGTTGCGCAACGGCACGATCGGCTGGACGCTGGCGCGGCATGCACTCAATCACGGTGCTGACAGGCGCGGCGCGATCGGATCGTTCGAAGGCGGGCCCGCCAACGCCCGCGACGTCGCCTATCGAGCCGGTGTCGGCCACATTGGAGCGGGCGAGATGTCGGCGCTGCTCGCAGAGACCAATCGTACGCTCTATCGTTTCGACGTGCGCGACGCCAAGGAATATGCGGCCGGCCATCTCCCGGGCTTCCGTCATTATCCAGGCGGCCAGCTCGTCCAGGAAACCGACATGGCCGCGCCGGTGCGCGGCGCGCGCATCGTGCTGACCGACGACAAAGGCATGCGCGCCGACATGACGGCGTCCTGGCTCGCGCAGATGGGCTGGGAGGTCTATGTGCGCGAGGGCGGCTATGACGGCGCGCTGGAAGTCGGTCCGCCGCTGGTGTTGCCGAAGCCCGATCCGGCCCACCGCTACCGCCGACCCTATGAGGGCACCGACGTCGCGGAGAAGGCGATGCAGGCCTATCTCGATTGGGAATACGGCCTCGTCGAGCAGCTCCGGCTCGATGGGACGCACGGGTTCTATGTGATTTGACGCGCGTGGTCCGCGCGCTCCGCGTCAATACTCCATGACCGTCACCCTGAGGTGGCCGCTTCTTCAGCGGCCCTCGAAGGGCGACGGCCCGGCTGCATCGGGGCCGTTCATCCTTCGAGGCTCCCGGCGCGATGCTAGGCATCGCGCCACTCGCACCTCCAGCGACAGCGGCTTCGCCGCTGCGCAGGGATGACGGGCAACGTTGCGGGCGCGCGGATAACGGGTCTGGTACACCAGCACACCTCCCGCCCCGCCATCTTCTCCCCGTATCCGAACCCTATTGTGCTGTGCACCGTCCGCGGTCTATGAGCTGCGGCAAAGCCGCCATTTCAGGAGATACTATGCCAGCCCCAGGCCAAAGCCCTGAGCGGAGCGCGAAGGCGCTTCTGCTCGAAGGCGTCAATGACAGTGCTGTGGACCTGTTCAGGAGCGCGGGTTTCACCAATGTCGACCGGCTCACCAAGGCGCTGGACGGCGAGGCGCTGCGCCGGGCGCTCAAAGGTGTGTCGCTGCTCGGCATCCGCTCGCGCACCCAGATCACCGACGAGGTGCTCGCGGCCGCCGATCAGCTGCTCGCGGTCGGCTGCTTCAGCGTCGGCACCAACCAGGTCGATCTCTTGGCCGCGCGCAAGCGCGGTATTCCCGTGTTCAATGCGCCGTTCTCGAACACCCGCAGCGTCGCCGAGCTCGTGATCGGCGAGATCGTGATGCTGCTGCGGCAGATCTTTCCGCGCTCGGTCTCCGCCCACGAAGGCGGCTGGGACAAGTCGGCGGCCGGCAGCCGCGAGGTGCGCGGCCGCACCCTCGGCATCGTCGGCTACGGCAATATCGGCTCGCAGCTCTCGACGCTCGCCGAAGCCATGGGCATGCGCGTGATCTTCTACGACCGCACCGACAAGCTGCGCCACGGCAACACCGAGCCGGTCGAGAAGCTCGAAGAGCTGCTGGCGCAGAGCGACGTCGTCAGCCTGCACGTGCCGGAGACGCCGGAGACCGCCGGTATGATCGGCGAGAAGGAGCTGCGGGCGATGAAGCCGGGCTCGTTCCTGATCAACAACAGCCGCGGCACCGTGGTCGATCTCGATGCGCTGGCCGGCGCCTTGCGCGACGGCCACATCGCCGGCGCTGCGATCGACGTGTTTCCGGTCGAGCCGTCCTCGAATTCGGAGCGATTCAAGAGCCCGGTGCAAGGCCTGGGCAACGTCATCCTCACCCCGCATGTCGGCGGCTCGACCGAGGAGGCGCAGGAGCGCATCGGCGGCGAGGTCGCGCGAAAACTGGTCGACTATTTCATCACGGGATCGACCATGGGCGCGGTGAACTTTCCGGAAGTGCAGCTGCACCTGCGCCCCTCCGGCGCCCGCTTCAGCCACGTCCATCGCAACGTGCCGGGCATGCTGCGGCGGCTGAACGAGGTCTTCCTGCAGCGCGACATCAACATCGCCGCGCAATACCTGGAGACCGCCGGCGACCTCGGCTACGTCGTGCTCGATGCCGACCTCGGCGGCCAGGATTCGGGCGAGCTGCTCCAGCAGATCCGCGCCCTCGAAGGCACGGTCGGCGCAAGGCTGGTATTCGAGCACTAAACGCTCCACGTTCCGGTTGCATCTTGCGGCAACTGCTCTCACACTGCGGTCGAATTCGACGTGGTCAAAAATCACGTCGAATTTGAGCTTCAGTTGCGTGAGTGTCCGCCATGGAACGCGACGCCGTACTGATTGATCTCGCACTTCAGGGCGGCGGTTCGCACGGCGCCTTCTCCTGGGGCGTGCTCGACCGCCTCTTGGAAGAGAGGTGGCTTACGATCGCCGCAATCTCCGGAACCTCCGCAGGCGCGATGAATGCGGCGGTCCTGGCGGACGGCTGGACGGCCGGCGGCGCCGAGGGCGCGCGTGAGGCGCTCGACCGATACTGGCGCCGTGTTTCGAAGGCCGCGGCCTTCAGTCTGCTCCAGCGCTCCCCGCTCGACCGCTTGATGGGACGCTGGACCCTCGATACGTCGCCCTTCTACGTCCTCACCGACCTGATGTCGCGTGTGCTGTCGCCCTACGATCTCAATCCGACCGGCTACAATCCGCTGCGCGCGGTGCTGGCGGAGAGCATCGATTTCGAACGCCTCGTGCGCTCGCCGATCCAGCTGTTCATCACCGCAACGCGGGTGCGCACCGGGCGTGGCCGGATCTTCCGCAATGCGGAGATCACGGCCGACGTGCTGCTGGCATCGGCCTGCCTGCCGACCATGTTCCGCGCCATCGAGATCGACGGCGAGCCCTATTGGGACGGCGGCTTCGCCGGCAACCCGACGATCACGCCGCTGGTCCGCGAAAGCGACGCGCACGACACCATCCTCGTCCAGATCAATCCGACCGAGCGGCTGGAGGAACCGCGGACGGCCGCAGAGATCCTCAATCGGCTCAACGAAATCTCCTTCAACTCGCCGCTGATGAAGGAGCTGCGCATGATCGCGCTGCTGCGCCAGGCGGCCGACCCCGGCAGCGGCGAAGGTGCGCGCTGGGCGAAGATGCGGACACACCGGGTCAAGAGCGACATGCTGGCGAAGTTCGGAGCGTCCTCGAAGCTCAACGCGGAGTGGGAGTTCGTCTCGATGCTGCGCGCGGAGGGACGCATGGCCGCGGACGACTTCCTCACCGAGCACGGCGCGGATATCGGCCGTCGTTCGACCGCCGATCTCGACGTCCTCCTGTCGGAGTGCTGAGGCATGGGTCTGCTCGGCCTCCTCGTCGGGCTCGGTCTGCTCGTCCTGTTCGCCTTCCGCGGCTGGAGCGTCCTGCTGCTCGCGCCATTCGCCGCACTCGTTGCCGCGCTGTTCGGCGGCGAGCCGCTGCTCGCGAACCTGACCCAGGTGTTCATGGTGAACGCAGCGGGATTTCTGGCGCAGTTCTTCCCGATCTTTCTGCTTGGCGCCGTCTTCGGCAAGTTGATGGATGACAGCGGAGCGGTGACGTCGGTCGCAGGCTTCATGGCGGAGCGCCTCGGCGAGCGGCGCGTGATCCTGGCGGTCGTGCTCGCCGGCGCGCTGGTTACCTATGGCGGCGTCAGCCTGTTCGTTGCGTTCTTCGTCATCGTTCCCATGGCCCGCTCGCTGTTTCGCGCGGCTTCTATCCCGCGTCGTCTGATCCCGGCGGCGATCGTGCTGGGAACGTCGACCTTCACGATGTCGGCGCTGCCGGGCACGCCGTCGATCCAGAATGCGATCCCGATGCCGTTCTTCGGCACGACGCCGTTTGCCGCGCCGGGCCTCGGCATCATTGCCTCCCTCATCATGCTCGGCACAGGATTGTGGTGGCTGCACCGTGCTGAAGCTGCGTCGCGCCGCGCAGGAGAGGGCTATGGCGACGATGTCGAGGATTCGGCCGAGCAGGCGGCTGCTGACGAGCTCGTGCGCGAGCGCGCGACGACCGCCCGCGAGTTCGATCCGGCTGAGCTGCAGCACGGTCATCGCAGCGAGCGGCCATCGCCGGTGCTGAACGCCATCGTGCCGCTGGTCGTCGTGGTGGCCGTGAATCTGGTGATGTCGCTCGTGCTGCTGCCGCGGCTCGATGTCAGCTATCTCGCCGAGCAGCGTTTTGGCGAAACGTCGCTCGCGGCCGTCGCGGGCGTGTGGTCGGTCGCGGTGGCGCTGGCGGCGGCCATCGTCACGACCATCGTGCTGAACTGGGCGCGCCTGCCGGCGCTCCGCCGGACCATGGACGCCGGGGCCAATGCGTCGGTCCTGCCTGCGTTCAGCGTCGCCAGCCTCGTCGGATTCGGCGCCGTCGTCGCCTCGCTGCCGGCGTTCACGATCGTGCGCGACTGGGTGCTGGCGATCGAAGGCGGACCGCTGGTCTCGCTTGCGGTTGCGACCAACATCCTGGCCGCGCTGACCGGGTCGGCCTCGGGCGGCCTGACCATCGCCCTCGATGCGCTCGGCCCGACCTATGTCGAGCTTGCGGCGCGGACCGGTATCGACCTTGCACTAATGCATCGCGTGGCGGTGATCGGCGCGGGTACCCTGGACATCCTGCCGCACAACGGTGCCGTGGTCAGCCTGCTCGCGATCTGCGGCCTGACGCACCGCCACAGCTATTTCGACATCGTCATGGTGGGCATCGTGACGTCGCTCCTGGCGCTGGTGGTTGTGATTGCCCTGGGTAGCGTGCTGGGATCGTTCTGACGGAAAGCCGGCGTCGGCGATTGACGGAAGGACCAAGGTTGCATTGAATGCGGCCAACTTCCGAACGCAACAGAACAAGCCGGGTGGAAACGATGAAGCGAAACAGAGCGAAGCTGCGCGCATGGCTCGTGGGCACGGCAGCCGCAATGAGCGCGAGCGGCGCGTCGGCGCTGACGCTGGCGGAGGATGCCGAGACGGTCTGCAAGGGGCTGGTCGGCGGTGCCGATGCCGTGAAGATCGACGCAGCGACGTTTCAGTCGCCTTCGCCTCTCGCCGTTGCCGAGCGCGGCCCGACGCCATCGGGGCGGATCACGCCCGCCAATCCCGGATTCTGCAAGGTGCTCGGCCATATCGACCCGGTCGATCCCAAGGCCCCGCCGATCAAATTCCAGGTCAACCTTCCGATCGAATGGAACGGGCGCTCGGTGCAATATGGCGGCGGCGGCTTCAACGGCGTGCTGATCACCGGCCTTGCGCTGCCGCCGGCCTATCCTTTCGACAAGCCGTCGCCGCTCGCGCGCGGCTTTGTTACCTATGGCACCGATTCCGGCCACGAGACCAAACCAGGCGAGCCGCCGCAGCTGTTTGCATTGAATGACGAAGCGTTCGAGAATTTTGCCCACCGCGCTTACAAGAAGGTGCGCGACGCGGCCGTCGCGCTGATGGCGCGTGCCTACGGCAGGAAGCCGGAGAAGATGTACTTCATGGGCTCGTCCGAGGGCGGCCGCGAAGGCCTCACCATGGCGCAGCGTTATCCCGACGATTTCGACGGCATCTTTTCACGCGTGCCTGTCATCAACTGGGTCGGTCTGCAGCATGCCGGCACGCGCTCGGGCCTTGCGACCATGGGCGAGGGCTGGATCAATCCGGCGCAGGTCAAGCTCGTCGGCGAGGCCGTGCGCGCGGCGTGCGACAAGGCTGACGGCTCCGACGATGCGCTGGTGCAGGATCCCGTCACTTGCAAGGCGGCATTCAAGGTCGAGACGCTGCGCTGCGCGGCCGGCAAGAGCGGCGATCAGTGCCTGACCGATCCGCAGATCAAGGCGATCAACACGCTGCATGCGACCTACAAATTCCCGTTCGTGCTCGCCAACGGCCTCGACGATTATCCGGGCTGGGGCGTGTCGGGCGAGGACACGCCGGCAATCGGTCCGACCGGCGGCTGGGTGGCGTGGTGGCTCGGCACCGCGCCGCCGGCGCAGCCGCCCGCGCCGAACAACGGCATCGCCTGGATCTACGGCGCCGGCGGCATCCAATATGTATTCGCGCGCGATCCCAAGCTCGACGTCACCACCTACAAGGTGGAGGACCACAAGGCGCGGCTGCTCGAGGTCTCCAGCCTGATGGATTCGACAAATCCCGATCTCAGCCGCTTTCGGGAGCGCAAGGGCAAGCTGATCATCCTCGAGCACATGGCCGACTATGCCCAGAGCCCCTACGCCGGCATCCGCTATTTCGAGAACGTCGAGCGCCTGATGGGGACGGCGACGACGGCGCAGTTCGCGCGGCTCTACACTGCGCCCGGCGTCGATCATGTCGGTTCGGGGGCGCCCGCCAATGTCGACATGCTCAGCGTGCTGGTCGACTGGGTCGAGAAGGACAAGGCGCCCGGCGACCTCGAGGTCACCGAGCAGAAGGTCGAAGCGCCCGCGTTCCCTGTCGTCCGCGCGCTGCCACTGTGCCGCTGGCCGGCCTGGCCGCACTACAAGGCGGGGTCGGTGACTGAGGCGTCGAGCTATTTCTGCGCGCAGTGACTTGACCTCTCCCCGCTTGCGGGGAGAGGTGAAGAAGCGCGCCTAGTGCGCACCACCTCCGCCCGCCGCCTTCACCCGCCGCGTCAGCAGCACGGCGATCGCGGCGAGCACCAGCACCACGCCGATCACCGCAAAGGTGTCGGAATAGCCCATCACCAGCGCCTGGCGCTTCACCGTCTTGCCGAGCGCGATGATGGCCTGCTCGCGCGCGGCGTTGGGGTCGGGCACGCCGTGGGCCATGAAATAGTCCGTCATCTGGGCGATGCGGCTGCGGACCTCCTCACGGCCGAGGGTGACGGAATGGCCGATGATGTTGGAGTGGAACTGCTCGCGCTTGGTGACGATGGTGGCGAGCACCGCGGTGCCGATGGCGCCGCCGAGATTGCGCATCATGTTGGAGATGCCGGAGGCCGCCGCCGCATCCTGCGGCGCGACGCTGCCGAGGCTGAGTGCCGAGAGCGGCGCGAGCGTCAGGGCCTGGCCGACTGCGCGCACGATGTTGGGCATCAGGAACTGATCGCCGGAATAGTCGAGCGACATCTGGATATTCATGAAGGAGCTCGCGGCGAACAGGAGCAGGCCGACGGTTGCGACATAGCGGCCGTCGAACCGCTGCATCAGCTTCGGCACCAGCGGAATCAGCAAAAGCTGCGGCAGCCCGGTCCAGGCCAGCACGTTGCCGATCTGCTCGGCATTGTAGCCCTGCACCTGGCCGAGATAGGCGGGCAGGAGATAGACCGAGCCGAACAGCGCGAAGCCGAGGAAGACCGCCGCGATCGTGCCGATGCCGAAATTCCATTGCGTCAACAGGCGCAGGCGCAGCAGCGGCTTCTCCGCCACGAGCTCGTTGGCGATGAACAGCGACAGGCTGACCGCGGCGATGACCGCGAGGCGAGCGATGAAGGGCGAGCCGAACCAGTCGTCCTTGTTGCCTTCCTCCAGCACGGCTTGCAGCGAGGCGAGGCCGACGGCCATGGTCGCGATGCCGAACCAGTCACCCTCGCGCAGCAAAGCGAGGTTCATCGGTTGGCGCTCCAGCGTGAAGAACAGCGTAGTCACCATCACCGCGGTCGGCAGCACGTTGACGAAGAAGATGGTCTGCCAGCCGTAATTCTCGGTGAGATAGCCGCCGATGGTCGGCCCGATCGCCGGCGCGAACGTCACGGCGAGCGAGAACATGGCAAGGCCGATCGGCTGCTGGCCCTTCGGCAGCCTGGTGAAGACCAGCGTGAAAGCCATCGGGATCAGCACGCCGCCGAAGAAGCCCTGCAAGCCGCGCATCGCGATCATCGACGGTAGGTCGTGAGTGAAGGCGCAGGCGACCGAGAAGGCCGCGAACAGGCTCGCGAAGCTCAGGATGATGTTGCGGAACGAGAACACCCGCGACAGATAGTCGGTCAGCGGAATCACGATGATCTCGCCGATCAGGTAGGACGTCGAGATCCAGGAGCCGTTGTCGGCGCCGGTGCCGATGCCGCCCTCGATGTTGAGCAGCGAGGCGTTGGTGATCTGGATGTTCAGGATCGCCATGAAGGCGCCGATCATCGCCGCGAACACGGCGATCCAGAGCGTGGCGCTGGCCCGATTGGGGTCGGCAGCGATGCGCTCAGGCGTCGCGGCCGGTATTGCGGGTGCTGGCGTCGATATTGAGAGGCTGTTTGACATGGCACGACCCTCCGGAAACGGGTTTTGCTTTGGGCGTCGCTGCGGCCTGGGCGGTCGGCGCTGAGCGTGTTGCGATCGTCGGGATCACGGACATGCCGGGCCGCAGCGCGATCGCAGGCGCGGTCTCGGCATCCAGCGCGATCTTCACGGGAATCCGCTGCACGATCTTGGTGAAATTGCCGGTGGCGTTGTCGGGCGGCAGCAGCGCGAATTCCTGGCCGCTGGCCGGCGCGATGGAATCGACGTGACCGTGCACGAGCTGGCCCGGGAACGTGTCGATCTCGATCTCGACGCTCTGTCCGGCACGGACATGGGTGAGCTGGGTCTCCTTGAAATTGGCGACCACGTAGGCACCCTGAGCCGGCACGATCGCCATCAACTGCGTGCCCGCCTGCACGTACTGGCCGACGCGCAAGGTGCGATTGCCGACGACGCCGTCGATCGGCGAGATGATCGTGGTGTAGCCGAGATTGAGCTCCGCCTGCTGCTGGACCGCGGCTGCGCGCGCGGCGGCGGCCCTGGCTTGCACGATCTCGGCCCTGAGGAGATCGACCTGCTTCTGTGCGGAGATGAGGTTGGCGTTGTCGCGCGCGATCGCGGCGTCGGCGCCGGCATCGCGCGCCTGCGCCTGCTGCGCGTTCTGCACGCTGCCATAGCCGGTCTTGGCGAGATCGGTGTAGCGCTTGTTCTCCTGCTGCGCGAAGGTCTTCGCGGCCGTGTCGACATCGATGGTGGCTTTCGCCGCGGCGATCACCGCCTCTTGAACCTCGAGCTGGGCCTGCTTGCTCGTCACCGTCGCGTTCGCGGCGGCAACGTCGGCCTTGGCCTGGTCGAGCGCGACGCGGAAGTCGCGGTCGTCGATCCGCGCCAGCATCTGGCCGGCCTTCACATGCTCGTTATCGGCGACCAAGACGCGGTCGAGATAGCCGCTGACCTTCGGCGCGATGGTGGTGTTGTCGGCCTTCACATAGGCGTCATCGGTGGAGACGAGGAAGCGCCCGACGGTCCAGTAATCGTAGCCGTACCAGCTCGCGCCGGCGAGCGCGATGGCGGCCACGCCCGCCAGCAACGCCTTGCGAAGGTTCAGCTTTCGGCGCGGGGCCGGGATCGGCGCGGCGGGCAGGATGCCTTCGGGCGCGCTCGTCGGCACCGCTATGGTTTCACTCTTGGGCGGGTTGGTGTGCACGGTCATGGCCGGCTCCCTGAATTAGGAAACTTGACGATTTCCAAAATAGGACTAGCTTGGGGAGAGTCAATGGAATGACAGGCATCATCTAAAAACATGGCTCAGGCAAAACCGTCATCAGAAGGCCGCCCGCGCGGGCGGCCGCCGGTGCGCAGCGACGACGAGACGAAGCGGATCGTCATCGAGGCGGCGCGGCACGCCTTCGCCGTCGATGGCTACGCAGCAACCAGCACCGAAGAGCTGGCGCGCGGTGCCGGCATCTCAACCAAGACCCTCTATCGGCTGTTTCCGGGCAAGGCGGCACTGTTCGAAGCGATGTGCGCGGACCGGCTCGACCGGTTGCTCTCCGACGTCAATCTTCAGGCCAACAATCGGGCCGACATCGAAACGAGCCTGGCTGCCGTGCTTGTCGCCTGTGCTGATCTCGCGCTCGATCCAGAGGTCGTGGCGCTGCAGCGTATGGTGCTGCAGCAGTCGGCCACGTTTCCCGATCTTGCCGCGAACTTTTACAGGGATGGCATCTCCCGTACCGCGGCGGCGCTCGCGGGCTGGCTCCGCGATCAAGTCAAGAAGAAGCGCATAGCACTCGATAACGTCGATGAAGCCGCCGGGATGATGATCGGCATGATGGTGTCAGCGCCGCAGCGCGCGGCGATCTACGCCAGCCTGGCCCTGCCCTCGCGCAAGGAGATCGAGAGGCGGGCGAAAGTATGCGCCGCAATTCTGCTCGACGGCTGTCGCGCGCCGTTGGGCAGTTAGCTTCGGCAGGTTTTGACAATCGGCCGGCGTCCGGCTATATGTTTCGCATGCGAAATAAATCGCCCGAGGCGAGGCGCCATCGGCTGATCTACCTGCTGAACGTCGCGCAACGCCGGTTGCA
This sequence comes from Bradyrhizobium sp. CCBAU 45389, assembly GCF_028128625.1. NCBI lineage: Bacteria > Pseudomonadati > Pseudomonadota > Alphaproteobacteria > Hyphomicrobiales > Nitrobacteraceae > Bradyrhizobium > Bradyrhizobium sp. CCBAU 45389. The sequence goes on along the minus strand of NZ_LBIY01000092.1, from coordinate 153,051 downwards.
ACGCTGGATGGCAGCGCAGCCCTCGAGCGAGGTGACGCCGGCGCAGGCGGGGCTATTGTTCATCCTCGGCAAGCAGGACGGCATCCTCATGGGCGAGGCCGGCGCGGCGCTCGACATGGGGCCGGCCGGCGTTTCCGGGCTGGTCGATCGCAGCGCCGCGGCGAGGCTGGTCGAGCGCCGGACCGACCGCGAGGACGGGCGCGCTTTTCGCGTCTGGCTGGCGCCGAAGGGACGGACCGTGCTGACGCAGGCGAAGACCGATGCGGCCAGGATCAACGCGGCGCTGACGGACGGATTTACAGCTGCGGAGATCGACATCGTCGCGCGCTGGCTAACCAGCGTTCAGGACAAGTTTCCAAGAGACCAAGAGGAATAAGGAGAGTGCAATGACCGAGCATGTCCGGATCGAGAACAACGGCGGAATTCTCACCCTCACGCTGTCGCGTCCCGACAAGAAGAACGCGCTGACCGATGCGATGTACGGCACGCTCGCCGACACCATCGAATCCGCCGAGTTCGATCCGTCCGCGCGCGTGATCCTGATCCGCGGTGAGGGTGACATGTTCACCGCCGGCAACGACGTCGGCGAATTCGCGGCCGTCGCATCCGGCAAGTCGGAAGGCAGCCGCAACGTCATCCGCTTCATCCAGTCGCTGGCGCGCTGCACCCGGCCGCTGGTCGCCGCCGTGCAGGGCCGCGCCGTCGGCGTCGGCACCACGATGCTGCTGCATTGCGACCTCGTGGTGCTCGCCGACAACGCGCAATTGTCGACGCCCTTCGTCAGCCTCGCGCTGGTGCCGGAAGCCGCCTCCAGCCTGCTGATGCCCGCGCGTATCGGCTATGCACGCGCCTATGAGATGTTCGCGCTCGGCGAGACCGTGCCGGCCAAGGCCGCGCTGGAATGGGGGCTCGCCAACCGCGTCGTGCCGCTCGACAGGCTCGATGCGGAGGCGCTGGCACTGGCGCAGCGGCTCGCCCGCCAGCCCGCCGGCGCGCTCACCGCCACCAAGAAGCTGATGCGCAATGGCGAGGCGCTGGTCGCGCAGATGCAGGCCGAAGGCGAGCAGTTTGCGCTGCGCCTGCGCACCGCCGAGGCGCGCGAGGCGTTCACGGCGTTCGCCGAGCGCCGTCCGCCGGACTTCACGAAAGTCGCATGACGAGCCCCCGGCCTGGCGCAGGCGTGGCAGGCCGGAAAGCCGGCATTTGACTACAACCTTAACGAAACATTGGCATTCGCGATGCAAGGTGGCCGCTATTGAAGAATAGGCCCCTGGCTCATGGCAATTTTTAAGAAATCGGTAAGCACGCTGCTCCTGGTGCTGATGGCGCTCTTGGCTGCCGGTGCGCTGACCAGCACCGCGATCCAGATGGTCGGCGCTTTCGGCCGCTACAGCGACAGCCTGGAGACGGCCCGCCTTGCCGCCGCCGACAAGGCGATCTTCCATGGCGTGCTCGCATTGCGCAACAATCGCGGCGATGCCCAGAGCGCCATCCTTGGCGAGGACGATCCCAAGGCAAAACTCGCCGAGGCCGAGAAGGCCGAGCAGGCCGGCTATGACGGCATCAGCGCCGCGCTTGCGACCGTCGATTTCGCGCGCCGCGATGAGCTTGCCAGCACGCTGAAGCAGCGCTGGAACGACGCCGCGCCGCAGTTCCAGCTGTTCTACGACGAAGCCAAGCGTCCGCGCGCCGAGCGCAAGATCGAGCGGACCAATTCCTGGTACGATGCCGTCACCAAGGTCATCGACACCGCGAACCTCGCCTCTACCGCAGTGTCGAACCGCGCCTGGATGAACGATCCCTACATCGCCCGCATGATCCAGGTCCGCCGATTCGCCTGGCAGGTGCGCGACCGCTATGGCATCCATTGCTCCTCGCTTCGCTCGAACGTCAACGGCAGCAAGCCGCTCGACGATGCCCAGAAGCGATCGGTGGCGCAATGGGATGGCACGATCACCTCCGGCTGGGCAGGTATGGCCGAGTTGCTCGCTGCGCCCGATGTCACGGCGGAGCTGGTGACGGCAGCATCGGACGCGAAGGCCAAGACCGACGGTGTGCTCAAGCAGATCGGTGAGCTCACCAGGAATTTCGACGGCAGCGGCAAGCCCGCGATGCCTGCCTCGGAATGGAATGCGCTGTGCCAGTCTCCGTTCGCCTCCATCGTCGCCATCGCGAACAAGGCCCTGGACCAGTCGATCGCGCGCGCGGAGACGATCCAGGCCAAGGCCCTCACCAATCTCGTGGTGCAATCGCTCGCGTTCCTGCTGGCGCTCGTGGTGACCCTGGCCGGCGTCTATGTGGTGCGCAGCCGCCTGATGCGGCCGGTGCGTGCCATCCTCGATGCCATCGCGCGGATCGGTGCGCGCGACTATGCGACGCCGGTTCCGCAATCCCGCTATCCCGACGAGTTCGGCACCATGGCGGCCGCGCTCGAAAGCCTGCGCGAAAGCGCGGCGACCGCCGAGCGTCTCGGCCAGGAACGCGAATCGCAGCAGACGCTGCAACTCGCCCGCTCCGGCTCGGTGGATGCGGCGTGCCGCAGCTTCGACGACACCGTGCAGGCCGTCATTCACAGCGTTGCGGCCTCGGCCAAGGAGCTTGATACGACGGCAACCGGCGTGCGCTCGCTGGTTGCGGAATCGAGCAGCCAGACCGCGGCGGTGTCCTCCGCCGCCGAGCAGGCCACCAACAATCTCGAGACCATCGCCGCCGCGACCGAGGAGCTCTCGGCGTCCGTCGGCGAGATTTCCGCGCAGGTACAGTCGAGCGCGCGCGAGGCCCGCGAGGCCGTGGCGCAGGCCGAGCAGACCAATGCGACGGTCGAGATCCTCGACCAGACCGCGAGCCGCATCAGCGAAGTCGTGAAGATGATCCACGCCATCGCCGGCCAGACCAACCTGTTGGCCCTGAACGCCACCATCGAGGCCGCGCGCGCGGGCGAGGCCGGCCGCGGCTTCGCCGTGGTTGCCGGCGAGGTCAAGAGCCTCGCCGCGCAGACGGCGACGGCGACCGAAGAGATCTCCCGCCAGGTCGAGGAGATCCAGGGCGCGACCGGCCAAGCGGTGACCGCGATCCGCTCGATCGGCGGCGCCATCAGCGGCATCGACGAGAAGATGACGGCGATCGCCGCCGCCGTCGAGCAGCAGCGCGCGGCCACCACCGAGATCTCGCGCAACTTCCAGCAGGCCGCGCAAGGCACCCGCGAGGTCACCGACACCATCGGCAGTGTCGCCAGGCTCAACCAGGAGACCGGCAACGCCGGCACGGTGCTGTCGGAATCCGTGAAGAAGATGTCGGCTGATGCCGATCGTCTCCGCGTCGCGGTCGAAGGCTTCCTCGGCGCGGTGAAGACCGCGTAACTTCGTTCATCCTCCATCCTGACGTCGCGCGGGCATTGCCGCCGGTCCGCGCGGCGGGTACATCTGTGCCGCCGCGCCCGTATGCGGCGACAGACGCAAGACACATCAGGGATGGAGAGTTCGATGCCGGTCAACCCACACAAGGCCCAGCGCCCCTATCGCGGCGTGTTCCCGGTCGCGCCCACCATCTTCGACGAGCGCGGCGAGCTCGACCTCGAGGGCCAGCGTCGCTGCATCGACTTCATGATCGACGCCGGCTCGAACGGCCTCTGCATCCTCGCCAACTTCTCCGAGCAGTTCGTGCTCACCGATGCCGAGCGCGAAACCGTGATGCATGCGGTGCTGGAACAAGTTGCGGGCCGGGTTCCCGTCATCGTCACCACCACCCATTTCAGCTCGGCCGTCTGCGCCGCGCGCAGCAAGCAGGCCGAAGCCGCCGGCGCCGCCATGGTGATGGTGATGCCGCCCTATCATGGCGCGACCTTCCGCGTCCCGGAGAAGGGCATCGTCGAGTTCTTCAAGGTGCTCTCGGGCGCGATCAACATTCCCATCATGATCCAGGATGCGCCGGTCGCCGGCACGCCGCTGTCGGTCGAGCTGCTGGCGCGGCTGTCGCGCGAATTCTCCAACATCCGCTACTTCAAGATCGAGGTTCCCGGCGCCGCTTCAAAGCTCCGCAGCCTGATCGAAGCGGGTGGCAAGGACATCGAGGGCCCCTGGGACGGCGAGGAGGCGATCACGCTGCTCGCCGATCTCGACGCCGGCGCCACGGGCGCCATGACCGGCGGCGGCTATCCCGACGGCATCCGCCAGATCATCGATCCCTATTTCGCCGGCAAGCGCGAGGAAGCCAAGGCGGCCTATGAACGCTGGCTGCCGCTGATCAACTACGAGAACCGCCAATGCGGCCTGATCGCCTGCAAGGTGATGATGCAGGCGGGTGGCGTGATCAAGTCGGACGCGGTGCGGCATCCCTTGCAGCCGCTGCATCCGGCGACACGCGCCGGGCTTCTGGAGCTCGCCAAGGAACGCGATGCTCTGGCGCTAAGGTGGGGGAAGTAGAGCCACATACCCCGCAGCCGTAGGGTGGGCAAAGCGAAGCGTGCCCACCACCTGTTGTCATCGCGAAAAGTGGTGGGCACAGCGCTCCGCGCCTTTGCCCACCCTACGAATGCTGAATGCGATGCCCCGCCTCGGCTAATACGCTACTGCCGTCCCGTCCCCCTGTGAGCAATTGCGCACCAGGCCGGGACGACACTGTGGAGGAGGTGCGCGCTCGCCTCATCTCATCGGCCCATATCGGCTGAAGGCGTCGAATTAGCGCGGCCCGGGCCGTTTCCCGCAGCTCCGCGATGGCATATTGTACGCTTGCCGACCAGGCCCACGGAGCATTTCAAGACATCGCGTAACACCTCTTCATTATGCCGTTATCCCGAGCCAGGTTGGCGCGAACCGACAGAACAGGGAGGCAGTGCCATGACGATGAGGCCGGATCCCACCTTTCACGCATCGCCCAAGCTTGCGATGGAAGCACCTGCGGAGAACTTCGCCTACACGTTGCTGCTCAGTCCGGATTTCTCGAAGCCGGATGCTCTCGCGGTCATCGACGTCAAGCCGGGATCGCCGACCTATAGCCAGATCGTTCACACCGTGACGATGCCCAACAAGGGCGACGAGTTTCATCATTTCGGCTGGAATGCCTGCTCCTCCGCCCTGTCGCCGCTCGCCGGACACGCCTTCATCGAGCGGCGCTATCTCATCATCCCCGGGCTGCGCTCGTCGCGGATCTACATCATCGATACCAAGCCGGATCCGACCAAGGCCAAGATCCACAAGATCATCGAACCGGAGGAGGTCTTCAAGAAGACCGGTTACTCGCGGCCGCATACCATCCATTGTGGGCCGGACGGCATCTATGTGAGCACGCTGGGCGGCGCCGGCAAGGACGGCACCAATGGACCTCCGGGCGTCTTCATCATGGATTGCGAGACGTTCGAGGTCCTTGGACGATGGGAGATCGACCGTGGCCCGCAGACACTGCATTATGATTTCTGGTGGAATCTGCCGCGCGACTACATGGTGACCAGCGAATGGGCGTTGCCGCCGCAGTTCGAGAACGGGATCGTCCCGGAAGATCTGCTGTCGAACAAATATGGCCATCGTCTCCACTTCTGGGACCTTCGCGCCCGTCGCAACGTCCAGACCATCGACCTCGGCGCCAATCATCAGATGGCGCTGGAGGTACGGCCGGCGCACGATCCGGTTCGCGAGTACGGCTTCGTCGGCGTCGTGGTCGACACCACCAACCTCGAAGCATCGATCTGGACCTGGTGGCGCGAGGGTGGAAAATTCCATGCCGAGAAGACGGCGACGATCCCTCCCGAACCCGCGCCCAAGGAGAAGCTGCCGCCGCTGCTGCAGGGATTTGGCGCCGTGCCGCCGCTGGTGACGGACATCGACCTGTCGATGGACGACCGGTTTCTCTATGTCTCGTGCTGGGGCACGGGTGAAATGCGCCAGTACGACGTCAGTGATCCCAGAAAGCCTAAGCTTGCGGGCTCCGTCCATATCGGCGGCATCGCGCGCCGCACGCCCCATCCGAACGGCAAGGCCTTTGCGGCGGGTCCGCAGATGGTCGAGATCAGCCGCGACGGCAGGCGCGTGTACTGGACCAATTCGCTCTATTCCACCTGGGACGACCAGTTCTATCCCGACGGGGTTCCGGGCGTGGAAGTCATGGCCAATGTCGGTCGCAGCGGCGGCCTCGAGCTCGACAAGAACTATTTCGTGAGCTTCCCCGACGGATATCGTGCGCACCAGATCAGGCTCGAGGGCGGCGATTGCTCGACGGACTCCTTTTGCTACCCGTCGGTCTAGACGGGGGGCACCCGAGCGCGGCGCTTGGCTGGCTCTGGCTCGCGCTTGTTGCGAGCGGTCTCTATCACGGGGTCAATCCGGGAATGGGATGGCCGCTCGCCGTTTCCGCCGGGCTCCTGGACAAGAGCCCGCGCGCGCTCTTCCGTGCGTTGTGGGCCCTGGCGGCCGGGCATCTCCTGGCCACACTTCTCGTGCTGCTGCCATTTGCCTCCCTGCTCGTGCTGGCCGCCTGGCAGCGTCCGATCCAGATCAGCGCGAGCCTTCTCGTCATCGGCTTTGGCGTCTATCGGCTGATCGACCGGCGTCATCCGCGCGCGCTGGCACGAATTCCGCCGACGCAATTGGCGCTCTGGTCGTTTGCCGTCGCCATTGCTCACGGCGCCGCCCTGATGCTCGTGCCGATCTATCTAGGACTCTGCCAGGCCTTCGAGCTCGATGCCGGCCATCAGGCGGCGGGCGCGCTGATGAAGGCAAGTCTCGGGATGGCGGTGCTGGTATCCCTGGTTCACGTTGCCGCCATGGTCGGCGCCGGCGGATGTCTGGCGTGGCTGGTTTACCGCCATCTGGGATTGAAGTTCGTCTCGCGAAGCTGGTTCAATCTCGATGCAGTCTGGGCGGCCAGCCTCGTTCTGGTCGGTGCGGTGGCGCTCGCCTTCAATCTTGCGAGCTGGCGCTGAGGTCTACCGCGCCAAAGCCCACTCGCCGATGCTGCGAAAGCGCGCCCTGGCATCATCCTGCCTGAACAGCGCGATGCGGTCGACCGTCAGCGCATCGAGCTGAAGCCCCGCAAACCGCTCTCGCAGCATCTGCAGAATCGGCCCGCGCCGCTCCACTTCCAATCGCCCTGTCAGCGTCATGTGGAAGCGGAATTCTTCCATCACGTAAGGATAGCCCCAGCGATCGAGATAGTCGCGCTGTCGCTCGCTCAGCTTCTCCGGCTTGCGCCGCGCGCGGTCTTCCGCCGTGAGCGGCGCACGGAAGGCGTCGAAATCGCGGACGCTATCGGCGGCGAGCTGTTGCAGCGCTTCGACCGGCTCGGCTGGAATGACGGCGATGAAGCCGCTGATGGCATCGACGACGGGGCGGATCACCGGAACGGGCCGCGCCTTGCCGGCGAAGGCCGCGCAGGCGGCCATCAGCTCGGCTTCGGTCTTGCCAGACGCCAGCGCCATCGGTGCCTTCAGCGTGGCGTGAAAGCCGTATTTGCGGGGATCGGCGCTGACCTCGCGCCAGTCCGACGCAATTTGCAGCGCCTCTCGCGGAAACGGCAACTCGTCGCCGGTATAGGCGTCGTAGCCGAGCAGCGCGGCGCCGAAGCGGGAGAGGGCGCTGTCGGCGCCTGCGGCAAAATAGATCGCGTAGCGGGGAAAACCTGTCATCGCCTCAGCATAACCAATTTAGGCCGCAGCGACAGCCTCGCGCGGCGCAGCCATTGCTGCGAGCAGCCGCGTCGCATCGGTGAGATGCACGAGCTTTCCGCCCGAGATCACCGCGATGATTCGCGGCCGCAACGGCACGCTGTCGTCGACCAGCAGAATGTCGGCGCGGCGTCCTTGCGCGAGTTGGCCGCGATCGGAGAGGCCGGTCGCGCGTGCCGGGCCGGCCGAGACCAGATCCCAGGCCTTGGTCAGCGGCAGCACGCCGTCGGCGGCGAGGCGGAATGCGGCGAGCAGCTGTGCGGGATAGTAGTAATCCGACGCCAGCACCGAGCAGAGCCCTTTTGCGATCATGTCGGACGCCCTGGTCCAGCCGGTGTGGCTGCCGCCGCGCACGACGTTCGGCGCGCCGTAGACGATGGCGTCGCCATGGCTTGCCGCGGCGCGCGCCGTTTCCTCGTTGATCGGAAACTCCGCGATGTCAGCGCCGAGCTCGCGAAACTCCTGGCGCATCGCCGGCGTCGCATCGTCATGCGAGAGCATGCGCACTTCGGCTCCGCGGGCTGCGGCGGCGAGCCTCGAAACCGAAGCCGGCACCTCGGCGGCCCGTGCGACCACGCGCTCGACCAGCCGGTCGAACGTCTCGCTCGATAGTCCCGTGCGTTCCACCATGCGGTTGCGCTTGCGCGGATTGGAGATGTCGGCCACGACGCCGTCCATGTGGTCGTTGAAGGCGAACAGGTCGACGCGGCCTTCGCCGAGCCATTGTGCGATCTCTGCCTCCGCGTCGAGATTGTAGGTCTCGTGGCGCAGATGGAAGCGGGTGTCGGCGGCGAATTGCGGGCGCTGCCGCTCGATCGCCTCCATCAGGCCGCGTGCGTTGTCGGCGCTGCGCAGGCCCGGCTCCCACGAGCAGGTCGTGGCGTGAAACACGGTGGTGATGCCGTTGGCGATCGCCTGACGGTCGCTGTCGGCGAGCGCGACGTCGATCGGGAAGTCGACGCCGGCGCGCGGCATCATCTGCCGCTCGAAGGCATCGCCGTGCAGATCGACGATGCCGGGCAGGACCAGCAGGTTGCGCGCATCGATCGCGAGCCGCGCACGGCCGCGGGAGGCGTCGACCTCGGCAATATCGATACCAGAGACAACAAGCGAAGTTTCGACGATCTCGGTGCCGATCAGGGCCCGGCCGCCTTCAAGGAAAATGTCTGTCACGCGATTGCGCTTTTCTTGCTGCTGCGAGGGGAGCCTGCCCGTGCTTCATACGTGGCGAGGAAATCTTCAATCCCGAGCTTGCGGAAATGGGGCAGGGCTTCACGCAATTTGTCGTGATCCCAGTCCCACCAGGCGAGCCTTGCAAGCCGTCCCGCGATCTCCTCCGAGAACCGCCGCCGCACGATCCGCGCCGGATTGCCGGCGACGATGGTGTAGGCCGGCACGTCCTTGGTGACGATGGCGCCGGCCGCGATCACCGCGCCAGTGCCGATGTTGCGGCTCGGCAGCACGACCGCACCATGGCCGATCCAGACATCGTGGCCGATATGAACATGATGCCGGCGCCGCCAGTCGAAGAACTCGGTGTCGTCGCTCTCGCCGTCGAAATAGGCGCTGGAGCGATAGGTGAAATGCGCCTGCGTCGCGCGGTGCATCGGGTGATTGCCGGGGTTGATGCGCGTCATCGCCGCGATCGAGCAGAACTTTCCGATCGTGGTGTAGGTGATCTGCGAATCGTTCACGACATAGGAGTAATCGCCCATCGTGACCTCGTGCAGGATGGTGCGCGCGCCGACCTCGGTGTAGGCACCGAGCCTCGTCTCATGGAGCTTCGAGGAAGCGTCGATGGTCGGTTGGACCGAAAGCACCTTGCCGGCCATGTTGCGTCCGAACGTTCGAGGGCGGGCAATCCTCTTCGAGCGGCTCGATGACAATGTCATGACGCGGCGATGACAGGGGATGAGGTGTGTAGGATCGCCGCACCGCAATGCGCATGTCACACAAGTGTTAAGCGCCGGCGTTAGCGGTGGGTCCCAGCTACTCTGGAGCCCTGCATGCTGGTGGTTGAAGGTCTGACGTGCCGCTTTGGCGCAAAAGCCGCGGTGGACGACGCTTCGTTTCAAATCTCCCCCGGCGGATTCGTCGGTGTGATCGGACGATCCGGTGCCGGCAAGTCGACGCTGCTCCGGACCATCAACCGCCTGGTGACGCCGACTGAGGGACGCATCCTGTTCGACGGCACCGACGTCACCGCGCTGCGCGGCAAGGAATTGCGGCAGTGGCGCGCCCGCTCGGCGATGATCTTCCAGCAGTTCAATCTGGTCGGCCGGCTCGACGTTCTCACTAACGTCCTGATGGGGCGCCTTGCCACCATGCCGGCCTGGCGCTCGCTGTCGCAGATATGGCCAGAGCAGGACAAGGCGCTGGCAATGTCCGCGCTCGAGCAGTTCGACATTGCCGCGCTCGCTGCCCAGCGCGCCGACCAGCTCTCCGGCGGCCAGCAGCAGCGCGTCGCGATCGCCCGCGCGCTGGTGCAGCAGCCCGACATCATCCTCGCCGACGAGCCGATCGCCTCGCTCGACCCGCGCAACACCAAGATCGTGATGGATGCGCTTTTGCGCATCAACAAGCACTTCGGCATCACCGTGCTCTGCAACCTGCACTCGCTCGATCTCGCCCGCAGCTATTGCGACCGCCTGATCGGCATGGCCGCCGGCCGGGTGGTGTTCGACGGCGCACCGTCCGCACTGACCGATCATGTCGCGCGTGAGCTCTACGACCTCGAAGCCGCCGACGTCATGGGTGGCGTGCCTGTCCCGGCGCCCGAGGGCGTGCCGGCGCTCGGAACCGCCGCGGCCGCCTGAGCCACGCCGCATCTTTTGTTGCCAGTATTGCGTCAACCGACCCCAACCGATGAAGAGGGTATCATGATCACTCGCAGATTAATCCTTGCCGGCGCTGCCGCGCTCGCCTTCACCGCTTCGGCTTCCGCCGAGGACTGGAAAGCAAAGTATCCCGAACTGACCTTCGCGGTCGTTCCGGCCGAGAACGCCTCTGGTGTCACTGAGCGCTGGGCGCCGTTCGTGAGCTATCTTTCCAAGGAGCTCGGCGTGAAGGTCACGCTGCGCATCGCCAACGACTATGCCGCCGTCATCGAGGGCCAGCGCGCCGGCAACATCCAGATCGCCAGCTATGGCTCCGCCTCGTTCGCCCGCGCCCGCCTGACCGGTGTCAAGACCGACGCCTTCGCCAACGACATCAACGCCGACGGCTCGACCGGCTACTACTCGGTGTTCTTCGTCAAGGCGAGCAGCGCCTACAAGAAGATCGACGACCTCAAGGGCAAGAACCTCGGCCTCGTCGACCCGAACTCGACCTCCGGCAACAACGTGCCGCGCTTCGAGCTCGACAAGATGGGCATCCCGGATGCCGACACCTATTTCAGCAAGGTCGTCTTCACCGGCAGCCATGAGAACGCGATGCTCGCGTTGGCGCAGGGCACGGTTGACGTTGCCGCCAACCAGTGGACCAGCGACGACGATTCCACGCTGGCGCAGATGCTGACCAAGGGCATGCTGAAGAACGCCGACGGCTCGGCGATGAAGAAGGACGATTTCCGGATCATCCACAAGTCGGCGCCGATCATCAACGGCCCCTATGCCTACAATTCGGACCTGCCGGAAGACGCGAAGGCCGCCATCGCCAAGGCGTTCTTCGACGCGCCGGCCAAGGACAAGGCCGCGTTCGACCGTCTCTCCGACGGCCAGAAGAAGGGCTTCCATCCCGCCACCACCAAGGACTGGGATGGCACGATCGAGCTGATCAAGTTCGTCGATGCATTGCGTAAGAAGAAGGCGTCCTGAGTTTTAGGGACGATGCACTGGAGCCGGGTCCCTGGACCCGGCTCTTTCTTTGACCGGACCCTCCTCGACCGATGACGACAGCGGTTTCGATCCTCCCCGAGCAGCAGCTCGCCGTGCTCAATGCTGCCTATCGCGAGGCGGTGGCGCGCAGGCGCCTCCGTCTCCTGTTGGGTATGGCGGTCTTTGCCGCAGCGCTGGCGCTCGCGGCCGTCGGCGCGGAAGTGAACCTGCGCACGCTGTTCACCTATTTCGGCAACTTCATCAGCTATTTCGACCGCATCCTCACGCTCGACAGCGGCCAGCGGGTCTGGACCGATGTCGGCGAGTGGCTGTGGGGCTGGAAGAAATGGCTGAAGATGCTGGGCGAGACCCTGCTCATCAGCTATGTCGGCACGTTGATCGGCGCGACCTTCGCCTTCGCCCTCAACTTCTTCGCGGCCGAGAATACGTCGCCCGCGCCCTGGCTGCGCTTCGTCGTGCGGCGCCTGCTCGAGTTCGCCCGCACCGTCCCCGGCATCGTGTTCGCGCTCGTCTTCGTGATTGCGTTCGGGCTCGGTCCGATGGCCGGCGTGCTCGCAATCGCGATCCACTCCACCGGCGCGCTTGGCAAGCTGTTCTCGGAGATCGTCGAGAATGCCGACATGAAGCCGGTCGAAGGCATCCGTTCGACCGGCGCGAGCTGGCTGTCCTGCATGCGTTTTGCCATCGTGCCGCAGGTCACCGCCGGTTATGCCAGCTACGCCCTGTTGCGCTTCGAGATCAATGTCCGCGAAGCGTCCGTCATGGGCTTTGTCGGCGCCGGCGGCATCGGCCAGGAGCTCGTCGTCGCCATCCGCAAGTTCTACTACTCCGACGTCAGCGCCATCCTGCTCACCATCGTCGTCACGGTCTTCATCATCGACATCACGACGGGCTGGCTGCGTGGCCGCCTGTTCGGCAAGGAGGCGCGGACGTGACGCCACGGGAGGTCGATCCGCGCGAGATGCGCGCGCGCTACCCCGACGTGTTCTACCGGCCCGCCTCGGCGCGGCTCGCGACGCCGGCGATGATCGTCGCGGCGCTCGCGATCCTGATCTATGGTCTCGTCGATCTCGATTTCTCGCCGTCGCGGTTCTTCGCCGGCCTCAGCCAGCTCGGCTGGATCAGCCTGATGATGATCCCGCCGGATCCCGGCTCCTCGCTGCCGGTCTATCTGAAGGCGCTCGGCGAAACGCTCTCGATCGCGCTGCTCGGCACCACGCTGGCGGCGGTGTTCGCGCTGCCGGTGAGCCTGCTGGCCGCGCGCAACGTCATACCCTCGCAGATCGTGCGCTTTCCCGTGCGACGATTCCTCGATTCGATCCGCGGCGTCGACACGCTGATCTGGGCGCTGGTGTGGATCAACGTGGTCGGGCTCGGCCCGTTCGCCGGCGTGCTCGCCATCGCCGTGTCGGATTTCGGCGCGTTCGGAAAGCTGTTCTCGGAGGCGATCGAGGGCGCCGACCAGAAGCAGGTCGAGGGCATCCGCGCCTCCGGCGGCAGCGCGCTGCACGAGATCCGCTTCGGCCTGTTGCCGCAGGTCCTGCCCGTTATCGCCGGCCAAGTGCTCTATTTCATCGAGTCCAACACCCGCTCGGCCACCATCATCGGCATCGTCGGCGCCGGCGGCATCGGCCTCCAGCTCGCCGAGCAGATCCGCGTGCTGGAATGGCAGAGGGTCTCGTTCCTGATCCTGATGATCCTGGTCGCGGTGGCCGCGATCGATTTCATCTCGGGCAAGCTGCGCTTTGCGATTATTGGGCGAAGAGCTGTGGCCTGATCACAGGTGCCGTAGGGTGGGCAAAGCGAGAGCGTGCCCACCACTCTTAACGATCGAAAAAAATCGTGGGCACGGCGCGAAGTGCGCCTTTGCCCACCCTACGGCTCCGGTTTCGTGGAGAGAGAGTCCCCTATGACTCCACCAAAAACTCCACCCGCTCCGCGGCAAACCGCGAATGCTTCGTCACCAGCGGCTTGCCCTGGAGATCATGGTCGGTGGCATCCACCACCAGGATCGGCCGCCCCAGCGGGAGATCGAGACGTGCGGCATCAGTTGCGTCGACGATGCCGGCGGTGATCCGGGTCGCGCCGCGGCGATAGTCGCGGACGCCAAAATGCTCGAGCAGCTTCGTCATCGAGCGAGTCGCGGCGAACACCTCGCCCGCGCCCGGAAACAGTTCCGCCGATAGCCAGGTGGTGGAAACGCAGATGGGCGTGCGGTCGGCGAGGCGGATCGCCTCGATCCGCACCAAGGGCGCGCCGGTCTTCAGTCCCAGCTCCCGCGCGAGCTCGCGCGTCGCGACGTCGTCGGTCGCCTCGATCAACCGGCCATGCGGCTCGCGACCCTCAGCGCCGACGATCTCGGAGAAGCGCGTGCGCGAGCGCAAGGGATAAGCGAGCTTCTGCGTCTCGACATAGGTTCCGCTGCCGCGTTCGGCGCGCACGATGCCGCGCTCGGCAAGGGCTGCGAGCGCGCGCCGCACGGTGTGGCGGTTCACGCGATAGGTTTCGGCGATCTCCATCTCGCCCGGCAGCTTGTCGCCGGCGGCAAAGCGGCCGTCGGCGATGCCGCGCTCGATGCCGTCGGCGACGAGGCGCCACAAAGCGACGCCCGAAGAGGCTGTGTCCTGCATGCTCATGTCGTCGGTCAGCCTAGCCCGAAAATCACATCATTGTCACGAAACAGTCATGGCGCGTCCGTATGAAGTTGTCTATTATCATAGACAACTTGGATTCGACAAGTTCTGTCAAAAGCTCGGTGGATTAGGTGACCCAGCACGATACCCAGCAAGCCCAGCGCAAGGCCGCGATGGCCGTGCTGGCGCACGCGGAGGCGGGCGAGATCGCCGCTCGCCTCCGCGATCTCGCCCTGCCGGCTCATCAGGATCTGCGTGCGCCGGAGAGCGGCCTCGTGATGCTGCGCGGCCGGGTCGGCGGCGACGGTGCGCCCTTCAATCTCGGCGAAGCCACGGTGTCGCGCGCGGCGGTGAGGCTTGCGAGCGGCGAGGTCGGCTTCGGCTACACGCTCGGGCGCGACGGTGAGAAGGCGCGGCTGATCGCGCTGTGCGATGCGCTGGTGCAGTCCCGTGATTTCGGCGGGCTCGTCGAGCGCAGCGTTATCGCGCCGTTGCGCGAGCAGCTTATGGTCAGGCGGACGCGGGCGGCGGAAGAGACCGCCGCGACGAAGGTTGATTTCTACACCATGGTGCGCGGTGAGGGGTGAGATCATGACCACGATTGCGGAATTGCCGCCGGGTTTTGCCGACAAGGTGCTGTCGGCGCAATCGACCTTTCGCTCGGTGATGGACGCGATGGCGCGGCCGGGCTCGGTCCAGCGCATCGTGCCGATGGCGGGATCGCCCGGAATGATGATGCGCGGCACCGCGGCGATCGCACTGACGCTGTTCGATCACGACACGCCGCTCTGGCTCGATGCGCGGATGGCGGAAAGCTCGGACGTGACCAAGTGGTTGAAGTTCCACACCGGCGCGCCGGTTGTGCAGGACTCCTCGATCGCGTCATTCGCGCTCATCAGCGACGGTAGTGCACTGCCTTCGCTCGAGCGCTTCGCGCTCGGTACCAGCGAGTATCCGGACCGTTCGACCACGGTGATCATTCAGGTCGAAAGCCTGGACGCGGGGCCTGGCTTCGAGCTGCGCGGCCCCGGCATCGACGGCGTCGCGACGCTGCAGGCGTCGATCAAGCCTTTCGACCTGTCCGAGCGCCTGCGTATGAACGAGGCACTGTTTCCGCGCGGCATCGATGTGGTGCTGGTCGCCGATGACGCCGTGGTTGCGATCCCCCGCACCACGCGCGTCGTGAGCAAGGGAAGCTAGAAGCATGTATGTCGCAGTCAAAGGCGGCGAGCGCGCCATCGAGAACGCCCATCGCCTGCTCGCACATAAGCGGCGCGGCGATCAGGGCGTTACGGAAATCTCCCTCGACCAGATCTCGGAGCAGCTCGGGCTTGCCGTCGATCGCGTCATGAGCGAAGGCTCGCTCTATGATCGCGAGCTCGCGGCGCTCGCGATCAAGCAGGCGCGCGGCGATCTGATCGAGGCGATCTTCCTGGTCCGCGCCTTCCGTGCGACCCTGCCGCGCTTCGGCACCAGCGAGCCGGTCAACACCGGCGCTATGCGGGTGCAGCGACGGGTATCAGCGACCTTCAAGGACATTCCCGGCGGCCAGATCCTAGGGCCGACCTTCGATTATACCCACCGCCTGCTCGATCCCTCGCTCGCTGAAGGTTTTGTGCCGGAAGTGCCGGCCGTGGCTGAAGCCTCGACCGCGCCGACGCCGCGCGTCACCGACATTCTGGGCCGCGACGGGCTGATCGAATCCTCGCCGGAAGCCGAAGAGGGCGCCAGCGTCGGCGATCTCACCCGCGAGCCGCTGAATTTCCCGGCCGACCGCGACCTCCGCCTGCAAAACCTCGCGCGCGGCGACGAAGGCTTTCTCCTCGCGATGGGCTATTCGACCCAGCGCGGCTATGGCCGCAACCATCCCTTTGTCGGCGAGATCCGCTTCGGCGAAGTCGAGGTCGAATTCGCGGCGGAAGATGTCGGCTTCGCCGTGCCGCTCGGCGCGATCGAGCTCACCGAGTGCCAGATGGTGAACCAGTTCAAGGGTTCTGCGACGGAAGCGCCGTGCTTCACCCGCGGCTACGGCCTCGCTTTCGGCCAGAGCGAGCGCAAGACCATGTCGATGGCGCTGGTCGATCGCGCGCTGCGAGCCCGCGAGCTCGGCGAGGAGGCACTCGCCCCGGCGCAAGACGAGGAATTCGTGATGTCGCATTCGGATAACGTCCAGGCGACCGGCTTCGTCGAGCATTTGAAGCTGCCGCATTACGTCGACTTCCAGTCCGAGCTCGGCCTGCTGCGCAAGCTGCGTCAGGAGTTTGCCGAGGCCAATGCGCCCGATGCCATGAAGGAGGCCGCGGAATGAACGCGCCCGCCTACAACTTCGCCTATCTCGACGAGCAGACCAAGCGGATGATCCGCCGAGCGATCCTGAAAGCCATCGCGATCCCCGGCTATCAGGTGCCGTTCGCCAGCCGCGAGATGCCGATGCCCTATGGCTGGGGCACCGGCGGCGTGCAGGTCACCGCTGCGATCCTGGGGCCCCAGGACGTGCTGAAGGTGATCGACCAGGGTTCTGACGACACCACCAACGCAATCTCGATCCGCAAATTCTTCGCCAAAACCGCCGGCGTCGCCACGACGACCGCGACGGACGAGGCAACGGTGATCCAGACCCGTCACCGCATCCCGGAGACGGCGCTGCACGCGAATCAGGTGCTGGTCTATCAGGTGCCGATCCCGGAGCCGCTGCGCTTCCTGGAGCCGCGCGAGACCGAGACGCGGCGCATGCATGCGCTCGCCGAATACGGCCTGATGCATGTGAAGCTCTACGAGGACATCGCCCGCTTCGGCCACATCGCCACAGCCTACGCCTATCCTGTGAAGGTCAACGCGCGCTATGTGATGGATCCGTCGCCGACGCCGAAATTCGACAATCCCAAGATGGACAATTGCCCGGCGCTGCAATTGTTCGGCGCCGGCCGCGAAAAGCGCATCTACGCCATCCCGCCTTATACCCAGGTGGTGTCGCTCGATTTCGAGGATCACCCGTTCGAGCCCTACCGCTTTAACGCGCCCTGCGCGCTGTGCGGCGCGGAAAACTCCTACCTCGACGAGATCGTCACCGACGACAAGGGCGGGCGCATGTTCGTCTGCTCGGACACCGACTATTGCGAGGGCCGCCAGGCCGCCGGCCATCACGGCAGCCTCAGTGCTGCGCCGTACAAGGAGAAGGCGCATGGTTGATCAAGCTGCGCTCGAAAACGACGAGCCGCTGCTGGTGGCGGCGTCTCTCAGCAAGTCTTTCGGCCGCATCGCCGCCTGCCGCGACGTGTCGTTCTCGCTCTATCCCGGCGAGGTGCTGGCGATTGTCGGCGAATCCGGCTCGGGCAAGTCGACGCTGCTGCAGATCCTGTCGGGCCAGCTCGCGCCGAGCGCGGGACATGTGTCCTACCGGATGCGCGACGGCGTCACCCGCGATCTTGCGACGCTGGGCGAAGCGGAGCGGCGCTTCCTGTTCCGCACCGATTGGGGCTTTGTGCATCAGGATCCCGCGCAGGGCCTGCGCATGGCGGTCTCCGCCGGCGCCAATGTCGGCGAGCGGCTGATGGCGGTCGGGTGGAATCACTACGGCCGCATCCGCGACACCGCGTCCGACTGGCTCACCCGCGTCGAGATCGACACAGCGCGCATCGACGATGCGCCGCGCACCTATTCCGGCGGCATGCGCCAGCGTCTTCAGATCGCCCGCAACCTCGTCACCGAGCCGCGGCTGGTATTCATGGACGAGCCGACCGGCGGACTCGACGTATCGGTTCAGGCGCGCCTGCTCGACCTCCTGCGCAGCCTCGTCGCCGAGCTGAACCTCGCCGTCGTCATCGTCACCCACGATCTCGCGGTCGCACGCCTCCTGTCGCACCGCGTGATGGTGATGAAAGGCGGCCGCGTCATCGAAACCGGTCTCACCGACCAGGTGCTCGACGATCCCCGCGAGCCCTATACCCAGCTCCTCGTCTCCTCGATTCTGCCGCCATGAGCTTTCCGATGACCGCCATGATCGACGTCGCCGATGCGCAAAAGACCTTTACGATGCACCTGCAAGGCGGCATCGAATTGCCCGTCGTCAGCGGGGTGACCTTCCACGTCAACCCCGGCGAATGCGTCGTGCTCTCCGGCCCATCAGGTGCCGGCAAATCGTCGATCCTGAAGATGATCTTCGGCAATTACCGCTGCGACAGCGGCCGGATCGGCATCCGCCATCGCGGCGCGGTGGTCGATCTCGCCACCGCGGAGCCGCGTCAGGTGCTTAACATCCGCCGTTCCACCATTGGCTATGTCAGCCAGTTCCTGCGCGCGGTGCCGCGGGTGGCCACCATCGACGTCGTCGCCGAGCCGCTGATCGTGAACGGCGTGAGCCGGGCCGACGCCCAGGCGCGCGCCGGTGAGCTGCTGCACCGTCTCAACATCCCCGAGCGGCTCTGGCAGCTTCCGCCCGCGACCTTCTCCGGCGGCGAGCAGCAGCGCGTCAACATCGCGCGCGGCTTCATCTCGGACCTGCCGATCCTGCTGCTGGACGAGCCGACCGCATCGCTCGATGCCGCCAACCGCACTGTGGTGGTCGAGCTGGTCGCCGAGAAAAAGCGCCAGGGCGTCGCCATGGTGGCCATTGTCCATGACGACGAAATCCGTCATCTGATTGCCGACCGCATCGTCGACGTCACCAGCTTTGCCGCCGCCTGAAGGACATGGAAATGAAACCGAAGGACACAGTGATCGCCAACGCCAGGATCGTGCTGGCTGACCGGGTGATCGAGCAGGGTTGGCTCGCTCTTGCCGACGGACGCATCGCAGAGATCGGCGATGGGACTGCGCCTGCGGGCGCCGAGGATGCCGGCGGCGATCTGATCATGCCCGGCCTGATCGAGCTCCACACCGATCACCTCGAGGCGCACTACGTGCCGCGGCCAAAAGTGTTCTGGAATCCGGTCGCCGCCGTCATTTCCTACGATGGCCAGCTCGCCACATCAGGCATCACCACCGTGTTCGATTCGCTCCGGGTCTGGCGCGAGGACGGCGCGGAGGAGGTCGATGGCCGTGCCGGCGTGCTCGCCGCCGCGATCACCACCGCGCGCGAGGCCAGTCTGCTGCGCGCCGACCACTTCCTGCATCTGCGCTGCGAGATCCCGATGCCGAGCGTGGTCGAGGAAGCCAAGGAGCTGATCGACCGTCCCGACGTCAAGCTGATGTCGCTGATGGACCACACGCCCGGCCAGCGCCAGTTCCGCGACGAAGTCAAGCTGCGCGACTATTATCGCGGCAAGGGCGGCGGCAAGACTGATGCCGAGCTCGACGAGCTGTTCGCAAAGCGCTTCGAATATCAGAGACTCTATGCAGCGGCCAACATGCGCGAGATCGTGGCGCTGGCGCATGAGTACAAGATCCCGCTGGCGAGCCACGACGACACCACCGAGGAGAACGTCGCGGATGCCGTACGCGATCGCGTCTCGGTCGCTGAGTTTCCGACCACGCTGGAGGCCGCGCGCGGCCTGCACCAGGCCGGCATCGACATCCTGATGGGCGCGCCGAACGTCGTGCGTGGCGGCTCGCACTCCGGCAACATCGCCGCGGTCGATCTCGCCCGCGAAGGCCTGCTCGACATCCTGTCGTCGGACTACATCCCGTCGAGCCTGCTGATGGCCGCGCTGCAATTGCCCGAGCATGTTCCGGCGATCAGCCTTCCGGCCGCGGTTCGTACCGTCACGAAGGCGCCGGCCGAGGCGGTCGGCCTCATCGACCGCGGCGAGGTCGCGATCGGCAAGCGCGCCGACCTGATCCGCGTGCACGTTGCCGGCCACGTTCCCGTGGTCCGCAGCGTCTGGCGCGAGGGACAGCGCGTCGCATGAGCGAGACCGTGACCACGGCCGAAGGCGAGGCGGGTGCGATCGGCCCCGGGCGGCTCGTGCTCGTGGTCGGTCCGAGTGGCGCCGGCAAGGATACCTTGCTGCGACTGGCGCAAGCGGCCTGCAGCGATGATCCCGACATCGTCTTCCCGCGCCGTATCGTGACGCGCGCGTCCTCCGCCGACGAGGACAATATCGCGGTGAGCCCCGACGACTTCCGCCGAGCACGCGAGCACGGCGATTTCGCCGTGCATTGGGAGGCGCATGGGCATTCCTATGCGCTGCCGCTCGAAATCAACGACGACATCCGCGCCGGCCGCGCGGTCGTCGCCAACGTCTCGCGCACCGTGATCAGCGCGCTGCGCCAGAGCTATGCAAACGTCGTGGTGGTCGCGATCACGGCGCCGCCGGACGTTCTGGCGCAGCGCCTCGCCGCGCGCGCCCGGCACAGCGACGGCAATATCGCGGAGCGGCTGTCGCGCAGTGTCGATAACGCGTCGGCGCAGGCCGATGTCACCATCCTCAATGCCGGCAGCGCGGACTATCACAGCCGCCAGCTCGTGCGCGTGATCAGGAATGAAGGCTGGCACGAATAGCCGGCGCAACCAGGAGAGAGTGGAATGACGGTGATCGAAACGGTCGAACAGCTCGAAGCCATCTACGGTACCGTTGGTGACGCCTCGACCGTGAAAGTCGCCGACCACGTCACCCCGCTCTACCGCATCTTCATCGAGAAGGCGCCGTTCGCCGCGCTCGCCACCATCGGCCCGGAGGGCATCGACTGTTCGCCGCGCGGCGATCTGCCCGGCTTCGTCCGTATCCACGATCCCAGGACGCTGATGCTGCCGGACCGCCGCGGCAACAACCGGGTCGATTCCCTGCGCAACATCGTGCGCGACCCCAGGGTCTCGCTGATGTTCCTGATCCCCGGCTCCGGCAACGCCGTCCGCGCCAATGGCCGCGCGCATCTCTCGGTCGATCCGGAACTGCTGGCCTCGTTCAAGGTCGAGGGCAAGGCGCCGCGCAGCGTGATGGTGATGAACGTCGAGGAAATCTATTTCCAGTGCGCCCGCGCCATCGTCCGCTCCGATCTCTGGAATCCCGACAAGCGCGTCGATCCCAAGACGCTGCCGACGCCCGGTCAGATCCTCGCCGAGATGAGCCAGAACAAGGTCGGCGGCGCGGAGTACGACCGCATCTGGCCGGAGCGGGCTGCCGCGACGATGTGGTGATCTTTCTTACCCTCTCTCCTTGTGGGAGGGCTCGCCGCAAAGCGGCGAGACGGGTGAGGGGTCTGCGCGAGTCCGGAATCGTAGGGTGGGCAAAGGCGCACTTGCGCCGTGCCCACGAATTCTCGCCAATCACACGCAAATGGTGGGCACGCTTCGCTTTGCCCACCCTACGGCTCCGCGGCTCGCGCGCGTTGAACTCATCGCGAGATGAATCCGTCTGTCAGTGCTTGGGGCGGGAGAAGCGTCCGAGCGCAGCGGTCGCAAATATGGATAGCCATTTCATTGACCAATCGTGCCAACCGCTCGATATTCGCAGCATCGAAACTGCTCCTTGAGCCCAAGCCGCACCATGAGAACCGACCACCAGCGCAGTCAGAACGACATGCAGGCATGCATGACGCGGCGCTGTTTCTCGGCGGCAACGGGCGCCTGTTGTTGTTGCTGACCGTCTCCTAGCAGCATCTCACACCGAAAATCCAAAGACAGGAACGCCGAATTCCGGCGAACGAGCAGTCATGTCCCAGACCCAGTCCAACGCCTACATCATCGAGATCCACGATCGCGCCGCCGGCATCATCACGAGGGATGAGCGCGGCTTCCGCTTCTTCTCTTCCGAGCGCCTGTTCGACAGCCTCGAAGGCCGCCAGTTCCGTTCGGCCCGCGAGGCCGAGCGCGCCGCCCGTGCCGTGTTCTCCGAGCGTAGCCGTCGCGCGAGCTCGCAACTCTTCGCCAACTGACCCCAGTGAAAGGACCGCGATATGATTAGCCGACGACACATCCTTGCAACGACGCTCCTGCTCGCGACGGCCCTGGCTGCACCCGCGCACGCCGAGGACAAGCCGGCGGAAATCCGCATCGGCACGCAGAAGGGCGGTTTCTTCCCGGCGGTGCGTCAGCGCCAGACGCTCGAGAATGCCTTCAAGCCACTGGGCATCGAGATCAAGTGGGTCGATTTCCAGTTCGGTCCGCCGCTACTGGAGGCCATCAATGTCGGCAGCGTCGATTTCGGCTATGTCGGCGACTCCCCACCGATCTTCGCGCAGGCCGGCGGCGCCAAGATCCGCTACGTCGCCGCGGTGAAATCCGACGGCAACACCCAGGCGATCATCGTGCCGAAGGACTCAGCCATCAAGACGCTGGCTGATCTCAAGGGCAAGCGCGTCGCCTTCGGCAAGGGATCGAGCGCGCATAATCTCCTGGTCGCGGCGCTCGAAAAGGCCGCCCTGTCCTGGTCCGACATCACGCCGGCGCCGCTTGCGCCTGCGGATGCGACGGCCGCCTTCGTCAAGGGCTCGGTCGATGCCTGGTCGATCTGGGATCCGTATCTCGCGCTCGCCGAGTTGAGGGAGAGCGCCCGCGTCATCGCCTTCGACAAGGACGTGCACAAGCCGAATGCGTTCTACATCGCCAACACGGATTTCGTCGGGAAATATCCGGCGCTGGTTGCGAAGCTCAACACGACCTTCGCGTCCGAAGGCGTCTGGGCCAACCAGCACCACGAGGACGTCGCCAAAGCGCAGGCAGACGCGACCGGCGTCGATATCGAGGCCGTCAGGCGTTTCGTGGATCGCTCGAATTTCCGCGTCGTGCCGCTGGATTCAGAAATTATCGCAAGCCAGCAGGCGGTCGCCGATCGTTTCGCAAAGCTCGGTCTGATCCCGAAGCCGGTCAACGTCTCCGACATTGTCTGGAAGTGGACGCCGGGCTCGTGAGCCGGCGCGACTGATCAACTCCGGCGGCGCGCCCGGGTGCGTGCCGCCTTCTTTGCGGCGGCGGAGCGGACCTTCGATCCCTTGGTTTGGCTCGCTTTCCGCGCGGCGGCCGAGCGGGACGCTGCGGTTCGGCGGCGTGCGGCCCGCTTGGCCTGCTTCGACAGCGCGCCGCGCGATGCGGTCGAACGCGGCTCCTTCTTCAACACGCCTTCGACGGCGCGCGACACTTTCGGCCGACGCTTTGGCGTGCGTTTGCCCTGGCCGACCTCGTAAGCGTATTTGGCGCTGCGGCGCGTCGCCTTCTTGGTGCGTCCCTTGCGCGGTGGCGGAAGATCGACGCCGGCGCGACGAGCCTCGGAGAGACCGATGGCGATCGCCTGCTTGGTCGAGCGCGCGCCGTGCTTTCCCTTCCGGATCCTGTCGATCTCGTCCTTGACGAATTCGCCGGCCTGCGTGCTGGCCGACTTGCCGGCGCGCTTGTCCTGCTTCGCTTTACGAATGACTTCCTGTCTTGGCATGGGTCGAGTTCCCCTTCTTGAGACAGAGGGATGTCTGACCGCAACGCGCAAGGCGGGAGATCGATCCGCTTAGTTCCTCAGCGCCGCCAGCAACTCGTCGGGGCGCTCGGCCATGATCATGTGGCCGGCGCCGGGGACCACGACGGTCTTCGCATGCGGGATCGCGGCCGCAAGCGCCTTGCCGGCCTTCGCCGGTGTCATCATGTCCCGCTCGCCGAGAATGAGCGTCGTCGGTGCTTTCACGCTCGCCGCGGCGGCAAGCGCGTTCGCGTAGGCATTGCAGGCCGACAGATCCCTGAACAGCACGCCCGGCTCGCAGGCCTTCAGCACCGCCTGCGCGCCGCCATGCATCCACAGACCCGGCGCGAGGCTGCCGCCGAGCTCGGCATTGAAGCCGAGGCCCCAGATCGCGACCATGTCGTTGGCATCCTGCGAGTTGGCCTCGGCAGCCTTCAGCAGATCCGGGCCAACCGTCATGGTCGCGGCAGTGCCGATCAGGCTGAGCGCCGACACCTTGTCGGGGTGCCGCGCGGCGGTCTCCAGCGAGATCAACGATCCCATGGAGTGGCCGATCAGATGCGCCTTCGCAGCTCCAGCCGCATCGAGCAGCGCCGCGGTCCAGTCCGCCATCTCTGCAATGCTGCCAAGCGAGGAGCCTGCCGAGCGGCCGTGGCCGGGCAGGTCGGGCGCGAGCACGGAAAAGCCGTGATGGGCGAACCAGCGCGTATGCAGCGCCCAGGTCGAATGATCGAAGCCGGCGCCGTGGATGAAGACCACCGCGGGCAGCGACTTGTCGAAGTCGCGGCCGCCGGTTGCGACAAACACATCGGTGCCGTTGACGGAAAGTTTCATGGTGTCAGGCCTTTTGCGAGATGCGCAGCGCTTGGTTGAGGTCGTCGATGATGTCGGAGGCCGTCTCGATGCCGACCGAGAGCCGCACCAGCTCCTCGCCGATGCCGGCCGCCTTGAGCTGTTCGGCGTCCATCTGCTGATGCGTGGTCGAGGCAGGGTGGATCACCAGCGTCTTGGCATCGCCGACATTGGCGAGATGACTGATCATGCGCAGCGACTCGATGAACTTGCGCCCGGCGGGCCTGCCGCCCTTGATGCCAAAGGAGATGATCGAGCCCGCACCACGCGGCAGCAGCGTCTTGGCGAGCTGATAGTCCGTGTGGTCCTCGAGCGCGGGATGCAGCACCCAGTCGACGGCCTTGTTGGCCTTCAGCGCCTCCAGCACGGCGTACGTGTTCTGCATGTGGCGGTCCATGCGCACGCCCAGCGTCTCGACGCCTTGCAGAAGCTGGAACGCATTGGTCGGCGACAGGCAGGCGCCGAAATCGCGCAGGCCCTCGGTGCGTGCGCGCATGATGAAGGCGGCGGTGCCGAACTGCTCGTCGAAGACGATGCCGTGATAGCCGCCATAGGGCTCGGTCAGCACGCCGAATTTGCCGGAGGCGCGCCAGTCGAACCGCCCGCCGTCGACGATGGCGCCGCCAATCGCGATGCCATGGCCGCCAATCCATTTGGTCGCCGAATGCATGACGATGTCCGCGCCGAGCTCGATCGGGCGGCTGAGATAGGGCGTGGCAAAAGTGTTGTCGATCAGCAGCGGAATCTTTGCCTTATGCGCGATCGCCGCGACCTTGGGAATGTCGAGCACCTCGAGGCCGGGATTGCCGATGGTCTCGCCGATCACCAGTTTCGTGTTCGGCTTGATCGCGGCGCGGAACGCGTCGAGGTCGCGCGGCTTGACGAACGTCGTGGTGATGCCGAAGCGCGGCAGCGTGTGTGCCAAGAGGTTGATGGTGCCGCCATAGAGCGAGCTCGACGCAACGATGTGGTCGCCGGCACTGAGCAGCGTCGCGATGGCCAGATGCATCGCCGCCTGGCCGCTCGCGGTGCAGATCGCGCCGACGCCGCCTTCCAGCGCCGCGAGCCGCTCCTCCAGCACGCCGGTGGTCGGATTGGAGATGCGCGTATAGATGTGGCCGGCGCGCTCCAGGTTGAACAGCGCGGCGGCGTGCTCGGAATCCTGGAACACGTAGGACGTGGTCTGGTAGATCGGCACCGCCCGGGCGCCGGTCGTGGGATCCGGATGCTGGCCCGCATGCAGGCTCAGGGTCTCGAAGGCAGGCGGTTTTGGCGCGGGCATGCGTGGCCTCGTTGGTCGGTCGGTAAGGGTGGCCGTTGTGCCATAAAAACGCGTGCGAAGTCAGCCATTGACAGTGCGATGACAGTGCGCGGCTTGCTTGCGGCAGAGCTATCGCATGTGAGCTTGGCGGGGCCTGAGCGAGCGCCTCGTCCTTCGAGACGACCGCTCCGCGGTCTCCTCAGGATGAGGCTGAGCGGCAGCTTTGCCTGTGAAAATTGCTGCCACGCACTCAGTCCTCATCCTGAGGAGCCCGCAAAGCGGCGTCTCGAAGGATGGCCGTATGCGGGCTTCGCGCTGCACGCGGGAGAGGTGAAGCTAACCCCCGATCGCCTGCTCGATGATCCGCGCCTCCCGCAGCAAAATCTCCGCGACCTCCTGCTCCCGCCTTGGCCCGAGCCTCGTGCGAACGGCGGAGACGGTCATCGCCGCGGCCGGCTGCCCGTCCGGCGTCTTGATCCAGGTCGAGATCGATTTGGTGCCCTGCACGAGGCCGATCTCTCTCATGCCGTATCCCAGCCGTCGCGCGGCGGTGACCTCGCCGAGCACCGTTGCGACATCGGTCCGGTAGGCCTCGAACCGCTTCTCGTTGGCCGCGACGATTTTTCGCGCCTCCTGCGCCGGCATCGCGGCGAGGATGGCGACGCCCGCGCTGGAGACGCCGAGCGGCCGGCGCGCGCCGACCTCGATCGACAGCACCTGGATCGGATAGATTCCGATCCGGCGGTCGACGCACAGCGTGTCGTTGCCGGTGCGCACCGTCAGGAACAGCGTGTCGCCGATCGCGGCGGATGCACGTTGCAGCGAGGGATTGGCGGCGATCAGCAGCCGCGACGGCCGGGGACGCGCCAGCGCGAGCTCCGGCACCTGGTTGCCGATCGCGTAGCGGCCGGTGCGCTCGTGCCGCTCGACGATGCCTTCCTCGATCAGCACGTGAATGATGCGGTGCACGGTCGGACGGGTGAGACCGGTGGTCCGCACCACCTCGGCCAATGGCACACCGTCCTCGCGGCCTGCGGCAAGAATGCGCAGCACCGCGAGCGCGCGCCGGATCGCCTGCGCGCCCTGCCGCGGTTCCATGGCGTTGCGGGCTATTCTGGTTCTGTCCATAATATGGACAAGAACGCCACAATTCACTCGACAGGTAAAGTGCGCATCTGGAGATTGCGCCGCGATCGGGATGCCGTGCGCGACGTCATCGGCACCCGATACTGGAATTGGAAGCGCTGCTGGGAGGTTAACATGAGATTAATCTGGATTGCCATCGCTGCTGCGGCCGCGATGCTGGCAGGACCCGCCTCAGGCCAGCAATGGCCCGCCCGCAGCGTCAAGCTCATCGTGCCCTATCCGGCCGGCGGCAATGTCGACAGCGCCGCGCGCATCATCGCCGACAAGCTCCAGGAAAAGCTCGGCCAGCCCTTCATCATCGAGAACAAGGCCGGCGCCGGCGGCATGATCGCGGGCGAAGCCTTCGCGAAGTCGGCGCCCGACGGCTACACGCTGTTCGTCGGTGCCAACGGCCCGGTGCTGTTTGCGACCGAGATCAACAAGCGCGACGCCTACAACTGGAAGAAGGACTTCCTGCCGATCTCGACCATCTCGATGACGCCGCTGGTGCTCGAGGTGCATCCGTCGGTGCAGGCCAACAACTTCAAGGAATTCATCGACCTCGCCAAGCGCGAGCCCGGCAAGCTGACCATGGCCTCGCCCGGCCCCGGCACGACCAACCATCTGCTCAGCGAGCTGATGCAGTCGAACCTCGAGCTGCAATGGGTTACCGCGCACTACCGCGGCAATGCGCCGGCGATCAACGATCTGCTCGGCGGCCAGGTGCAGTTCGCGTTCGACCAGCTCACCGTCAGCCTGCAGCACATCAAGGCCGGCCTGTTCCGCGCGCTGGCCGTCACCTCACCGCATCGCCTGAAGTCGCTGCCTGACGTGCCGACTTTCGTCGAACTCGGCTACAAGGACTTTGATGGCCAGACCTTTACCGGCCTGTTCACCCCCGCTGGCACGCCGGCGCCGATCGTGGACAAGCTGCACGAAACGCTGGTCGCGATCCTGAAAGACCCCGGCGTGGTCGACAAGTTCGAGAAGCTCGGCGGCGAAGCCACGGCGATGACGCCGGACGAGTTCAGGGCCTATCTGGAGCGCGAGGACGCCAAGTGGATTCCGGTCGTGCGCAAGGCCAACATCAGGGCTGAATGATCGATGCGGATCGATCCCACCGAGCTCGGCGCCGAGCGCATCTATCGCCTGATGACCGGCATCGTGGTGCCGCGCCCGATCGCGTGGGTCACGAGCCTGTCGGCCGCGGGCGTGCTCAACCTCGCCCCGTTCAGCGCCTTCACCTTCGTCTCGCAGAAGCCGCCGATGCTCGCCATCAGCGTCGGCCGCAAGGGCGCCGACTACAAGGACACCGCGCACAACATCCTCGACACCGAGGAATATGTGATCCACATCGCTGATACCCCGCTGATGAAGGCGGTGCATGACAGCTCGATTGAGCATCCGCCTGAAGTCAGCGAGGTCGCAGAGCTGGGCTTGGAGACGATCGCAAGTGAGCGCATCAAGGTGCCGCGGCTTAGCGCGGCGCCGGTCGCGATGGAGTGCCGCTTTCGGCAGTGCCTCGAATTCGGCGACGCCAAGAGCCGGCTCATCGTCGGCGAAGTCGTCATGTTCCACTTGCGCGACGGTCTCGTGAACGACGGCAAGGTCGAGACCAAGGCACTCGATCCGATCGCGCGCATCGGCGGGCCGCGCTACGCCACCCTCGGCGAGATCGTGACGCTCAACACCGTTTTCCAGACTCCCAAATCGAAGGACTGAGTGCGCGGGCCGGTCATCCCGCCCAGCCGCCTCAAGATCATTGGAGGAATTGACGATGCGACTCCTGAGCTATCTCCTGGATGGAGCGCCGCGCTATGGCGCGGCCGCGGAAGGCGGCGTGGTCGATCTGACCAGCCGGATCGGCCGCGACTATTCGGATGTGAAGGCGCTGATCGCGGCGAATGCGCTTGCCGATGCGAAGGAAGCTGTCGCCGGACAAAAGCCGGACCATGCGCTGGACAAGCTCGTCCTGCTGCCGCCGGTGCTCGCGCCGGAAAAGCTCTGGTGCATCGGCGTCAACTACGCCGAGCGGAACGCGGAATACAAAGACAATTCGGACCTGCCCAAATATCCCAGCCTGTTCGTGCGCAGCATGTCGTCGATGACCGGCTCCGGCCAGTCGCTGGAGAAGCCGAAGGTTTCGGAGCAGCTCGACTATGAAGGCGAGCTCGTCATCGTGATCGGGCAGGGCGGCCGCCACATCCCGCGCGAACAGGCTTGGTCGCACATCTTCGGTATGACCTTGTGCAACGAGGGCACGATCCGCGACTGGCTGCGCCACGGCAAGTTCAACGTCACGCAAGGAAAGAACTTCGATCGGTCCGGTAGCATCGGTCCGTGGATCGTCACGGCGGACGAGCTCGACCCGCGCGGGCCGCATGACATCGTCACGCGTGTCAACGGCGAGGTACGGCAGCAGGATACGACCGAACGGCTGATGTTCCCGTTCGATTTCATCATCTCCTATCTCTCCACCTTCGCCACGCTGAAGCCCGGCGACATGATCGTCACGGGCACGCCGACCGGCGCGGGCGCGCGCTTCGATCCGCCGCGCTGGCTGAAGGTCGGCGACGTCGTCGAGGTCGAGTCCAGCCGCATCGGTGTGCTGCGCAACACGGTCGCCGCGGAGCAATAAATCATGCTGGGTAGTGCCACGATCGAACGCCTTGCCGCGCGGCTGGACGAGGCCGAGCGCACCAAGACGTTGATCCCGATGTTCTCGAAAGAGTATCCGGACTTCAGCATCGAGGATGCCTACGCGGTCCAGCGCACCTGGACAAAGCTTCAGCTCGGCCGCGGCCGCGTCATCAAGGGGCACAAGATCGGGCTGACCTCGAAGGCGATGCAGAACGCGGTCGGCATCAACGAGCCCGATTACGGCGTGCTGTTCGCCGACATGTTCTATGCCGACGCCACGCCGATCCCGTTCGATCGCTTCCACGCGCCGCGGATCGAGGTCGAGCTCGCCTTCGTGCTGAAAGCGCCGCTGCGCGGGCCCGACTGCACCATCTTCGACGTGCTCAACGCCACCGACTACGTCACGCCCGCGCTGGAGATTCTGGAGACGCGCATGCATCGCGTCGACCCCGAGACGGGCAAGACGCGCAAGGTGATGGACACGATCTCGGACAACGCGGCCAACGCCGCGCTGGTGCTCGGCGGCCGGCCGATCCGCCCGATGGATGCGGACCTGCGCTGGATCGGCGCGCTCCTGTTCCGCAACGGCGAGGTCGAGGAGACTGGCCTTGCCGCCGGCGTGCTCAATCACCCCGCCAACGGCATCGCCTGGCTCGCCAACCGCCTCGCGCCGCATGACGAATATCTCGCCGCTGGCGAGGTGGTGCTGGCGGGATCGTTCACGCGTCCAGTCGACATCCGCCGCGGCGACACCTTCCACGCCGACTACGGCGCCTTCGGCTCGGTGTCGTGCCAGTTCGTCTAAACCAATAAAGAGGGAGCGCACCATGACCGGTCAAACGCGGCGCAAGAGCATCCATATCGGCGGCTTCAAGCACGTCAATCCGATCCCGAACGCCTGCCGCATCGGCAATCTCGTGATGTCGGGCGTCATCCTCGGCCGCGATCCCGCGACCAATGCGATGCCCGAGAGCCTCGACGCCCAATGCGCCAACATGTTCGCGCATATGAAGGCGACGGTGGAGGCCGCCGGCGGCACCACCGACGACATCATCAAGATGACGGTGTGGCTGAAGGACCGCACGCAGCGCGGCCCGGTCAATGTCGAGTGGCTGAAGATGTTTCCGGACGAGCATTCGCGCCCGGCGCGCCACGCGCTGCCGATGGACAACATGGATGGCGGCGCGCTGGTGCAGTGCGACTTCACCGCCGTGATCGACTGAAGGAGCATCTGCATGCCGACCTATCTGCCGTTCGATCCCAATCCGCGCCGCCCGGTGAAGGCGCCGCCGCCGAAGACCATCGACAGCCAGTTCCACGTGCTGGGTCCCATCGATAAATATCCAGAGCGTCCCGGCGCGGCTTACCGGATGCCGACCGCGACCTGGGAAGCGGCGCTGCGCGTGCACAAGACGCTCGGCATCGAGCGCGGCATCATCGTGCAGACCACAACCTACGGCGCCGATCATGCCGTCGTGCTCGACGGCCTCGCCGCGATGGGCCCGAACTATCGCGGCTGCGCCAACGCGCTGGTGTTCGCGGAAGCGGGCGACTCCTATCTTTCCAAGCTGCATGATGCCGGCGTCCGCGGCGCCCGCTTCAGCTTCCGCCAGGAGCTCGGTGCCGTGCTCTCGGATGCCGATTTCGCCCGTGCGATCGCGCGCATCCGCGAGCTCGGCTGGTACGTCAAGATCCAGCCGGAGAAGGACGGCATCGTCTCCAGCGTCGCCAAGTACGAGAACCTCGACGTCCCCGTGCTGATCGATCACATGGCGCGTCCCGATCCGCAAGCCGGCAAGAACGATCCGAATCTGGTCAAGATGCTGGAGTTGCTGGCCAAGGGCAATTTCTGGGTCATGCTGTCGCTCGGCGAGAAGACCTCGAAGGCCGGCCCGCCCTATGACGACGTGATCCCGATCGCCCGTGCCTATATCGAAGCGGCCCCCGACCGCTGTGTCTGGGCCAGCGATTGGCCGCACCCGGTCTCCGTCAAGCAGCCGCCGAACGATGCCGACCTGCTCGAGCTGATGTACCGCTATGTCGCGGACCAGACCGAGCTGGAGAGGATTTTGGTGAGCAATCCGGCGAAGCTGTTTGGATTCGCGGACTAGCAAAATGGTCCGGCGTCATTGCGAGGAGCGAAGCGACGAAGCAATCCAGACTGCCGTCGCGGAAAGATTCTGGATTGCTTCGCTTCGCTCGCAATGACGGGCGTGGTCCCCGCGCTCACCCCACCGGCCGCGTCGCCAGCCGGTCGCGCACCGCGGCCGCGATCTCGAACGAGCGCAGCCGCGCGGCGTGGTCGTAGATCTGCCCCGTCGTCATCAATTCGTCTGCGCCGGTCTCAAGGATCAGTGCCTTCAGCTTCTCTTCGACCACTTCAGGCGAGCCGACCGCGGAGCAGGACAGCGACTGGCCGACGCCCGCCTTCTCGGCCGGCGACCACAGTGCGTCCATGTCGTCCACCGGCGGCGGGAGGGGCCCTGGCGTGCCGCGGCGCAGATTGATGAACTGCTGCTGCAGCGAGGAGAACATGCGCTGCGCCTCCGCATCGCTGTCGGCGGCGAACACGTTGACGCCGACCATCGCATAGGGCTTGTCGAGCTGGGCCGAGGGTTCGAAGCGCGCGCGATATTCGCGCAGCGCCGGCATCATCATCTGCGGCGCGAAATGCGAGGCAAACGCGAAGGGCATGCCGAGCATGGCCGCAAGCTGCGCGCCAAACGTGCTCGAGCCCAGGATCCAGAGCGGCACCTTCGTCCCCATGCCGGGCACGGCGCGGATCGCCTGGTTCGGCTGCAATTCGCCGAGCAGCGCCTGCAGCTCCAGCACGTCATGCGGAAAATTCTCGGACGTGGTGGCAAGGTCGCGCCGCAGCGCCCGCGCCGTGAACTGGTCGGTGCCCGGCGCCCGCCCGAGCCCGAGATCGATCCGCCCGGGATAGAGCGACTCCAGCGTGCCGAACTGCTCGGCGATGACCAGCGGCGAATGGTTCGGCAGCATGATGCCGCCGGACCCGACGCGGATCGTCTTGGTGCCCCCTGCGACATGTCCGATTACCACCGACGTCGCCGCGCTCGCGATGCCCGTCATGTTGTGATGCTCGGCCAGCCAGAAGCGCTTGTAGCCCCATTTCTCCGCATGCTGGGCAAGATCGAGCGAATTGCGAAACGCCTGCGACGCATCGCCGCCCTGACGGATGGGAGCCAGGTCGAGCACGGAGAAGGGGATCATGCGAGAGTACCGGTGAGGGGGCGCAACGCGCCGGGGCTCCATATGTAATACCGTCCGGTCTGAATGTTAGCGTTGCAGTGTCGATCGGACACGGGCGCAACGATGCCATTCGGAATTGTTGTGGGTGGCCGGCGAGCTGCCCGGACAACGTCTTTGACCCAGCGGACTTTCAGCGCAGGCTTGACTTACGTCAATATTCGGAACCCGGCTTCATTTTCACTTGCAGCATTGGTTTGCTTCGATTTCCTTCCTGGAGAGACATGATGGCCGATCCGACCAAGCTCTCGGTTGAGAAAGCGCTCGAAAAGATACGTCAGCGCGACGAGCCGAAATCAGAGAATTCACGCCTCGATGAAAAGACCGACGCTCTCAATGAAGAGATAAAACGTATGAGAGCACAAAGGCTCCGCCTTGAACGACAGCAGGGCAAGCGCGGCTGAATAGCGCGGAGGATGGGTAGAGCACTTGCGAAACCCATCATGTTTCGTCATCCAACAAGGCCTCGATGGGTTTCGCTTCGCTCTACCCATCCTAAGAAGCTGTCCGAGCGGCCCGCACCCGTTCACAACACTGTTATTGCGACCTGTTGCGCCCTTTGTCCCAACTGGGCGTTTTGCGCCTGTTGTTGTACCCTTGGCGAAGCCATTGCACGGTCGCCAGGAGGAACTGACATGACCGTTGTCGTACTCAATCGCCGCAACCTCCTCGCCGGCGGCGGCTCCGTTCTCGCAACCGGAATTCTGGCCGCCGGCGTACCCGGGCTCTTGTTGCCCGCCCGCGCGGACGGCCTCGCGCCGACCGAGTCGATGTCGGGCGGAGCGAATAATTACCGCAAGGGCGCGGCGATCGTGGAGCGGATCGGCAAGGGCGGCTTCTGGATGAGCGGCACCGTGCGCCGTGCCGGCGACGGGGCGCCGCTGGCCGGACAGCGCATCCAGATCTGGGCGCACACGGTCGAAGGGCAGGAGCACGAGCCGCAGAGCCACGGCGCCACGCTCACCGACAAGGACGGCAAGTTCCGGCTCGAGATGCCGCAGATCATTCCGATCTTCGGCCAGCCGCATGGTCACCTCGCCTATGACAGCGGTGAATTCAAGACCGTCTTCCTGCGCCCGGTGATGCGCAGCGCAAAGGAGACCAGCCTCGAGGCGCACTTCGTCCTGCAGCCGGCCTGATCGGACGTACGAATGACGGGGTGGAAATCGGCCCGGATGATCCTGATCTGGGCCGCCCTTGCCGTTGCCATCGGCGTGCCGATCGCGCTTGCTGCGGCAAGCGAGCAGCTGGCATGGCGCGGTCCGGTCTACATCCTCGCCGGATTTGCCGGCATCATTGCGCTGGGCCTCGTGCTGGTTCAGCCGCTGCTGATCGGCGGTTACTTGGCGCCGCTGACGGCCTATCGCGGACGGCGCGCCCATCACTGGATCGGCGGCGCGCTCGCGTTGGCGATCGTGATCCATGTCGCCGGCCTCTGGATCACCAGCCCGCCCGACATGATCGACGCGCTGACCTTCTCGTCGCCGACGCCGTTCTCCCCCTTTGGCGTCATTGCCATGTGGGCCATCTTCATCGTCGCGCTTCTGGCGGCACTGCGCCGGCGATTGGGACTGCGACCGCGAACCTGGCGCTTCGTTCATATGCCGCTCGCGATCGTCATCGTCGCAGCAAGCGTGGTCCATTGCCTGCTGATCGAGGGGACGATGGAGACGATCTCGAAGGCGGCGCTGTGCGCGCTCGTCCTCGCGGCAACCGTGAAAGTCATGATTGACCTGCAGGTGTGGCGGAAGCGACGGGCGCTGCGCGGCGAGAGCATTGCGCGGCAGTGAGCCGCGCCGGCCGGGTCACGTCCGAGACTTTCCCGCTTCCCTCCTTTGTGCGCAGAATGGCGCGCGAAGGATCGTCATCGGGCCGGGAGGATCTCGGAATGGCAGAGCAGACAATTCACTTCGACGACGGTGCCGCCTACGAGCAGATGATGGGAATCTGGAGCCGGTTCGCCGGCGAGATATTCCTTGATTGGCTGGCACCTCCTGCCGGCTTGCGGTGGATCGACATCGGCTGCGGCAACGGGGCCTTCACTGAACTCCTGGTCGAGCGCTGCAGCCCCCTCGAGGTCCAGGGCATTGATCCCTCGGCCGAGCAACTCGCTTTTGCGCGCACGCGACCTGCAGCGCGCGTGGCAAAGTTTCGCCAGGGTGATGCCATGGCGCTGCCTTTCGCCGACGGCAGCTTCGATGCGGCCGTGATGGCGTTGGTTCTCGTGTTCGTTCCGGATCCCGCCAAGGGCGTCAGCGAAATGGTGCGGGTCGTTGTCCCCGGCGGTGCGGTCGTGACGTATATGTGGGACATGTTCGGCGGCTTTCCGCTCGATCCAATCTACGACGAGATGAAGGCAATGGGCCTTGCGGCAACTCGCCCGCCACGGCTGGACGCATCTCGCATGGAAGCGTTGCGCGAGCTGTGGGCCGGAGCAGGCCTCGAGGACGTGCAAACGCGCGAGATTACGGTGCAGCGGACTTATTCGAGTTTCGACGAGTTCTGGGCCATCAATCTGAAGTCTCCTTCGCTTCGGCCTGCCATTGCAGCGATGAAACCCGCAGACGTCGAGACGCTCATCGCGCGGGCGCGTGCGCGCCTGCCGGCGGATGCCGATGGTCGCATCACCTGCAGTGCGCGCGCGCATGCGATCAGGGGACGCCGGCCCAAATAGCTTGCAGCACGGAGGATGGGTCGAGCACTAGCGAAACCCATCATCCTCGCCACCGCGCGAGTCTGACGGGTTTCGCTTCGCTCGACCCATCCCACGCGCTAAGGTGTTGCCCTCGACATTTTTCGAAGGCAACTCATCCCATGGCTTTCTGGACAGCAGGCTCGTTCGCATTGGTGATCGCCTATCTCCTGGGTTCGATCCCCACGGGCTATCTGGCGGGGAAACTCCTTCGAGGCATCGATATTCGTCAGCATGGCTCCAGATCCACCGGCGCCACGAATGTCTTGCGGACCCTTGGAACATGGCCCGCACTGGTGGTGCTGGTCGCCGACGTGCTGAAAGGCGTGGCGGCGATCATCGTTGCCCGCGCGTTCTGTCCCTGGCTCTATGCCGCACTGTCCCCGATGCCGCCGACAGCGTCCGACATGCAAACCTGGGTGCCACGGGCCGTTTGCCTGGCCGGAATTGCCGTGCTGCTCGGGCATAGCCGCTCGATCTGGCTGAGCTTCACAGGCGGCAAGTCGGCGGCGACCGGGCTCGGCGTGCTATTGGCGATGTCGTGGCCCGTGGGATTGGGAACTGCCGCGGTCTTCGGCCTCGTGCTCGCCATTGCCAGGATCGTCTCCCTGAGCTCGATGCTCGCTTCATTGACCGCAATCGTTCTGGTCTGCGCCTTTGCGCAACCGTTGCCCTATCGGTTGCTGGTGATCGGAGGCGGCATCTACGTGATCTTTCGCCATCGCGCCAACATTCAACGGCTGCTGACGGGAACGGAGCCGCGCCTCGGTCGAAGCGGGCCGGATACGAAGGCAGGAGCGCAAGTGTAGCCGCCGCCGGCGCCGATACGTGCTCTGCTTGCCGCAAGTAGCGGTGGGGCGTATCCTTGCGCAATGACTGTCACGGCCCCCGATTTGAAAGCGTTCCTGCTGGCGACGCCGTTCTTCGGCGGTCTCCCGGATCCAAGCCTCGACCTCCTGATCTCGATGCTGGTCGAGTGCCGCTTCGATGCCGGAGCAACCGTCGTGGCCGAAGGCGAGCCGGGACGTTCGATGTTCATCGTCAAGTCCGGCCGGCTGGCGGTGAGTAAACGGACGAATGCGGGGAGCATCGTCCCGATTTCCCGTCTGGAGCCTGGTGACTTCTTCGGCGAGATGACGCTGATCGAAATGCAAAATCGCTCGGCCACGGTGGTCACGGAAAGCCCGACCGTGCTGTACGAGCTGACGGCCCGAAAGCTCTACGCCTGCTACAAGTCCGATATCCACGCCTACGTGATCGTCCTGCAGAACATCAATCGCGAGCTGTGCCGACGGCTGCGCCGATCGGACGATCGGTTTGCGGGACATCAGGATTCGTAGCCCGGATGGAGCGACTGGTCCGCTATTCGGTCGCAGCGATAGTCGCCTTTGCGTTGGCCGCGACGGGAGCATATGGCATCATTCGTTTCTTCATTCGCGGCTTTGAAGCCTTGGCGTTGCTGCTCCCGCTTACGATCGTGCTGTTCGTTCCGCTGTTTGTGATGTTGGTCTTGCTTGCGCGTGGCCGTGGCTTACCTTAGCGGATGATCAAGGTTCGTAGCGCGTAGGATGGGTAGAGCACTTTGCGAAACCCATCGTGTTTCGTCACCCATCAAGGCTCTGATGGGTTTCGCTTCGCTCTACCCATCCTGCACGCCGGCCCTTGGCGCACTCTTTACAAAAGGTCTGCGAGTCCGCTGAAGCTGGGCGTGATCTCTCGTAATCCTGCCGCGTATGCTCAGGTCTTGGCCAGAGAGATCCGGACGTTCAGGGTAACGCTGGTACGGCTACAGCAATGCCATCGAGTGCAGCGAGTTTCTGTGAAAGCCGAAGGCAACCAAGCCGGACAGAAGCAGCACAGTCCCAGTCACGATCAGGCAAAACGCAAACACTATCGGAGCCTCTGGTTCGTCATGAATGAGAAGACGATAATAGATAAAATTTTACCGACAATCGAAAGGAAGAATTAACCTTACCCGCGCGGTCCAGCAGGCAGAAACCTCGGCAATCAGGTCTTCGCGCTTGTGTTCTTCATGCATGCCAATTTGCCCGTCGGGGCAAAACGCCCCGCCGCCCCAAAATCCGTCAACCCCCTCCCGCGAAAACATTCGACGTTACCGAAATTCGGATTTGCGACACTGTCTCGCCATCCCGGTCACCGGAGGGGCGATAGTGAAGGGTTACGAAACCGGACACGACGACAGGAAGTCGCTGCTGGACGCCATCGAGATCGGCGAGAAATTCGTCAAGGACAACTTCTGACGCGGCTGCTCCGGGGGGCGCCCTCCACAACACCGCTATTGCAACCTGTTGCGCCATTCGTCTCGACTGGAAAGAAGGACGCTGCGCGGCGAGAGCTCGTAGCCCGGATGGAGCGAAGCGCAATCCGGGACAATTAGGCGGCCCGGTATGGTGCCCGTCCACGATCCCGGATATAGCGAAGCTCCGAACAACTGCGCGGCTGGAGCATCGCAAGGATGACGTCTGCAAATCCCGAGCTCGTTATCTTCGATTCGGACGGCGTTCTGGTCGACAGTGAGATCATCCAGCTGACCGTGTTCGCGCGAACCGCAGCCGAGGAAGGCGTGACGATCAGCGTGGAAGACGCCGTACGTTCCTTTCGAGGGGTCAAGATGGCGGATTGCGTGCGCGAAATCGAGCGCCGGTTAGGCCGCAGCGTTCGCGATACTTTCGTCGCAGACATCCGACGTGCAACTGCACTGGCCTTCGATGCAGAACTGAAGCCGGTCGAAGGAATCCATGCGGCACTTGCCGAAATTACCGTCCCGGTTTGCGTAGCGTCTAACGGGCCCATGTCGAAGCTCACGCACGCACTCGGACTGACGAAACTGCTGGCGCGCTTCGAAGGACGCATCTTCAGTGCGTACGAGGTCGGTTCGTGGAAGCCTGAGCCCGGTCTATTTCTGCATGCTGCGCAAACGTTGGGCGTGCCCCCCTCGCGTTGCGTCGTTGTTGAGGATTCGTTGTCCGGAACTCGCGCGGCAAAGGCCGCGGGAATGAAAGTCTTGGGTTTTACCGGAGGTGATCCGGAAGTTGAGCCGGAGCTGGCAGCCATCTGCGACCGCGTCTTTCATCGAATGAGCGATCTTCCGGCCTTGTTGGCGTCCCGCACGGAATGATTGCGTCACTCGCAAAAGCGCAACGTCTATTGTGCCCGCGTAGGATGGGTGGAGCACTTGCGAAACCCATCAGTTCGCCATCGAGCAAAGTCTTGATGGGTTTCGCTTCGCTTTGCCCAGCTTGCGGGCTAGGCCACTGCATCCATCGCGTCTAGTTGCAAGACGTCACCGGGTGATGTTGGCCATTGAAGGGGCCGACGAACACCTTCTGTCCCTTCTTGCATTGCACGCGGCATTCGTCGGCTGCCGCGGTACACTTCTTTAAATTCTTGTCACCGTCTGCGGCCGGACCGCTGGAAATGCAGGTGTTCCTCCATTGGCTGCAACTATCTGCAGAGGCTGGTGCTGCCACCAGAAGCGTAGCGAGAATGGTGCCGGCCCAAATTGCAAAACAAAGTCTCATTTTTCCTCCCAGCTTATCGGTCGGGAATTGTCGGCAGCGGACGCTGCCCGGTCAATCCGTCGTGGTCTGTTAACACCCCGGTGTTGTGGAAAACGGCGCGAGGTGACTACTCGCTGCCACGCCCGTTCGATCCGTCGGGGTACGACACCCATCCCCCGCCAAGCCCCCTAGGATGGGTTTCGCTTCGCTCTACAAAGGCCGGTACGGCTAGAGCAACGCCATTGAGTATTGAGTGCAGCGAGTTTCTATGAAAGCCGAAGGCAACCAAGCCGGACAGCACAGTCCCGATCAGGCAAAACGCAAACTCTATCGGAGCCTCAATTTGCCCGTCGGGCAAAACACCCGCCTCCCGCGCAAAAACCGTCAATCCCTGCCCGCAAAAATATTCCACTTTACCGAAATTCGGATTTGCGGCACTATCCCGCCATCCCGGTCCCCGGAGAGGGGCGATCGTACGTCGTAACGAACGTGGATCGGGGTGCGGTGGACGCGGCAGCGTCGGGCACGCGAAGGCGGGACCAGGGCGAGATGAACCTCGTGAGGTCTTGCTCCGTGCGGACGGACGGCGCAGCTGCGTACGGCAAAACCGTGTGGTCCTGACCGTCGTTGCTACGGTCAAGCCTTGCGGAGGTGGATCGGGGCTCAACCGGGCCTGGAGACATCGTCAATTCGCGAGGTGACGGAGGCCAGAAGGAACTCGGCTCCGGGGAGAGCAGGCATAAGCCGTCAAACCATCGCGCAGGGAAGGCCGGGTGTTTTCCGGCCCACCTGTCGTCCCGCCTGCGCATTTGCGTGTGCAAATCTTCGCGCAAGCGGATCATGGGTGCCAGCCGGCACCCGGTCTTCCCTGCGCCCTCTTCCCAGAGGAGGGTCAAGGAAACGAGCAAAACTCGGGCGTCAGGTGCCGCGAGAACGCTGATTCATGTCTGATTGAACGAAGTGGATGGTGCTGCCAGACAGGATTGAACTGTCGACCTCTCCATTACCAATGGAGTGCTCTACCACTGAGCTACGGCAGCATGTGCTGGGATCAGAATCGGCCGCCACAGGGGCCTACCAAGCGGGCCGATATCTGCCACAAGCCCCCCTCCTGTGCAAGCTTGCAAGCCACGCCAAAACGAGAAAATCGGGCCGATATCGGGGTCAAAATGCCCGTTTTCGCTCGAAACCATCGACTTTCCGCCGATTCGGCCTCCGATATCCCCGCCCAACTGGCCAGTTGGCCCAGGGCCCGGATTCGATCCATTTCGAGTTTCGCACGATCGGATCGGGCTCGCCTCTTGAGCTGCCATGTTCGTTGGGCATGTTATGGCCGATCGCTGCGATGGACCTTTGATGACCGACCCAAACGACAAGAACTCGAGACCGGACCGGGCGTCCCGGGACGACCGCCTGAAATCGGCGCTGCGCGAAAACCTGAAGCGGCGGAAGGTGCAGGCGCGCGAGCGCGCGGCAATCACCGAGCCCTCGCAGAACGACGATGGCTCCCTAAATGAGGGGACCGCCGGCAAGACCGGCGAGTGAAGACCGGCAGCTAGATTTTTGGAATGAGCGGGAATGACGATGGCGCAGGACGAGGTGCAACGAACCGACCGGGAGGCGCAGATGGCGCAGTTCACGCGTCCCGAGCAGACCTTTCCGACGCTGACACAAGTCGAGATCGAGCGCCTGCGCCATTTCGGCGAGCTCCGGCACTATGAGGACGGCGAGCTCCTGTTCGAGACCGGCAAGCCCGGGCCAGGCATGTTCGTGGTGCTGGCGGGCCACGTCGCCATCACCCAGCGCGACGGTCTCGGCCACGTCACCCCGGTGATCGATCAGGGGCCGGGGCAGTTTCTGGCCGAGCTCGGCCAGCTCTCGGGCAGGCCGGCGCTGGTCGACGGCCGCGCCGAGGGCGATGTCGAGGTGCTCCTGGTCCCGCCGGACCGGCTGCGCGCGCTGCTGGTGGCCGAAGCCGAGCTTGGCGAGCGCATCATGCGCGCGCTGATCCTGCGCCGGGTCAATCTGATCCAGGGCGGCATCGGCGGCCCCGTGCTCATCGGACCCTCGAACTCCGCCGGCGTGGTGCGCCTGCAGGGCTTTCTCACCCGCAACGGCCAGCCGCATCATCTGCTCGATCCC
The DNA here is from genome assembly GCF_028128625.1 of Bradyrhizobium sp. CCBAU 45389. Lineage (NCBI taxonomy): Bacteria > Pseudomonadati > Pseudomonadota > Alphaproteobacteria > Hyphomicrobiales > Nitrobacteraceae > Bradyrhizobium > Bradyrhizobium sp. CCBAU 45389. The sequence goes on along the minus strand of NZ_LBIY01000092.1, from coordinate 112,102 downwards.
GACAGCGAGCATGACGCCGCCGAGCTGATCGCGCGCTATTCGCCGAAGCCGGAGGATTGGCCGCTCGTCGTCACCGCCGGCGGCACGGTGCTGCGCAATCCCAGCGAGACCGAGCTCGGCCGCGCCATCGGCATGATCGGCGGCGCCAAGGACAACCGCATCTACGACGTCGCGATCGTCGGCTGCGGACCGGCAGGGCTGGCAACCGCGGTCTACGCGGCCTCCGAAGGCCTTTCGGTCGCGGTCGTCGACACCCGCGCCTTCGGCGGCCAGGCCGGCGCCAGTGCGCGCATCGAGAATTATCTGGGCTTCCCGACCGGCATCTCCGGTCAGGCGCTGGCGGGCCGCGCCTTCACCCAGGCGCAGAAGTTCGGCGCCGACATCATGATTCCGATGTCGGTGAGCTCGCTGGATTGCTCGCGCGCCAACGGCACCTTCGCGCTGGCGCTGGATTGCGGCGATACCTTGCGCTCGCGCGCGGTGGTGGTGGCCAGCGGCGCGCGCTATCGCCGCCCCGAGATCGCGAATCTCGACAAGTTCGAGGGCCGCGGCGTCTGGTACTGGGCATCGCCCGTGGAGGCGCGGCTCTGCGCCGGCGAGGAGGTGGCCCTCGTCGGTGCCGGCAATTCGGCAGGCCAGGCCGCGGTGTTCCTGTCGGGTCACGCCAAGCGCGTGCTGATGATCATCCGCGGCGGCGGCCTCGGCGCCAGCATGTCGCGCTATCTCATCGAGCGCATCGAAGCGACGCCGAACATCGAACTGTTGTTCAACACCGAGATCACCGCGCTCGAAGGCGACGAGGCCTCGCTGCTGCGGCGCGTCCGCTGGAAGAGCCGCCTGTCGGCGGATGAGGATGAAGCCGACATCCGCAATCTCTTTTTGTTCGTCGGCGCCGATCCCGCCACGAGCTGGCTCGCCGGCTGCGGCGTCACGCTCGATCGCGGCGGCTTCGTCGTAACAGGCGCGCAGTCCGAGCTGAACCAGGGCAAGCTGGTGGCGCCGCTCGAAACGTCCGTGCCCGGCGTCTACGCCGTCGGCGACGTCCGCTCCGGCTCCGTCAAGCGCGTCGGCGGAGCCATCGGCGAGGGCGCCCAGGTCGTCGCCTCCCTGCACGGCTATCTCGGCGACGCCGCAAAACCGGCGCTTTAGTCAAGGAGAAGGCAAGGGAATGGCAAGCCGAATCCGGCTTGCCATCGCGTCACAACCTGCAGACTATCTCCTCATCCTGAGGAGCCGCGAAGCGGCGTCTCGAAGGATGAAGGCCCGGAACAATGAGCCGGGCCTTTCATGGTTCGAGACGGCGCTAACGCGCCTCCTCACCATCAGGGTAGACATAAGACAAGGATTCAACGGGAGGACTCAATGGCTGAAATCGTCGTGCTGTACAAAACACCCAAGGATGCTGCGGCCTTCGACAAGTACTATGCCGAGACGCACATTCCGCTCGCAAAAAAACTTCCCGGCCTGAAGAAATACGCCGTCAGCAAGGGACCGGTCGCATCTCCCGCAGGTCCTTCCGGAATCCATCTCGTCGCCATTCTCACCTTCGACAGCGTGGCCGACATCCAGGCGGCATTCGCCAGTCCGGAAGGCAAGGCGACCGGCGCCGACGTGCCGAAATTCGCCAGCGGCGGCGCCGATCTCCTGATCTTCGACACCAAGGAAGTCTGAGGGATCGATTCAACTTTCGTCGAAAGCCTGCTGTCGTTTGTGACAGCGCTGCAAAAAATTCAGCCATGCGTTTGTCGATTCGCACGATGACGCATGGCTGCGTTCACGCATGTGACGACAACGCATGTGGCAATCCCATGAGGACCGTAATACTACTCTGGTTGTCTCGATGCAGAGAGTAGGAGAGATGTCATGGTTCTCGGGTTGAGCCTGTCCGCCATTACGCTGATCCATGTCATCATCAGCCTGATCGCCATCGCTGCCGGCTTCGTCGTGATGTTCGGGCTGCTTGGCTCGAAGCCGATGCCGGGCCTCACCGCGATCTTTCTGCTGTTCACCATTCTCACCAGCGCCACCGGCTTCCTGTTTCCGTTCAAGGAGCTGCTGCCCTCGCACATCATCGGCATAATCTCGCTGGTGCTGCTCGCGATCGCCTGCTTCGCGCTCTACGGCATGAAGCTCTCTGGCGTCTGGCGTCCGGTCTACATCGTGACCGCGATGATCTCGCTCTATTTCAACGTCTTCGTGCTGGTGATCCAGTCGTTCCTGAAGGTGCCGGCGCTCGCCGCGCTCGCGCCCGCGGTGCCGCCGGCGCCGCCATCGGGACCTGTGTTCGCCGTGGTGCAGGGCATCGTGCTGGTGTTTTTCGTCGTGCTCACGATCGGTGCCTGGCGGCGCTACAAGCCGATGACGTTTGCCTGAATGCACGGTCCCGGTCGGTGCGCGGCATCGACCTCGTGATATCGCACAACCATCTCCGGTTTGCCGGCTCGCGTTTTTGCGAGCCCCGGATTGATTCTCACTGAAGGAGCCATTCATGCCCACCATCACCACCAAGGACGGCGTCGAGATTTTTTACAAGGACTGGGGCTCCGGCCAGCCGATCGTGTTCAGCCATGGCTGGCCGCTGTCGTCGGACGACTGGGACGCGCAGATGATGTACTTCGTCACGCGCGGCTATCGCGTCATCGCCCATGACCGCCGCGGTCACGGCCGCTCGGCGCAGGTCGCCGACGGTCACGACATGGATCATTATGCCGACGATCTCGCTGCGCTCACCGCGCATCTCGACCTCAAGAACGCCATCCATGTCGGCCACTCCACCGGCGGCGGCGAGGTCGTGCACTACATCGCCCGTCACGGCGAGAGCCGCGTCGCGAAGGCTGCGATCCTGTCGGCGGTGCCGCCGCTGATGGTGCAGACCGCGGCCAATCCCGGCGGCCTGCCGAAGAGCGTGTTCGACGATTTCCAGGCCCAGCTCGCCGCAGGCCGCTCGGCATTTTATCGCGACATCGCGGCGGGTCCGTTCTACGGATACAACCGTCCCGGCGCGAAGCCGTTGGAAGCGGTGATCGAGAACTGGTGGCGCCAGGGCATGATGGGCGGCGCGAAAGCGCATTACGACGGCATCGTCGCGTTCTCGCAGACCGATTTCACCGAGGACCTGAAGAAGATCAACGTCCCGGTGCTGGTGATGCACGGCGACGACGACCAGATCGTTCCTTACGCCGATTCTGCCCCACTCTCGGCCAAGCTGCTAAAGAAGGGCATCCTGAAAACCTACAAGGGTTTTCCACACGGCATGCCGACCACCCACGCCGAAACGATCAACGCCGACCTGCTGGCGTTTTTCAAGGAGTGAAGCGGCGAGACAGGTGAGCGGCTCTCTCCGCGAGCCCGGAATCGTAGGGTGGGCAAAGGCGCACTTGCGCCGTGCCCACCATCGATCCAGCCCTGCAACAGAGGCGGTGGGCACGCTTCGCTTTGCCCACCCTACGACACTCGCGATTGAATTCGCGGATCGCCCCCCTCTCACAAGGGGAGAAGGAAGAGAACACTCACTTCAATATCGCCCGGATCGCATCGAACGTGCGCTTCACGAAAGCTTCCGGCTTTTCGCGCACACCCTCGCCGATCCAGCTCTCGCCGCCGACGCGCATCGCGCCGGTGGCGATCATGGCGACGAGGCGCGCCTTCAACTGGTCCGATTTGTTTCTCGCGCGCCGTGCCAGCCCCTCGGCGAGCGCGCGCTCGAGTTTCTCGTATTTGAGCTGGTCGCGCGCCTGTAGCGCAGGATTATCGCGCTTGAGCCGCGACATGGCCGCCGCTTCCGCGGGATCGATCCGCTTGACCGCCGCTGCGATCGCGTTCTCCGCCGCCGTCAGCATCGATTCGTCCGCAGGCCGTGCCAGGATCTCGGTGACCAGCGCGGCCGCGGCATCCTCCTGCCAGGCGGCGACGACGTCCTCCTTCGAGGCGAAGTAGTGGAAGAAGCTGCGGCGCGAGACGTCGGCCGCCGCCGCGATGTCGTCGATGGTCGTGGCCTCGAAGCCGCGCTCCAGGAACAGCGCCATCGCCGCGCGTGTCAGCCGCTCGCGAGTCTCTTGCTGCTTGCGCTGGCGCAGACCGGCGGCCGGCGGCGATTTTGCGGCCGCCGACAATGGCTTGGCGCCTTTTCTGGCAGACTTCGAAACCTTCAAATTATTTCACCTCTTGCAAAATTGCACTTAGTGCACATTTAGACCGGTCGCAGGCCTTTTCCACCCCTGACAGCCCCGGAGTTACGGCATGGCCGACTGGACCACGGCAGACATTCCCTCCCTCAGCGGCAAGACCGCGGTCGTGACCGGTGCCACCGGCGGGCTCGGTTACGAGACGGCGATGGCGCTGGCGGGCGCCGGTGCCATTGTCATACTCACCGGGCGCAACGACGCAAAGGGCCTGCGGGCCATCGAGGGCATTTGCGAGCGGTTTCCCAATGCGTTGATCGCCTATGAGCATCTCGATCTCGCCAGCCTGTCGTCGGTCGCCGATTTCGCCAGGCGCTTTGCCGCCGGCAACGAGCAGCTCGATCTCCTCATCAACAATGCCGGCGTGATGGCGCTGCCGAAGCGGCAGCAGACCGAGGACGGTTTCGAGATGCAGCTCGGCACCAACTATTTCGGCCATTATGCGCTGACGGCGCGCCTGCTGCCGCAGCTTCGCCGTGCCAAGGCACCGCGTGTCGTCAATCTCTCCAGCCTTGCGCACCGCTCCGGCGCGATCAACTTCGACGATCTGCAAGCCAAGCATTCCTATCGTCCCTGGCGCGCCTATTGCCAGTCCAAGCTCGCGATGCTGATGTTTGCGCTGGAATTGCAGCGCCGCAGCCTCGCCGCCGGCTGGGGTGTGATGAGCCTTGCCGCCCATCCCGGTTACGCGCGGACCGATCTCATTCCGAACGGACCGGGCACCAACAACCTGTCGTGGCAGATCGGCGGCTTGCTGCAGCCCTTCATCAGCCAGTCCGCCGCCGCAGGCGCGTTGCCGACGCTGTTCGCGGCGACATCTCCCTCCGTCGAGCCCGGCGGCTATTACGGCCCGAACGGATTTTACGAGTTGAAGGGAGCGCCGGCGCCTGCGAGGATCATGAACCAGGCGAAGGATTTTGCTGCGGCGGCCATGCTGTGGGATGCCTCGGCAACGCTGACCGGTGTGTCGTTCGACGATATCGCGGTCGCTGCATGAGCCGCATCGCAATTGGGGGCGCCCCGATGCGAGTAATCATCTTCGGCGCGACCGGCATGGTCGGGCAGGGCGTCTTGCGCGAGTGCCTGATCGACCCCGGCATCGCGCGCGTGCTCGTGGTCGGGCGCAGCCCGACCGGCGTGCACCACGCCAAGCTCGCCGAGATCATCCACGATGATTTCCTGAATTATTCGGCGATCGAAGCCCAGCTCACCGGCTACGAGGCCTGCTTTTTCTGCCTCGGCGTCTCCTCGATCGGCATGAGCGAGGAGCGCTACCGCCATCTCACCTACGACCTCACGCTCGCGGCTGCTACGACGCTGGCGCGGCTCAATCCGCAGATGACTTTCACCTATGTCACCGGCGCCGGCACCGATTCCACCGAGCAGGGCTCGCGGATGTGGGCCCGGGTCAAGGGCAAGACCGAGAACGATCTGCTCAAGCTGCCGTTCAAGGGCGCCTACATGTTCCGGCCCGGCGCGATCCAGCCGCTGCACGGCGCCCGTTCCAAGACCGCCTGGGTGCAGGCCACCTATACCGCAACCTGGCCGCTCTGGTCGGTGCTGCGCCGGATCTCGCCTTCGCTCGTCACCTCGACCGAGCAGATAGGCCGCGCCATGATCCATGTCGCCCGGGAAGGGTATCCGCGGAAGGTGCTGGAAATGGAGGATATCAATAGCCTCTAGCCGGCCAGCCGGTTAGTTGTGAGGAAATTTCGGCGCCTGCGCGCGTTGAGCCCCGTCCGCCCTGAAGGAGAAGCGCCGGCGATGTCTCCCCAGCTCAAGATGATCGCGCTCGATGCCGACGACCTCGCCGTGATCTCGACACATGTCCAGGACGCCCGCGTGCAGGCCTCGGACATCATCTGGCGGCAGAGCGAGAAGCGCCTGGTGGTCGGCATGAGCCGGCTGGACTGGGAGCAGACCCTGGACGGCGCGACCGAGCCGCGCCGGCTGGTCGCCGCGCTCCGCTTCGACCGCGTGCTCGCCTGCAAATCGCGCAATATCGACCTGGGCGCGCTGGACAAGGTGCTGGACCTCGTCGGCATCGAGTTTCACCCCCAGGACGGCCGCGCCGAGGAGCCCGGCGGCAGCGCCCTCCTGCTGTTCGCCCAGGGCGGCGCCATCCGCCTCGACGTCGAATGCCTGGAATGCGAGCTGACGGATCTGGGTACGGACGACCTGGGGACGGGCGTGGAGGTGGAAGGGGAGGGGTGAGGGTGGCCCACAATGTCGTCCCGGCGAAGGCCGGGACCCATAACCCCAAGGCTTTGTTGTTGAAACGAGATGGGGCTCCGATATGCCCAATAATTACCGCCGGTGGATATGGGTCCCGGCCCCCGTGCGCAATTGCGCACTAGGCCGGGACGACACCTTCCAAGGGTTGACGGCGGGGGGCCGCCGCGCCATTGAGCAGGGGCCCGGGTGAGCCAATCCGCCCCAAAGACCAGCCGGAAGCCAAGCCAAAAATGCCCGTTCGTCTCGACCGCAGCAGCGCCGATTTTGACCAGCGATTCGCGGCCTTCCTCGCCGCCAAGCGCGAGGTCTCGGCCGACGTCGAGGCCGCCGCGCGCGCCATCGTCGACGACGTGGCAAGGCGCGGCGATGCCGCCCTGCTCGAGGCCACCGCAAAATTCGATCGGTTGAAGCTGGATGCATCCGGCCTGCGCGTCACTGCTGCCGAGATCGAGACGGCCGTGAAGGCCTGCGATGCAGCGACACTGGATGCGCTCAAGCTCGCGCGCGACCGCATCGAGACCTACCACAGCCGCCAGCTGCCGAAGGATGAGCGCTTCACCGATCCACTCGGCGTCGAGCTTGGCTGGCGCTACACCGCAATCGAATCCGCCGGCCTCTATGTCCCAGGCGGCACTGCGGCCTATCCGTCCTCGGTGCTGATGAATGCGGTGCCAGCAAAGGTCGCCGGCGTCTCGCGCCTCGTGATGGTGGTGCCCTCGCCCGACGGCAAGCTCAATCCGCTGGTGCTGGCGGCCGCGCATCTCGGCGGCGTCACCGAGATCTACCGCGTCGGCGGCGCGCAGGCCGTGGCCGCGCTAGCGCACGGAACGGCGACCATCGCGCCGGTCGCCAAGATCGTTGGCCCCGGAAACGCCTATGTCGCCGCCGCCAAGCGGCTGGTGTTCGGCAAGGTCGGCATCGACATGATCGCCGGTCCTTCCGAGGTGCTTGTCATTGCCGACGACACCGGCAATGCCGACTGGATCGCCGCCGACCTCCTGGCGCAGGCCGAGCACGATGCCAGCGCGCAGTCGATCCTGATCACCGATTCCGCGCGGCTTGCCGCCGATGTCGAGAAGGCCGTCGAAGCGCAACTGAAGACGCTGCCACGCACTGCGATCGCCAGCGCCTCCTGGGCCGATTTCGGCGCCATCATCATGGTGAAGAACCTCAACGATGCCATTCCGCTTGCGGACGCGATCGCAGCCGAGCATCTCGAGATCATGACCACCGATCCCGACGGGCTCGCCGCCAAGATCCGCAACGCCGGCGCGGTGTTCCTTGGGGCCCATACGCCGGAGGCGATCGGCGACTATGTTGGCGGCTCCAACCACGTGCTGCCGACGGCGCGCTCGGCGCGATTCTCCTCAGGCCTGTCGGTGCACGACTTCATGAAGCGCACCTCGATCCTGAAATGCGGCCCGGATCAGCTCCGCGCGCTGGGACCGGCCGCGATGACGCTCGGCAAGGCGGAGGGGCTGGACGCTCATTCGCGCTCGATTGGATTGCGCCTCAATCTGTCATGACAAAGCCGCCCGAACAGGACGACTCGCAGAACCGCATCGTCGGCGTCACGCTCGACGAGGACTCGATCGGCCGCTCCGGGCCGGACATCGAGCACGAGCGTGCGATCGCGATCTACGATCTGATCGAGCAGAACCTGTTCGCGCCCGACGGCGCCGACGGGCAGGGCCCGTTCACGCTGCATATCGGCATCACCGGCAACCGCCTGATGTTCGACATCCGCCGCGGGGACGGATCGCCCGTGGTCGCGCATCTGCTGTCGCTGACGCCGTTCCGGCGGATCGTGAAGGACTATTTCATGATCTGCGACAGCTACTACCAGGCGATCCGCACCGCGACGCCGGACAAGATCGAGGCCATCGACATGGGCCGCCGCGGCATCCATGACGAGGGATCGCGAACGCTGCAGGAGCGGCTGAAGGGCAAGGTGCGGGTCGATTTCGAGACCTCGCGCCGGCTGTTCACGCTCATTACCGTCCTGCATTGGAAGGGCTAGGGCATGGCCCGGAAAAGTGTGCAGCGGTTTTCCGACAAGGCCATGCCCTCTATCAAAAGAGGCTAAACGCGGATGGCTGCGCCCCCACGCGCACGCGATCCGCAATCGGTGCTGTTCGCCTGCGCGATGAACAGCGTGCGCTCGCCGATGGCCGAGAGCCTGCTGCAGCACATGTTTCCGCAGGGCCTCTACGTGAAGTCGGCCGGCGCCAGGAAGGGCGAGCTCGATCCGTTCGCGGTCGCCGTGATGGGCGAGCTCGGCCAGGACATCTCCACCCACAAGCCGCAGACCTTCGAGGAGCTGGAGGATTGGGAGGGACTGAATTTCGACCTCATCATCACGCTCTCGCCGGAAGCGCACCACAAGGCGCTGGAGCTGACCCGCACGCTCGCCGCCGATGTCGAATACTGGCCGACCCAGGATCCCACCACCATCGAGGGCAGCCGCGACCAGAAGCTCGCTGCCTATCGCGAGGTCTGCGACCAGCTCCTGCTGCGCATCCGCCGGCGTTTTGCCAAGGTCGGCGCGGCGAGCGGGTAGCATCCGGCGGGCGTAACACCTGCGTCACAGACTGAGGGCACAGCGATGTCGGACGCTTCGAATCAGCAAAGTCCGGGTTCCCGGGTTGTGAAATCAGCCCCCTTCCGATAGGTTCCGCGCGCAATTCATCCCCTCCTTCATCCCCCAAATCACCTGATGCTCGGCCGCCCCAAATTCGTACTTGCCTCCGGTTCGCCGCGACGCCTGTCGCTGCTCAACCAGGCCGGCATCGAGCCGGACGCGCTCCGGCCGGCCGACGTCGACGAGACGCCGAAGCGGGGCGAGCTGCCGCGCGCCTGCGCCAATCGGCTCGCGCGCGCCAAGGCTGATGCGGCACTCAAATCGGTGCAGCTCGACGATGAGCTGCGCGGCTCCTTCATCCTCTCCGCCGACACCGTGGTGGCGGTCGGCCGCCGCATCCTGCCCAAGGCCAATCTCGTGGACGAAGCCGCGCAGTGCCTGCGGCTGCTGTCGGGCCGCAACCACCGCGTCTACACCGCGATCTGCCTGGTGACCCCGCGCGAGGCCTTCCGCCAGCGCCTGGTCGAAACCCGCGTCCGCTTCAAGCGCCTGTCGGAGGACGACATCCAGGCCTATATCGGCTCCGGCGAATGGCGCGGCAAAGCCGGCGGCTATGCCGTGCAGGGCATCGCCGGCTCCTTCGTGGTGAAGATGGTGGGGTCCTACAGCAACGTCGTCGGCCTGCCGCTCTACGAGACCACGACGCTGCTCGGCGGCGAGGGCTTTCCGATCCGCTTCGGCTGGCTCAACTCCACCGCGGTGTGAGCGCCAAGGCCACGCTGACAAAAAGGCCGCGCCGACAAAAACCTCGAAAACAACCCCATGCACAGTAGAATGGCCCGGCCGGGTCCGCGCGGCGGCGCATGCGCGGCTGCTCCCGGAACCCCTTCGCCGACAGGCGCTTGAACTCCCTCATCCCAGTTAAGCTGCGCACCTCATGGACGACCAGGTCAAAAAGCCCGCCGGGCCGCTCAAAACCTGCCCGATCTGCGGCAAGCCGCAGGCGCAGGCCACCCGCCCGTTCTGCTCCTCGCGCTGCCGCGACGTCGATCTGAACCGCTGGCTGAAGGGTTCCTACGTCATCCCCGGCCGCGACGACGAAGTGGATGATGTCGAATAGTAAGTTATATCAATAGCTTAGATGCTTCATCGACGCGCCGCGCGCCAGCCGCGGCAAGCCCGCCCCACCTTGTGCACAGCCGGGCCGTCCCCGGCGAAGCCACTTGGCAAAGCCGGGTGGACAGGCAGCTCTCGGCCCACTATAAACCGCCCGCTCGATGGGCTTTGGCCCCTCTCTAGGAGCACGCCCAGGTAGCTCAGTTGGTAGAGCATGCGACTGAAAATCGCAGTGTCGGTGGTTCGATTCCGCCCCTGGGCACCATCCAGCTTGTTCGCTGAATTTCCCCGATCCTCATAGAAGCTGAACGACGGCCGCGAACTCCGCCTCGCGTGCGCGTTCACCGGTTCTGCTGACAACCGGACCATCGTGCAGCTCGCTTCCAAACCCGATCGCGCCCGCCCATTCCTGGCACCCTGCTTGCTCAGTCAGGACCAATCCAGGCCCCGGCAGAGGTGGCCGTTTCAGGTTGAGGCAAGTCATGCAGGAAGTGTCCCGTTCTGGTGCGACTGGTGAACTCCAGCTCGATGCGTTGATCGCCGATTTGTGGTGGCGTGTTCGGCTGCTGAACACCGACATTCTCGAGGAAGAAGCGAAAACCGGTGTGTTCGACGTGAATCAGCCGGCCTATCCGCTGCTCGCGGCCAATCTTCGCGCGCGACGCGACAATCTGGTGTCGACGATCGGCGTGCTCGAGCAGCGTGCGAAATCGATGTCGGAAGCGGCTTGAGAGCGGTCTTCGGTTGAGGGCGGCGATCAGCGGCCCTCATTCCCGCGACCGCCCGCGCGATGCACGCACATTCCCTGCGGCCGGGTCGCCGGCATCATCGGATTGTCATCGCCCGGTCAATGAATGCTGCTCCTTTCGCCGCGCTTCGCGGAGAGTGGACATGCATCTGATCAAGACAATTTCTTCCGACCGTCGGTCGATCCTGAAGGGCCTCGCGGCCGCAGCCGTCGCGCCGCTTTCGGCGCCGGCGCTTGCCGCCGAGGGACTGCCGGCGCAACTGAGCGGACCCGCGGCCGCAATCGCCACCGACAAGGCCTATTGGACGGCCGTGAAGCGGCTCTATGCCGTGACGCCTGACGTCGTCAATCTGGAGAACGGCTTCTGGGGCATCATGGCCGAGCCGGTGCGGCGTGAGTTCATCCGCCTGTCCGACATGGTCAACTATCAGAACACCTATTACGCGCGGCAGCGCGCGGGCGCGGATTTCGAGGCCGTGCGGGCCAAGGTGGCGGCGGCGGTTGGAGCTGCGCCCGAGGAGATCGCGCTCACCCGCGGCGCGACCGAAGCGCTGCAGCTGCTCATCAACGGCTACAACAGGCTGAAGCCCGGCGACAGCGTGCTCTACGCCGACCTCGACTATGATTCGATGCAGTATGCGATGAACGCGCTGAAGGCGCGCCGCGGTGTCGACGTGGTCAAGTTCGATGTGCCGGAGCCGGCCACCCGTCAGGGCGTGCTCGACGCCTATGCCCGTGCGCTCGAAGCGAATCCGAAGACCAGGCTTCTGCTCCTCACCCATGTCAGCCATCGCACCGGCCTCGTCATGCCGGTCGCCGAGATCGCGCGCATGGCCAGGGCGAAGGGCGTCGACGTCATCCTCGACGCCGCTCATTCCTGGGGACAGATGGACTTCAGGGTGGGCGAGCTCGAGGTCGATTTCGTCGGCTTCAACCTGCACAAATGGATCGGCGCGCCGGTCGGCGTGGGCTTCCTCTACATCAAGAAGGACCGCCTCGCCGCCATCGATCGCGACCTCGGTGACGAGGATTTTCCGGAAACCGACATCCGCTCGCGCGTGCACACCGGCACGGTCAATTTCGCCACGGTGCTGACGGTGCCCACGGCCGTCGAGCTCCATGAGCAGATCGGTGCTGCGGCGAAACAGGCGCGCCTGCGTTACTTGCGCGACTACTGGGTCAGTCGTAGCCGGGGCTTCAGGGACATCGAGATCCTGACGCCGGATGAGGCGGGCCTCTATGGTGCGATCACGTCGTTCCGCCTCGCCGGCAAGACGAGCAAGGCCGACAACGACGCCATCGTGGCGAAGCTCAGGGACACGCATAAGGTCCTGACGGTTCGCCGGGCGGGCGTCGCCAAGGGCCAGTGCATCCGCGTGACGCCGGCGCTCTACACCGATGAGGCCGATCTCGACCGCCTCGTCGACGCGCTTGCGGCCATCACGGGGACGAAGGCTGGCTGAAGCGGCGCGTGAATGGTGCTTGGCGGCCTAATGCGCCACCTTGGTGAGGTTCGCCAGGCTCGCCGCCAGCTCATCGCTCCGGAATGGCTTTGTCAGCCGCGACAAATCCGGCGTGATGCCTTCGCTGTTGGCGTAGCCTGAGACCACGAGGATCTGGAGCTCGGGATATTGATTGCGCAGGATGCGGCCGAGGTCCGTGCCGCTCATGCCCGGCATGAGATGGTCGGTGATGAGCAGGTTCGGCCGAAGGCCTTCCCTGACGCGCTGAAGGGCGTCTTCCGCCGAGGCCGCCTCGACGACCCTGTAGCCGAGCTCGCTCAGCATTTCGGCGGTGCTCATGCGCACCAGCGGTTCGTCGTCCACCAGCAGCGCCGTGCCGGCGGCAAGCGGCTGCAGTTTCGGCTGGGGGACGATGTCGATCGCGCCTGGGGTCGCCTGGCTCACCGGCAGCCATAACTCCACCGTCGTCCCTGAGCCCACGGCGCTCCTGATCGTGAGCGCGCCGCCGAGCTGGGACGCCAGGCCGTGGACCATCGAAAGGCCGAGACCGGTGCCTTGTCCGACACCCTTGGTCGAGAAGAACGGCTCGACGGCGTGAGCCAGCGTGTCCTCGTCCATGCCGATGCCGGTATCGGCGACCGAGATGCAGACATAGGTGCCCGGCATCAGTCCCGATTCGTGTGCGCGCTCAACCCTGCGGGCCTTGGCCGAGATGCACAACTTGCCGCCGTCGGGCATGGCATCCCTTGCATTCACGCTGAGGTTCAGGATCGCCATCTCGACCTGGTTGGGATCGGCCATCGCCTCGGGAAGCCCTTCCGGCGTGTCCACCGTCACCTGGATCTGCGGTCCGGTCGTGCTCGAGATCAGGTCGCCCATCTCGGCGACGAGCCGGCTGATATTGACCGGAACGGCCTGAAGCGGTTGCCGGCGCGCAAAGGCGAGAAGACGCTGCACCAGCGTCTTGGCCCGCTCGGCCGCCTGCGCTGCGCCGGCGATCAGGCGGTGCTCGCGCTCGCCGCCGATGCCCTTGCGCTGGAACATGTCGAGCAGGCCGACGATCGGCGTGAGAAGATTGTTGAAGTCGTGCGCGACGCCGCCGGTGAGCTGGCCCATGGCCTCCATCTTCTGGGCGTGACGCAGCGCCTCCTCCGCCTGTGCGAGACGCGCCTGCTCCTCCAGGCGATCGGTCACGTCCGTCCCGGTCAGGAACGCACCGATCCGCGTGCCATCCGGCGCGCGCAGCGCCTCGAACCTCATCTCGTAGACGCGGCGGTCGAAGCGGGGATCGCCGAATTCCTCGATCGTGGTGAAGGCTTCGCCGCCCAGCGCGCGGCTCCAGATCGCCGTGGCCGCAGCGAGATGCTCCGGCCGGTCGGCCAGGAATTCGTGCAGGGAATCGCCGACCTTCGGCCACTTGCCGAAGATGCGCCCATAGGCATCGGCGCAGGACGCGTTGATGGCGAGCCAGCGATAGTCGAGATCGAGGGCCTGAATCTGCCCGTCGGTGGTCTCCACGATCGTGGCAAGCAGGTGTCGCTCGGCGGTGCGTTCGGCCACGCGCTGTTCGAGCGTGGCATTCAGCTCCCTGTAGCGCGCTTCGCTGGCCCGCAGCTGGGTCTCGCCGCGAACACGCTCGGACGTCTCGGAGACGATGCAGAGGACGCCGCCGACCGAGCCGTCGTCATCGGGTATGGCCGAATAGGAGACGTCCCAGTAACTCGTCTCGCCGTAGCCGTGACGCTCGACGTAGAAGGGCCGGTCCTTTGCGGCGAATGTTGTCCTCGTGCGGCGAACGCCGGCCAGCAACGGTTCGAGATCGTCCCACAGCTCGCCCCAATTCTCGATCGCCGGGCGACCGAGGGCGCGGGGATGATTGGCGCCGATGCCCGGCGCATAGGCGTCATTGTAGAGCGCGACAAAATCGGGGCCCCAGAACAGAACGATCTGGGCCTGCGCCGCCAGCAGCATGCCGACTGTCGTCTTGAGGGCCTGGGACCAATGATAGGGAGGGCCGAGCGGCGAGTCCGACCAGTCGAAGGCGCGCATCATCGCGCCCAGCTCGCCGCCATCGGCGAGGAAGGATACATCAGTCGACTGCCGAGCGGCTTTCTCAGACAGCACCGGACTCCCCGCGACGCGTGACATGGGCGTCCTTGCCCAACCGAGGCCCGGATTTCAAGGACTCGACGGCCGACAACGTCCGGCACGGCTTCTGGTTCCGTCGCAGTAGTTTTGCGCCGGCCTTGTGCTATTGCTGCCTCCCGCAACGACGCGAGGTTCCCATGCTCCCCATTCCCGCCGACATCTTCACCGAGCCTGAGGACGTCTCGCCCGACGCCCTCGCCAATCTCGGCCCGCTTCGCCGACTTGCCGGCACGTGGCAGGCGGACAAGGGCATCGACATCAATCCGAAGGCGGATGGTCCGGAGCGGCGCACCTTCATCGAGCGTATCAGGATGGACCCGATCGATCCGCAGGCCAACGGCCCGCAGCTGTTCTATGGCTTGCGCTATCACATCCACATCAACACGCCGGAAGAAGACATCACCTTCCATGACCAGGTCGGCTACTGGCTGTGGGAGCCCGCGACCGGGCTGATCATGCAGACGCTGGCGATCCCGCGCGGGCAGGTGCTGCTGGCCTCGGGCAAGGCCGGGCCGGATGACCGGAATATCTCGGTCACCGCGAAGCGTGGCGACACCGCTTACGGGATCTGCTCGACCGATTTCCTGGAACAGGCCTTCCGCACTGATTCCTACCGCTGCGACATCACCTTCAACGACGACGGCAGCTGGACCTATCTGATCCAGACCGAGTTGTTCGTCCGCGGCGCGCCGTTCAATCATCACGACACCAACACGCTCCAGCTCGTCGCACCGCCAAAGCTCAATCCGCTCGCGGTGATCGTCAACGATCGCGCCAAAGCCGACGGCGGCAGCGGAACGCCGGCTTGAGCGTCATCCGGAGATTTGCATGAAGCCCTATGTCATCTGTCTGATGCATTCGAGCCTCGACGGCCGCACGCATCCCAGCCGCTGGCGTCCGAAGGGCGCGGGCACGGACTGGTTCGAGAAGATCCACGAGGAGCTCGGCGGTGATGCCTGGGTGATCGGCCGTGTCACCGGCTCGGAGTTCGCCAAGGGCAAGCCCTATCCCGAAATGTCGGGCGAGACCTTTCCGCGTCAGAGCTGGTTCGCGCGGCGCGATGCAAAGACCTACGGCGTCGTGCTCGACGCGCAGGGCAAGATCGGCTGGGGCCGTTCCGACATCGGCGGTGATCCGATCGTGGTGGTGCTTACCGAGAGCGTGCCGGATTCGCATCTGGCGGGGCTGCGCGGCGAAGGCGTGTCCTACATCTTCGCCGGCAAGTCCGAGATCGACTCCGAGATCGACCTGGCGCTGGCGCTCGACATCCTCAATCATGAGTTGGGGGTGAAGCGGCTGCTGGTGGAGGGCGGCGGCGTCGCCAATGGCGCCTTCTTGCGCGCCGGTCTGATCGACGAATTCAATTTGATCCTCAGTCCGGCGATCGATGGGGCCAGCGGCGCGCCCTTCGTGTTCGATTCCATCGCAGCGGACAGCAACAAGCGCGCGCCCCTCACCGCGATGACGCTGGAGAGCGTGCGGGAGCTTGGCGGCGGTGTGCTGCTGCTGCGCTATCTGATCAAGAACGATCCGCAAGGCGTGGCCGGGTAAAGCGCCGCCATGCCTGATATGCCAGAGCACATTGTCATCGTCGGCGCGGGGGCGGCCGGCCTGATGGCGGCGCGTGCGCTCGCGCGCGGCGGCAAGAGGGTGACCATTCTCGAAGCACGCGAGCGCTGCGGCGGCCGCATCCATCCGCTGCCGGCATCGGAGTTCGGCTATCCCGCCGATGGCGGCGCCGAATTCATCCATGGCGAGGCGCCGGTCACGCGCGCTTTGCTGCGCGAGGCGGGGTTGTCGCTTCAGGAGATCGAGGGCACGCAATGGAGCTTTGACGGCACAGGGCTCTCGCGCGAAGAGCGCCACGATCCGCATGAGGCGGAGCTGCAAGCCGTGCTCGCGGAGTTGAAGGATGATCTCACCGTCACCGATTTCCTGCACCGCCATTTTTCCGGACCAAAATACGAGCGGCTGCGCTATTCCATCGAGCGCATGGTCGAGGGCTACGACGCGGCCGATCCGGCGCGCGCCTCGATCCTGGCGCTGCGCGAGGAATGGATGGACGGCGGGCACCACGCTCAGGCGCGCATCGTCGGCGGCTATGGCGCGCTGATCGATTTCCTGGCGGCCGAGTGCCGCGGGCATGGCGCCGCGATCCGCTTCGGCTGCGTGGTATCGGCCATCGAAGAGGCGGGCGGCGCGCTTGTCGTCCGTTGCGCCAATGGCGACGTGCACGGCTGCGATCGCGTGATCGTCACCGTTCCGCTGCCGTTATTGCCAGACATCGCTCTGCCCGTGGCTGCGCGGACGAAGGCCGCTGCCGCCGACGATATCGGCTTCGGCAGCGTGATCAAAATCCTGCTGCGCTTTACGCGGCCATGGTGGCGCGAGCACAAGCCTGACCTTGCCGACATGACGTTCCTGCTGTCGGACCAGGCCATTCCGGTGTGGTGGACGCGCTATCCGGACGAGCGTCCGGTGCTGACCGGCTGGTTCGGAGGCCCGCGGGCGGCGGAGCTGTCGCATCTCGATTCGCAAGGACTGGTCGACACCGGGCTGGACTCGCTCGCCACGATCTTCGGCTTGCCTCGCGAGGCTATCGCGCGCGAGCTCGTCGCGGCCGCGGCGACCAATTGGATGCATGACCCGTTCGCCCGCGGCGCCTATTCCTGGGCGACGCCGCGCACACGCGATGCGCAGGCGGTCCTCGCGCGCGCCGACGGTGCCGTGCTGTTCTCCGGCGAAGCGCTCTACCGGGGGCGCGACATGGGCACGGTCGAGGCCGCGCTGTCGAGCGGGCTGGCGACGGCGGAGACGATGTTGCGGGGATAAAAAAGGCCCGCGCATGCGCGGGCCTTTCGTTCGTCCGTGCCGGCCAGTTTACCAGCGGCTGCCGCCAAAGCCGAAGCTTACGCTGGGGCCGCCGCCGTAATAGCCGTACGGTCCGCCGCCATAATAGCCGTGGTGCCGCGGGTAGTAGCCGTAGTTCCGGTAGTGCGGACGATAATAGCCGTGGTTGTGATGGCGCCAGTGATGATGGCGATGGCCGTGATAATGGTGCCGGTGCTGCGCGCTGATGTCGGTCGGCGCGTTCTGCTTCGCGCTCGTGGTGTTGGCCGCGTTCGCCGCCGATCCGCCGGCCAGCGCCGCGGCACCGACGGCCATCACGGCAATGAGATACTTCATGTCGTCACTCCAGTTGAATGTCGTGTGACAACACATGGGTGCTCGCTGCGTTCCCGCCAGTGCGGGCGTCGAAACGACGCAGCGCGCGATGTTCGAGGTCAGCGAATCATCGCATGTCGTGGGATTTATTGTCGCATCACCACGCGTGCCGCATCGGTGCCATCACTTCGCCGCGAATGACGCGACCACGTCGCTCGCCGTGACGATGCGTGCGAATTCGCCGTTGAGATTCGACAACGTCATCGCGTGGATGTCCTCGGCCGAATGCGCATCGCCGTCGGGGCCGACCCGGTCGAACGTCCAGGTCGCATCGCGCACCAGGCGCGCATCGAAGCCGAGATTGCCGGCCATCCGCGTCGTCGTTTCGACGCAGTGATTGGTGGTGGCGCCGCAGATGACGAGTGTGGTGATACCGGCTTCGCGCAGGCGCGTCTCGAGGTCCGTACCGATGAAGGCGCTGTTGACGCGCTTGACGATCACGGGCTCGCCGTCCTGCTCGCGCGCCTCGTCCTTGACCGCATAGCCCGAGCGCGACGGCAGAAACGACGAGTTCGGCCTCGTGCCCTCGTGGCGGATGTGGAAGATCGATGCGCGATTGGTCCGGAACACCGCGAGCAGGTCGGCGATGCGCGCCACGGCCTCGGGATTGTTGCGCCGCTTGCCCGCCGCCTCCCATTCGTCGAAGGCGCGCTGGACGTCGACGACGATGAGGGCGGGGAGGGGAGTGGGCATGGCGGGGCGGGCTCGGCTGGTTTGTTGCGCCGACTATGCGCAGCGATCGGGAGGGTGCAATGCCAATCTTCCCTCGTTTCGCGACGGACAGTCTCGTAGGGTGGGTTAGCCGAAGGCGTAACCCACCACTGCTATCTCTGCGGCGACCAAAGAGGTGGGTTGCGCTGACGCTAACCCACCCTACGCACGGTCCTCACGGATGCGGATCGGGAAAGCCGTGCCGCTCTGACAGCGCGGCGAGGATGGCGTCCTTGTCGGCGATGAAGGCGCGGCCCTGATGGCTGCCGGTCTGGTGCCGCGACGTCGCGCCGTCCGCCAGCACGAGCAGCGGCAGCGACTGATTCTGTTCGCCGACCAGCGCGATCACGGATTGCCGCGGCCGCGGCCAGGCGATGCGCTCGATGTCGAGCTTCTCGGCAAGCTGTGGAAACGAGGCGAGCACCCCCTCCATCAGCGCGCAATGCCAGCAGTAGAAGCGTTGGCCCGGATAGGCGGGGTCCTCGAAGCCGGGGCGCAGCAGGAACAGGCGGTCGCGCGTCATGGGTCGCTCCGGAGATTGGTCGCTACCGTGGCGCGGCCAGCGGCAGGCTGACGTGAAAGACGGCGCCCCCTGACGGGGCGTTTTCGGCCCAGATGCGGCCGCCATGCGCCTCGACGATGGTATGCGCGATCGAGAGGCCTATGCCCATGCCTTGCGTCTTGGTCGTGAAGAACGGCTTGAAGATCTCGGTCACTTTCTCCGCGAGGATGCCGTGACCTGCGTCGGCGATGGAGACAAGGGCGAGGTTGCCCTCAGCGAGACTGGTTCGTCCGACGACGCGGCGCCGCTCGTTCGGAAGATGGGCCACGGCCTCCATGCCGTTCACGACGATGTTCAGGATGGCCTGCTGCAGCTGCACCTTGTCGCCTTTCACGCGGATGTCCGCGGGGACGGCTGAGTCACGAGCTCGACATCGTGGGTCAGGGCCTGCACGGAGAGGAATCGAAACACCTCGCCGACCGTGGCATTGAGGTCGAGCTCGCGCCGTTCGGTCGGGTCTCGCCTCAGAAACGAGCGCAGCCGGCCGATGACTTCGGCCGCCCGCTGATCGTCGCGCCGGATGTGGTCCAGTATGTCCCTGACTTCGCCGAGGTCGGGCGCCGGATTCCGCAAAATCTGCTGGGCGGTCTCGGCATTGATCAGAATGGCGGCGAGCGGCTGGTTCAGCTCGTGTGCGAGCGAGACGGACATCTCTCCGGCGGTCGCGCGGCGGTTCATGTGGGCGAGCTCCGACATGCGCTGGCGCGCCTCGACCTCGGCCACGAAGCGCAGCCGGCGCTCGCGCAGCAGAATGGTGATCATCAGCGCCTGCACCAGCACCACGCCCGCGATCATGATGGAGTGCCAGTAATACTGCTCCCAGAAGCTCGGTTGGCGGAAACGCACCTCGCTGCCGGGGGGCAGATTGGCTTCGTCCACATTCCAGCGTTTCAGCTGCCGCCAGTCGAAGATCGGCTTCACGTTGTTCCCGCTGACGGGTGCGATGCTCGACGGCGCTTCGCCGTCGAGGATGCGCATCGCGACCTCGCCGGCTTCCCGGCCGATGATCTCGGGCAGCAGCAGGAAGCCGCCCACGCCCGACCGTCCGAGGAACGTATCTGACGTGATGATGATCGGGCGGTTCGCATTCTCGGCGACGCGTGCGAGCGCCGCGGCGGGGGAATAATAGGTGCCTTCGCCGTCGGAATACATCGCCGAGGTCAGGATCGCAGAGCGGGCGGGCAGGGAGGCGACGTGACTGCGCACCTCACGCAGCACGGTGCCGGACAGATCGGTGACTTCGAGATCGGGCATGGCGGCCGCGAAGTCCTGCTTCCAGTGTCCGTATGTCAGTGGATTCTTCCAGGCTTCGCCCACGAGGACGACATGGGTCAGGTCGGGGACGACGGCGCGCGCCGCGATCAGCAGCTGCGCCGGTCTGACCCTTGCGAAGACGGCCGTCGTGTTGGGCAGGAACAGCGCGCGCGTCTCGGGCATGTCCGGCACGAAGCCGTACACGACAGGCGCGGCGGGCCAGATGTCCTGCTTGCGCGCCTGAAGGAATTTCGCCGATGTCACGCCGATCGAGACGATGACGTCGATCGGCCGATGCGCATATTTGGTCTTGAGATGACCGACCAGACTCTCTTCGTAGTCCGGTCCCGGGAAGCGGGCGAGATCGAGGCTCTCGCCGAAGATCACTGTGTGTCCCTTGCCGTTCTGCTTTGCGGCGGCGCGGATGCCGGCAAAGATCTCGGAATAGAAGGGCGAGCGAAAATCGGCTTCTTCCAGCACGAGGATCGAACGCTGCCGTGGGCCGTCGGCTGCGATGCATTCACGCGACAGGCTGGCGAGCAGGCAGACGATCAGGATGCGCACGAGCCCGGTGATCACAAGCATTGCTGGACTCTCGGCCCCCCGGCTCCAGTTGCAATCGGACCTCCTCGATGAGGACGCGCGCGCGAGCATACCCGCCTGACCGGGAGTTTCAAATGGAAGGATGCGCATCCGCTCCGCTGACGAGCGGGACGAGACGAAGTGCCGCTACTTGAACGGGTCCTGGATCGACGGCGACGATTGCCGGATGCGGCGCACGCTCACCGGCGTACCGTCGGAGACGAACAGCAGTTCATATCGACGTCCCTCGCTGTCGGTCGCCGAGCAGGTCACGTCGTTCACCTTCCTGGCAGCGAAGTTACCGGTCTGGCGGCAAACGCCGGTG
The DNA here is from genome assembly GCF_028128625.1 of Bradyrhizobium sp. CCBAU 45389. Lineage (NCBI taxonomy): Bacteria > Pseudomonadati > Pseudomonadota > Alphaproteobacteria > Hyphomicrobiales > Nitrobacteraceae > Bradyrhizobium > Bradyrhizobium sp. CCBAU 45389. Next base: position 90,971 of record NZ_LBIY01000092.1, on the reverse strand, counting down.
GAGGCCTGTTCGGCGGGCACCGGCAATCCGTCGACCTTGGGCCGGTCCTTGGAGTTGAGCAGCATGCGGTCGATCGGCAGCTCGTAGGAATTGTCGTCGGCGCGCTTGCCGTTCTCGCCGGAGAACGACACGACGTGGTTCGCATCGGTGGGATCGTCGACGGCGACCGCGAAATTGACCCGGCCCGTGTCGCCATGGGCATAGGCGACCGTCTTGCAGGCGAAGGTGCGGCCCGCGACCTTCAGCGTCTTGCACTGGCCGGACATCAGCGCCAGCAGGTCGATCAGGGCGTTCTGCTGCGCCGGTGGGTTGTTGACCGGAATGGGCTTGGAATCTTCGGCGAAACAAGGGCTTGCCGAAGCTGCAAGGGCGGTGACGAGGGAGGCGGCGAGGGTTGCTGCGAGGACCGGTCGGCGGAGGCGCATCGTCAGGCTCGCATGCCGGGGGACGCTGGACATCGGGACCATGGAAAACGGGACGCGGCGAGGGTCCGCTTCATAACCGTCGAATCGCCAATTGGTTGCGTCCCGTTCGCATTGCCGAGTCCGTCTGGAATACCACCGCACCATCCCTGGCGATTCGTCCAAATCGCCCCACCGTCCCGGCGGGCACTAGCCGTCAGGCCGGTGTTTTTTTCGTGGCAGAGCTAACCCATCGTCGCCTGCCAGCGCGTATCGCGGAAGGAGGGGCGGCGGTGCAGGCGGGCGTCGAGCAGGGTGCGCGCGCGGGAGAGTTCGCCGCTGCGCATGAGGGCGACGATGAACGTGTCCTCGATCAACTCGCGCTGGGCATGGCTGCCGCCGATGCGCACGACCTCGCTCAGCACAGGCGCGAGCAAGCGTACGCAAGCCGCATGATCCTCGTCAGCAAAGGCCGCCAGTGCGCGGCAGATCGCCGGCACCACGGGGCCGGCCGCCAGCTTGCCGTCGGCCAGGCGCTGCTCGATCACGGCAAGGCGGGCGGCGAGCGCCTCCTGATTTTGCGTTGCGGCGGCGAACAGCGCCATGTGGACGTCGGCGAACGGCAGGCTCGATTTCGGAAACAGTTTTTGCGCCGTCGCGTCGGCCTCCACCCACAATGCCTTCGGCACCGCATGGCCGTACGTCGACAGGCGCCAGAGCAGCGAGGCGCCGTCAGTGATGATGTTGAGCGGCGGCGCCTGCGTGGCCGAGGGCTGGAGCACGTCGGCATAGATCTTGAGCGCCCGTGCGGCATCGCCATGCTCGAGCGCGCCGAGTGCCTGATGCCAGCGGATATGGCCGTGCAGGATGCCGGCGCGGTCGTAGGAGGGGATCCAGTCGTCGACGAGACGATCGGCTTCTTCGATGGAGCCGTCCTCGAACATCGCATGCAGCACGGCATGCGCGGCGTGGGCGTTGGCGCGGCGGAGATTGAAGCCGCGCTCGGTGACGGGCCGGCCACGCGCGACGTCGCCGTTCTCCGTCATCGCCCAGCCATACAGCGTGAGGAACCACCAGTCCTCGCCATAGTGCTGCGCGACGCGCTCGCACAGCTCATGCCGCGCGCGGTCGTGATCGGCCATGCCGGAGAAGGCGAACAGGCCGAACGCACCGAGCGGCAGCGACAGCACGACGGCATCGCGGGGCCAGCTCTCGACATGCTGCAGCATCGCTGCGATCGCTTCCGGCAGCCGGCCCTCGATCGCGAGCGCCAGCGTCTCGACATGCGAGCGCTCGCGCTCCGTGCCGCGCCTCGCAACGAGCTCGCGCGCGGCCGCCGCCTTCTGCCGCGCGAGATCGCCCTGTTGATAGAAAGCATGCACGCGGCCGCGGGCGATATGGGCAAGTGCGAAATCCGGATCGGTCGCAATCGCGCGCTCCAGCGCCTCCGCCGTGCCGGTCCAGCCTGCGAGCATGAGGTCGACACCCTCACGATAGGCGGCTGCCGCCGCATTGGATGCGGTTGAGAGCGGCAGGCCGTAGCGGTCCTCATGCGGCATCGTCGTCTCCCGCTGTCAGCTCGTCCGCGCGCGGCGGCCTTCGATCGGATAGGCCGGGTCGTTGTAGCCCGGCGTCGAGGGATGGCCCGGCACGACCAGTCGATCGATCAGCGCTTCGTCCTCCGCGGTGAAGCGATAGTCGAGTGCGCGGATGTAGTCGTCCCATTGTTGTTCGGTGCGGGGGCCGGCGATGATGGAGGTCACGAACGCCGAGTTCAGCACCCAGGCGACGGCGAACTCGCCGGCGGTGATGCCTTTCTTCTCGGCGTGAGTCTTGATCTCCTGTGCGAGCTGGAGCGACTCCGGCCGCCACTCCGTCTGCATCATGCGGGTGTCGTTGCGGCCGGCGCGCGTCTCCTTGTCCGGGGCGGCATCCGGCTTGTACTTGCCCGTGAGCACGCCGCGCGCCAAGGGGCTGTAGGGCACGATGCCGAGGCCGTAATAGGCGCAGGCCGGAAAGTGCTCGACCTCGGGCATGCGGTTCATCGCGTTGTAATAGGGCTGGCTCACCGCGGGCCGGTCGATGCCGAGCCGGTCGCAGATGTTGCAGATCTCGGCGACGCGCCAGGCGCGATAGTTGGAGACGCCGAAATAGCGCACCTTGCCTGATCGGATCAGATCGCCCATCGCGCGCACCGTCTCCTCCAGCGGCGTCGCATGGTCTTCCTTGTGCAGATAGTAGATGTCGATGTGGTCGGTGCCGAGCCGCTTCAGGCTTTCGTCGGCGGCCTGCATGACCCAGCGCCGCGACAGGCCGACGCGGTTGGGATCATCACCCATGGGATTGGCGAGTTTCGTCGCGAGCACCCAGGCGTGGCGGTTGCCGGCGATGGCGCGGCCCACGACCTCTTCGGATGCGCCTTTCGAATAGGCGTCCGCCGTGTCGATGAAGTTGATGCCCGCGCCGTGCGCCTTGTCGATGATCCGTTTCGATGCGGCTTCATCGGTCGGCCCGCCGAACATCATGGTGCCCAGACAGATCGGCGAGACTTTCAGGCCGGTGCGGCCGAGCTGGCGGTATTGCATGAGTGGTCCTCGAAGCTTTCGGAGGCGACAGCATAGCTATCCAGCCCCGTCATTGCGAGCGCAGCGAAGCAATCCAGAGATGCGCCCGCGGGGAGAGTTCTGGATTGTCTCGCTGCGCTCGCAATGACGGGTGGCCATGCACTCATGCCGAATATTCGGTGTCATCGCCCGACTTGATCGGGCGATCCAGTATTCCAGAGACGGCTGTGATTGAGCCGAGAGGCCGCAGCGTACTGGGTCGCCCGGTCAAGCCGGGCGACGACAGTGGTGGGTGTGGTTGGCAGCGGGGCTGCCTAACGTGTGCCTACGCCGGCCCCTTCAGGATCTTGAACACGCCATTGGCCATCACGATGCAGCGATCGTCCACCGTGACCTCGGTGCTCATGAAGATCAGGCTGCGGGTCGAGCGCACCACGCGGGGGCGGGAGATCAGGATGTCGCCGATCTGGCCGGCCTCGACGAAATGGGTGTCGAGTTGCACCGTCGCCATGAATTCCTTGCCGGAAGTGTAGCGGGCGGTCATGCCGCAGGTGCGGTCGGCGAAGGTCATCATCACGCCGCCCTGGACCATGCCGCGGCGGTTGTGGTGCTTGTCCTCGGTGGCGAGTGCGAATTCGTATTGGCCGTCGACCTCGCGCTCCCACAATGGGCCGATCAGGTGCATGAAGCCCGTGGTCTCCAGGATGCTCCAGCCCTCTGATTTGAGCCTTGCGGCGGCCTTGTTGGTCATCTCGTCGTCCATTCCTCTGCGGGCCTTCGATCTCATTTCATCGGGGCCGGACGTGGTGTAGTCAAGCATGATGAGACCGTTCGACGATGCCACACGGCGGAATATCGCGGCTGCCTGCACAGCCTTCACGCGGCTGCCGGAAGACGGCGCGGCGCCGGCACTGAAGCGCGCCGCAGTGGCGGTCGCGCTGACTGACGCGGGCGAGGGCGACGACACCGCGTTCCTGCTCACGCTGCGCGCATCGCATTTGCGCGCCCATCGCGGCCAATGGGCGCTGCCGGGTGGACGCTGCGATGCCGGCGAGACGCCGGTCGAGGCCGCGCTGCGCGAGCTCGACGAGGAGCTCGGCCTTCGCCTCACCGGCGCTGATGTGCTCGGCGCGCTCGATGATTATCCGACCCGCTCCGGTTATCTGATCACGCCGGTCGTGGTCTGGGCCGCAGACAGCGCTGCGATCCGGCCGAACCCCGATGAGGTCGCCTCGGTCCATCGCATCGCGCTCACGACGATCGAGCGCGAGGACGCCTTCGACTTCATCGCGATCCCCGAGAGCAGCCGCCATGTGATCCGCTTCCATCACCAGATGAGCCTGATCCACGCGCCGACGGCGGCGCTGATCTACCAGTTCCGCGAGGTGCTGGCGGGGCGGCAGACCCGCGTCGCCGAGCTGGAACAGCCGGTGTTCGCCTGGAAGTGACGATGGTAAACGGCACGTTAACGTGACGGTTACCGGATGCCTGCTAAGAGGGCAGCATGCATCAATCGATTCGAAAAAGTCTGGTTGCGGTTCCATTTGTGCTCGTTCTGCTCGCGCCCGCCGCGCGGGGCGGCGAGGCCGACGCGCTGCCGCCGTCCGTCAGCAATGCCAGGGCGCAGCTACTGTCGCAGTTCTTCGCGCAAGGTGGTGCCTCGCCCGCCGTGCTCGAATATCGCCGCAAGCTGCAGGAATATCAGGCGGCGCGCGGAGCCTTCGACGAGGAAGCGGGCGCCTATTGGAGCCAGATCTCCGAGAAGCGGAAAGGCCGCAACGCCAAGCGGCGCAGCGGGCAGCAGATCACGCTCGACGATTACGTGCTGGAGCATCCGCCGGTCTATACCGGACCGAAGCGTCCGGTGAATCCGGAGCCGGAGGAAACGCCGGAACGCCCCGCCAAGAAGCCGATTCCCGTGGTCGCCGATCTGCTGCGCGCGGCGCAGGAGCTCTACCAGTTCACGCCGCAGCGCCCCTCCAGCGAGGTCGAGTTCAAGCGCGCCTATGCGCGCTACGCGCTTGCTTCGGGGCTGACGCGCGAGCAGGCGGTGCGGGTCTACTCGTTCGAGACCGGCGGCACCGGCAGCTACGACGTGCAGGCGGGCATCGAGCATGGCGGCAGGCGTGCGATCTCGACCGCGATGGGCTACAACCAGCTGCTCACCACCAACAGCGTCGAGCTGCTCGCCGAGCAGGGCCATGAATTCATCCGCGCGCTCTCCGACAAGGTGGCGCGGGCCTCAGGTCCGGCGCGCCAGGCGCTCGAGCACAAGCTCGCCATTCTCAAGAAGATGGTGGCGCATGCGAAGTCGGTGCCCGACACCTGGTCGGAGCACGAGAAGATCGGCAACACCGCGCAGGGCTGGGCCATGCATGCGATGGTGCTGGACATCGACATCGGGCCGATGCTGCAGACCCACAAGCTGCTGACGTCAGTGCTGTTCGCACGCGCCAAGGGCTACGCGCGCCCGCTCACCGCGGCCGAGCTCGAGATGATGAACCTCACCGGCGACGGCACCGGCCTCGACATGGTGACGATGCCGCAGGCGATGCGCGAGCAGGTGCCGACCTCGAACTTCTTCCAGCGCGGCGGCTACGAGCGCAACCCGGTCGCGATCCGCCACAACACGGTGGCGAAGCTGCTCGCGGTGACGGACGAGCGGATGGACTCGAACAGCGGCAAAGCCGGCGCAAGGGAGCTGGCGGCGGCGTTTTGAACGGCGTCGTCCCGGCGAAGCTGCCGTAGGGTGGGCAAAGCGAAGCGTGCCCACCGCTTTCGACCAGAGTTTGCTGACAGATGGTGGGCACGGCGCTGACGCGCCTTTGCCCACCCTACGACAGCTTCCTTTGTGGCGAGAGCGGCCCCCTACTGGTCCGGCCCGAACTTGAACTTGCCGTCGCCTTCCAGATACGGCCCGCTGCGCATGTAGAGCTGGCCGTTATGGCCGATGAAGAACAGCGTGCCCTTCGGCACCTTCTTGGCGCCCTTCAAGAGCTCGCCCGCATTGCTGGTCCCCATCTTGTAGGAATAGGTCTTGCCGTCCTTGTCATAGGCATAGCCCGTGTCGGGCTTGAGCTCCCAGGGCGTCGCCCCGGTTTGCGCCAATGCGGGTGCGGCCAATGCCGCGAGCGCGGCTGCGATTGCAAATGTCTTCGTTGAAAATGCCATGTTTCCATCCTCCCCATCCTCGGGGTGCCCGGCTTGAACAAATCACGAACGGTATTGTCAGGTCAATTCGCGAGAGCGCCGCGGCGCATCACGTCTCGCCCAGCAGTTTGTGATTTTCCCTTCGTCCCCTCGCGACTATGTTCCGCTTTCCGTCTAGAACGCAATTCGACAAAAATATTGGTGGGGATGATTCGAATGAACCATGTCATTAAAGCCTGCTCGGCTGCCGCGCTGCTGCTGACGGCGCTGGCGCCGGCTGCCCGGGCCGATGATTACCAGCTCAGCCACAACCAGCGGATTTCCTGCAGCCGCGGCCTTGCCCCGGGCAAGCTGAACACGGCGACCTGCAAGTCCTACACCTACCTCTTCAACACCAAGACCTCGGAATATTTCCGCTGCCAGGTCTCGCTGGCGCTGACCCGGGACAACAAGGAGGTCATCAACGTCCAGACCGACGGCGGCTGCACCAAGAAGCCGCGCATCTTCGAGACCGACGGCAAGTATGACTTCGATGCCACCGAGACCGAGCCGCCGAACACCAACTCGTTCTTCGGTCCGGGCGGCTACTCGGTCTGGGCCGCCGACGTCACCACGCAGAAGGTGCGCGGCTGCATCATCATCTCCTCCGGCCTTGGCTCCGACATCTCCAAGTGCCTGGACATGACGTTCCAGTGACCGTTTGACGGTGCGCTCCCTCTCCGCTTGCGGGGGCGCTATCGCATAAGAGCTTGGCGGAGCCTGAGCGAGCGCATCGTCCTTCGAGACGACCGCTTCCAGCGGTCTCCTCAGGATGAGGCTGGGCGGCAACTTTGCTTGCCGAAATTGTTGCCACGCACTCCGTCCTCATCCTGAGGGCCCGCCGTAGGCGGGCGTCTCGAAGGATGTGCTGCGGGCGGCTGCGCCACCTCGCCGCACCCGCCGGGTTCCCTAAAAGTCCAGCAGGAACGGCCGTTTACCGCAGTGCTGTTTTGCCTTTTGGATGGGTTGACCCGCATCCCCTGTCCGGCCAATTTCCCCGCCGGTTTGGGGAGTACAAAAATCATGAAACGGACGTTCTTCGGCGTGGCCGCGGCTCTGGCTCTGGCGGCGTCGACACCTTGCGCGCATGCGCAATCCTTCATCAACGTGCTGACCGGCGGCACCTCCGGGGTCTACTATCCGCTCGGGGTCGCGATCGGGAAGATCTACGGCGACAAGATTCCGAACGTGAAGACGCAGGTGCAGGCCACCAAGGCGTCGGTCGAGAATTTGATCCTGCTGCAGCAGGGCCGCGGCGAGCTGGCGTTCACGCTGGGTGACTCGCTGAAAGCGGCCTGGGATGGCGAGGAGGAGGCGGGCTTCAAGACCAAGCTCGACAAGCTCCGGACCATCGGCGCGATCTATCCGAACTACATCCAGATCGTTGCGACCGCCGAGAGCGGCATCAAGACGCTGGCGGACCTCAAGGGCAAGAGCCTGTCGGTCGGTGCGCCGAAGTCGGGCACCGAGCTGAACTCCCGCGCGATCCTTAGCGCCGCCGGCATGAGCTACAAGGATCTCGGCAAGGTCGAATATCTGCCGTTCGCCGAATCCGTCGACCTCATGAAGAACCGCCAGCTGGGTGCGACGCTGCAATCGGCCGGCCTCGGCGTTGCCTCGCTGAAGGATCTCTCGACCTCGAGCCCGATCACGGTGGTGTCGGTGCCGAAGGAGACCGTCGACAAGATCGGCCCGCCCTTCATCTCGGCGACCATTCCGGCCAACACCTATACCGGCCAGGACAAGGACGTGCCGACCGCGGCCGTGGTCAACTATCTCGTGACCAGCTCGGCGGTGTCGGAGGATCTCGCCTATCAGATGACAAAACTGGTCTACGAGTCGCTGCCGGAATTGCAGAATGCGCATGCGGCCGGCAAGGAGATCAAGCTCGAGACGGCCGCCACTGGCAGCCCGGTTCCGCTGCACCCCGGCGCGATCCGCTATTACAAGGAAAAAGGGCTGATCAAGTAAGTCTCTCTTCCTTGTCATTCCGGGGCGGCTCGTTAGAGCCGAACCCGGAATCTCGAGATTCCGGGTTCGATGCTCCGGGCCGCGCTACGCGGTCCCGTCGCATCGCCCCGGAATGACGGAGAGGAGTGCAAATGCCCGGGACAATCCCGGGCATGACGTTTTTAGAGCGCTGTGCCAACGCTCAGCGGCATGGACAGGCTGGGGACGAGTTAAATGCTGGAAAAGGCTGAGGGCACGGCAGAGCCGATCAAGGTCGAGTTCGACAATTTCGAGCATGGTTTTCCGGAAGGTTTTGGTCCGGGCTGGTGGGGCCAGCTCGCCTACTGGATCGGCATCGCGTTTGCGACCTTCCAGCTCTATGTCGCCGCCTTCAACTATCTGCCGAGCCAGGTGGTCCGCGGCGTCCATGTCGGCTTCCTCGTCCTGCTCACCTTCGGCCTCATCGCCAACTTCACCGCGAAGAGCAATGCTGGCCGCGCGCTCGGCTGGGTGATCGGCGCCGCCGGATTCTTCTGCGGCCTCTATCAGTGGATCTTCTATGCCGATCTGATCGCGCGCGACGGCGATCCGACCAGGCTCGACCTCGCCGTCGGCACGGTGCTCGCCGTGCTGATCTTCGAGGGCACGCGGCGCCTGATGGGCGCGGGGCTGCCGCTGATGTGCGGCGCCTGCCTGCTCTACTGGTTCTTCGGCCAGTATCTGCCGTCGCCGCTCAACCATCGTGGCTACGACTTCGACCAGATCGTCACGCATCTGTCGTTCGGCACCGAAGGCTTTTACGGCGTGCCGATCTACGTCTCGGCGACCTACATCTTCCTGTTCATCCTGTTCGGCTCGTTCCTGGAGCGCGCCGGCATGATCCAGCTCTTCACCGACGTTTCTCTTGGGTTATTCGGCAGGACCCGCGGCGGACCGGCCAAGGTCGCGGTGTTCGCCTCGGGCATGATGGGCACGATCTCCGGCTCGGGCGTCGCCAACGTCGTCACCGTCGGCCAGTTCACGATTCCCCTGATGATCAAGTTCGGCTATCGCCGCGCCTTCGCCGCCGGCGTCGAAGCCACGGCCTCGATGGGCGGCCAGATCATGCCGCCAGTGATGGGCGCGGTCGCCTTCATCATGGCGGAGACGCTCGGCGTGCAATATTCGGAGATCGTGAAGGCCGCCGCGATCCCCGCGATCCTCTATTTCGCCTCCGCCTTCTGGATGGTGCACCTCGAAGCCGGCAAGCACGGTCTCGTCGGCATGAAGCGCTCGGAGATCCCGAGCGCCTGGAAGGCGCTGGTGACGCGCTGGTACCTCGTGCTGCCGCTCGCGGCCCTCGTCTACATGCTGTTCGAAGGCTTTACGCCGCTCTATGCCGGCAGCATGGGCCTCGCGCTCACCGTGACGCTGATCCTCGGCACCGCCATCACGACGGGCGCCTCCTCGATGGTGATCCGCACCATCTTCTGGGTCGGGCTCGCGCTGGTCGTCGCGGCGCTGTCGCGCGACGGTCTCCAGATCGTGCCGGTCGCGACCGTCGTGGTCGGGCTCGTCGTGATCACGGCGTTCGTGCGTGGCGGGTTCAAGGCCTTGCGCGAGTGCCGCGATGCGCTGGCCGAGAGCGCAAAGTCCGCCATCACCGTGGGCATGGCCTGCGCGATCGTCGGCGTCATCATCGGCATGATGTCGCAGACCGGTGTCGGCACCATCTTCGGTAGCTGGGTGATCGGGCTCGGCGAGAAGAGCCTGTTTCTGGCGCTGGTCATGACCATGCTGCTGTCGATCCTGCTCGGCACCGGCATCCCGACCATCCCGACCTACATCATCACCGCTGCACTCGCCGCGCCGGCGTTGGCGAAGCTCGGCGTGCCCTTGATCGCGAGCCACATGTTCGCGTTCTACTACGGCATCATGGCCGACCTCTCGCCGCCGGTGGCGCTGGCAGCGCTCGCGGCGGCGCCGATCGCCAAGGAGAATCCGGACAAGATCGGCTGGGAGGCGATGCGCATCGCGCTCGCCGGTTACGTCATTCCCTTCATTTTCGTCTATTCGCCCGCGTTGATGCTGCAAGCCGGCGATCCCATGGCGGCCAAGCTCGGTTTCTACGGCGCGGTGGCGCTCGCGACCGTCAAGGCGCTGGTGGCAATCGGCCTGTTCGGCATGGTCGCGATCGGCTTCCTGTTCACGCGGCTGACGATCGTCGAGCGCCTGGTGGCGCTGGGCGCCGCGTTCTGCCTGCTCGGCGACTTCCTGTTCAGCGACACCGCCGGCTTCACGCTCTCCGCTGCGCTTCTGCTGTGGCAATGGCGGCAGCGGCCGCAGGCAGCTGTCGAGGCGGTGTGAGCCTCTGCTTCGCAACAGCCGGCGGCGTGAAGGCGCTGGCGCTGTCCGCGTTCACGCTCGCATGGACGCATTCGATCGCGAAGGTCGAGTGGCAGGAGGACTGGCGCGTGACGCCTGCCGGCCTCGAACTGGTACAGGCCCGCGTCAAGGGCACCGGCCCCGGCATGGAGCCGCCGCCCGAGGCGCGCCTCGTCGATGGCTGGTTTCAATGGCGGCCGCAGCGTGCGCCGATGCCGGAGGTGGTGCTGGGCAATTCCGGTGCGGCTGGGGAATGGCGGTTGTGCCACGACGGAAGCTGCCAGACGTTGTCGGAGATTGTCGGGCATCCCATTGGTGCTAACGTCACCAAAATGAGCATCTGTGAACAACAAGAGAAATAAGGGAGATCATGATGGATCGGCTCAAGGGCAAGGTTGCGATGGTGGTGGGGGCCGGCTCGATCGGACCGGGCTGGGGCAACGGCAAGGCGACCGCGGTGACCTTTGCGCGCGAGGGCGCGCAGGTGTTTTGCGTCGACCGCAACGGTGCCGCGGCCGAGGAGACCGCCAAGATCATCACCGGCGAAGGCGGCAAGGCGACGGCGTTCACGGCCGACGTCTCGCGTTCCGCCGAGATCGAAGCGATGGTCGCGGCGTGCCTGAAGGCCTATGGCCGCATCGACGTGCTCGACAACAATGTCGGCATCGCCGAGATGGGCAGCGTGGTCGAGGTGACCGAGGAGAGCTGGGACCGCGTCTTCAGCGTCAACCTCAAGAGCGCCTATTTCGCCATGAAGCACGTCATCCCCGTGATGGTGAAGCAGGGCGGCGGCTCGATCATCAACATCTCCTCGATCGCCTCGATCCGCCATGTCGGGATCTCCTATGTCAGCTACAACGCCAGCAAAGCGGCGATGAACCAGCTCACCCGCTCCACCGCGATCGAGTTCGCGAAGAACCATGTGCGGGTGAATGCAATCCTGCCCGGCCTGATGAAGACGCCGATGGTCGAGCACTCCGCCGGCCTTGCGAACAGCTATGCCAAGGGCGATGTCGAAGCGATGTGGCGCGCCCGGGATGCGCAGGTGCCGATGGGGCACATGGGTGAGGCATGGGATGTCGCCAATGCCGCGCTGTTCCTGGCATCGGACGAGTCGAAATATGTCACGGGGATCGAACTCGTAGTCGACGGCGGGATCACCTGCAAGGCGGGGGCTTGATACGCAGCTGTTAAACCCGTCATCCTGAGGCGCGAGTGGCGCGATGCGTTGCATCGCGCCGGGAGCCTCGAAGGATGGACGGCCCCCCGCAGCCGGGCCGTCGCCCTTCGAGGGCCGCTGAAGAAGCGGGCACCTCAGGGTGACGGATTGTGCGCTGGTGTTCCGGCTAGCGGACTCATTGCGCCAGCGCCAGGATCCCGCCGGCAAACCAGTGCCAGGCAGCCGTCTCGCTGATCGGCCAGTTCAACACCTTCACCGCCAGCAGCGCGAGTGTGCCGGTGATGTAGACCGGATGAACCCTGCCCCCGGCGCGCCAGTCGCGCACCATGGCGACGACGAGCAGCAGTGCGGCGACCACGGCCGGCGCGATCGTTACGGGCACCGGCGGCGGGCCGGGTGGTCCAGGAGGTGCGAGAAAGGTCAGGAACCAGCGCGCGATCGCGGCGTCGAGGATCGAGACCGCGGCGAGCAGCATCAGGCGCTTGTGAATCTCGGGCCTGCGCGTGTTCATGATGGCAAGCACGAAGACAATTGCGAAGAACGCAATCCCGCTCATCGGAACGATCGAGAACGAGATGCCCGCCTCGGTCTGCCCGAGCGCGGCCGAATGCTTCATCACGTGCACTGAGGCGAGGAAGCCGAAGATCGTCATTGCCGTCGCAAGCGACACGCCGACAATGCCGAACGAGCGGTGATTGACCACGCGGCCCGAGGCCGCGAGCCAGGTCTGGATCACGAAATAGAGCGACCAGGTGAAGAACAACAGTCCGTGAAAGTGGATCACCGGGCTTGCGGAGAATGTCCGGTGGGCGAGCGGCACCCAATAGGTCGGCGCGAAACCGAGAAAGGCCGTCGCCGCGCAGGCCAGGGCCATGTGGAAATAAAAATATCGTGCAGGCGACGCATCACGCGCGCGTACACGACGGTCGTCGATCAGGGTTGTCATCAAGAATGAGTCTGGAGGGGTGGGGTTTGGTTCAAACTCGCCGTTGTCCCGGACAAGCGTAAGCGCAGATCCGGGACCCATAACCACAAGACGTAGTGGTATCGCTCGCTGGCAACTCCGAATCTTCGCCAAACACAATGTCGTGGGGATCGGCGCGCGCTTGGGGCGCGCTTGTCCGGGACGACAGCGGAGGTTAACCGCCCGCGCTCAATTCTGCGCGATCGAGCTCTTCCTCGAGCCGGTGAAACGCGTCGTCGCCGATCACCTCGGTGGCACGCAGGTCGAAGATGGATTTACGCGCGGCCTCGATGGCGCGACGGCGCAGCGGATCGGCGGGTAGTTCGCCGTTGGCGATGCCGCCATTCGGGTCGGTCTCGGTCTGCATCAGGATGGCGCGATATTCGAGCCGCAGGATTTCCGCCTCCTCCGACGGATCGCTTTCGATCGCATCGAGCGCCGCGCGATAGGCGACGGCGCGGCCGCGCGCGACCTCGATGCCGACGGGGTCGTCGTCCTTGAGGTCGAAGGCGAGGATCAGCGGCCGCAGCGTCAGGCCCTGGATGATGAGCGACCCCAGCACCACGGCAAAGGCGATGAAGACGATGAAGTCGCGATAGGGAAAATTCTCCGGCAGCGCAAAGGCGGTGGCGAGCGTGACGAGGCCGCGCATGCCGCACCAGGAGATGATGAGCCCGCCTTTCGGCGAGGCCACCTGTTTCGGATCCTTGGGATGGTAGAGGTTATGCGCGATCAGCACGCGCAACGTCGTCCGGTAGAACGTCACCCAGAACAGGCGCACCAGGACCACTGTGAGCAGGATCCAGGCGGCGGCCACGCAATATTCCCAGCGCACGTCGGCGTCGAGCCGCGTCCAGATCGGCCGCATCTGCATGCCGATCAGCATGAAGGCGAGCACGTTGAGCACGAACACGGTCGTCTCCCACACCGCATAGGACGGCACCCGCAGCCGTGCCGGCATGCGCGCCGGCGCGGTGCGCGCGAGGGCGATGGCGTAGATCACGATGGTGAGGATGCCGGACAGGCCGAGATGCTCGGCACCGATCCAGATCATGAAGGTGGTGGCGAACTGAACGATGATCGCGCTCGGGGCTTCCGTCACGCGCTCCATCATGGGCGCGATGATGCGTGCTGCGACGAGGCCGGCGATGACGCTGCCGACCAGCGCCAGCGCCATGGTCGGCGCGACCTGGCTCCAGGTCAGATGCTCGGTGGCAACCGCGCCGACAGCGATGCGATAGATCAGCAGTGCGCTCGCGTCGTTGAGCAGGCTTTCGCCCTCCAGCACCTTCACCATGCGGTGGGGCAGCTTCACCTGGCTCAGGATGGCGACCGCGGCGGCTGCATCCGGCGGTGCCACGATAGCGCCGAGCGCAACCGCAGCGGCCCAGGGCATGTCGGGCATCAACCGGTGCGCGACGAAGGCGACGCCGGCCGTGGTCAGGCCGACCGCGGCGACGACCAGGGTGGAGACCGGAACCCAGTTGTTGCGCAGATCGCGCAGCGAGGTGTCGAAGGCGGCATCGAGCAGGACCGGTGCGACAAAAAGCGCCAATGCCAGGTCCGGCTCGAGCGTCCAGGTCGGGCTCGAGGGCACGAAGGCGAGCAGGGCGCCGCCGATGGCGAGAAAGGTCGGGTAGGGGACCTTGATCCGCCGCGCCAGCGCCGATAAGGCAACGGCGCCGAGCAGCAGCACGATGATCCATTCGAATGTCGACACGATAGTCCCCGAGACCGATTTGAGCGGTGCCACAAGCTAGCACCAATCCGGCCGTATGATGGATAATGCGGCCTCAAGGCAAGAGTGAAGCAAGACCTTCCGACTGCAACAAGCATGCGTTTTCAAAAGCTCATCCAATGGTCAGCTGCCGCAGCGCTCTCGGCGCTTCCGATCGGCGCGGCCCATGCTGCGACCGGGGGCGAGCCGGTGGCCGTCACGCAGGTCGATATCGCGCCGTGCCTTGCGGCCGCCGCGGCCGACGACATGGACAAGGCGAATTCCGCCTGCGCGGCCGTGATCGACAACGAGAAGACGGCGAAGGCGGACCTGGTCAAGGCGCTGATTGCGCGTGGCGCGCTTTTCGCGCGACACGACCAGGTGGACCGCGCGATTGCTGACGACAGTCGCGCTCTTTTGCTCGATCCCACGCTCGCCGACATCTTCAACGCCCGCGGCGAGCTCTGGCTGAAGAAGGGCGACAAGCCCAAGGCGGTGCAGGATTTCGGTGCCGCGCTCAAGATCGATCCGAACCACGAGAAGGCCAAGGCCAATCACAAGGCGATGGCGCGCGAGATCGAGCGCATCGGCGCGCAGATGGCGGTCGCCGGCAAGCCCAGCTTCAACTGCGCCCGCGCGGCGCGGGCCGTGGAGAAGGCGATCTGCGGCAATCGCGAGCTCGCCGATCTCGACCGGGAAATCTATGGGTCGCATCTGCGCGCCGTCCGCGAGGCCCGGAGTCCGGCGGAGGCGCGCAAGATCCAGCGCGAGCAGGACGATTTCATCGCGCGCAGGAACGCCGGATACGGCCGGCCGGGCTATGATCTGAAGAAGGCGATGCAGGACAGGCTGCAACAGATCAACGGGGTGGACGGGTATTGAGCGTCTTCGCCTCTCCCCGCGTGCGGGGCGAGCGCGTGCGGCCGCCGGACCGCCACTGACGGGGCCGGTTTGAACCCGGTCCCAGCCCGCCGCGACAACGGTAAGAACCCGATGTCACGGAGCCCAAAGTCATGTGCGGCATGCATCTTTCCGCGCAAACGTCCTCGTTCACCAAAACGTCGCTATGCGCGCTCCTCCTCGGCACGGCAATGAGCCTCGCACTCGTCGTCCCGGCCTCGGCTGCAGCCGATTGTGTCGACGGCAGCAAGGCGGCTCCCGCCGAGCTGATCACGTCGTGCAGCGCCATCGTCGACCAGGCCGCCAATTCGAGTTCCGATCGCGCAGCGGCGCTGCTGGTCCGTGCCAATGCCAATGCGCACACCTCGGGCGGCCTCACCCAGGCCCTGCGCGATATCGACCGCGCCATCGCAATCGACGGCAAGAACGCAAAAGCCTGGCGCCTGCGCGGCGACCTCTTGCGTGAGGCCGGCGGCGACCTCAATCGGGCCGCGGCGGATCTGAGCAAGGCGATCGAGCTCGATCCACAGGATGCGGAAGCTTACGAGCTGCGCGGCGTCGTCTACACCAACCAGCATCGCTTCGACCGCGCCATTGCAGACTACGACCAGGCCATCAAGCTGAAGGCGGATTCCGCCCAGGCCTGGTCCGACCGCGGGGCGACCTTCTATCTGCGCGGCGACTACGACAAGGCCGTCGCTGACCTCAGCGAGGCGCTGCGGCTCGATCCGAACCGGGCGCGCAGCTACACCGACCGCGGCGCCGCCTACAAGAAGCTCGGCGAGCTCGACAAGGCGATCGCAGACGATAGCGAGGCGATCCGGCTCGATCCAAAGGTGCCGGAGTATTTCGATAACCGCGGTCTCACCTATGCCGCCATGAAGGAGTACGACAAGGCGATCGCCGATTACGATCAGGCGATCCGTCTCGAGCAGCGGGTGAACTTCCTGACCAACCGCGGCGACTCCTACCAGTTCAAGGGCGAACTCGGTGCCGCGCTCTCCGACTACAATGACGCGCTGAAGCTCGATCCGAATTTTGCCAAGACCTACAACAACCGTGCCGTGCTCTACAAGAAGATGGGCGAGCGCAAGAAGGCGCTGGCCGACTACGAGGCGACGTTGCGGCTCGATCCCGCCAACGAGAACGCGCTCAACGGCCGCCGCGCGATGATCGCCGAGATCGCAAAATTCGGCGGCGAGCCGGCCCGTGTGCTGAACGCCGCCGCCAGCGACCCGTCGTTCGACTGCTCCTCCGCCAAGCGCGAGGTCGAGAAAGTGATCTGCGCCGATCCGCAGCTCGGCGTGCTCGACCGCCAGATCGCCGAGGCTTACGAGCGCGTGTTGAAATCCGCGAGCAAGCGCTCGGCGGATGGCCTGCGCAAGTCCCAGCGCGATTTCCTCGTCACGCGCGATGCAAGCTTCCGTCGCCCCGGCTACGATCTGAAAAAGGTCATGCAGGAGCGGTTGCAGAAGCTGAACGCGATGGAGAGCTAGGCGCTCTTCTCCCCGCCCCTCTCCCCGCAAGCGGGGAGAGGGGGAAGGACATCATCCTTTTCGGCTTGAACCGCGGCCCGTTCCCGGGAAAATAGCCCTCAAACAAGGCCGGCAATTGATCCTGGTCATGGCGGGACACCTGTCCTGCCACAAGGGTTCGGGGCCAGGCCATAAAGGGAACGGGAGCGCGGGAATGAATGTCCGGGGAAACGCCGAAGGGAAGAGTCTCTATCACGAGGTCCATGCGCGCTCGCTGGCCGACCCCGAGGGCTTCTGGGCCGAGGCGGCCAGGGAGATCGACTGGATCGAACCGCCCAAAAAGATCTTCGACCCCTCGCAGGGACCCTATGGCCGCTGGTTCACCGGCGGCGTGGTCAACACCTGCTACAACGCGCTCGACCGCCATGTCGAACGCGGCCGCGCCGACCAGGTCGCGCTGATCCACGATTCGCCGCTCACGAACTCGATCACCAAGCTCACCTATGCCGAGCTCCTGAGCGAGGTGCAGGCGCTTGGCGCCATCATGCAGGATTTCGGCGTCGCCAAGGGCGATCGCGTCATCC
This sequence comes from Bradyrhizobium sp. CCBAU 45389, assembly GCF_028128625.1. Classification (NCBI taxonomy): domain Bacteria; kingdom Pseudomonadati; phylum Pseudomonadota; class Alphaproteobacteria; order Hyphomicrobiales; family Nitrobacteraceae; genus Bradyrhizobium; species Bradyrhizobium sp. CCBAU 45389. The sequence goes on along the minus strand of NZ_LBIY01000092.1, from coordinate 73,683 downwards.
TCTACATGCCGATGGTGACGGAGGCGGTGGTCGCGATGCTCGCCTGCGCGCGCATCGGCGCGGTGCATTCGGTGGTGTTCGGCGGCTTTGCCGCAAAGGAGCTCGCCACCCGGATCGACGATGCGCAGCCGAAGCTCATCTTGTCGGCGAGCTGCGGCATCGAGCCCGGCCGGATCGTGCAGTACAAGCCGCTGCTCGACGAGGCGATCAGGCTTGCCGGCAGCAAGCCGAAGGCCTGTATCGTGCTGCAGCGTCCGCAGCTCACCTGTGACCTCACGCCGGGCCGCGATTACGATTGGGCGAGCCTGCGCCGCAAGGCGATCAACGACGGCAAGAAGGCACCTTGCGTTCCCGTCGCCGCCACCGATCCGCTCTACATCCTCTACACCTCGGGCACGACAGGCATTCCCAAGGGCGTCGTGCGCGACAATGGCGGCCATCTGGTCGCGGTGAAATGGTCGATGTTCAACCTCTATGGCGTCAAGCCGGGCGAGGTCTGGTGGTGCGGCTCCGACATCGGCTGGGTGGTCGGCCACAGCTACATCATCTACGGCCCGCTGCTGCATGGCGCGACCTCGATCATGTACGAAGGCAAGCCGGTCGGCACGCCCGATGCCGGCGCGTTCTGGCGCGTCATCTCGGAGCACAAGGCGGTCGCCTTGTTCACCGCGCCGACCGCGTTCCGCGCGATCCGGAAAGAGGATCCGGATGGGAAGTTCATCCGGCAATACGACCTGTCGACATTCCGCACGCTGTTCCTCGCCGGCGAACGCGCCGATCCGCCGACGGTGGAATGGGCGGAGCAGCAGCTCAAGGTGCCTGTCATCGATCATTGGTGGCAGACCGAGACCGGCTGGTGCATCGCCGGCAATCCGATTGGTCTCGGCGCACTTCCGGTGAAGCACGGCTCGCCGACGGTGCCGATGCCGGGCTATCAGGTCGACGTGGTGGATGAAGCGGCCAAGCCCGTCGGCCCCAACACCATGGGCTCGATCGTCATCAAGCTGCCGATGCCGCCGGGCTGCCTGCCGACGCTGTGGAACCAGGACGCGCGCTTCAAGGAAGCCTACCTCAGCGAATTCCCCGGCTATTACAAAACCTCCGACGCCGGCTACAAGGACGAGGACGGCTACGTCTTCGTGATGGGCCGCACCGACGACATCATCAACGTCGCCGGCCATCGCCTGTCGACCGGCGGCATGGAGGAGATCCTGGCCTCGCATCCCGATGTCGCCGAATGCGCCGTGCTCGGCGTCAAGGACGCGATCAAGGGCGAGGTACCCTGCGGCTTCCTGGTGCTCAAGGCCGGCGTCAAGCGCCCGCCCGCCGAGATCGAGAAGGAGATCATCGCGCTGGTGCGCGACAAACTCGGCCCCGTCGCCGCCTTCAAGCTCGCCATCACCGTCGGCCGGCTGCCCAAGACGCGTTCCGGCAAGATCCTGCGCGGCACCATCAAGAAGATCGCCGACGGCGAATCCTGGACCATGCCGGCGACGATCGAGGATCCCAAGGTGCTGGACGAGATCGGCGAGGCGCTGAAGGGCAGGGTGTGACGCGAAGCGTCATCCCGGGGCGGTCCGCAGGACCGAACTATGGTGCGCAATTGCGCAGCTGAGGATCTCGAGATTCCGGGTCTGGTGCTTGCGCACCATCCCGGAATGACGGTGTCACCGACTTACAATCTCCTCATTCCGCGCTAAACAGGGCCGGCCAACAAGGGATCTTCGATGCCATTTGCCACCGCGCCGCGTCTGCTCGCAGCCGTAACTCTCGCCATCGCTCTCTCCGCCTGCTCGGCGCGCTACCAGACGCCGGTGGCTGTGGGCGGCGACGATGACGACGCGGTGTGCCAGAGCCGCGGCTACGCCCAGGGCTCGCCGGAATACGTGGCCTGCCGCAAGGACCGCGACGTCCAGCGCAACGCCGCCACCGCGCGCGCCGATCGCCGCCAGCGCGATCTCGGCGAGTACATGCTGAACAATCCCGTGCGGCCGTAAGTGCGGAGCGCAGGAACTATCCTGCCGCGCCATTCGCTCGCACTCGCATATCTCGTGACACATCGGCAACGCTGCGGCCAAATCGTGTCGCGTTTATCCTGATTTGATCGGCGTCAAATCCTTCACCGTCCCCTTTCTGCTCTGAGGCTCATGTCGCGCAACGAGGCGCGGACATGGCTGAAGGGGATTGAAATGGACGGAACGATAAGAAACCTGGCGCGGCTCGCGACGATTGGCGTGATGCTCGCGGGGACTTTTGTCGCGGCGCAGGCCGCGGATCTGCCGGCCTACAAGAAGGCGCCGCCGCCCGTGGAGGCGTTCAATCCCTGGATGGTGCGTCTGCGCGTGCTCGGCGTGTTGCCGGATGCCGGCGGCTCCACCGTCAATGTCGCGGGCGTGGCCTCGCTGTCGTCGCCGAATTCCGGCCTCTCGATCAGCGACCAGGTCGTGCCCGAGCTCGACATCAGCTATTTCTTGACGAAGAACATCGCGGCCGAATTGATCCTCGGCGTGACCAGGCACTCGATCAGGGGCACCGGCTCGCTCGCGAATTTGCCGATCGGCAAGACCACGCTGCTGCCGCCGACGCTGACCCTGCAATATCACTTCGACAATTTCGGCGCGTTCAAGCCGTATGTCGGCGCCGGCGTGAACTACACCGTGTTCTTCAACAATTCCGCCGCCAACGTGCCGGCCGCCATCGTCGGACCGCCCGCGATCGTCGCCACCACCACGAACCTGCACGTCAGCAACGCATGGGGCGGTGCCGTGCAATTCGGCTTCGATTACATGCTCGACCGGCACTGGGGTCTCAACGTCGACGTCAAGAAGCTCTGGCTGCGGCCGGATTATAGCGCGACCGTCAGCGGCCTCCCCGTCACCGGCACTGCGCATATCGATCCATGGCTGGTCGGCGCCGGTGTGACGTACAAGTTCTGAGGACGTTGCTTGCTTGCGCGCTGTTGCCGCGAACGCCCCTGCGCTCCCTCCCCCCTTGCGGGGGAGGGCGGGGGAGAGGGGTGGCCCAGGAAACGGTGTGGGTGAGTCGCGAGTCGCTTTGAGGCGATGGAGGGCGTCCCCGTGTGGTACCCCTCTCCCTAACCCTCCCCCGCAAGGGGGGAGGGAACGCAGCGTGCGCGTGGCGACGTGCGCGGGCAATCACTGTGTACGCACAAAACAAAAACGCGGCAGGTTTTCCTGCCGCGTTTTGCTTTGGATTCGATCGCGAACGAAGAGCGGAGCCTTACTCCTCCTCGTCCTGCTTCTTGCCACCGAGCGTCTTCAGCTTGGCGAACACGGCATCGACGTTGAGGTCGTCGCTCGATCGCTCGGCCGGCTCGAACTCGTCCTTCTTGGTGGTCTCGGAGGCCGGCAGCAGGGTGGCGCCGCCATAGGCCGCGTCGATCGGCTTTTCCTTGGCCGCGCGCTGGACCTCGAAATCCAGCTCGATCTGCGAGCAGAGGCCGAGGGTGACGGGGTCGATCGGGGTCAGCGACGAGGTGTTCCAATGGGTGCGGTCGCGCACGCTGGCGATCGTGCTCTTGGTGGTGCCGACGAGGCGCATGATCTGGGCGTCCTTGAGCTCGGCATGGTTGCGCAGCAGCCAGAGGATGGCGCTCGGGCGCTCATGGCGGCGCGAGACCGGGGTGTAGCGCGGGCCCTTGCGCTTGGGCTGCGGCGGCAGCACCACCTTGCTCTCCTGCAGGCGGAGCCGGTAATCCGGGTTCTTCTCGCCCTTCTCGATCTCCTCGCGGGTGAGCTGGCCGTTGGAGAGGGGGTCCATGCCCTTGATGCCCTGGGCGGCGTCGCCGTCGGCGATGGCGCGCACCTCGAGGGGATGCATCTTGGTGAAATCGGCGACCTGGTCGAAGGTCAGCGCGGTGTTGTCGAGCAGCCAGACGGCGGTCGCCTTGGGCATCAGAGGTGCGTTGCTCATGGCAAATCTCCTTTGTGCTTCGCCCACCCCTCTGGAGGCGAAACCGGTGGTCATCAGCGATGACAGGGAATTCGCGCTATATAAGCCCGGAGGGGCTAGCCACGCAATGGTTCTGCTATAGATAGTGCCTTGACAGCGCCCGAAAGGGGGCCCAATTCCCTCTGCAGTCCCGTAAGCCCGTACCTAAGCCCTATTCATCCATCCGACCGCTTCCCGCCCCATTTGGCGAGGTGATTCGGTCCCGAGATCGCTCAATGTCAGCCAAACCAGACCTCAAGATCGTGCTTTGTTCTCCCCGCGGCTTCTGTGCCGGGGTGGTCCGGGCGATCGACACCGTGGAACGGGCGCTCGATAAGTACGGCGCCCCCGTCTATGTTCGCCATGAGATTGTGCACAATAAGTACGTCGTCGACGGGTTGAAGAAGAAGGGCGCCATTTTCGTCGAGGAACTGGCCGAAATCCCGGAAAATACCACCGCTCCGGTGGTGTTCTCGGCCCATGGCGTGCCGAAATCGGTTCCGGCCGACGCCCAGTCCCGCAATCTGTTCTCGCTGGACGCCACCTGCCCGCTGGTGACCAAGGTGCACCGCGAGGCCGCGATCCACTTCAAGCGCGGCCGCGAGATCTTCCTGATCGGCCATTCCCACCACCCCGAGGTGGTCGGCACGCTCGGCCAGCTTCCGACCGGCGCCGTGACCCTGATCGAGACCGCCGAGGACGCCAAGACCATCAATCCGAAGGACCCTAACAACCTCGCCTTCGTGACCCAGACCACGCTGTCGATCGACGACACCGCGGAGATCGTGGCGCTGCTCAAGGAGCGCTTCCCGAACATCAACGGGCCGCACAAGGAAGACATCTGCTACGCCACCACCAACCGCCAGCTCGCGGTGAAGAAGGTGGCGCCGGTGGTCGACGCGCTCATCGTGGTCGGCGCGCCGAACTCGTCGAACTCGCAGCGCCTGCGCGAGGTCGCCGAACGCGAGGGCTGCAGGATCGCGGTGCTGGCGCAGCGCGCCACTGACATCGACTGGAGCAAGTTCGGCAACATCGCCAGCCTCGGCATCACCGCGGGCGCCTCCGCGCCGGAGGTGATCGTCGAGGAGATCATGGACGCCTTCGCCGAGCGCTACACGCTGCACGTGGAGACGGTCTCGGCCGCGGAGGAGAACGAGTTCTTCCCGCTGCCGCGTCAGGTGCGCCCCGAAGCTGCCGCCGAGTAGACCTTTATGGCGGTCTACACCGACGTTGCCGCCGACGAACTTGCGGATTTCCTGAAGCAATACGATCTCGGCGAACTGCTCTCCTACAAGGGCATCGCCGAGGGCGTCGAAAACTCCAACTTCCTGCTGCACACCAGCCAGGGGTCGTTTATCCTCACGCTCTATGAGAAGCGCGTGGCGAAGAACGATCTGCCGTTCTTCCTCGCGCTGATGACGCATCTGGCCGAGCACGGCGTCAATTGCCCGCTGCCGGTGAAGGGACGCGACGGCGAGGCGCTGCGCGAGTTGGCGGGGCGGCCGGCCGCGATCATCACCTTTCTCGAAGGCGTCTGGCCGCGCAAGCCGAACGCGGCCCATTGCGCCGGAGTCGGCGAGGGGCTGGCCAGGATGCATCTGGCCGGTGCGAACTTCGCGATCAAGCGCGCCAATGCGCTGTCGGTTGCGGGCTGGCGGCCGCTGTTCGACGCGGCTGCGAACCGTGCCGACGAGGTACAGCCGGGCCTGCGCGCGTTTCTCGCCGCCGAGCTCGATCATCTCTCGAGCGGGATCTGGCCGACCAGCCTGCCCGAGGGCGTGATCCACGCCGACCTCTTCAACGACAACGTCTTCTTCCTCGGCGACAAGCTGTCGGGCATCATCGACTTCACCTTTGCCTGCAACGACATGCTGGCCTATGACGTCGCGATCTGCCTCAACGCCTGGTGCTTCGAGCCGGATCACTCCTTCAACGTCACCAAGGCGCGCGCCTTCCTCAATGCCTATGGCCGGGTGCGCAAGCTGTCCGAGGCGGAAGAGGCCGCGCTGCCGCTGCTGGCACGCGGCGCTGCAATCCGCTTCCTGCTGACGCGGCTGGTGGATTGGCTCAATGTGCCCCCCGGCGCGCTGGTCAAGCCGAAGGATCCCATGGAATATGTCCGCAAGCTGCGCTTCCACCAGAGTGTATCGAGCGTGCGCGACTACGGGCTGATGCCGTCGGGGCTGGTGGCGTGAGCGAGCTCCCCAATGTGACGATCTATACCGACGGCGCCTGCTCGGGAAATCCCGGGCCCGGCGGCTGGGGCGCGATCCTGAAGTTCGGCGACAAGGAGAAGGAGCTGAACGGCGGCGAGCGTCACACCACCAACAACCAGATGGAATTGATGGCGGCGATCTCCGCGCTCGAGGCGCTGAAGAAGCCGTGCACCGTCGATCTCTACACCGACAGCCAGTATGTCCGGCAGGGCATCACGGGCTGGATCTTCGGCTGGAAGCGCAACGGCTGGCGCACCGCCGACAAGAAGCCGGTGAAGAATGTCGAGCTATGGCAGCGCCTCGACGCCGCCTTGAAGCAGCACGAGGTCCGCTGGCACTGGGTCAAGGGCCACGCCGGCCATCCCGAGAACGAGCGCGCCGATCAGCTAGCGCGCGACGGGATCGCGAAGGCGCGGTTGCAGCAGAGGGTGGGGGAGTAATTGGGATGTCATTCCGGGGCGCTCGCGTTAGCGAGCGAACCCGGAAGTTCGAGATTCCGGGTTCGCCTCTGCGAGGCGCCCCGGAATGACATCAATCTCAGTTTCGTAGGGTGGGCAAAGCGAAGCGTGCCCACGACTTTTTTCAATCTGGGAAAGATGGTGGGCACGGCGCTGACGCGCCTTTGCCCACCCTACGGCACCTCCCGCTTGGAAGGAGCCCGGGCCTAAGCCTTACAGCTGCCCGAGCAGCGTATCGCCGCCGGAGACCTCGACCTTGCCGGGCATGGCCTCGAGGTTCAGCTTCTTGACCACGCCGTCCTCGACCAGCATCGAATAGCGCTTGGAGCGGATGCCGAGGCCGTTGGCGGAGGCATCGAGCTCCATGCCGATCGCCTTGGCGAACTCGGCATTGCCGTCGGCGAGGAAGATCGCCTCGTCGCGCTGGTCGGTGTCGCGCTTCCAGGCGTTCATGACGAAGGCGTCGTTGACGGAGACGATTGCGATGGTGTCGACGCCCTTGTCCTTCATGGCATAGGCGTTGAGGAAGATGCTCGGCAGATGCATCTTGTGGCAGGTGCCGGTATAGGCGCCGGGGACGGCGAACAGCGCCACCTTCTTGCCCTTGAAGATATCGTCGGTGGTCTTCACCTGCGGGCCTTCCGCCGTCATCACGCGGAATTTCGCCTCGGGCAGCTTGTCGCCAGTCTGGATCGCCATCGTCAGTCTCCCTGAAAATCGGTAGGGCTTTTTAGACCGTGGCGCAGGCCTGCACAATATTGCCGGGAGGGGAAGTGACAGGGCCGATGGCCCTTCACCGTGATGTCATCAGCCGGCAAAACCGCCGCCGTCGAGGAAGGCCTGCTCTTCCTCGGTGGTATCGCGGCCGAGGATGCGGTTGCGGTGGGGGAAGCGGCCGAACCGCTGGATGATGTCGGCGTGCACCCGCGCGTATTTCTGGTTCTCGGTATTATCGGTGTTCGCAAACAGCGCGATGCAGTGCAACTGGTCGGGCAGATGCTCGGAATGCATGAAGGGCAAATAGAGGAATTCGAGCAGGACCGGATCGATCCTGCGATCCGCGCCCCGGTCGATGGCGCGGCGGGCGACGTCGCGCGCCAAGGCGTCGCTGGCAAAGGCTTGCCGAGTGCCGCGAAACATGTTGCGGGGAAACTGGTCGAGCACGATGACCAGCGCGAGCGTGCCCTCGTCATTGTCTTCCCAAGACGCGAGCGTGCCAGCGGACGCCTTCTGCCATAGCGGGAGAAAGCGGCGCTTGATCTCGGCGTCAAACGCGTCATCGCGCTCGTACCAGCGCTCGCCGCCGGCCTCGCGCCAGAAGGCGAGAACGCCTGATGGCGTCATGTCGCGGGCGTCAGTCATGAACAGGAAGCGCGCGTTACGCCGCCTCCGCCTTCTTCTCGTCGCGAAGCTGCCGGCGCAGGATCTTGCCGACATTGGTCTTCGGCAGGTCGGTGCGGAATTCGATGTGCTTGGGCACCTTGTAGCCGGTGAGCTGCTCGTGACAGAACTTGATCACGGCTTCCGCCGTGAGGTTCGGGTCCTTCTTCACCACGAACGCCTTCACCGCCTCGCCGGACTTGGAATCGGGGATGCCGATCACGGCGCATTCGAGCACGCCCGGATGGCTCGCGATCACTTCCTCGATCTCGTTGGGATAGACGTTGAAGCCGGACACCAGGATCATGTCCTTCTTGCGGTCGACGATCTTGGTGTAGCCCTTCTCGTCCATGATGCCGATGTCGCCGGTGCGGAAATAGCCGTCCGCCGTCATCACCTTGGCCGTCTCTTCCGGCCTGTTCCAGTAGCCGGACATGACCTGCGGGCCCTTGGCGCAGATCTCGCCCGCCTGGCCGAGCGGCAGCTCGTTGCCGTCGTCATCGCGGATCGAGATATAAGTCGAAGGCACGGGAATGCCGATCGATCCCGAGAACTCGGTCGTGGTCGCGGGGTTGCAGGTGAGCGTCGGCGAGGTCTCGGACAGGCCGTAGCCTTCGGCGATGAAGCAGCCTGTCACCGCCTTCCACTGCTCGGCCACCGGGCGCTGCACGGCCATGCCGCCGCCGTTGGAGATCTTCAGCTTGGAGAAGTCGAGCTTCTTGAAGTCGGGATGATGCATCAGGCCGTTGTAGAGCGTGTTGACGGCCGGGAAGCTGTTGACCTGGTATTTTGCAAGCTCCTTGACGAAGCCGGCGATGTCGCGCGGATTGGGGATCAGCAGATTGCAGCCGCCGGCGCGCACCGCAAGCAGGTAGCAGGCCGTCAGCGCGAAGATGTGGTAGAGCGGCAGCGCGCAGACGATCATCAGCTGCTCGACATGCGGCGGCTGCGCCAGCGCCGGCTGGAGCCAGGCGTCGTTCTGCAGCACGTTGGCGACGATGTTGCGGTGGAGCAGGGTCGCGCCCTTGGAGACGCCGGTTGTGCCGCCCGTATATTGCAGGAACGCGACGTCGCCCGGCGACAGCTTTGGCTTGTTGAAGGTCAGAGAGCGACCGGCGGAGATCGCGTCGTTAAAGGACACCGCGCCCGGCAATGACCAGGCCGGCACCATCTTCTTGACGCGGCGGACGACGAGATTGACGATCACGCCCTTGAAGCCGAGCAAATCGCCCATGCTGCCGACGATGACGTGCTTCACGCCCGTCCTGGCGATCACCTGCTCGACGGTGTGGGCAAAGTTCTCCAGCACGATGATGGCTTCGGCGCCGGAATCCTTGAGCTGATGCTCGAGCTCGCGCGGGGTGTAGAGCGGGTTGACGTTGACGACGGCGAAGCCGGCGCGCAGCACCGCGGCGGTCGCCACCGGATATTGCAGCACGTTCGGCATCATGATCGCGACGCGCGCACCGCGCTGGAGCCCGCGGCCCTGCAAGTAAGCGGCGAGCGCGACCGACATCTGGTCGAGGTCGCGATAGCTGATCGACTTGTCCATGCAGATGAACGCCTTGCGGTCGGCGAACTTGGTGAAGCTCTCCTCCAGCAGGTCAACCAGCGATGCGTATTGCGTCGGCTCGATGTCGGCGGGCACGCCGGGCGGATATTGCTTGAGCCAGATGCGCTCCATGGAAAACTCCCCTCAATTTACCGGAGCCCGTTGTGTCTCGGGCTTGCCTCATTGCCGCCAGTATCGAGCCTGCCGGAACGGGTGGCAAGCCGTCGAGGCTTAGGGCAAAGGTCGGAGAGTGGCTACTGGAATCGTCGCAAACCGCGCTTGCCGCAGGTGCGAAGCGCGGGCGGCGGATCAATTCCGAGGGGCGTTAACTGTTATTGGCCGGCTTGGCGGGAGGCTTGGTCGCTGCCTTGGGCTTGGCGGGCTTTGCGGTCTGGTCGCCGCTTGCCGCGGGCTTTGCCGCCGCATCGGACTTGGCTGCGGCATGCTTGGCCCCAGCCGGCTTGGCTGCGGTCTTGCCGTCGCTCTTGGCGTCTTTCTTGGCGTCAGCCGGCTTTGCCGCTGCCGTCTTGGCATCCTTCGGCTTATCGGCGGGCTTGTCGGCTGCGTCAGGCTTCTTGGCGACGCGCGACTTCTTGCCACGCGGCTTTGGCGTCGCCTGCTGATCGGCATCGGCCGCGACCGCCGCGATCAGGGCGGTGCCGGTACGGGTCGGCCCGGTATAGACCAGCACGGGCTCGGTCGCCGCCGGCGCCGAGGCCATCAGCTCGGAGGCCTTCATCAAAGGCGGCTGGAGGCCGGCGGTGAAGAAGGTCACCTGGGCTTCGCCGCCAGTCGCGGACGCCGATCCCGATGTACCGCCATTGGCTGCGATCAACGCGTCATCGTCGTCGCTCGCCGGCCGCTTGCGATGACCGCCGCACATCTCGTCGCGCAGGTTCGGCGGCGAGGCGTCGACCGGCATCAGCTTGTCGACGGTGCCGAGCGAGGGGCGGAGCCAGGTGAGACCGTCCTGGCTGAAGCCGCGCTCGAGCAGCTGCGCGGCCTTCACCGCGCGCGCGGTGCCGGAGTTTGCACCCAGCACCACCGCGATCAGGCGGCGGCCGTTGCGCGTTGCCGAGGCCACGAGATTATAGCCGGAGGCGCAGATGAAGCCGGTCTTGAAACCGTCGGCGCCGGGATAGCGGCCGATCAGCTTGTTGAAATTGCCGGTAACGCGCTTGCCGAAGCGGATCGCCGGGATGTGCACGAAGTATTCGTATTCGGGCAGATCGCGCAGGAACGAGCGCGCGAGGATGCCGAGGTCGCGGGCCGAGGTGATCTGGCCGTCAGCGGGCAGGCCGTTCGGATTGACGTAGCTCGTCTGCGTCATGCCCAGCTTCTGCGCGGTGTCGTTCATCATCGCCGAGAAGCCGTCGATCGAACCGCCGACGCCTTCGGCGAGCACGACGGCCATGTCGTTGGCCGACTTCACCATCATCATCTTCAGCGCGTTGTCGACGGTGAGCTGCGTTCCCGGACGGAACCCCATCTTCGACGGCGATTGCGAGGCGGCCGTCGGCGACACCGTGAGCAGCGTGTCGAGCGTGAGCCTGCCGTCCTTCACCGCCTTCAGCGTCACATAGGCTGTCATAATCTTGGTGACGGAGGCCGGATACCAGGGAATGGTCGCGTTATCAGCCTGCAGCACCTTGCCGCTGTCCGCTTCGATCAGCAGCAGCGCCTCGGCACTTGCCGTGCGCGGCGCGAGCAGCGCGGCGCATGCGAAGGCCGCAGCGAACAGGTTGAACAGGGATTTGCGAAGCAGCGGGCGAAAAGCGTGCACTATCCGATTCCGGTCCTTGGAGATCCGCCTGATACGGGCGGTCCTCGTGATCTGAGTTTCGGGTTCTGAAATCCGGCGCCGCCGCTTGCGGCGTCGCAAACCTATACCGGCTCGTGCGTCGAGAATAGGGGCCTCCCGCGGGTATTCCGCAACGAAGTAGGCCGAATTTCGACGGTCCTCTCGGGACTTGCTAGGGGGATTTGGCAGCTGTCGCGGCAGCCTCGGCGGCCGTCACGCTGGCCCGTGCGTTCTCCTGGACCATGAACTGGGCCTTGGCCATCTCGGCAAAATGGCCGCCTTTGGCCACGAGTTCATCGAAAGTTCCGGTTTCGATCACGCGTCCATTCTCGAACACCAGGATCCGCGTGGCGTTGCGGATGGTGGAGAGGCGATGGGCGATCACGAAGGTGGTGCGCCCCTTCATCACTTCGTCGAGAGCGGCGTTCACCTTGACCTCGGTGACGGCGTCGAGGGCGGAGGTCGCCTCATCCAGGATCAGGATCGGCGGGTCCTTCAGCAGGGCGCGGGCGATCGAGAGCCGCTGCCGCTCGCCGCCGGAGAGCATGCGGCCGCGCTCGCCGGCATTGGTCGCGAAACCGCCGCTGCGTTCGATGAAGTCGAGCGCCTGCGCGCGCTCGGCAGCCTTGCGCATCTCGGCCTCGGTCGCATCCGGCTTGCCGACGCGCAAGTTTTCCTCGATCGAGCGATTGAACAGCAGCGCTTCCTGGAACACGACGCCGATGTTCCGCCGCAGCGACGTCAGCGTCACGCCGCGGACGTCCATGCCGTCGATCTTGATGAAGCCGGATTGCGGATCGAAGGCGCGATGCAGCAGCGCGATCGCGGTGGATTTGCCGGCGCCGGTCGGACCGACCAGCGCGATGGTCTCGCCGGGCAGCGCGGTGAAGGTGAGGTCGTCGATCGCCGGGCGCTTGCCGTCATAGGAGAAGGTGACGTCGTGGAACTCGACGAGGCCGGAGAGCCTGCCGGCATCGATCGCGTCGGGTCGGTCGTGCACGGCGGGCACGGCGTCCAGCACGTTGAAGAACTCGCGCAGGCGCGGGGCTTCCATGAAGACGTTGTTGATGAAGCTCACGACCTGCTCGAGCTTCTGGATCAGCATCGTCGCAAAGCTCACGAACATCACGATCTCGCCGACCGAGGTCAGCCCCTGGTCGTGCAGCGCGATACCGAGGGTGAAGATCGCGAGCACCGTGATGGTGGTCGAGGCCCGCGTGATGACGGTGACGAGAGCCCACCAGGACAGCACCGGCATCTGCGCGGCCAGCAGATCGTCGGCGACGGAGCGCAGCCCCTTCACCTCGGATTCGACGCGGACGAAACTCTGCACCAGCGCGACGTTGCCGAGCGCGTCGGAGGCGCGCGCGGAGAGCTCGCTGTAGTGCTCCTCGACCTCCATCTGCATGCCGAAGGTCTTGCGCACCACGAAGGTCGTCAGCGCGGTGAAGACGACGCAGAGCACGAACAGCAGGATCGCGAGCCGCCAGTTCAGGTACAGCGACAGCGGCAGCAGCACCACGACCGAGAGGATCGCGGCAAAGTGCTCGCGGAAGAAGCCGAGCCACAGCCGCCACAGCGCGTCCGTGCCGTTGAGCATCACCTTCATCAGCCGGCCCGAATGGGTGCCGGAGTGGAAGGTCAGCGGCAGCTGCAGGATGTGCTCGAAATAGTCGGTCAGCACCGCCTGGCGCTGGCGGTGCGAGAGCCGGTCGGCCTGCAAGGCCACGAGCGCGCTGCAGGCGATGGTGAAGAGCCCGAATGCCACCCACGCGGCGAGGAACGGCCAGGCCGAGTTCGAGCCGGCGACGGTCTTGCCCGAGAGCACGTCGACGATCCGGCCGAACAGCACGGGCTCGGCGAATTGCGAGGCTGCAAGCAGGAGATTGGCGACCGCCAGCAGCCAGCCGAGCCGCGCCTCCTTGCCGAGCAGCTCGAGAACGCGGGAGTAGAGGCGGAGCATGGACATGCGGACTGGCAACTCGGGCAGCTGATGGAGCCCGTATTCTAAGCCGGGATCACCCGCGAGATACAGCGGAAGCTTTCGGTTTTGCTCAATTGATGAGGCGGCTCTCGACGGGCGGCAGGAACCGGTCATCGAAGATATCGCCTGCCGTCGGCCGTTTGCGGAATTTGAAATCCTTGGCGATCTGGTCGATCGAGCGCTCCAGCCGCGCCGGATCGATGCCGCCGAGGCCGTTGCGCCTGACCTCGTCGGTCAGGATGTTGTCGACGAGCACGGTGCGCAGGCGCTCCAGCTCGAGCTCGCGGTCGCCGTCGTCGATGCGGCTTGCAGCCTCGTCCGCCGCACGTGCCGGCTCCTTGACCGTTGCGTTGATGCCGCCGATCAGCGCGCGGACGAAACCCTTCACGGCGTCGGGTTTCGCCGCGGCGAGGGCGGGATTGGCCACCACGGCAAAGCCATAGGCTTCGCAGCCATAATCGGCATAACGCAGCACGACGAGATCGCCGCCGGGTACGCCGCGGTCGCGCAGGTTCACCGCCGACAGATGGCTGAAGCCGGCGACGGCATCGACCTGTCCCGCGGACAGGATCGGCTCGCGCACCGCGGCGCTGATCTTGTGGAATTTCACGCGCGAAGCGTTGATGTTGTTCTGCTGCGCCAGCGCCGGCCACAGCCGCATCGACAGGTCGCCGTCGGCGACGCCGACGGTCTTGCCGTCGAGGTCGGGCAGGAGGTGGATGCCGCGGCTCCTGCGCGCGACGATCGCGTAGGGTGCGCGGTTGAACAGCACGAACACCGCCTTGATCGGCGCCGCATCCTCCTTGTCGCGAAAGCGGATCAGCTCGTTGATGTCGACCAGCGCGAGCTCGCTGTCGCCCTTGGCGACGCGCGTGAGCGCCTCCGGCGATCCGGATGCGGTGTTGAAGGATACGTTGAGATGCTCGGCGCCGAACTTGCCGTCTTTCGCGGCGAGGAAGAATGGCGCCATGCTGGCATCGACGGGACGGTCGAAGGTGAAGTGGATCGCTGTGGAGGGAGCGGCACTCTCGGCCGCCGTGGCATCGCGTGCCGTCAACGCGGCGAGCGAGATAGCAAGGGCCAGCAGGCCGCGAAGGACGATCGTCTTGAATCCTGACATCAACTGCGCCGGTCCCGCATTGTTGTGGTTTGTGACGCTCGCAGCGCCGGCCGGCGACGACCGTGCGCGCGCCAACATGAACGGCGGATGAGCGGCGGTTGCGTCACGATCACGCAACCCCGTTCAGCTTGTGTTGGGGGTGGGGAACCCAACATGGGATGCGGGTGTTTGAGAGACATGAGCCTGTCTCAAGGCACCATTCAAGGTCCCAAGGAGGGTCCAGCACATGTTTGACAGATTTTCGAGCCTTACCGGCCGCAAAGCCGTCCTCGCGACGGCTGCGGTGCTGGCGCTGACCGCGGTCGCTCCGACGGCCTCTTACGCAGGCGGCCGCCACTGGCATGGCGGTGGTGGCGGTGCTGCGGCCGCCGCGGCTTTCGCAGCCATTGGCACCGGTCTCGCCATCGCCGCGACGCGCGATGCGTACGCCTATGACTACGGTCCGGGCTACGGCTATTACGGCGGTCCCGTCTATTACAGTGCCCCGGCCTACGGCCCCTATTACGGCCCGGGCCCGAACTACCAGTATCAGCGCTACGGCGGCACCGCGCCCTCGGAGCTCTGCGGCCAGGGCTACTTCACGAATTGCTACTAGGCTTGCCGGCCCCGTTGGCTACCAAAGGTTGACCAAAACAGGCCGTCGCGCTTGTCGCGCCGGCCTGTTTTTTGCTTTTATTGTCGGGCGTTAACGCGCTCGCCATTGGTTTAGAGTAGTTTTGAGTACCATGAGTGATTCGCTTGAGCGGCTATATCTGGCTGTGCTCGCGGCCAAGGATCTTGATCCGGCAACATCGCGTACGGCCCGGCTGTTTCAGCGCGGCCCCTCCAAAATGGCGAAGAAACTGGCCGAGGAGGCCATCGAAGTCGTCATCGATGCCGTCAATGGCGACACCGACGCCGTGATCCGGGAAAGCGCCGACCTGCTCTACAATCTGACCGTGCTGTGGGCCTCGGCCGGCGTGCGCCCCGAGGATGTCTGGCGCGAGATGACGCGGCGGGAAGACATGCTCGGCATCGCCGAGAAATTGCCGAAATCGACAATGAAGCTGCCCAAAGTTGCGTCACCGCGCATCTCTGCACGGCGGCCAATTGCCGCGCTCGAAGGCCGCAGCGCGCGCAAGCGCCATTAAAAGCTTCGCAAAACTCGCGATGGACAAATCCGTCCCATGGTGCTTCATCGCGGCGCCATGCTGAAACGTATCTACGACTGGTGCATCGACGCCGCCCACAAGCCCTACGCGCTCTGGATCATGGGAGCCGTGAGTTTTGCAGAAAGCTCCTTCTTTCCGGTCCCGCCGGATGTGATGCTGATCCCGATGTCGCTGGCGCGCCCGCAGCGCGCCTGGCTCTATGCCATGGTCTGTACGATCACATCGGTGCTCGGCGGCCTCCTTGGCTACGCCATCGGGGCGCTGCTGTTCGACTCCGTCGGCCACTGGCTGATCCAGGTCTACGGCCTCGGCGACAAGGTCGATGCCTTCCGCGCCTCCTATGCGGAATGGGGCGCGGTGATCATCCTGCTCAAGGGGCTGACGCCGATCCCCTACAAGCTCGTCACCATCACCTCGGGCTTTGCCGGCTATAATCTCATTCTCTTCACCCTGTGCTCGATCGTCGCGCGCGGCGGACGCTTCTTCATCGTGGCGATCCTGCTCAACCGCTACGGCGACTGGATCCGGCACAAGCTCGAGGAGCATCTCGGATTGTGGGTGACGATCGGCGCCGTCGTGCTGGTGCTCGGCTTCGTGGTGGCGGTCAAGCTGATCTAACCTTTGCCGCCGTGCCGGCTTCGGCTACGGTTGCCGTCATGATGGTTCGATCCGGCAATCCGGCCGTGCGGTTCGGGACGCTGATGGCAACAATGGTGTTGATCCTGCTTGGTGCCGGCGGGGCGGGATGGCCGCAATCTCGGCCGCCCTCGCTCGGCCTCCAGGAGCAGGGGCCGCAGGCCGGGCCGCCGCCGTCGACACCGGCTCCATCGGCGCCGCCGGCGGGCGAGGAGAATCCCGGGCTGATCAACGAAATGGGCAAGCTGTTCGACAAGCTGCCCTCGATCCTGCCCCCGATCAAAAGCCCCGGCGAAACCATGAATGACCTGTCGCGGCTGGCCCAGCCCTCGACCATGGTGTCGGGGCGCGTGGTCTGCCCGGTCTCGTCGAACGGCGCGCCCGACTGCAAGCAGGCCGCCGACCAGCTCTGCCAGGGCAAGGGTTACAGGGAAGGCAAGAGCCTCAACGCCGACTCCGCCGAGAAATGCTCGGCCAAGGTTCTCATCCCGGGCAGGCAACGCAAGCCGGACGACTGCCGCACCGACACTTTCGTGACCAGCGCGCTGTGCCAGAACTGACGTGATGGCCTCGCGCGCATGCAACAAGGAGCGCCTATGAGTCGTACGGAGCAGGATTTCCTCGGACAGCGTGAGATCGCCGACGACATCTACTACGGCGTCCAGACCATCCGCGGGAAGGAGAACTTCCACATCACCGGCATTCCCATGAACCAGGAGCCTTACTTCGTGAAGGCGCTTGGTTACGTGAAGAAGGCCGCCGCGATGGCCAACCGCGACCTCGGCGCGATCGACGCCAAGGTGGCGGATGCGATCATCCTCGGCTGCGACCGCGTCATCGCCGGCGACATGATGGACCAGTTCGTCACCGACTTCATCCAGGGCGGCGCCGGCACCTCGACCAACATGAACGCCAACGAGGTGATCGCCAACCTCGCGCTGGAATCGCTCGGTTTCAGCAAGGGCGACTATCAGCACGTCAGCCCCAACGATCACGTCAATTACGGCCAGTCCACCAACGACACCTATCCGACCGCCTTTCGCCTCGCGCTGATCCTGCGGCTCGAGAGCTACATGACGGCGCTGCGGCAGCTCCAGGAGGCCTTCTTCGCCAAGGGCCGCGAGTTCGATCGCGTGCTGAAGATGGGCCGCACGCATCTCCAGGACGCCGTGCCGATGTCGCTCGGCGCCGAATTCCGGGGCTGGGGCACCACGATCGGCGAGGAGGTCGATCGCATCTCGGAAGCACGCGCGCTGCTGCGCGAGATCAATCTCGGCGCCACCGCGATCGGCACCTCCGTCACCGCGGCGGTCGGTTATCCCAAGCTCGCGGTCCGGCATCTGAGCGCGCTGACCGGCGTCGACTTCATCCTTGCCGGCGACCTCGTCGAGGCGACCTCGGACACCGGCGCCTATGTGCAGCTCTCGGGCGTGCTGAAGCGCACCGCGAGCAAGCTGACCAAGATCTGCAACGACATCCGCCTGCTCGCCTCCGGCCCGCGCGCCGGCTTCAACGAGATCAACCTGCCGCAGCTGCAGCCCGGCTCCTCGATCATGCCGGGCAAGGTCAATCCGGTCATTCCTGAGGTGGTCAACCAGACCAGTTTCCTCGTCATCGGCCTCGACACCACCGTGACGCTGGCCGCGAGCGCCGGCCAGCTCCAGCTCAACGTGATGGAGCCGGTGATCTCGTTCGCGCTGTTCTTCTCGATCCGCACCATGGAGCGCGCGGTCAACAGCCTGCGCGAGAACTGCGTCGTCGGCATCACCGCCAACGCAGACCACACCCGCAACATGGTGCTGAATTCGCTCGGCATCGTCACGGTGCTGAAGCCGCTGCTCGGCTACAAGCAATGCGCCGAGATCGCGCGCGAGGGCTACAAGAGCGGCAAGTCGCTGCACCAGATCGTCGTCACCGAGCGCAAGCTGCTGACACAGGAGAAGTGGGACGAGATGTTCTCGTTCGAGCGGCTGATCAACCCGGATTTGATTGGGTAGACGCGGGTCTCTCCCTCGTCATTCCGGGGCGACGCGCAGCGTCGAGCCCGGAATCCCATCGGGCCTCGGCGCAAATAGCGAAATGGATTCCGGGCTCGCGCTTTCGCGCGCCCCGGAATGACGGAAGAGGAATTCCGCTGCTTGGAATTGCGGTAACGGCATCCGCTGCGGCGTCAAAACGCAATACTTGACAGTGGAAAGATTGCCTTGTTGGTATGGCTCCCAACCTTCGTTTGACCGCTAGAAGAGGATCGTTCCGCAATGTCCATGCCTGCCTTGTTCAAGGGACGCCTGTCGATCCCCGTGATCGGCTCGCCGCTCTTCATCATCTCGGTGCCCGATCTCGTGATCGCGCAGTGCAAGGCGGGTGTGGTCGGCTCCTTTCCGGCGCTGAACGCGCGGCCGCCGGAGCTGCTCGACGAATGGCTGGCGCGGATCACCGAAGAGCTCGCGGCCTATGACCGCGCGCATCCCGACAAGCCGTCGGCGCCGTTCGCGGTCAACCAGATCGTGCACAAGTCGAACAACCGGCTCGATCACGACATGCAGCTCTGCGCCAAGTACAAGGTGCCGATGATCATCTCTTCGCTCGGCGCGCGCGAGGAACTGAACCAGGCCGTGCACGGCTGGGGCGGCATCGTCTTCCACGACGTGATCAACCAGAAATTCGCCCACAAGGCGATCGAGAAGGGCGCCGACGGCCTGATCCTGGTCGCGGCCGGCGCCGGCGGTCATGCCGGCACGATCTCGCCGCTGGCCTTCGTCGCCGAGACGCGCAAGTGGTTCGACGGCCCGATCGCGCTGTCGGGCGCCATCGGCAACGGCAAGGCGATCCGCGCCGCGCGCATCCTGGGGGCCGACTTCGCCTATATCGGCTCGGCCTTCATCGCGACCAAGGAAGCCAACGCGGTCGAGAAGTACAAGGAGATGATCGCGGGCTCGACGGCCGACGACATCGTCTATTCGAACCTCTTCACCGGCGTGCACGGCAACTATCTGAAGCCCTCGATCCTCGCCGCCGGCATGGATCCGGAGAATCTGCCGACATCCGATCCCTCCAAGATGAATTTCGGCACCGACGCCTCGGGCGAGCGCGCCAAGCCGAAGGCCTGGAAGGAGATCTGGGGCTCGGGCCAGGGCATCGGCAGCGTCGAGGGCATCGTGCCCGCCGCCGAGCTGATCGCGCGCTTCAAGAAGGAATACGACGAAGCGATCGATCCGCCGCTGTGATCTTCTTTGTCGTCCCGGCCTTCGCCGGGACGACACCGTCTTCTGAACCGCGACTGTGCGCCACGGTGAAAGCATGCCCCCCATCTACCGCGTCGACGGCAACAGCGTCGTCACCAGCCCGGATGCCGCCGGTCCCTGGGACCGGCGCATGCAGCACGGCTCGGCACCGGCGTCGCTGGTGACATGGGCGGCCGAGCGCATCCCGACGCCTGTTGCGATGGACATCGCGCGCGTCACCATCGATCTGATGCGGCCGGTCCCGGTGGCGCCGCTCACGATTGCGACCGAAGTGCTGCGCGAGGGCCGCAAGATCCAGCTCTGCGAGATCAAGCTGCTCGCTGACGGCGTGCAGGTGGTCGGTGCCACCGTGCTCAAGATCAGGCGCCAGGCGCAGCCGCTGCCGGATGAGGTCAAGGAGCTGCCGGTCACGCTACCCTCGCCGGAGGACTCGCTGGTGGAGGACGGTCATGCCGCCACCAGCCCGTTCGTGCGGTCGGTCTCGATGCGGGCCGCGCGCGGCCGCTTCGGCCAGGCCGGTGCCGGTGCGATCTGGTTTCGCGTCGACCATCCGCTGATCGAGGGCCAAGCGATCTCGCAGGCCATGCGCGCCGTGGTCGCCGCCGACTTCTCCAACGGCACTGCCTCGACGCTCGATTTCCGCGCGTGGACCTACATCAACGCCGATCTCACCGTGAGCCTTGCGCGCCAGCCGGTCGGCGAATGGATTTTGCTCGACGGCGACTCCTGGATCGGTCCTGATGGCGCGGGCCTTGCGATGTCGCGTCTTGCCGACCGGCAGGGTTATTTCGGCCGCGCTGTGCAGAGCCTTGTGATCGAGAAGCGGTGAGGGTGATGGCAGGCGACATGGCCACGCCAGGAGCCGATTGAACGGCAGACTTCCGCCGCCGCGGAAGGGATGCTCGGCATCCTGCCAGTTCACAAACCGTAGAAGATCTTGATCTCCCACAGCACCACGATGATAGCCGTGATCAACGTGACCGCGGCGACTGCACTTTCCAGGGAAGCGACTCTCATTCTACTCTCCGCTTCCCAGCCCCATCAGCGGTCTAGGTGATTCCCTGATTCGTCGGCAATTGTGCGGGCATCGCCGCCGCATATTCCGTTGCGCGCTGTGGTGCCGGGGCCACAACGACACCGTAGAAGTCCGGGGTATTTACCCCACCATACGGTCCCGTCCGCTCCAGAACCCCGCACGCAATACCTTCTTGTCGACCTTGCCGACGCCGGTCATCGGCAGCTGCTTGACGAACTGAATCTGCTTGGGCGCATGCGCCGAGCCTTTTCGCGTCTTCACGAGGTTGATCAGCTCGTCCGGATCGGGCTTTGCGCCCTCGCGCGGCACGACGACGGCGGTAACGGCTTCGCCCCATTTCTCGTCGGGGATACCGACGACCGCGACCATCGCCACGTCCGCATGCTGCGACAGCACATCCTCGACCTCGCGCGGGAAGATGTTGAAGCCGCCGGACACGATCATGTCCTTCTTGCGGTCGAGGATGAACATGTAGCCGCGCTCATCCTTGCGCGCGATGTCGCCGGTGTGGACCCAGCCGTTCTTCAGCGTCTCGGCGGTGATGTCGGGGCGCTTCCAGTATTCCGCCATCGCATGCGGGGCGCGCACGCAGATTTCGCCGGCGTCGCCCGTCGCCACCTCCTGGTCGTCGTCGTCGAGGAGCTTGACCTCGCAGGCCGCGATCGGGAAGCCGCAGGACAGGAACAGCTCGGGCGTCCTCGGATCGTGATCGGCCTTACGCAGCACCGAGATCGGATAGCATTCGGTCTGCCCGTAGAGCTGCGAGAATACCGGGCCGATGCGCTCGATGCCTTCGACCAGCCGGCTCGGCGACATCGCCGAGGCGCCGTACAGCACGAGCTCGAGCGAGGACAAATCGGTCCTGCCCAGCGCAGGATGGTCGAGCAGCACATAGATCATGGTGGGCACGAACAGCGTGAAGTTGATGCGCTCGCGCGCGATCGTCGCCAGCACGGCCTCGGGATCGAAACCTTTCAGCATGTGCACGGTGCCGCCGCGCATCAGGGTCGGCAGCACCTTCGTGCCGGCGACATGGCTGATCGGCGCGACCGTCAGATAGCGCGCACCCTCCGGAATTTCGAAGTCGGCGAGGATCGCGGCGGCCGCTCCGGCATTTTCGCGGTGGTAGCGCAGCGCGCCCTTGGATTTACCGGTCGTGCCGCCGGTGTAGTTCAGCGTGGAAAGGTCGTCGGGGCCGGCGAGGCAATGCGCGCTGCTGTGGCCTTCGATCTCGATCGCCTGCAACAGGTCGACGCCATAGTCGGCCGGCCCCATGGTGAAGACCGCCTTGAGCCGGCCCGCGCTCGCGGCGAGCTCGCCGCCGCGATCGCGGAAGGCGGCCGCATCGACCACGAGCACCTCGGCCTCGGAATCCTCCAGCTGGAACAGCTGGTCTCCTCGCGATCCCAAAGGATGCAGCCAGGTGATGCAGAGCCGCGACAATTGCGCGGCGACGCCGGCGCACCAGGTGTCGGCGCGGTTCGCGGTGAGGAAGGCGACGCGCGCGCCGGGCTGCAAGCCAAGCCGCATGAACACGCCCTGGATGCGTCCGATCAGGTCGATCGTGCCGCGGTAGCTCAGCGATCCGCCGGGCCAGGCGAAAGCAGTGCGGTCGGGATAGCGTGACAGTGCCCGTAGCGTCTGCGCACAAGTCGGGGACGATGCGTGGAGCGGATCGGGCATATGTTTCCTCGTTGCTTTGTGATCGGCCTCTAGCGTGCCAATGTTGGCCGCAACGCTAGCACAGGGAATGCGGGAGGAAACGACAAAGCCCGCGTGAGGGAGGCATGCGTGACGTTAGATCGACTGCAACGTTTCGGCGATCGTCTCGCCCTGCCGCTGATCGCGGCGCCGATGTTTCTGGTGTCGGGCGTCGAGCTCATGGTCGCGGCCTGCCGGAGCGGCGTGATCGGCAGCTTCCCGACTGCGAATTGCCGCAGCACGGAACAGCTCGACGCATGGCTCACTGAGATCGAAGCGCGGCTGCTGCAGCATGAACAACAGGCCGGCCGCAAGGCAGCGCCGCTGTGCCCGAACCTGATCGTGCACCGCTCCAATGTTCGGCTGGAGCAGGATCTCGCGGTGCTGCTGCGGCACAAGCCTGAGATCGTCATCACCTCGGTCGGCTCGCCGTCGCCGGTGTTGAGGCCGCTGCACGACGCCGGCGCGCTGGTGTTCGCGGACGTTGCCTCGATCCGCCACGCCGAGCGCGCAGCGGAAGCGGGCGCCGATGGGCTCGTGCTGCTCACCGCGGGCGCGGGCGGACAGACCGGCTGGCTCAATCCGTTCGCCTTCGTCCGCGCGGTCAGTGCGTTCTATGACGGCATCATCGTGCTGGCGGGTGGCATCAGCGACGGACGCGCGCTGCATGCGGCCGAGGTGCTCGGCTGCGATCTCGGCTATATGGGCACGAAGTTCATCGCGACGCGCGAAAGCATGGCGGATGATCGTTACAAGCGAATGCTGGTCGAGAGCAGCGCCGACGACATCCTGCTTACCACCGCGTTCACGGGCCTCCAGACCAGCATGCTGAAGCCGTCGATCGTCGCTGCGGGTCTCGATCCCGACGACCTACCGGCACGTGGCGCGATCGACATCGCTGAGGATATCGACGTCACCGCGCGCGAGAACCGGCCCAAGCGCTGGCGCGACATCTGGAGCGGCGGGCACTCGACGTCGGGCGTGACTGACGTGCTCGCCGTCGATGAACTTGTCGCGCGGACCATCGCGGAATATCGCGAGGCAGGCGGGCGGTAGGCGATCCTCTCCCTCTCCCCGCAAGAACAGAGACGCATCGGTCACAGTTAATCCCGCATACCTCCGGGCCGGCCCACTTAACTGCGGATTAACCAAGCCCCGCCAAGAATCCCTCTCAAGGCCGCCAATCAGGACCGAGAGGGACAGGCGATGGACTTCGATTATCTCAACACCAAGACGGCGGCATCGTTGGACGAGATCCGCGTCCGCGTCGCCCATGCGCTGGCCCGTCACCCGCTGTGCCGCAACGTGCGCTTCGACATCGTCAGCGTCCCCCGCACCCGCCGTGGCGGCAACTGGACGGTCACGCTGCAATCGGTCGAGCCGCGCGCCGTGTGGGAGGCCTCCGAGATCGTCGCCGACATCCAGGACGCCTATGATCTGGCGGCAGCTGCCTGATTTTCTTGGGTTTTTCGGCGATGTCGCCGCAGTCCGCGCGATTGCCGCCGCGATGGCACGGTTAGGCCTTAATTATCGCCCAGTTTCCGGGCAGTGATCACGTGGACTTGAAGTTGTGGGCGCGGAGGGACGTTTGTCCAAAGCCATCACCATTGTTGTGCTGACCTGTTTCCTGGTCCTTGGCGCCGCCACCACCGCCATCCTCGGCCGGGACAGCGTGCCCAGCGTCAGTGCCGAGATGATCACCGAAGCCCCGCCCGCGAAGCCGCTCACGACCAACCGCGCCGCCAAGGCCGATCGACTGGTTCCGACGCTCGCTTTGGCCTCGGCCGCGATCGAGCCGGTTCAGGTGCCCGCCGACAAGCTCGCGCAGGCGCCTGTCCTGACCGAGCCGCTGCGCCAGGCCTTTGCCGCCGCGACGCCGTCCGATTTCCCGATGCCGAAAGCAAATGCGCATGATGCGCCTGCTGCGGCGGACGTTCCCGCCGTCGAGGTCCCGGCCAAGCCGAAAGTCGTCGCCAAGCCGCAGCCGCAGAAATCCTATTCGCTGCTCTCCGACGTTCAGATTTCGGGCATCAAGGATCGCCTGAAGCTGTCGTCGTCGCAGGAATATTACTGGCCTTCGGTCGAGACCGCGCTGCGCAACGTCGCGCGCAGGATCCAGGCGAACAAGCTGTCGAATCCGAATGCGCCGCCCAGCGCGCAGATCGATCCGAATTGCGACGAGGTTCAGCAGTTGAAGTCGGCCGCGATGCCGCTGCTGTTCCAGTTGCGCGACGACCAGAAGGAAGAAGTGCGCAAGCTCGCCCGCCTCATCGGGCTCGAGAAGGTCGCGCAGCAGATCTGATACGCGCGGTTTCCTATTTGGGGAACCGTAGCCATCAGGAACATCTGGCAATCCCCACGCGTTGCCCGCCCCAAAGAGGGAGTGGATCAATGCGCGCCTCGACAGCCTATTTCGTCGGTGCCGGAACGATTGTTGTCGCTATTGCCATAGGCCTCGGCGGCGGCATCGTCGCCGGCAACATCATGAATCCGATCGCGCCCAAGCAAGGGCCGGATACCAGCAAGATGGCGCAGCGCGCGGAAGCCGCCAGCGCCTCAGCCCAGACCAATGCGCCGTCGGAGCGCGTGCAATATCTCACGGGATCGCAGGCCTTCGGCACGATCATCGCCGCGCCGGCGCAGGCCGAAGCAAAGCCTGAAACCGTAAGGCCCGACACGCAGACCACTCAGGCGAACGCTGAACCAGCAGCGCCGCAGCCTTCGCAAGCGGCCGTCGTTGAGCCGCCGAAGCCGGCACCGGCGACGTCTGCGAAGCCTGCCGAGCAGCAGGCTTCGACGACCCAATCCTCCTCTTCCGATAACGCCTATGCAAAGGCCAGGGATTCCGACCTGAGGCGCGCCGCGTCCGAACGGCGGCGAGCCGAACGCCGCGAGCGCTGGGCGGAACGTCACCGCTACGACTCCCGCGAGCCGCGCGGCATGCGCGATCGCACCGATTGGGACGACGTGGCGCGCAATATCCGCGAAGATTCCGATGCGCGCGACTATGCAAGCCGGCCGCGCAGCGGTGTTCCGCAGATCAGGCTGTTCGGGCCTGACGACGACTAGCGCCTAAAGCGCGATGAGATTTGGATGAAGCGTCATCGCGCTTTAGGTTGCTGTTTGCGCATGATCTTTCCGGAAAACCGCTTCGCACTTTTCCGGATCATGCTTTAGCCGAGGATCGCGGCCGCCGCGCATTCGGCAATCAGGATCGTCGGCGTCTGGATGTTGCCTGAGATCATGATCGGGATCACCGAGGCATCGGCCACATGCAGGCCGTCGAGACCGCGCACCTGCAACCGTTTCGGATCGACGACCGCCAGATCGTCCGTGCCCATGCGGCAGGTCGAGGCGGCATGATAGAGCGTCGTGCAATGGCCGCGGATGTAGTCGGCGATCTCGGCGTCGCTGACCGCTTCCGCGCTCGGCGTGATCTCCCCCTCGATCATCTCCTTCAGCGGCGATTGCGCCGCGATGCGGCGGTTGATGCGCACGCCTTCGATCATGGTCGCGATGTCGCTGCCGCTCGCATCCGATGCGAAATAGCCGGGGTCGATCGCGGGATGTTCGATCGGATCGGCCGAGCGCAGCGTGATCCGGCCGCGGCTGTTCGGCCGCTGCAACGTCGCATGCAGGGTGATGCCGGATTTCGACGACAGGAAGCGGACGTAGTCGCGGTGCGGGCTGATCGCGCCATAGAGCTGCAGGTCGGGCTCGACGTCGGGGCGGCTTCGCACATGCGCGCCGGCGGCGACCCAGGGCGACGTGCGCGGGCCGCTGCGGCGGGTTTCCCACTCGGCAAGGCTTGCGGCGAGACTCTCCTCCGTCCAGGCGCCGACACCGATCTTCTCTTTCGTATAGAAGGTGATGGGAATGTTGATGTGATCCTGGAGATCACGGCCGACGCCGGGCAGATCATGCAGCACGCTCACGCCGGCCGCCTTCAATTCGTCGGCCGGACCGACGCCTGAGAGCAGCAGTTGCTGCGCCGACCCGATGGCGCCGGAGGCGAGCACCACTTCGCTGGTGGCGAAGGCGCTCTTGGGCTGCCCATTCTCGAGATATTCGACGCCGATCGCGCGGGAGCGCTCGATGATGATGCGGGTGACCCGCACGCCTGTCTTCAGCGTGAGATTGGCCCGCGCCAGCGCCGGGCGCAAATAGGCCTTGCCGGTGCCGAAACGTTCGCCGTCCTTGATGACGAACTGGAAGAAGCCTGCCCCTTCCTGGGTGGCGCCGTTGAAGTCGGGATTGTGCGGAAGCCCCGCACCTAGCGCTGCCTCCAGCCATTTCAGCTCGTTAGGATCGACATGGGGAACGTCGGCGACGTGCAGGGGACCACGCGTGCCGTGGAAGGGATCGTCGGTGAAGCGCGCATTGCTCTCGAAGGCGATGAATTTCGGCAGAACGTGGCGCCAGGCCCAGCCTGCGCAGCCCGCCTTTTCCCAGCCGTCGTAGTCGGACGGCAGGCCACGGATATAGATCATCGCATTCATCGCGCCGGAGCCGCCGATCATCTTGCCGCGCGGCCAGAAGATGCGCCGTCCGCGGCAGCCCGCTTGCGGCTCGGTGTAATAGCCCCAGTCGACCGATGTGTTGAACATCGTCGGCCAGTCCGAGGGAATGTCGGAAGCGAGCGGCGCCGCCCGGCCGGCTTCCAGCACCAGAACCTTGCGATGCGGATCGGCTGACAGCCGGTTGGCCAGCACACAGCCGGCCGAGCCGGCGCCTACGATGATGGTGTCGTACATTGAAGAGCACTCCGAAGACATTCACGTCGCGGAGTGCTTGCAAGATTTGTGCTTTGGGAGAGGTCGTAGTTTGCTCACCCTCCCCTCCAGGGGAGGGTAAGAAACGCCGCGTCTAGCCTCCGTGCGACTCGACGACCTTGCGGCAGCCGTCGGAAAGCTTCGACTTGTTCTCGCGCAGGCAGGCGTTCATCTGCGGCGGCTTGCCGATGTGCTCGGCGCAGAACTTGCTGGCGTCGCTGCGGCAGGCCATCTGCTCCTGTGGCGTCGGGCCGGATTGCGCTGCGGCGGGCAGGGCGGTGGCGGCGAGCAGCAGCGCGGCAAGAGCTGAAATCTTCATAAAGCACCTCTTTGGGATTGTCGGTGGTCCCGTTCGGGATCAAGCGGGCCGGACCATCTCGCGAAGGGCGGGTCGCGGTCCATGCCATGTTCATGGCATCGGCGCGTCGCCTCCGCCGCCGCACCCCCATCTTCATGGCATGTATCGGCGCGCCGTCTTTTGCCATTCACGCTGCACGTCGGCTGCGAGACCCGGTGAATTGCATCGGGCGCCGAACGGGAAGCAGGAGAGCAAGATGTCGAAAAGAGCGGGAGCGCTGAGCGCCGGGCTGACGGTCATGGTGCTGGCGGGTGCGGCGATGGTGTCGCTGGGCACGAGCCCGGCGCAGGCCGTGGTCTATTGCAAGACCGTCGGCGTGCCCAAGGGCTGCGTGGTGCGGCCGACGGCGGCGGTTGTGGTTGCACCGGTCGCCCCGGTTGCGGCGGCTGCGGTCGCGACACCCGGCGTCGGTGCGCCCGGCGTTGGTGTCCGTGCCGGCACGCCGATGAATCGCGGCGGTCCGGTCAATCGCGTCGGCGTCCGCTGAGCTTTTCTTCACCTCTCCCCGCAAGCGGGGAGAGGGAGAAGAGTTTCGGGCAAAGGAGCCCAGCGGACGAACCCCCCGTCCTCCGCAGGCAAAAAACTCCGGCCCGTTCCCTCTCTCCGCGCGTCCCACACGTTCGGGGAGGGGGCTTTTCAGCCACCGGCGGCGTCGCTGTCGGGAAAGATTTGCGGCAATTGCAGCCGCACCCGTGTGCCCGAGGCGTCCGAGCCGAGATCGAGCGCCGCGCCACAGCGAGCGGCGCGGCTTCTCATGTTGCGTAAGCCCGGTGCGGTCTGGCTCGCGCCGGCGGTCTCGCCGCCGGTCTGCGCAAATCCACAACCGTCGTCGCTCACGCTGATCACGCCATATGGTCCCTGTCCTCCGTCGAGCGTCTCGATGGTCACCGCGATGTTGCGGGCCTGCGCGTGCTTGACGGCATTGGTCACGGCCTCGTCGAGGATGCGCACGATCTGGATCACGTGCCATGGTCGCAGCTCCGGATGCAGCGGCAGCCCCTGTGGCGTCGCCACGCGCCAGTCGAGCGCAATGTCGTGCGGCCGCAACTGCGCCGTCGCGCGCTCGCGCCAGGAGCCGAGCGCAAGCATGAGATCGCCGCCGATGTCGTCCATGGAGTCGATGACGAGGCGCAGATCCTTCAGCGCTGCGCGCGCGGCGTCCGTGATGGTCGCGCCCTCCTGGCCGCGCTCGGAGAGCGCGACGATGCTGACGAGCTGGCCGCCGAGGCCGTCATGGAGGTCGCGCATCAGCCTTGTGCGCTCGTTGGCGAGCGCGGCCGCGCGGGCGCGCTCCTCCTCGCGGGCAAAGCTCGCCTTCAGCCGCTCCTCGGCCTCGCGCACGCGCGTCACGAGCTGCCCGGCAAAGCTGTCGACCTGGTTCAGCGCGCGGGCGAAGCGCCAGGTTAGCCCGGCGCCGATCGCGACCAGCATCGCCGAATAGGACAGGCGCGAGACGAAGATGCGTTCGTTGGTCACGATCTCGAACACCGACAGCATGTCGTGGACCCAGCAGGTCAGCACGATGGTCACCGCGCAGCCGATCGTGAAGCTCGCCGCGTCCTGCCGCCGCACCACCGCGGTCGCGGTCACGCAGGCCATGAGGAATAGCGAGATCCCCACGGTGGGGATGCCGAGCACGAGAAAGAGAATGCGCGGCAGCGGCGGGCCGGCGATCAGCCCGACCACGAAGATGATGAGGCCCGGAGCGAACAGCAACGTGCCGTAACGCGGCCAGCGCCAGCCGAAGAACAGCACGCCGAACATGACGATCAGCGCGCTCTCGGTCGGCGCCGATGCCAGCAGGACCGCGGCCAGGCGTGGCGTGAGCGCCGGAGGGACCGGCGGCGGCACGAAGGCCTGCACGACGCCGAGCACCATCGCCACGGCCAGCACGCCGTAAACAGGCTCGTGCCGCCGCATCAGCCACATGATCGCGAGGATAACGGCGAGGATCGACTGCCACGCGGAGAACACCACCTGCAACGTCACGAACAGCAGCGTGCGGGTTTCAAAGGCCGGGCGCAGGGCCGCGTCGGGCCCGACATAGACGGTGTCGAGGAAACCCTTCAACGGACCCCATACGAACAGCCGCACCGTGATCTCATTGCTGCCGTCGCGCAGCAAGGAAGCCGGGATCAGCGCGATCTGCGGCGTGTTGCGGTCCGGCCGGTTGGCGTTGGCGTCGCGGCGGGAGTCGAGCACGACGACGCCGTTGACGGCGACCTCCACCGCGTTGCTGAAGCGTGGCAGGAACACCGACCATCCCGCCGCGGCGTCGTCACGTCGGAACGTGAAGGCACCGGTATAGAGCGGCGGATCGGCCAGCGAATAGCGCGACGATGTGAAATGCGGCAAGATGACCGGGCGGCTCGCGCCGTCCTCGCGCAGCGAAAACCCGCTGATCGCGAAATCATCGGGGTCGCTGGGCTGGAGCAGCCGCAGCCCGAGGATGGTGGCGATCACGATCAGCGCCTGGAGCAGCAGATAGGGCACGAGACGCGACACGATCAGCCGGCGCCGCGGGCGTGTCGGTGCCTTCGCCGCGATCTCGCTCACAGCTTGATCAGGCCCTGCTGCACCGCCTCGAATACCGCTTCGCCGCGCGTGTGCACCTCGAGCTTGCGATAGATGTTCTTGATGTGCCCGGGCACGGTCTGCCTGGACAGGCCGAGATGGCTCGCGATCTCGGCGTAGCTGAAGCCCTTTGCGATGCCCCAGAGGATGTCGATTTCGCGCGGCGTCAGCTTTGCCGTGTTGAGCACGGGACCCGGCGACGGCTCGGCCGAGCTCTGCGCGGCACCTTGCGTCCGCCGCACGATGAACCGGGCGATCGAGGCCGAGATCGGGGAGTGGCCGGCGACCAGATCGCGCACGGTGGTGGCGATATCGGTGGGGAAGGCGTCCTTGAGCAGGTAGCCGGTGGCGCCGACCGTGATCGCCGAGATCACGCTCTCCTCGTCGCCGAGCGCCGAGATCACCATGATCTCGGTGTCGGGAAAGCGCCGCCGGATCTCGCGGATCAGTTCGACGCCATGGCCATCGGGAAGCCTGAGGTCGGTGAGCAGCACGCGCGGGGCCGCTTCGGTCAGCGCCGAGCGGGCCTCTGCCAGCGTGCCGGCGCTGCGCACCTCGTAGCCGGCCTTGACCAGCGCGTCCTGGAGCCGCCAGCAGGTCGGCGCATCGTCCTCGACGAGGAGGATGGTGATGGCCTCACCCGTCTCGCCCTGTTCGCTCATGTTCATGGTCCCGCACCACGTGTCCCCCGCGGCGCGAGGCCAAGCTTAGCCGCAGCGCGGAAGGTGCGACACCCATAATCATGGGGGCGCGATGTCTTCCTTCCGCTCCGTCGTGGACGGCGCCTACTGCTTTGCCGCAGTCGATGGTGTCGGCGGCGCGGGCAGGCGCTGTACCGTGATCCGCGCCGTGCCGCTGTTGTTCTTGTAGTATTGTTCGTCCGGCCCGAAATAGTCGGCATATTTTGACGGAGCCAGCCATCTCAGGAAGCCCGGGACGATCTGCACGGCGTCGTTGACGTAGAAGAACAGCTCGCCGGAATCAGGTGCGGTGAATTCGGCCACCATCCGGTCTGCAAGTTTCTGCGTGTCCCAGACCTTGCGCGCCGTCTCGTCTGGGGGAAGCGCATCGAATGTGCCCATCTTGGCGATATCGGCCTTGAGTTTCGTCAGCTTCGTCGCATCGTCCGTGCTCGATTCCTCAGCGTTTTCGAGGCGGACGGGATATCTGTTCTTCGGCTCATCCTCCGCCTTTTCCGCGGGAAGGGTCGGGTCAATGCGGCGCGGCAGCTCATCTGCCGACATCACGTTCACGGCCTGCAGCGGCTGATCGTTCAGGCCCTTCTCGCCGACGCGTACGACCGGCCGGAACCAGTCCGCGCCGAGCAGTCGCCGGGCCGGGAGGGCGACGTAGTGGTGGTTTTCGTAGGTCTGGAATCCGTTGACCCCGGTCGTGATCGTGCGGTCGAACCAGCGTTGGTCGATATCGATCCAGACCCGGTATTTGCGGCCCTTCTCCACGGCGAGCCTGCTTGCCCAGCAGAACTGGTTGACGTTGAACAGCTCGGTCGCGGGAAGCGCGTCGTCGCCCACCGGCCTCGCCGGCGGAATGTTCGTCGCGACGTTCACTCCCTTTTTCTTCGCCGCTGCGGCTTTTGTTTCCGGGCTCTCGCAAACCTGCCCGGTCGCGACGCGCCAGGTGAAGAAGCTGCTCGAGGCGATCAGCAGGGCCGCGCCGTAGATGGCGACGATGGAGACGATGGGAAAGATGATCTTGGTGAATGGAAAGCTCATCCATTGTGCATTTCGCTGCATCAAGCCGCCGAACCTGAACAACGGACTCATCCGGCTGAGGTTTTTTGCGCTCGCCTTGCGCTCGGGCCGGTACCAGGCGAGCCGCGCGCGCTCCTGGATGCCGTCACGCAGCGAGGCGTTGATCTTCCAGACCCACCACGTGACGAGCACGACGAGTGAGGTCGCGAGAGGATAATAGAGTGCGATATTGAGCCATGGCCCTGCATAAGAGGGCAACACGTTCTTGAGCAGGTTCGCGACGGAGCCGAGCACAGCGCTGAAACCCCAGTCGATGTCGCTGACGGAATCGCGCAGGCTCTTGCTGAATGTATCTATGATCATGTGGGCGATCCACGGCCAGACGGCGATGACGCCCGTCATGATCAGGAGCGCGAAATAGGCCACGCGTCGCCACCACACCGCGCCGCGCGCGAGATTCGCCATGTCCGCGTCTGGTGCTTTCATCCCGAAGAAGGCGTCGGATTCCTCCTTGCTTATCGGGCCCTTCGCCTTCTTCACATAGGCGTCATGCATGGCCTGATGCGAGCCGCCATTGGTGAGCTCCCTGATGCTTCCGTCGGGCATCAGCACCCGCGCGTTTGCGGGTAGCATGATCGGCGCATAATCGTCGCATCCGAACAGCATTCGTTCGACCACGGCGAAGTGAACCACCGGTGTGCCGCCGTTCACATCGCCTTCGAGGATCGGCCGCGGACCATAGCGGTAAAGCACGGCGGCGCCGCTGCGTGAATCGTGCTTTGGCCCGATCGCCGATTGATACTCGCGGAAACGCTCGATCGTGCCCTCCTGGAAGCGCAATTGGCCACCGAGCTGCTCGGTCATCCAGACCAGCGGAACGAAGGAGAGGGTGGATTCTGGATAACCGCCGCCAATGTCGGAATGGACGCCCGCGAACCACACCTCCTTGACGGTCTGGTCAGTCGCGAGACGGCTCTGGTCGATCCGCAGCGGATGAAAGGTGGTGCGCTCGTCGTCGAGCGCGAGCGCGTGACAGATGTGCTTCGCCTTATGGGAGGGCCGGTGATTGCGGAACGAAATCGGCCAGATTGCCCAGTCGATCGCGACGCGCAGCTCCTCGATCGGGACGCCGAAAGCCTCGACCGTGTCGAACAGGCCAAGAAATTCGATCGTGACGTTCTTGCGACCGGCCATGGCGTTGCGGACCGTGCGATAGGAGCGGTGCCGACAGACGAAATGGTAGATGATGAGCAGCAAGTCGCGAATCCAGCGCGTGATCCAGATCGTCGGCAGGCTCCAATAGCCCACCGATTCCTTGCGGTATTCCCGCCATGCGGACATGGCGTTGCGCTCCATCTCGGCATGCGAGACCGGCTCGCCTTTGATCTCCGCCGGCACCAGGCCTTGGCTTGCAATCAGTGACGCCAGCGTGCGCGCGGTGAAGGCGCCGCGGCTGAAGCCGAATATGTAGATCTCGTCGCCCTCGCGCCAATTCCAGCACAGGAAGCGATAGAGCTTGCGGACGTTGGAGGGCACGCCGAAGCCGGTGGCGCCGTCGAGGGCTGCGAGCGGCGCCCAGCCGGCGGTGCCTACGCCCTTGATGTAGTGGGAGATCTGGTCCGGCTGGGTGTGATCGAGCGCCTCGTAGAGACGCCAGACACTGGATTCTTGGGTCGTGAACGCGTTGCCCGTACCGTCGGCGAACAGCACCAGCTTGCGCTTTGCCGGGGCGGCGTCGGCCGTCCCGCCGGCATTGATGTCGCGATGTGGGTGTTCCGGTCGGGCAGTATCAATGTTCGGCGCGCCATGTGACATGGGGCTTCTCCGGCGATTTCGCGGGAAAGCACCTCAGGCCCGGCCGGGTTGCATTCCCTTGATTCAATCAATGGTTGCGTCATGAAATCAGATGTATTCTGCACACAATCCCGCTGAGGTAGCAAGCGGGGACGTTTCGACGCGCCGCGGTCGGGCTCGTGGAATGTCGTCGCGGCCAGCTTCAGTTTCAGCGAACAGGGAAGCGGTGGGCACCGCCGGGCCCAACCTGCTCTACAGAACGTCCATCCGCGGCGGCGGATAACGCCGCGCCAGGGTCGACAGCGGCAGGTGCCGTTCGCCTTCCGGCAACTCCAGATACGCCAGCACCTGCGGCCGCTTCCAGTCGCCGATGCCGAAATCCATCGTCATCCATTTCTGCGGCTCGGGGCCTTCGAGGCCCCGGACCCAGACGAAATAGCGGGGGAGGTCGTCGGCCTCCGCTTCCGTCGTGCGTCTTCTGGCCATCAAAGCTGCTCGCTGCATCACCATCCGTTGCGATAGGATATAGGTATCGGTTCGCTGAAGTCGAACTCCCGGCTGAGGCTCTTGCAAGTCTAGACCGGTTGGTTAACGCGCGGGCCTGAAGATATGAACGAAGCCACGATCGGTCGCTGGGGTGAGGCCTCTAAAGTCACGAAAAAGCTGGTCGGCTCGTGGTCCTTCAATCGGGTCATCGAAGGCCAGGCCACGATGCAGGGTATCGCGACCTTCACGCCACTCGACGGGGAGCGGTTGGCCTATCGCGAGCGGGGACAACTGAAGCTCGCGAACGGCACCGCGGTGCAGGCCGAACGCGAATACGTCTTCAGCAACAGCGACGGAGGATTCAAGGTCTTCTTTCGGGAAGATCCACCGCGGCTGTTTCACGAAATTTCACTGTCCGCGTCCCCCGGGGGAGAGTTGAGCGGACATGCGCGCCATCTCTGCAGGCGCGACGAGTATCGGTCGGCCTACATGTTCCTGCCGGATGGAACGTTCGTCGTTCGTCATGTGGCATCGGGTCCAAGCAAGGACTACACGATAAACACGACCTACACCCGCCTGTCGTGATCAAGCGCGCGGCAGCCTCGCCTCACTGCCAGAGCTGGCTCTCCGCCACGCGGTTGATGTCGGCGAGCCTGCGGTCGGCACCCGCGTTCAGATCGATGCTCGCGACCAGCGTCAGCAGGCGGTGATAGGCGCTGTCGGCGACCTCGACCGGCAGCGGGGCCTCGTCATAGGCCTCGACATAGCTGCCGACGAGGCTGCTCAGCAGACGGCACAGGCCGCGCTGGGCGGGATCGTCCCGGCCGAGCGTCTCGAGCTTCTGCTGGAATGTCCGGAAGGTGCGCAGGCCGTGGTGCTGTTCGGAAAGCCACGCGTGCAGGTCGTTCATGTGAGCTCCTTCGAATTACGGAAGAAGCTACCGGCTTATACAGTGGGGATGTGACGATTGCTAGGGAGGGGGAGATCAGCTTTGCCGAGACAGTCCGCCTTCGCCAAGACTTCGGCGGGACAGCGATGCTGCAGAGCTTGGCTCGCCCAGCCGTAGCTGCGAAGCAGCGAAGGCTGGTGCCCCTGGCCGACAACCGCTCAATGCCATAACTGTTTGAATTCAGGGTAATTCTTGGCGTTGGTTGCTGCCGATGCCAACAGAAATACCAACAAGCCAGGCGCGGTCTTCGCTGGCAAGAATAATTCCATTGCTTCTCCATTGTAGCCGGCCGTTCGAAGCAACAGCAAATCGGTGAACGGCGCGACCATGGTTGTTACGGCGCGGTTCCGCGACGTTACTCCTCGTCACCGCGTAAACCGTGGCTTCGGAGCGTGGGGTCCGAGGACAGAGTTCGATGAAGAGCATGGCGCGCAAGCTCAGCCGCATCCCAATGACGAACGCTTCCATACTTCAACCATATGATGGTGCTGAAGGGTAGTCCCGGATACAAGCTTCACTTCAACGAGGCCGATGCGCTGACCGACAGCCAGCGCGGCTATGTCGAGGCTCAGCTGAAACTGTTCGATACCTGGTATGCTCAGTGGTCGAAAGAGCTCGGCGCCTCGCAAAAGCAAGCGGCCTGACGACAAATACGAAAAGCCTTTCAGCGGGAGCTGAGTGAGCAGACGATGTCCAGCACGGCAGTTCGCGACACGATCGTGATCGGCGCAGGCGCCGTCGGCCTGTCTGCTGCGCTGGCTCTACAGGCCGAGGGGCGCCGGGTCGTCGTGCTGGACCGGGAAGGTCCGGCTGTGGGGGCATCCGCCGGCAACGCGGGCGCCTTTGCTTTACGGACATCTTGCCGCTCGCCTCGCCCGGCATTCTGCGCAAGGCGCCAAAATGGCTGCTCAACCCCCTTGGGCCGCTGTCGGTCCCGCCAGCCTATGCGCTGCGGATCGTGCCATGGATGCTCCGCTTCTGGCGCGCTTACGCGCCGGATCGTGTGGCGCAATCGACGGCGGCGCAGAGATCGCCGATGGACTTGTCCAAAGCCGAACTCGAGCCCTTTCTGCAGCGGACCGGCACGTTTCGCCATGCTGCGCAAGGAAGGCATTTGCAGGTCTATGAGAGCGAGTCCGAGTTCCGCGCATCGCTGCCCGGGT
This sequence comes from Bradyrhizobium sp. CCBAU 45389, assembly GCF_028128625.1. Classification (NCBI taxonomy): domain Bacteria; kingdom Pseudomonadati; phylum Pseudomonadota; class Alphaproteobacteria; order Hyphomicrobiales; family Nitrobacteraceae; genus Bradyrhizobium; species Bradyrhizobium sp. CCBAU 45389. Next base: position 37,644 of record NZ_LBIY01000092.1, on the reverse strand, counting down.
GGCAGGCGCGCGCCGATCACGGAATTGCATTCCAGCACATGACGGCAGCGGAGATGGCGGACATCCAGCCCGGCATTGCCCCGCGCTTTACCCGCGGCACGTTCACTTCGGGCTGGTACTCGATCTCCGATCCGAAGCTTTACACGTTAGCTCTTGCCGAGCGCTTCACTGCCGATGGCGGCATCATTGAACGCGCCGAGGTGTCTGCTCCGCACCCGCTCGATAACGGTGTCGAGGTGTTAGCCGGCGTCGCGCGCCGCGCCGATCACGTGATCGTGGCGGCAGGGGCCTTCTCGCATAAGATCGCCCACACCATGAGCGAACGCATCCCGCTTGAGACCGAGCGAGGATATAACGCGACACTTCCGATCGATGCTTTCGACCTGCGCAGGCAGATTACATTCGGCGGGCACGGCTTCGTCGTCACGCGCCTCTCCACCGGCATCCGCGTTGGTGGCGCAGTCAAGCTTGGTGGCCTTTCGCTGCCACCGAACTTCGCGCGCTCCCGCGCCATGCTCACCAAGGCCAGCGCCTTCCTTCCGGGTTTGAAGACCGGCGGCGGCGTCGAATGGATGGGATTTCGTCCGTCCATGCCCGACAGCCTCCCGGTGATCGGTCGCTCTCGAGCGACACCGCGCATCATCTACGCTTTCGGTCCCGGCCATCTCGGTCTGACGCAGTCGGCCGGGCACCGCTCGACTGTCGCCGACCTGGTCGCGGGGCGAATGCCCGCCATCGACCTTTCTCCTTTCTCGCTTCGAAGATTCTGACCATGGCCACCCATACCTTCTCCTGCATCGACGGGCATACCTGCGGCAACCCGGTTCGTCTGGTCTCCGGTGGGGGGCCGCGTCTGGACGGCGCGAGCATGCTTGAAAAGCGCGCCCACTTTCTGCGCGACTATGACTGAATCCGCACCGGCCTGATGTTCGAACCGCGTGGTCACGACATGATGTCTGGCTCGATCCTCTATCCGCCGACGCGCCCCGATTGTGATCTTGCGGTGCTGTTCATCGAGACATCCGGCTGTCTGCCGATGTGCGGTCACGGCACTATCGGAACTGTCACGATGGGCATCGAGAATGGCCTCATCACACCGCGCGAACCCGGAAAGCTCTCGATCGACGCGCCGGCCGGCAAGGTCGATATCACCTACCGCCAGGAAGGCCGCTTTGTCGAGGAGGTGCGCCTCACCAACGTTCCGGGCTTTCTCTACGCTGAGGGATTGACGGCTGAGGTCGATGGTCTCGGCGAAGTCGTCGTCGACGTCGCCTATGGCGGCAATTTCTATGCCATCGTCGAGCCGCAAAGAAACTTCCGCGACATGGCCGATCATACGGCGGGGGAACTGGTGGGCTGGTCGCCGCGCCTACGCGCAGCGCTCAACCGGAAGTACGACTTCGTCCACCCCGAGCATCCGGAGATCAAGGGCCTCAGCCATATTCAGTGGACGGGCAAGCCGACGAAGCCGGAGGCGCATGGGCGTAACGCCGTCTTCTACGGCGAAAAGGCCATCGACCGGGTCGCCATGCGGTACCGGCAGCTCGGCGCGGATGGCGCAGCTCGCTGCCAAAGGCAAGCTGAAGGTCGGCGACGAGTTCGTGCATGAATCGATCATCGGCTCGCTGTTCAAGGGACGAGTCGAGGCCGCCGTCAAGGTCGCCAACCGGGATTCGATCGTCCCCTCGATTGCCGGTTGGGCCCGCATGACCGGCATCAACACGATCTTCATCGACGATCGCGATCCCTATGCTCACGGCTTCGTCGTGAAGTGAAAGTCCGAGGCCACGATAGCCGCGCGTGGTTATTGTCATCCAGCGGGATCACGAGACGGCCAGGGAGCCGCTTGCTCGTTCTCTGATATGCGGGCGTGGCTTGCTCGTGAAGTTGGTCATCGGCGGAGGCCACACCTGAAACCTGATTGGTCAAGAGCGTGGACTCGGGCTTCAGTCTAGCCGCCCAGCACCCACGCAGCTACTCGATGCAGGCGCGCTCGATCGGCTTTTTGGAGATCGTCTTCGGGATTTCGTCGAGGATCTGGATGATGTCGGGGATAGCGGCAGATGGTGCCGTCCCGAAGCCGAAATCCGATCGGTTCTGCGGACCCGACCGCGTCGACGCGGCGACCCTGCCATCCGTGCCACCCATACTGGTACAAGCAAAGAGGAGACATCGACATGTTGCTCACCGATTTCGACGCGCTGACCTTCGACTGCTACGGCACCTTGATCGATTGGGAGAGCGGGATGGTCGAGGCTCTGAAGAGCCTTACGGATAGGGTGAAGCGTCCGCTCACACGCGACCAGATTCTGGAAGCGCATGCGCGCCATGAATCAAGCCAGCAGAAGTACACCCCGGCGAAGCGATATCGGGATCTGCTGCCGATCGTCTACAAGCGCCTCGCCGAGGAGTGGGGCGTGCACGCGACACACGAAGATTGCGTCGGGTATGGCCAGTCCGTCGGAAATTGGCCGGCGTTCGAGGACTCCCCGGGCGCGCTCCAGTATCTGAAGAAATATTTCAAGCTCGTCATCCTTTCCAATGTGGACAACGAGACGTTCCAGGCGAGCAACCGCAGGCTCCAGGCGGAGTTCGATGCGATCTACACCGCCGAGGACATCGGATCCTACAAGCCATCGCCCCGAAACTTCGACTACATGATCGAAAAGCTGGGCGAGATCGGCGTTAGGAAGGAGAAGATCCTGCACACGGCGGAGAGCATGTTCCACGACCATAAGCCGGCAAACGAGCACGGCTTGAAGTCGTGCTGGATCTATCGTCGTCACGCCCAGCAGGGCTTCGGAGCCACCATGAATCCTGACCAGATGCCGCACGTCGACTTCCGGTTCAACAGCATGCACGACCTGGCGAAGGCGCATCAGGAGCAATTGCGGGTAAAGTGATGGCCGAGCGAACGGGGATCACCAAGCCTCCTTTCGCGTTTCGAAGGGCATTGTGCTGCTAGACCCAGAGCCCCGGCGGAAGATTGCGCGGCGGCATGCGAGGATGCCCATTTTTGGCCGGTTAAGCCCTGGGTTCCGACCGGTAACGAGGGCGCGGTTTCCCCGAACAGCTCGCGGGATGAGCCCGGTTGAGGCACCCACAAACTGCCTCGGGCGAAGTAGGTTTGGTTCGTGTGGAGAAAGGCGGTAGCGGTCTCCCGCGACCAGAAAATCAAGCGAATTTTCGCGTGCGTTCCTATCCGAACCGTAGGCAATTCCAGTGGAATTAGCTGGCAACGACGTTGATGGCTTGCGTGGGCGACCGACGGACGGCGAGCAGGGCTCGCAGAAATCATCGCTCTGGCGAGCGTTCGCCGCGGAGGCTTGCGGGCCGCATATCGCCCCAAACTTGCTCAACGTAGGTCAGACATTCCTCCTTGTTGCCCGTTTTCGGGGCGAGCTGCCAGCCGGACGGCACTTCGCGCCCGAGCGGCCAGATTGAATACTGTTCCTCGCCGTTGACGACGACCTGGAATTGGCCGTCCTGGTTCTCTTGCCTGTTCACCGGATTCTCCTCGTTCAATTGCTTGGTTTGGATACAGGAGTGTTAGAAGCAAATCTTGCAGGCGGGCCCGGTTCGCGGGACGGCGATCTTCAAGTGAGGCTGTGGGCGGCCTCCTCTGGCATTTGCTCAAGCTCCGCGAGCAGGCGATCGATTTGATCGTCCCCCCGTTTCTCCAGCATGGATTCGACGGTCGCCAGTGCCAGCGCTTCGACCGTGGGATTATCGAACATAAGGCGGACGGGCAGTTCGGCCCCAAACTCATCCCTGATCCGAGAAATGACGCGAGTGGCCAACAATGAATGCCCCCCGAGCTCAAAGAAATTATCTTTAATGCCAACGCTCGGCACCTGAAGGATCTCACTCCACATGCGTGCCAGCGCAATTTCCACGGGCGTCCTCGGGACTGCGCCGGTGACGGAATGGGACGCTTCCCCTTGCGGGTCGGGCAGGTTGCTTCGGCTAAGCTTGCCACTCGGCGTAAGCGGCAGTGATCCCACAACGACATAGGTCGCCGGAATCATTTGTTCGGGCAATATGGCTCGAAGATGCGCCCGGAGGTCCTCGGTTGACGCGGGCGATTCCGGATCGGCCTGAATGTAGCCGAACAGACGAAGCTCCCCGCGACTTTCGCGCGCAACCACAACGGCTTCGCGGACCGACGGGTGCGTCCGTAGAGCAACTTCAATCTCGCCGAGTTCAACGCGAAAACCACGAATCTTGACCTGTTGGTCCGCCCGTCCGAGGTACTCAAGCTCTCCGTTCGACAAAAATCGCGCGCGGTCGCCTGTCCGATACAATCGTCCCCCTCTCGTACTTTGCCCATCCGGGACGAAGCGCTCGGCCGTCAGGGCGCGCCGTTCCAGATAGCCGTGCGCCAGTACAGAACCGCCAATGCAAAGCTCGCCCGGAATACCGATCGGGCAAAGCTGTCCATGCGAGTCAAGGATCTGGATCACCGCATTGGGGATCACCCGGCCAATCGACGGGCGCGCCGGCCAGTCGCTTGCCGCCCCGGTCAGCCTGAGTTCGGTAACGACATGAGACTCGGTAGGTCCGTACTGATTATACAGATCCGCGCCGAGCCGAGTCATCATTGCAGCTATCTGCGGTGTGATCTGCAGTTGTTCGCCGGCCGTTATAATCTCTGTCAACGAATGCGGAAGGTCGGCGGCATGTCGAGCGTGCTCTGCCAGTTGCTGGAGCGCGACGTAAGGAAGGAAGAGCCGACGCACATTTTCCTGATACAGCAATTTCCATAGAGCGGGCGGGTCCCTGCGCTGCTCCTCTGTTATGAGTACGAGCGTTCCGCCGGCGTCCAACGTCGAGAATATTTCCTGAAACGAGACGTCGAAACTCAAGGAGGCGAATTGTAAGGTTGGCGCTGCCGTCGGCAGCGCGGATCGGGCGATTTGCCAGCGGATCAGCGATGCGAGTGGACCATGCGGCATTGCTACGCCTTTCGGCTTGCCCGTCGACCCGGATGTATAGATGACATAAGCGAGACTGCCGGCAGAAACGGGCACGGCTGGATTGTCGTGAGGGAACATAGCGGGTTCAGGGTCATCGATGGCTAGGAGCGCGCCAGTCGCTCCCGACAATTCACTGCGTCGCGCACTCTGCGTCAGCACCAGTGCGACGCGCGCGTCTGCCGCCATAAAGGCGATGCGCTCTTTCGGATAGGAAGGGTCGATCGGAACGTAAGCCGCCCCAGCCTTTAGCGTTGCGATAAGGGCGACGATCATATCCACACCACGATCGACGCAAATAGCGACGCGAGAGCCCGGTCCGACGCCAAGCCCAATCAGGCGGTGCGCCAGAGCATTGGCGCGACAGTTGAGTTCCTTGTAGGTGGTTTTTTCCTCTCCTGCGACAAGCGCAACTGTATCCGGCAAGAGCTCAGCCTGCCTCTCGAACAGCACATGGCACATTTCCGGTTGAATCGGGTCCTCGGTGTCGTTCCAGTCCGCCAGAGCTGTTGTCTCGGTCGGCAGAAGCATTGGCAGCGACCATATCGGACGGTCCGGCTCGTCCATCGCCGCGGCGAGCAAGGCACCATAATGTCCCGCAATGCGCACAACCGACGACAGGTCGAATAGATCGGAATTGTATTCGATTCCGGCACAAAGGTCGCTCGCCGTTTCCGACAGGAACATGGTCAGGTCGAATTTGGCCACACCGGCGCTCAGTGTCGACGTATCCTCATCGAGCACGCCGCCGGTTTCCATGGGGCGGCCGGTGTTCTGCAAGGCAATCATGACCTGGAAGAGCGGATTGTAAGAGAGGTTTCTCTCCGGTTGGATCTCCTCGACCAGCCTCTCGAAAGGAATACCCTGGTGCGCGAAGGCTTCCATCGTCACATCGCGCACCTCGGAAACGAGGGCGCGGAAAGTGGAATTTGCCGAAAATTGGGTGCGGAGCACGAGTGTATTGGCCATAAAACCAATCAACCCTTCGAGTTCGGGGCGTACCCGGTTGGCAATCGGAGACCCCACCACCAAGTCTTCGCGGCCAGTATAGCGATAGAGAAGAACATAAAACGCTGACAGCAATGTCGAAAAAAGGGTTACTTGCTCCTGCTCGGAGAAGTTCTTGACGCTCTTCAGGAGCGATGGGGGTATGGTGAACGGGTACAAGCCTCCGGTGAAGGTTTGCATCGCCGGCCGTGGTCTGTCCGCCGGCAAGTCGAGCAGCGGAGGTACACCTTCGAGTTTGTTTTTCCAGTAGTTGACATCGCGCTGCAGCACCGGGCCGGACAAGTATCGACGCTGCCAGCAGGCGAAGTCCGCATACTGGATCGGAAGGTCGGGCAACGATGGAGACCTCCGGCTAAGCCGGGCTTCGTAAAATGCGACAAGCTCTCGGGATATGATGTCCATCGACCAACCATCCGCGGCTATGTGGTGGATGGTTAGAAGGAATCGATTGTCATTATTGTGCAGACGTATGAGTTCAGCCCGCAAGACCGGTCCGTGCTTGAGGTCGAACGGCATCCGCATCTGCTGCGTAGTCAGACGTTGTGACTCGAGTTTTCTGGTCTCCTCGGGCATGTTGCGAAGATCATGAACGGGCATCTTGATTTTGAGAGACGGAGCGATCACTTGCACTGGCTCGTCCGCGACCGTGTCAAAAGTTGTGCGCAGCGTTTCGTGGCGCACAATGAGGTCATTGAGGGCGCCTTCGAGCACTGCCACGTCGAGCGCTGCGAAGCGCACCGGCATCGCGATGTTGTAAACGGCGCTCCCCGGATCGAACTGATCCAAGAACCATAGGCGCTGCTGCGCAAATGATAGCGGGATCGGCCGATCCCTAGCCACTCGAGCGATCGTGGAGACTTGGGGCTGAGGATCTGAGCCAACGAGCGGCTTGATAATTGCCGCCAGTTGCTCGATCGTCGGCGCTTCGAATAAGCGCTGGAGTGGTACTTCGATCTGCAAAGTATCGCTAATCCGCGCGATGATCTGTGTGGCGATCAAAGAATGGCCGCCAAGCCGAAAGAAATTGTCGCGGATTCCGACCACGTCCGTGTGGAGGACGTCCATCCAGATCTGCGTCAGGTGAATTTCTAAATTGTCGCGCGGCGCGAGATATTCTTCGACGCCGGATATTGGGGCGTCGAGGCGCGCGACGATTTCTGCCAACGCACACCGGTCGATGCCGCCTTCGCCGTTATAGGTAATCTTTCGCTTAAGTTCGAACGTCGAGGGCATCAGCCGCGCCGGTATCCGCGCAGCCAAGAAGCTCTGTAGCTCCGATACGGGAACATCCCTAGACAGCTTTAGAAATGCGACCAACCCCCGGTCATGCAACCCCTGGCGGGTTCTTGCCGCAACGGCCGCTGCCTCCACTGCCGGATGGTCGCAAAGAGCAGCCTCGATCTCGACAAAGCTGATCTTCGAATTTCCCGTTAGCAGAGCATCGTCCATATGCCCATGCAGGACAAACTGCCCGTCCTCGAGCCGAGCGAAGTCACTCGTCCGATAGCCTGGCTCGGGGTGGGGCAAATCGGGATTTTGTACATAGATGTCTCCAGGCACTCGCCCCGGCACGGGCTCGAGGTCGCGTCCTAGAAGGTCGATTCGGACGCCGGCAGCTGGAATTCCAAGTGGAATGACCGCGGCATCCGGCTTGAGCAGCGCCAGTGGTTGTATCAAATAAAAGCCACCCGCGGCCGGATCGCCCGACACCATATGAATCCGTCCGATTAGCTCAGGCGTGAGCGCTTCCTGAAGTTGGCCCCAATCCAACCCGCGCTCGGCAGAAAGCACCAGCCGAACGCTCCGCAAGGACCGCGGAAATTCCCGGGCTAACCGCTCCAAATCCGCCAGAGCGAGAGACATGACGGTAACGGAGGCCTCATGCAGCAGTGTTGCAAAGCGCCGCGAGCGAAACGACAATTCGGGCGGCACAAATACGATTGCCGCCCCGGCGGCCAGCGCACCGAAGATTTCGTACCGCGCGCAGTCGGAGCCGATATTGGAAAGATGCGCAACGCGATCCTCCGGCGAAAGGCAAAGGAAACGGTCACATCCGGCGCGGCTAAGCATCCGATGGCTGAGGCGCACAGTGGTCATTTTGGCTGTGCCGTCAACCTGGACAAGCATCACGGCGGGCGAGTCGGGCGTTACGCAGGTTGTGAGTTCATCGTCCGGTTGGGTCGCCGAATCTGCCCAAACTTCGTCAAGCCGGACCGTCTCTACTCCGAATTGTCGGAAGCACGGCTCGGTAGCTTCGTCTACGACCACCAATGCCGGCCGAAGCGCCGTCAGGATGCGCTCCGCCCGATTGGAGTTCAGCGGGATTCCGCCTGATGCCAAGATGTCGGCAGGATCGATCGGAGCCCAGACCAAACCCGCCTTCAAGATCCCCAAGATGACCGCGAGCCCTCCCGATCCGGGCCTAGAAGCGATCGCGACGGTGCTGCCGGCGCTCAGTTTCCCGAGGAAAGATGTACGCGCGATCCGGTTCGCCCGTTGGTTCAGCTCGAAATAGGTGCACGTACCACTGGGATCGATGGTGGCAAGGGCTGTCGGTGAGCGTGCCGCATGGGCGGCGATGCGCGCTCCCAGGACTTCCGTCGGCACCGCCGGTGTTTCCGGGGCGTTGGCCGAATCCGCGGTCTTGATGACCTCGTCGGGCATCCATACGGAGAGGCGCGACAGCGTTTCGTGAGGATTCTCCACAATTCTGTGCAGCAACGCTATATAGCGCCCGATCATGATCTCGGCAGTCGATTCGTCGAAAAGGTCGGTGTTAAATTCAAGAGCTCCTTGTGCACCGGCTCCGGTATCAAGCACCGACATCGTCAAATCGAACTTGGCAGTACCGTTGCCGACCGAGCCAGCCTGAATCTGGGATCCCAACGGCTGGATAGGAGCCGCGCTGCGGTCTACCGTTCCGATGTTTTGGACCCCGAACAGAATCTGGAAAAATGGATTGCGGCTCAAGTCTCGGTCGAGCTGAAGTTCGTCTACCAACTTCTCGAACGGCATGTCCTGATTGCCATAGGCTTCCAGCGCCACGTCACGCTCGCGCACAAGCAACTCGACAAAGGTTGGATCGCCCGAGAGATCGGTCCGCAACACCAACGTGTTGACAAAGAAGCCGATCAATCCTTCAAGCTCCGAACGGGTCCGGTTGGCGATAGGCGATCCGACGGCGATGTCGGTTTCACCACTCAAACGGTGGAGCAACACCTTGAGCGCGGCGAGCAGCGTCATGAACAGCGAGGCGCGGCTGGCGTTGCCGAGCGTCTTGAGTGCTTCGCACAGTTTCTGGTCCAGCGTGAAGACGCGGACCGACCCGTTACTGGTCTGCACGGGCGGTCTGCGACGATCGGTGGGAAGATTGAGCACAGGCCGCAGGCCGCTGAGCTGCTTGCGCCAGTAACCGAGCTGCTTTTGCAGAAGCTCGCCGCGGAACCACTCTGCCTGCCATACCGCGAAGTCCGGGTATTGAACCGTTAGTTCCGGCAATGGAGAGGGACTCCTGCGCAAAAATGCCATATATATCGTCGTCAATTCCCGATTGAGCACCGACATCGACCAACCATCGGAGACGATGTGATGCATCACCAGCATCAGAAAGCTCTGGTTGGAATTAAGGTGCACCAGCGAAGCATATAGCAATGGGCCTGTTCTAAGATCGAACGGCCGTCGGCTTTCCGCATAGACGAAGCGGCTCACATCCTCCTCTTGGGCCACCCCGGAACGCGAACGCAGATCCACGATGGCGAGCTTGAGCTTCAAGGAAGCCTTGACGACCTGTGCGGGTTGCCCATCGACCACCTCGAATGTCGTCCTCAAGGCTTCGTGCCGTCGCACGATTTCATTTATGGTTCGTTCGAGAACCGTTACGTCAACCCGACCATACAGCGGGACCGATGTCGCAATGTTGTACGCGGGATTGCCCGGTTGAAATCGGTCGAGAATCCACAACCGGGATTGCGCAAAGGACAAAGGACGAGCACGCCGCTCGCCATCCTTGACGAACTGGGACGCGGAGCCGTGCGATTGATCTGGTGCCTGAGAGATCGTGGACAACATTGCACCTCCACTTTTGCGGGAAATCCCGACGTCTGAACCTAGCCCGTGCCGCTGTCATTTGGGGACATCGCCGCCCGGCGAGGCACCCGATCTTTGTCTTCCCGGCTCACTCACCGGCCCGGATCAACCCGGCCGTGTCAGCTGGGTTGCTCACATATGTGGGATCCAGCGAAAGCATCTGTCCATCGCTACGTTCGGGCACTCCATCACCGGAGGCAAACCATTCAATCATGCGTGCCACGACGTCAGCTCGATCATAGAGAAAGTAATGCGTCGCTCCCGGAGCCTGCAGCAGACGAGCCCGGGGAAATAACCCGCGCGCCCATTCCGAAGCTTTGGGCGCTGCGATACGGTCGTACTCCGACGCGAAAAGCAAGATCGGAACGTCGATTTGGCCCGCGACCTGGCTAACATCGTAGTGCCAAAAGTCGATCATCTGATGCGCAAATCTGATCGTTGTGTTCGCGTCGCGAAACGGCCGTAGAACCGGCATTCTCAGGTCACGGTTCATGGCGCGGAGAACGGCCTCCGACTCCTCGGTTTCTGTCTCTATCATCAGGTCCAGGCCGGCCTCACTCGCACGTGACGTGAGAGAAGCCGCTATCGACGAGGCCGTCGACGGACTTTGCTCAAGCTCGCTGAAAAGGGCCTGAAAATCAGTTTCATACGGCGTATCAAAATCGAGCGAGCTCTCGAGACACTTCACCTGCATATTCAGGAAAGTCATGGAGAGCAACCGATCAGGGTGACGTAGAGCGAATTCTGCCGCGATTTTAGGGCCAGTGCACCATCCGACCAAATGGACGCGAGTCACCGACTCCCGCTCGATGATCGACGCTAGATCGGCAACATGATCGAGAAGCGAGAGCTGAGATTCTGACTCATCGAGCCCGCGCGGATCCCAACTCAGTACCCGAAACCGCGGGCGCAGATGAGCTATCAGCCGAGACCATGGCTTCGGTCCCTGGCCCAGGGCATTGAGCAGCACAACCGCCTCGCCATCGCTGCCGGTAGAACTATAAGAAAGCTCTCGGTCGCCACGATGCGTCGTTCGGATGTCCGGCAGCTTCGATGCGTGAGAAACGAATGCGCTATGTTCGGACAACTGCGCCTGATGCGCCAATTCCACTAAATCATCGAACTCGGCTGGATCCAGGCCAGGTTGAACAGACCTCATACCTGCGGCGTTGTAGGCATGTTCGATCGCTTCGCAGTCTGGCTGACCCAGGTGTTCGGCGAAATTCATCAACCGTCGATCGAACAGCGCGTCGATGGCAGTTAGCCGCTGAGAGAACAGTGCCTTGCCGTCCAATGGCAGTAGGCTTACGCCGTAAATGTTACCTACCCGCTCGAGAAAATCCTCCGCCGACAGGCTCTCCGCCCCCGCGACGACGTAGTTACCGCCCTCGGTCCGATCAGCAATCGCCATTATGATTGCTGCTGCTTGCTCAGTTCTCAGTACATTGACCCGGGCCGTCGGCGCGATCAGGCATCGGAGCCCTCGGTATTCGAATAGATCATCAGCCCGTTCATCGACTTCCGTCTTGAGGTCGAATAGGGTGGACAGGAAATGAAGGACCCCTTCTTGTGCGATGTCGTCGGGAGGGGCGATATCAAGCGTGAGCGTCGTTCGGAACGTCCTCGTCACGGGGAAATCGAACGTCGCCGGATTGTTATAGACGACCGACCCGCCTCGCGGCAGAATCCAGCGCCAACGCTGGCCACCGCAATAAGGTGTCATAACCACATTCAGCGCACCGATGGGGGCAAGCTGAAAGGTTTCGCGCAATGATCCGGAAACGGATTCATCACTCGACGCGAAGTGCCATACTTCCGCGCCGGCAGCGTTTTCCAATGAGGCGAGGTGCTCCATCTGTCCCACCTCAGCCCTTGGGTCTCGGCGGAGCGAAATTTGCCGCACCAAGGACTCGAAGCGCGCGTACGCCCCCGATGGTGCGATGACGCCTAGTCGCTGGGAACGCGACAACCGCTCGGCGGCGATGAAGGCCGCCAAGAGGCCAAGCGTCCCAGTGAAAACAGCACTCTCTTGCGACATGCCGAGGTACCCACAACGTCATCCGCCCTGGCGGTGCATCAAGCGGCTGCTCTAGGTGCCCCGCCCGGGGGTGTGAAGGGATCGCTGGCAGCAGGCGCACTAGAAGAAGTCGGCCCCACCAAGCTCATCGCCGTCGCTGAAACGGAAAGCAGGCTTTGGCCCAGATTTCTCACATCCGTAAAACCCAGGTCGTTGATGTCGCTCTCGGCGATCAGTTGTTTCAATGCGGCCTTGTACCTGTCATACGCCTCGGCGTATTGCTGCGGCAGGGTCGGATTGCTGTAAAGCGATTGTACCTTCTGTTGATATTCCTCTTGCGCGGCGCGGAACTGCTCTGGCTGTTGGCTCTGATAGGCCTTTTCGACCCCGCGTTCGAATTCGGTCTGGATGCTGCGACACCGGCTTTGTGAGTCCGCCCAGGCATCAGCCACATCCCGGAAATATCTTTCGTGGATCAACTGCAGCTGCCTGTACAGTGGCTCGTTTGATTGGTCTTGGTTTGTCTGCGTCATAGAAGCCTCCCTACGTTCGGTTGGATTGGGTCAATTACGGTAGCGCCACGCGCTGTCTCCTAGTTGTGCCTAAAACACCGGTGGACCCATGTCGGTCCTTAGCGTCGATCCAAAAAAGGATCTCGAGTCCTTGGAATCGTTTGCTATCTTTTGGCTTTCCGATGCACGCCATGATCCGTTCCACCGATAAGATCGCGATGGTGGCGTGCTGGTGGTGGCAAGCTTGTTCGGAATGTTCCTGTTCTTGCCGACGCTCTCTGCTGAAAGCGGATATCAACTGTCGGCAGGTCGATGTCGAGATCGTCGAAATCCTCAAAGGGCGTGGCGCTAGCAAATCCGTCATCCCGCCCGAGCACCAAATCGTCGGACGGATGATATCGGTTGGCTCGGCCGCTGCCGAAGCCTCGCCAAGGATGGGCGATGATCGAACCAAAGCGCGCTTGCCTTTCTGCTCTGAGCATCGACCCGACGGATGGCCAGAACACTAAAAACAATATGCTCCCGGAGAGGCTCTCCTTGATCTCCCGCGCACTTCGGGTTGTTACCAGCGTGTCAAAGATGCGCGGTCTTCCGGGTGTTCAGCGATCTCCGAGCGAGTCCAAATATTGTTCCTCGCGGGGATAACAATCTCGCCGCTCACCCAGAGATTGTATTATCACATTCTACGCGCTACCGTGAATGAAATTTGCGCATCCCATTCGAAAGATCGGAAGCCAGGCGTCGTCTTGGTTTCGCCTTCGCCCATGAGACCGCGCGCGATCCCCGCTTTCTTGCGGCGACGATTGCTTCAAGACTACAAAAATAAGGACCCGATCAATCGGTTATTGATTGGTCACAGACTACGCCATAAGGCCTGCACGAAGATTTCTCTCAGTGCTTCTTATCAGCCGAAGCTTCCTGATCCGTCAGCTGCGCCATGTGCTGCCTGAGGCTCAGCGGGCGCATGTCAGTCCAGACTTGCTCGACATAGGCAAGGCACTCCTCCTTCGAGCCAACCTTACCCGCATCCCGCCAGCCAAGCGGATTGTCCCGGTCAACCGGCCAAATCGAATACTGCTCTCCATGATTGATTACGACTTTCATTTGCCTGTCATCAAACATGTCAGCTCTCCCGTAAAACGTTCAGCGCCAAATTACGATTCCGATCATCGGATACTTCCATAACAACTGAAAGTAGGATATTGTTAGATGAAGAAACTAAGAGTAGTATCAAGTTCGTGGAAATCTTAGACGCCGATTTTTGAATTTGTGCGGTGTTGCGGGTACGTCGGTAGATTGCCCCGTTGAGGCTTGCGTACCTAGCGAAATACATCGAGGGAGGAAGACATTGGAATCTCCCATTGATATTGCGAGGGCGTCGATAGCCATTGATATCGACGGCAACCACGAAGTGTTCGGATCACCGGCCGCGGTTGCATCCGACCGGTGCGCGCTATTCGTCAAACCACAAGTTCATAACGGGATTTGGCTCTTATCATCGAGAGAGTGCCATGATCTATCAGTGTGTCGGGATCGGCATCGGACCGTCGAACTTAAGTCTTGCCTCGCTTCTCTATCCGTATAAGGGCGTGCTCAGCGCCTTCTTCGATCGAAAGCCGGAATTCGCGTGGCATGACGGGATGTATTTCCCTGGTGCGACGCTGCAAGTCTCGCTGTTCAAAGATTTGGTAACGCTCTCAGACCCGACAAATCCTTTCTCGTTTATTTCTTACCTGCATGCTGAGGGTAAGATTCATCACTTTCTCAACGCTCGATTCGAATCGGTGCCGCGGCGTGAGTTCCGGAACTATCTGAAATGGGCGAGCGATTCGAACGAGAACGTCCATTTCGGTGAAGAGGTCACGCAGATCCGATTCGACGGGCACTTTGTCGTAGAAACGGAGAGGCGCTGTATCCGAGCCGAGAACATTGCCGTCGGCGTCGGCACAGAGGCCCATATTCCCAGCTTCGCCCGGAGCCATATCGGCCCAACGCAATTCCATGTCAGCGAATATGGCGCCAAGGCTAAGTCGCTCAAGGCTAAGCGCGTCGCTATCGTCGGAGGTGGTCAGTCCGGCGCCGAAGCGTTTCTCGACGTCATCACCAGCGAGCGCGACCTGCTGCCGAAGCAGGTAATCTGGATATCGCGCCGAGAGAATTTCCTGCCATTGGACGATTCTCCTTTCGTCAACGACTATTTCATGCCGAGCTTTTCCGAGTACTTTTTCGGTCAGGATGCCGATTTCAAGAGAGCGTTCCTCGAACGGAATGTTCTGGCGAGCGATGGCATCTCGGAAAAGACACTCCGGGAAATCTATCAGCGGCTTTACGTGCTCCGCTTTATCGAGGATTGCGACAATGTGTCCGTGCTGATGCCGGGCCGAACGGTCGAGCAGGTATGGCACGACGGGCGGCAATGGGGGCTGGCCGTGACCCACGATGCGACCAAATCGGAAGAGGAGCCTGTCTACGCCGACATCGTCATATGGGCGACCGGCTTCCGCGGCGCCCGCATGCCATTTCTCGATCCGCTCGTGTCGCGCCTTGAATACGAAGACGTTGAGGTTCGCATCGACGCCAATTTTGCGGCGGTCTGGGACGGTCCGACCAATCGACGCATCTTCATGCTGAACGCCGCGCGGCGGCAACGCGGGTTGGCTGAGCCCAATCTCAGCCTGATCGCTTGGCGCAGCCAATGCGTGATTGAGGCGATGCTGAGCGGGGCAGGCTGCACGCGCGCAGCCCAGAAGCGGTCCTTTATGACCTGGCAGCCGATCAATGCTTGGTCCGAGCGCCAGCACCGTGCGGTGTGAGGGGGCGGCCATGCGCGAACGGGTCGTCGTTGCGGGCGCGGGGATTATCGGTTCCGTCATCGTTCGACAGATCTTGGCCGAGCGACCTGGCGCGGAGATCATCGCGATCGACCGGGACTTGGTCGGCTCAGGCGCATCACGGCGTTCTGCTGGGCTGCATTTTCCGGTTGGCCGGACCGAGCGCGTACGCGCCATGACCGAAATGAGCGAGCGCTACTATCAAGCGCTCGCAGCCCGCGATCCCAGCCTGCCGATCTATCCAGTAGCAATGCATGCGGTTGCCTTCGGCACAGCTGCCGAGGCGGCATGGCGCAATTTCATCAAGGCGGGGCCGATCGAAACATCGCCAGCCTGTCGACGGGCGGCGATGGGCCAACCGGTCGGCGCTTCTGTCTGGTCGGTCCCAGGTTGCCACTACACCGATGTCGCGACCCTGGCAGGTCGCCTTGTCCGTGATTTCCGGTCCATGATCTCGCTGCTTGAGGGCGTCGCCGTCGCAAGTATCCAGGAGGAGACAGGCGCCGCCGTACTGGTGCTCTCGACCGGCGAGACGTTGAGGGCGGACCGATTGATCCTGGCGCCGGGCCCGTGGGTGAATGCACCGGCATGGCGTGCGCTGGTCGCGCCGCTCGGCATCCGGAGCAAGAAAATCATCGCCCTCCATCTGGATGCTCCGGCGGACAAAGCAGACGCTGCAGTCGTGTTCCCGGAGGAGGATGCTTTCCTGCTGCCGCTGCAGTATCGTGGCCATTGGCTTTTTAGTTATACGTGCCTCGATTGGGATGTCGATCCGGACGCGCCGCAGCCTGGTGTGAATCGACAGAATCTCGATGAGGCGCAGAAGGTGCTTCGACGTTACGCACCGGAGCTGGTCGAGAAATTGCGGTCCGGCCGTGTGTTCTGCGACGCGTATAGCCCGAGTCGGGAACCGATTGTCGCCACGGTCGGCGCAAGCGGCCGGATCATTTTCGCCGGCGCTGCAAACGGATCCGGCTACCGTCTCGCACCGGCCATCGCTGCCGAGACGTTGCGGCTGCTCGACAACTGATCACTTGGCCCAAGGAACGCACGCTATGAAAATCATAACCTTGGACGAAAGCGCCTACTCTGCTGCGTTCGGCATCGAGATGGCGCCGGTTGGTGGCCTTGCCGGCCCAGGCGGTGCCGCAAGTTTCGGGCGTGTCTTACCGGGGGGCGAGACAACACCGCACCAGCATGACGAAGCCGAGGCATTCGTCATACTCAAGGGCAAGGGCGAAGTGGTCGTCGACAACGTCATCCATGGCGTCGGTCCGGGCTCGGTGGCGGTATTCGAGCCCTTTGAAACGCACACGCTGCGAAATCCGGGTAGCGTGCCGCTGGAATTCTTGGATCTGTATGGCCGCGATCCAGTCCGCGCGGCCGAAGCGGCCAAGAATACCGGCAAGGAACGCTTTGCCGGTCGGCCTGTATTCGTCTTTTCGACGCCGCCCACACCAAACGGCGATCTTCATCTGGGACATCTCTCCGGCCCCTATCTCGGCGCCGACGTCTTCGTCCGCTTCCAACGCATGAACGGGGTCGCAGCCTATCACCTCACCGGCAGCGACGATTTCCAAAGCTACGTGGTCGCCCGCGCCAACGAGGAAAACACCGAACCTCTGCGCGTCGCCGCACACTATGCCGCAGAGATTCGCGCGACGCTTTCTCTCATGGACATCATGGTCGACCAATTCACCGTTACCGGAACGGACCCGACCTACCGGGGAGGGCTGCAAAATTTCTTTTCGCGTCTGGTCGGCTCCGGCGCGGTGCAGCGGCGGAAGGATCGGTCGCTCTTCGATGGAGCGACCCAGACGTATCTCTATGAGGTCGATATCGGCGGACTGTGCCCGAGTTGCTCGGCGCCGACCGGCGGTAACATCTGCGAGGAATGCGGCGAGCCCAATCTCTGCGTCGATATTGTCAACGCCAAATCCAAGCTTTCCGTGGCGGCACCAGCGCGCGGGACGGCTGAACGCTACTCTCTGCCGCTGCATGATTTCCGCGACACCGTGATGGCTCATCACCGGACCGGTAAGGTTTCGCCGCGGCTCCAGGATCTCGCCCGGCGCGTCTTTGCGCGGGGGGAAATCCATTTGCCCGTCACCCACCCAGCCGAGTGGGGAGTGCCGCCGGTAGAACCGGTCGAAGGGCGCCAAGTCATCTGGGTCTGGCCAGAAATGGCTTATGGATTCCTGCATGGCATTGCTGAGCTTGGCCGCCGCTACGGCCAAGATTGGTCGGCGGACGCGCCGCAGCGCAACTGGAAGATCGTCCACTTCTTCGGTTACGACAACAGCTTTTACCACACGATCCTGTATCCGGTGCTGTACGCTCTCGCTTATCCGGATTGGTCTTGCGACATCGAATATAACGTCAACGAGTTCTACCTGCTCGATGGCAAGAAGTTTTCGACCAGCCGGCGGCATGCGATTTGGGGCAAGGATATTCTGTCGCCGGAGACGGTCGATGCCGTGCGCTATTATCTCGCCCTGACGCGCGGCGAAACGGAGCGAACCAATTTCGAGCTGAAGAGCTGCCAGGCCGTCATCTCTGGGACATTGATCGGGCGATGGCAAACCTGGCTGAACGGGCTGGGCGGTCGTATCGCCTCGCACTTCGCCGGCCATGCTCCGGATGCGGGCGTCTGGTCACCCATACAGAGCGCTTTCCTCGCGCGGTTGCAGACGAGGCTCGACGCGATCGCGGTACATTATGGCGCTGACGGCTTTTCGCTCAATGGCGTGATGCGCGAGCTCAATGGATTGGTTGACGACGTGATCCATTTCACGACGACGCACCAGTGCCTGTCCGGCAATTCCGACGCCTATGACGAGTGGCGCACCGTTATCGCGCTCGAGCTGGCAACAGTCCGGTTGCTCGCTCAATGCGCCACCCCGGTGATGCCGCGCTTCGCCGGCAAGCTGGCCGAGGCGATCGGCACCGATGACGCCACGTCGCATTGGTCGGATCGGGTGATGCTGCTGCGGCCCGGCACCAAAATTGCGCTTGCCACGGCGTGTTTCTTCGCTGTTCCCGGAGCGGCATCGTCTGACGACGCCGGACAACTCGTTAGGAGCGCCCGGTCATGCTGAGGCAGCCTCAGATACAAATCGAGATACAAGACCTGTCGCCATCCGATCCGGAAGCGGTCATACGGACGGAATTTGAAGCGACTCTCCGAGCGATCCTGCACCTCGCCCCTGATGCACCAATCCGGTCACAGGCGCCGGGTGATCTTGGCCTCACCTCGCTCGGCGCGATGACGTTGCAATACAAGCTGCAGACCAACTGGGGCATCGAGCTTTCTGTCGGCGATATTCTGAAGGCAGAGACGGTCGACACACTCTTCGCTCTGGCGATCGCGCGGCGCGCCGCCTGTCAGCAAGAAGGAATAGTAATATGAGTGCCGAGAGCATTCTGAGAGTTGTCGCTGAGCGCGGCCTCGTCTTGTTGCGCAACGGCTCGAACCTGCGCCTCGAGGGGCCTCGATCAGCGATTGACCCGGCGCTGATTGGACTGATCCGCAGCGCCAAATCCGAGCTGATCGAGCATTTGCGGGCCGTGGCGAGGGACGACGGCGGGTGCATCGCTCTGACACCGATGCAGGCAAGCTATTACTATGGTCGCCAGGATCACTTCTCGATGGGTGGCGTGTCCTCCCATGTCTACCGCGAGATTGAAGGCGTGTTTGATGCCGCTCGGCTCGAAGCGGCCCTGGCCGAGGTCGTCGAGCGGCACGGCATGCTGCGCACCCGCTTCGCCGACGATGCGACGCAGGTCGAAGATAGTGCCGCCGAGTGTCAGCCGGTGCGGATCGCTGTGGCGGATCTGCGCGGCCTGAAGGGTGCCGACCAGCAAGCAATGCGGGATCGTACGCGGGCTGAAATGGCCCAGCAGGTGTTGCCGGCCAACCGCTCGCCGCTCATCGAAGTACGGCTGACAATCCTGGGCGAAGCCAATATGATCCTTCATGTCAGTCATGACGGGCTCGTCATTGATGGCAGCAGCGCATTCCTGTTCTTCGAGGATTGGCGCCGGGCCTATGTCGCGACGGACCGGCCGGGCTTGCGTGACGCCTTGCAAGTATCGTTTTTCGACTACGTTCGCGCGCTCGCGGCGTCGCACGCCGCACCGGAATATATGCGTGCGCGCAATTACTGGCTAAGCCAGCTGGAAAAGATTCCGCCCCATCCGCAGCTGCCGTTGTGCGGCAACCCGGCGGCAATAAGCGCGCCGGTCTCGGTTCGTCATGGATTCCGTATCGAGCCGGAGCGCTGGTCCGCGCTCAAGGCGCAGGCGGTCCGCCGCACGCTGACACCGAATGCCGTGCTTGTTGCCGCCTATGCAGAGGTCTTGTCGCTTTGGGGCGCCGGCGAGCGCTTTACGCTCAACATCACCCTGGCGAACCGCCTACCGATCCATCCCGATATCGACCGCGTCATCGGCAATTTCACCGATTGCATGCTGCTGCCGATCGAGATCGATGTCCGAGCCGATTTCGCAGAGCGCGCCGTCGCAATCCAGACCCGCCTGCGCGAGGGACTGGATCATCGTCAATTCTCCGGTCTCGACGTCATGCGAGAAATCGGCCAGCGTGCCTGCACCGGTCAGGCAGTGCCTATGCCGTTCACCTTCAATAGCACACTCGGAGCTGTGCCGGACGGTTCGGCGATCGCCGCCTGGGGGCGCGAAGTCTATTCGGTAAGCCAGACACCGCAAGTTTGGCTCAATGCCTTCGCACTGGAGAGTGACGGCGCTCTCGTTATCCAGATGGATTCGGTGGACGCGCTGTTTCCGGCAGGGCTGGTCACCGCTCTGACCGAGGGCTATGAGCGGCTTCTCGTCGCGCTCGCCGCCGGTGACGCGGCGTGGTGCCGCATCGATCAGGGGCTCCTGCCGCAGGACCAGTTCGCTCAACGCCGGGCAGCCAACGACACGGCCGTCGCAATTCCTCCCGGGCAGCCCTATGCCCGCTTTCTGCAGCATGCCGCCGCAGCACCAGACGCCCTGGCGATCGATTGCGGCACGAGGCGCCTGAGCTATGGCGAATTGCGCGCCGGTGCATGCGCGGTAGCGCGCTGGCTCAAAGGCAACCGCATCGGCCGCGACGACCTGGTCGGCGTCGTGATGCACAAAGGGTGGGAGCAGATCGTCGCGATCCTCGGTGTAGGCCTCGCCGGCGCCGCCTATGTGCCGATTGAGGCGGGGCTTCCAGCGGCGCGGCTCGAGGCTCTGCTGTCGAACGGGCCAATACGGTGCTCGCTGGTGCAGGATACCGCGATGCAAGTCTGCGAGGGCACGGTGAGCTTGACCGTCGATGGCGCCTTCCTGGAGCGAGCTCAGCACACGGAAGCGGATACGCGGCCCGAGGATCTCGCTCCGGTCGATTCGGCACAAGGCGATCTTGCCTATGTTCTTTATACCTCCGGCTCGACCGGCGTGCCGAAGGGCGTGATGGTCACTCGGCGCAACCTGATCAATCTGGTCGCCGATACGACAAAGCGCTTCGAGATTTGTGCCAAGGACCGCTTCTTCGCGGTCAGCAGCTGCAGCTTCGACCTGTCCGTTTTCGACATATTCGGTGCGCTCTCGGTCGGTGCTGCGCTGGTCATCCCCGACGCGGCGCGCGCGGCAGATCCGGGACATTGGCTCGACCTGGCCGCGCGGGCCGGCGTCACAGTGTGGAATTCGGTGCCGGCGATCGTTGGTTTGCTGGTAGATGAGGCCGTTGCGTCCGGCCGGGCGCTGCCACAGACGCTGCGCTTCGTGCTCATGAGCGGAGACCGCATTCCAGCGACGCTGCCGGGGCGGATCGCGGCACTCCAGCCAGATGTTCGGATAGTCAGCCTGGGCGGCCCGACGGAGACGACGGTATGGAACATTCTTTACCCGATCGACCACCCCGGCTCGATCGACGGACCGATACCGTACGGCAAGCCGAACGCCAATAACCGTGCCTATATCCTCGATGCGCAGCGCCGCGAATGTCCCGACTGGGTGCCGGGCGAACTCCATGCCGCCGGCGAGGGGCTCGCTAAGGGCTATTTGGGTAATCCGGCCCTGACCGCCGCCGCCTTCTTTGACCACGAGCCGCTGCGCGAACGGCTCTATCGTACGGGCGACAGCGCCCGCTATCGGCCGGACGGAAACATCGAAATCCTTGGCCGGGTCGATTTCCAGATCAAGCTCAATGGCTATCGCATCGACCCGGCGGAGATCGAAGCCGTGCTGATCAATCAGCCGGGTATCGCCGCTGCCGCCGTGGTTGGCCGCAGCACGCGAGACGGTCCGCGCCTCGTCGCCTGTCTCGTCGAAACCGGCGACGGGACCACGGTAGCCGAATGCACTTTGACTGCAGCGCTCGAAGCGGCACTGCCCGAGTACATGGTGCCGCGCCAATTCGTTTGGCTAGAGCGCTTGGCGTTGACCGGAAACGGCAAGGTCGACCGAGCCTTCCTTGCCCAGACTGCGATGCCGGACGCGCCGGACACGGCCACTGAAGCCGCTCCGGCCCCGCCAACCGAACTCGAAGCGAAGATCATCCAGATCTGGTCCGATATATTGCGTTGTGACGCGATTGATCCAGTCAGTGGATTCTACCAACTGGGCGGCACGTCGCTGTCGGGTGTCCGGCTCCTCGCCCGCATACGCAAGGAATTCGGTATCTCCGTGCCGATCGCCAAACTGCCGCGCCTCGACACGCCGCGTAAGATGGCAAGCCACCTCGACCAAGCGCAATCGCACGTGAAGACCTCGTGACATGGAACAGATCATCAACCGGGTCGCGAATGGTCGGCCCTCGGCCGCAAAGTCGATCGCCATCTATGGCCCGGGCGGGCGAACCGTACTGTCGCTATCCGAACTCGACCGGCTTGCTCGGAAGATGGCTGTCTATCTCCAGCGCCTTGGTATTTCCGCCGGGGATCGGATCGGCATCGTGGCCAGGAACCGGCTCGAATGGCTGCTGCTCGACTTGGCCGCGCTGAAGCTTAAGGCAGTCACCGCCGCTTTCGAGGCGGGGAAATTCCCGGCGGCCGCACTCGCCGAGCGATACGCGCTGCGCATCGTCTTCAGCGATGAAGCGTCGGACGCATCTTGCATTCTGCCGATGGACAACCTGCTTGCCACGCTGGAAGCGCTGCCGGAGGATCTCGACCTCCCTCCCGTCGCCTTTGCGCCTAGTGACGTGACGACGATCAAATTCACGTCTGGGAGCACTGGTGAGCCTAAGGGCTTGGCGGCCACGGTCGGCAGCATCGACAGCTCGATTACTGCGACACAGGCGCTGTTCAATCATTCGTCTGAAGACAAGATTTTTGTTTTCTTGCCGCTGTCGCTGCTGCAGCAGCGCTATTGGGTCTATTCCGCGCTCGTCTACGGGCATGATGTCGTGCTGTCGACTTACGAATTGGCGTACTACGCGCTGTCGCGCGAGGCGCCGACGGTCGTGATGGGTGTTCCCGCCTTCTTCGAGACGCTGCGCAAAGCGATCGCAGCGCGGGTCGAGAGCGACGATCCGGCGGCGCTCCGCCGCGCCGCAATCGAGGCCATGGGATCTCGGATCCGTTATCTCTGGACCGGCTCTGCGCCGGCCAGCCCGGACATGTTGCGCTTCTTCGAGGATTGCGGCACGCCGATCTTTGAAGGCTATGGCATGAACGAGACCTGCATCGTCACCAAGAATGCGCCAGGTGCCCATCGACGCGGCAGCGTCGGCAAACCGATCGACGGCAAACGTGTCTCGATCGACGAAGAGGGCATTGTCGTCGTGCACAGCGCTTTCCCGGTGAATACGAGCTACCTGTTCTGCGCGCCTGGCGACTCGGAGCGCATCTTCCAGCCGGACGGCTCGGTGCGCACCGGCGATCTCGGCCGCTTCGACGAGGACGGGTTTCTCTACATTCTGGGCCGAGCCGACGATATCGTCGTGCTCACCAATGGGCGCAACGTCCTGGTCCGGCCGATCGAGGAAAAGCTTCGGACCTGTCCCGAGGTCGAGAACTGCATCGTTCTCGGTTCAGGAGAGGATCGCCTTTCGGCGATCCTTTGCGCGCCGCACGGCGAGGCGGCGCGCGACGTCATCAAGCGTCATATTGCCGATCTCAACGACACGAGCCGGCCGGATGAGCGGATCGGCACGTTCCTCATCGTGGACGAGCCGTTTAGCATCGAAAACGGGCTGCTGACCTCGCAATACAAACCAAAGCGCAGGGCCATTCTGGCTCGATTTGCGAATGAAATCACCCAAGCGTCAAGGGGCTTGATATGAGCAATCTTCAGTCCACCGTCAAAAGAAATCTCGCAGAACTACTTGATGTCGACGTCGATCGGATCGCCCTCGATGCAAATCTTTCCGATGAATACGGGCTGACGTCGCTCAATCTGGTGCTGCTCGTGACGTCGCTGTGCGAGGAGACGGGCATCCCCGTTTTCAGCTTTACCGACAAGGACATCGCCAGCCTCAGGACCCCGCGCGATGTTGTCACCCTGTTCGCAACTGCCGGCCGCCAGGAGGCTTGACATGGCTTGGAAGGACCTCGCCGAGGTGCGGCTTGAAAACGATTATGCGCGGCTGCGGCCAATCGCTTTCACCGATCGTGCGTCGCTCGCCGAAATCGCTTTCGATGCCGATATCTGGCGTTATTTCGTGCAGCAGATCGATGCGGACGTAGATCTTGACCGCTTCATCCAGCAAGCGGTCGAAGACACCGCTGCCACCCGCCGGGTCGTCTTTGCCGTCATCGACAAGGCGACGGGCTCGGTGGCCGGCAGCATGGCCTACGGCAATTTGGCTGAGGCCGACCGGCGCCTCGAAATTGGCTGGTCTTGGCTCGGCCGCGCCTATCGAGGGAAGCGGCTCAATCGTTGGGTGAAATTTCTGCTGCTGCAGCACGCCTTCGAACGGCTGGACTGCGAACGCGTCGAGTTCAAGACTGACGTGCTCAATCTCCAGGCGCGCAAGGGCTTGCAGAATATCGGTGCGACCCAGGAGGGGGTGCTGCGGAGCTTCAACTACATGCAGGACGGGCGTCGCCGCGATGCGATCCATTACAGCATCCTGCGCCACGAATGGCCGATCGTTCGGTCCGGCCTGCTCAAAGAAGCGAAACTGACCAGGGCAGCCAGCGAACTGGTTGGTGCGGGGCAGTGAAGCCGCTGTGCCTCGAGGGCCTGCCGCGCGAGCTCGGACGCGCCCATGGAGTGTCGCTCCGGCAGCAGATCCGCACCTTTCTCGATGACGATCTGGCGCGGCTCAATCGCGTCTTGCCGCGGCAGATCAGCCTCACGACACTGGAGCCGGAGATTGCGGCCTATCGCCGCGAGATCGCCGCGGCGATGCCGTCGCTTGCCGAAGAAATCGAGGGCTTGGCCGAAGGCGCCGAGATCGCGCCGGACGAAGCGATGTTGCTGCAGATACGCCGCGAGGTGATGGGCTATTCGCGGTTTCATACGGCAGGCGACTGCACGACACTGTGCCGGCGTGGCGAAGACGGCCCCGTGCTTGCCCAGACGATCGACCTCAATGGCAATCTGGACGACCAGATAGTCATTCTCCGGATTGCTCATCGGTCGAGTCCGCGGCGGGTCTTGCTGCTGAGTTTCACGGGACTGCTCGGGTATCTCGGCCTCAACAGCGACGGTTTGGCGATCGGGCTCAACCTTGTGCTCGGCGGTACATGGCGCCCCGGCATCCCACCCTATCTTGCTATCCGCCATTTGCTCGACAGCAGCAGCGATATCGATTCATGCCTGGATTGGTTGTCGAGGGTGCGGCTCGCCAGTTCGCGTTCACTCCTGCTATGCGATGCACACCGCAGCGTTACCGTCGAACTCTGCGACGGGAAGCTTTCCGTCCGAGCCGGTACCACGCTTGTGCACACCAATCATTTCCTGTTGGAAGACTTTGTCGCAATGGACCAGATGAACCCATTCTCGCGCAATTCCTCGGTGCGCCGGCTGGAAGCGTGTGTCGCGCAGCTTGATCGTCCGGGCAGTCACGGAGGCCCGGAGGACTACATGGCCCTTTTATGCCAGGAGCCGATCTGCGTGCCCGACACCGGCAATATATGCCGCGAGAAGACCGTCGGCGCCGTGGTCATGTTGCCAAAGGATGGCATACTCCATATCCGGCGCGGCAATCCCGCGCTGGCTCGAACCGAAAAATTCTGTCTGGCCGTGTGAGATGGCCCGTCACCCCGCCGTTTCAGCCGGCCCAGGCCCAAATTCAACTCTTGCGCAGCAATGCACCGAAGCGGGCACCGGATACGCTCGATCCCAGGGCCAGCAGCTCGCCCGACGCCACCGAACCGCTTGCCGCCAAGTCGATCATATTGATCAGTGGATCGCAGGAGAAGACGTGGCCGATACGTGGAATATTGTCGAGATGGAGCTGGTCGCGGCGGAAGCCAGCCTGCTGCTCCTTCATGACCACGATCGGCTTCCACAGATTGTTGTGCGCGAGGCGCTTGATGTCGCGGAGGCCAACCTCCGCCAGCGCGAACAGTTCGGCATCCGCCCGCCGCGTCAGGTCGGCCGAGATTTCGGCATTTGGCCTCATCATTCGGGCATCAACCGCCGCGGCTGTGCCAAGCAGTTGGAATTCGCCACTTTGTCCGGCGCTGACGATGCAGCTTGCCGCTCCATCGCTGAACACCGCGAAAGGGCGCAGCCTTTCATCATGCGCGCCGATTGTATCTCCGGCCGCCACCAGGATCGCCTGGTGCCGCCCGCTGCGGACCAGCGTCTCGGCCAGGCCAAGAGCGGATGTGAGGGTCGCGCAGCGATTCAGGGTAACGCCGTACGGTATGGCTTGGTGCAGGCCCAGAGTCTCGAGCAGCCGGCCGATGAAATCGGCATGTCCGTCGACATCGGTTGGAAAGTGCGTTGCGCACAGGATGACTGCATCGACCGATGGCTGACGGGCGCCAAAATCCGCCAAGCTCCGGCGCGCCGTTTCGGCCAGCAGCTCGACCGTCGGCCTGGCCGTAACGCGAAAACGATCCCAGCCCCACAAACCCGGGTCGTCGATCATCTGGTTTCGCGCGAGCCACGTGGCCAGACCGGGAATCTCCGTCACACGCCGCTCTTCTTCCCCGAGGAAATAGTGACAGCCGTGAAGATACAATTTCTGGTTTTCCATGCCGCGTCGATCCGCCGGTTGGTGTTATAGGAGTCACCATAGCGAGGTTGTGAAATGAAAGGCCTACCATCAACCGGTATATCATCCAAATCGGATGCGGCCTTGAATGATGTTCAAGGCGCCGCCATACATCGCTTCCTTGGTGGCATGATCGGTCTGTTCCATTTCGATCCGGCGGCTCGACCGTTGGCCGATGCCGCATTGGCCGCGGAGCCGGCCGAGATCGCCGCACTCCTGTTGAAAGATTGCGAAAGTGAGGCGATGCTACTGGTCGCCAAGCAGATTCTGGATGCCACGCTGAGTGTCGCGGAGTGGGACGATGGAGCGCTGGAAGCAATGGCGCAGGCGCCCGTCCTCCGCGGCGGCCGCGTAGATCGGGAACGGCTGTGGCACTGGCTCGAAGAGCACCGTATCGCCACCACGGCGGCGCTCGACGGCGTGGTCGCCTTAGGAACGGCTGCGAAACACTCTCTTCTTCGTGGGCGGGCTGCGCTGTCGTTACTCGGCGATTGCTGGCTCGACACCGTGTCGCAACCCGCGACCCAGCCTGCCGCCATCGTCAACATCCTGTTCGGCCAAAGATGGCTGCTTCTTGGCGAGGGCTGCCCAGCCCGGTCATGTGTCGCTTTGCGCCGTCGGTCCCTCGAAGAGGCCGGCATTTTCCTGCCGTCGATCTCCGATGCGGGCTTCTTCCGCGCGGCCGCGACGGAGCCGATGACGTCACTGCAGGCCGCTTTCTTGCTGTCGCTGTCTCGCTACCCGGCGACCTACCTCCCCGAGTTGGTCGGAATCCACGCTGCCTACCACGCCCTGGGGATCGATGACCGCGTGGCGGGGCTAGCCCCCTTTGTGACACCCGAAACGGCATGGGAGGCCCTCGACACCTACGTCGACGGGCTGCAAGATGACCCGGCGGGTGAAGCCTTGTCCCGCCGCCTCGTCGATGCGATGCGTGTCTTTGTCGGCCTCGAAAGGCGACAGGTGACGATGCTGGCGATGCTGGCGGAACTGGCCGGGCAATCGACGGACCGTTCCCTTGATCTGCAGGTCGCCGAGATCATCCGGCGCCACGCGCCGTTTGCCGGGAAACAGCATGGGCGCGTCCGGATCGGCGGAAAGCTGCTCTCCGAGAGTTTTGCTGAAACCAATTTGGATCTCGCCGTCTTCCTGCGGGATTTCAAGCGCTCCAGCTATCTGCGAGCCGATGCGAAAGGAAGTTGCCGCTTCGTCGACGCCATCAAATTCGGCGGGCCGATGTTCGGCATATTTTCCGAACAGGAAGCGTGCGTCCTCAAATCGTGGTTCCAGCGAGCGGCTCAAACGATCGACGAGCCGATAATCCTGGTACCGGAAGGGCATGACGAATCGGTCACGCGATTGTGGCTCGCCAGCATCCGGAATCGCCCACCCCGCGACACTGTGTTCGAATCTGCCCCAGATCTCGATGACAGGACGCTGTTCTACCGGCTGGTCAATATAGAAAATTTCGCGAACACATTATCGGTTGCGCTGGAGCGCGCACGCGCGGGGTTGGCTCGGGCGGAGGTCCTTTTCAACAACGAGGCCACGGGGCGATATACAGACGCTCGCTTTTTCGAGTATTCCCCCGAGGCCCTGGAAGCTCGGGTCGAGTCGATCTATTGGCACAAGCTCGTCGAACCCTATGCGCCACTCAACGACATTCCGCCTCGTGACGAAGTTGTGTTCGGTCAGAAATACTTTGCGCTGGGCAACCTGATCGATGGCTGCTGGGCATTTCGAAGCAGCGGCACGGGCCGCTTCGAGCGAGCCGCAGATGCGACTTTGTTCAGCATCTATGCCGATGAGATGGGCTTGGGTGATATTCAGAAGAACCACATCACGCTGATCTATCGGGTCCTGAGGAGCCTGGAGATCGACCTGCCGCATATCCGTGACGAAGCGTTCATCGATCAGGACGAAATCCCCGACAACTTCTATACTTTTCCATTGAACCAGCTGTCACTCGGCCTATTTCCGAACCGCTTTCACCCTGAGATTCTCGGCTACAATCTGGGCGTCGAAATGTTTGGCCTCGGCGAGGTGCGGCTGCATGAGATCCAAAAGCTGAAGCACTGGGGCTTCGACCACATTTACGAGGATGTGCACCTCTCCATCGACAACCTCTCCGCCGGACATTCACGGCAGGCGGTGACGATCATCCAGGCGCATCTCGACGAAACGGAGCGGCGATACGGCACCGCTGCAGTCGCCGCCGAATGGCGCCGCATTTGGAATGGCTATGCTGCGTTTTCCTATTTCATGGAAGGTGGGACGCTGGAATCGCCCCACTCTGTCATGATCGACGATGATGCGATCGGCGATCATTGTGCTTTGACGCTCTGACCGTTCGGCGAGCCGGTGCCAGCGGATGACCGGATCCTGGCGGGCGGTGCCGCCACGAGGCCACCGCCTTGCCTTCGGGAGAGTTTTGCAACACCGGGTCGAAGGGGCCGCCGTGAAAATATTCGACACCTCGGTTCTTAGACTGCCGCTCTACGAGGAACGGCATCGGCAACTCGCGAGGCGAATTGAAAGCTGGGCTGACGAGATCTCGCCAGAACTTGGCGAGATCGAAGGTCGCTCGCCCGCCGAGATGGGCCGTCATCTAACGGCCCTGTTCGGGCGAACCGACTGGTACGCGGCCGTCGGCGGCGCCGATGCGGCCCCTGATTTCCGCAGTATCTGCTTGATTCGCGAGGGCTTCTCGTTCATCCATGATTTGTGCGATTTCGCCTTCTCGATTCAGGCCCTGGCCGCTGCGCCGCTGGTCCGGTACGGTTCTACGGAACAGCGCGCGACTCTGCTCCCGGACATACTGGCAGGGCGGTCGATCGGGTGTCTGGCCTTATCCGAACCCGACGTCGGCTCGGACATTGCCAACGTTTCGCTGCGTGCCGAACGTCGTTGCGAGTCCTATGTCCTGAACGGGACGAAAACCTGGATTTCCAACGCCGACATTGCCGATTTCGCGATTGTCCTGGCCCGAACGGCTGACCAGTCGGGGCCACTGGGGCTCAGCTTGTTTTTCGTGCGCGCTCAATCGCCTGGGATGCGTGTCGCGGAGACGATTGAGGCGATGGCGCGGCGCTCCTTTGGCAGCCTGAGCTTTGACGAGTGCATCGTCCCGGCGGCCCAAATGATCGGAAAGCCGGGACTCGGCTTCCAAATCGCGGGCGAAATCCTTGAGCAGTATCGGATGACGGTTGGCGCTGCCGCGACCGGTTTCGCCCGCCGGGCGCGGAGCGCAGCGCTAAAATGGGCTCGCTCTAGGCGCCTCTCGACCGGCACGGTCTGGGACATGCAATTGACTAAATCGAAGCTCGCCGACAGCGAGGTGGCGCTGACCGCCAGCGCATTGCTCGTCGCCCAGGCGGCGTGGGAAATTGACCAGCAGATCCGTGGCTTTGGAAAGCACTCCAGCATCGCGAAACTGTTTGCGACTGAACATGCACAGCGGATCATCGATGATGCAGTACAGATCTTCGGCGCCGCGGGAATCGTGAAGGATGCCGTGCCCGAACGTCTCTATCGGCAGATCCGATCGCTGCGCATCTACGAAGGAACCTCGGAGATTCAGCGCCTGATCATCGCAAGCTATCTCCAGCATCCTGACATCGGATAGGCCTCCCGCGTGAAGGGCGGCAGGCAGATTCGGCGGCGTGACCGCGGGGCTCTACGAAACGGGCAGGGATCTCGGGGCCAACAACTCCCAACCGGTCACAACTCACTGCGTGAGGAGCGCGGTCCGAGAAGAAACCGGTTGACCGCATCGGCAAATTCGTCTGGATCTTCGACCATCACCGCGTGGCCGGCACGAGAAACTTCGCACAGCTGGCCATCTTTCAACAAGCGTATGATATCTAGTGCTTCTTTTTTGCAAAGGACCGCAGATCCTCGGCCTCTTATCAATAATGTTCGGCATAAGATCTTAGAAAAAATAGCCCGAACATCATCCGTTCGCGCCGATCCTGTGCTTATTAGTTGCTGAATCCTCTGATCGACTTTGAGTACAAATCTTCCATCGGCGGTCTCGCGCAGAGCGTTGTCTACGATGTGACGAAGCATTCGTGGATGAGTCAGCGGTCGCTTGGCCGATATCCAGTCGGCGTACTCGGCGAGCGAGTTGTAGCCATCGCATTGCTCGTGGAACTGCGAGAGAATATTTTCGCAAACGTCCGGTTCGGTGCTCAAAGAGAAATCTACAAGAACCAAGTCTGTTACAAGGTGAGGGACGGCTGCAGCAACTTGAAGCGCCACGGCCGCACCAAGGGAATGCCCTACAAGAGAAACATTACCAAGTTTGTATTTCTGAATAAGATCGAGAACGTCTGTGGAATAGGGGCCAACGCCATAATTTCCTGTTGGATCTTCATCGGAATCTCCGTGCCCCCTGAAATCGATGATTATGGCACGGTATTTTTTCGGCAAGCGAGGTGCAAAGTCGTACCATACATAGCCACCTTCGCCGAAGCCATGAAGGAGTATGCAAGTCGCGTCTCCACGACCACACTGCTCTATGCGGAAAGAGAATTGGTCTCCCCCGGGCGCCGGCGTGTGCAACAGGTCCGGCTCTTTCATAGATAGCACCTTATCGTTCGTTAGATGAAGGGCAGCTCCGATCCAGTGTCTAAATCTGCAACGATATCGTCATCACCCCATAAGATGGATGGCTCTATGCGCTCGATCACGGGGGGCCAAGCGCTTAAAAAGACAAACAAGAGTTCTAGCAAAAGTAGCAAAATTAGCTATATACCGATAGTGGGTTGAGGGTCTCAATAGCGCAGCCACCTGATCGAGCTCCGTGAAGCCTCGCTTGCGATGGTCGAGGCGAACGACGCCTGATCGCACGATCGGGCCGACGGCCTGGCGAGCGTTCATTGAATCCACCGGGAGCGCCATCGAACCTCCAAGGTGGAATACAGAGCGACGATCAAGAGGTTGGGTAGCCACGAGGTAAACGCCGGGATCGGAGACGTGCTGGAATAGCTGGCGTACCCCAACGCGTAGCCGATCGGAATCTGCAGGCGAAGGACAACGGCTCATCGGGAGATGTATCCTGTCTGCATCCGTCTCGCACCTTGCCGCTGCTATTGGTTAAACCGTGGTCTTGCCACTGGGATTTCCCGGGGAGGGAAGCCCGACTGTGATTGAACCGTTCGGGCGGACAAGGATTGGGGGGCGCCGGCGCTGGAGCCGGGATGAATGAATGCGTGCTGGGACGAATGGCGTTCTTAACGTGACGAAAAGCGCTCCATTTTGGCGAGATGCGATCTCATTCGGATCTCGCGGCAACGTTCGGAAGGAGACTCACTGATTGCCGTAAGGACCGATGGAGTAGTTTTTCTGGCGGCTGTGGAAGCGATAGCCATCCGCCAGAGTTTAGAAGCAGCGTTGCCGGGCCTGCTCACGTCCGGCGTGACGAAGAGATAGAGGCCGCCGTCGGTCACGTCGGGAATCTTGGCCGGGCTCCACGGGCCCCGCCGAATTTTGGCCGGGCGTTGCGGCAGTCAACGTCCGTCTTGATCTGCTTTGGGTTGGGCGTGCGCGCCGTCGTTTTTTGCGGGCCATCTGCTCAATTCCCTCATTCGGAATAGCGAAAGTCAGCGCGAACGTTTGTTCTGCCGATACCAACACGATAAATCGGGCGGCTCGGAGCGGACGAGAACAATCGGTGATGAGCGCCGATGTACGCGGAAGTCCTAATTTTTCAAGGGGTTGGGGCGCTGCGCGGATGGCTGCGAACGCTTGCGACGGCAATCACCTAATACCATAACCAATTGAATTGGAAGCGATTTTCATCGCCAATCGCTGTCAATACCAACACAAATACCAACAAGATGACGCTCGGTATTAGCTGACAAAAACATTCCCCAAGCAATCAGGCCATTTCGGTCTCCACAATCGCCCCGACCGTGATCGAATCCGGCACTAGTCGAAATCCGGGCGGGATCAATCTAGCGCAATATCGGCGGGTCAGGGGGCTCTTGTCATGAGTACTCCATCCATCGTTCCCCACGGAGGCGAGCGAGACACCTCGTGTGAGGCGACTCGGCTTGCGCTTGGCGCGAGAGACCGCCCACGAAAAGCTGATCGCGCGGCGCCGATTTTCGTATGGCGGTCAGGAGTGACCGTCCGGAAACGGTCTCTTTGCTTGACAAAAGCGAAGCCGCGGCAATGTTCAACGTCCCATAGCCGCCGCTCTCGCCAGTGCTATATGTTTCGCACCGAGCAAGAAGCAAAGTCGGTCGGCGGGCCATGAACGAAAGAATGGGGAAACGGAAACGCAGGCGTCTCGCCGCCAAAGGGATTGCTTCCTCGCAAGAAACCACCACGCTACTTCCATGGCGGCAACTTCGGTCTGCAGATAGGAGAATATATTCTGCCGCGGTCGGTGACCGGCGTACCGCAAAATGGCGATGTTTCGCCAGAAATTCGTCGACGATCGCATCTACATGGTAAAGCTATTCGACCAAGCGGCAATTTGGGCAGCTCACCACGAGTATCCGCGAATTTATGAAGTTGAAGTCGAGTGCGTGGTCGAAGATGATCCTGACGCGCCAGGGACCGCTTTCCAATGTGAGAAAGCACGCATCGTCAACGTCTACAAGATTCCGCCAGAGATGCTTTTGGCCGCGAGGAAAAAGCTACTTCTGTGATCGGGCAGCTTGCAACGATCCTCACGAGAGTAGCGACGGCTGTCATCAGGCCTGATCTGAAATTGTCGATAACCGTGCGGTCTATTTGGCCGAATGGGTCTGATCGCTTCGACGCGGGCGCGACGGTGCGCAGACTGGATCGCCGCACAGATTAGGGGCCTAGCTCGCTCTCGTTTCGACCCTCGGCAGCGAAGCGTGATATTCATCCACACTGTCGAGGTCGATCAGAGTCTTACCTCCCATCTTGTAGGCCCTGATCCTCTCGTGGGCGATCAACTCGTAAGCCTTAGTCTTTCCGAACTTGCCATAGCGGCAACCGTCTTTGAACTCGGCGAGTCGGCGCCGGCTGTTGTTATCATTGTCAATCATGGTATGTGCTTCGATAATCTCTGCCACGATCGGATTAGGCCCCATCGAGCGACGTGGGCATTTCTATGCCGAGCCCAACTATCCGGGATCTATTGAACTTTATCGCCCACGGTGCCGAGCAAAAGGCATTCTCATTCCGCCACTAACCCCTGCGCGCTCTGGCATGCAAATTGGACTAATCGGAAGCGCTGTTGGCAAGCTCGAAACCCGTCGTCCTTATGCTCACACCGAACTGGGTACCAAGTGCGTTTCTGGTGCGAAACTGGTGCAGTAACGCGTGCTCATGCAGAAGAGCCGAGTAAGGTCTTCATCGCAGGACTCTCTCACGAACATCATGCGGAACAACTTTACCCTCTCAAGGCTGAAACAGGGGTTCGATTCCCCTAGGGAGCGCCAAGATCAGAGGAAAGCATTGATTTTACTTACATTTTTAGGCTGAGTGTCAACCGAGGGACCTTAGGAACGGCCACCTTGACAGTTCCGGCCGCATTCCCCCCATGCTCAGGCATGCAAGGTATGTGCAAGGCTTTTTAGACAGCCACGGCCATCTGCGACACTACGTCCGAAAGAAGGGCATACCGCGCGCCACCCTGCCCGGGCTGCCCTGGTCGGAAGAGTTTATGCGGGCCTACGCAACCGCCCTGGAGGAGGGCAGCAAGGCCGGACAGGCAACGAGCGCGCCTGAAGCTGGCAAGCGGCGCACGCCCGTCAAAACCGTTCCCGCTGGCAGTATGGCGGCCCTTATCCGGCATTACAAAAAGTCCAAGTTCCCCGAGCTGGGCCAAGTCACTCAGGACAACTACACCCGCCTATTTGCCCGGCTCGAAGAGGCCGCTGGAAGCCTGCCCGTCGCCAAGATCACGGAGGAGGACATTCAGCGCATGGTCGACGAACGGGCTGCTGAAGGCGGCATAGAGGCCGGGAACAGTACGCGGCGAATCTTCCGGCTGCTCATGGCGTTCGCCAAGGACCACAAGTACCGAAAGGACAATCCGGCCAAGGACATCAAAAAGAAGCGTCGACCGAAAGGCGCGAAGAAAGGTTGGGACACGCTGTCGGAAACCAACATAGCCGAGTTTTTCGAGCGGTGGTCCCTCGGCACTCGGCAACATCTCGCTATGACCGTACTGCCCTACACCGGCCAACGGCGCGGCGATGCGGTCAGGCTCGGGCCTCACAGCGTGGTCGGCGGCAAGTTCGATCTCGATAACCTACGATAGCAGCATCGAAGTCCGACAAAACAAGACCGGCAAAGAGCTGGAAATCCCACTAGCTGCACAACTCGCAGCCGCGCTCAAGGCCTGCAAGATCGCAGCCGATGCGCCAGCATTCATCCTGACTGAACGCGGAAAGCCTTACAGCGACAAGTCGTTCACCGGCAAGTTTTCAGCCTGGGGCAAAGCGGCCGGGATCACGACGCAATGCAGCCCCCACACGTTGCGCTTCGCGGCAGCCCGTCGACTTGCCGAGCTGGGGTTGTCACTGAAGGTGATTGCCAGCATCACCGGCCACGACAGCTTGAAAGAGCTGGAACGATACACGAAGGCTGCGGAGCAAAGGCTGCTCGCCAAGCAGGCTATTGCCGCGTTAGGCTCACACTAGCCCACGGGTTCGCATCTTCCGCATCGCCCGAGAGAACTTCGAAGGCGCGGTCAATCAGTCGCATGTCCCACAAGACCATGCCGCCGCGCCTGATGGGCCTCGGCATCGTGCCGTCCTCAACCCAGTTATCGAATGTGGACGGAGACACCCCGACGTAGAACTCCGCGTCTTCACGTCGCAATCCCCTGCGAGGGCGCGTGAACGCGGATTGATTGGGGCTTTCCGTTCTGACCATCGGCAGACCTTCAGGGGCGACAAGCATCAGCCCTGTAGTCGCACGGATTTTCGGAAGCTGTCTATTAAATAGCCGTTTGCCGTGACATTCTCCGGGATTGACACCTGAGCTCAAGACCCGCAAAGGTGGCAATGAGGGGAATCATATATGACCAGCCGCCGACCCTTACTAAGGGTGAGTCGTCAAATAAACGGGCTACTTTGTCCACCGAAAGATCGCAGCCATCGACAAGGCCGCAGAAATTTCGCTCCTTGCAGAATTTGCATTTCTGAAAAACAAAAGGCGGTTATCCATACTCGCCCTGCGCGAGTAAACGAGCGTCTCGCGCCGCCAACTCGGTGGCCAGCCATATCACAAGCAAAGCTTGTGACCTTTAGCCCCCAGAGGGTCGGGTGGCACTCACCCCTCACCCTCTAGAAGATCGCGTATGCGTGCAGCGATCCGCCGCGCGTCCTTCGGCCTAAGATTGGGCTTCACACTATCGAGTATGCCCAACACTGCCTGAGCCTCCTCTGCATCAGATGTCGCGACTTGGCGATCTGCCAGGCTCAAAGACTGATCGGCCGCGCGGGCCTGATTGGCTGCAAGCACCTCAAGCGCTTGCGACCGTAGGGCTGTGATGTGCCGCTCGAAAATGTGCATTCCGTTGGCCCGGTTTAACCTGGTGGGTACGGATCGCGCCCATATACCCACTCGCTTCTGAATCTATTGTCGTGGCTTTGGACCAGAACCTGCGCGTCGTTTCCTGCCTGCCCCTGCTCGTGGGCGTTTTTCACTGCGACACCGATGGCCTCTTGCTCAGTGGCATAGGGGCCGGAGTACACATCCTTGAGCGAAACCGCCCATTGGCCCTTGTAGCGCGTGACGAAGTATTGAACGCCAGCCATAAAGCTTTCTCCAGCATCGCCTCTATGATCGTTGGTCCGGATGATCTTTGCAAACCTGACGCGGTCGCCTCAACTACCCGAGTTGGTGGCCGCCTCGTAGCGTCGCTAACGCGCGGGGTGGGCGACATTTAAGTCGACGATCTCGTTACCTGGGTGTCTCACCGGCCCGCACGTTAATCCACGTGTCGAACGCGTCCTTGGAGCAACCACAATAGGCGGCCCGCGTCGGCCTTAGTGGGGGCCCCGAGGCGCGATCTGATCGGCGCGTAGTATCCGCTCCGAACGTCTCAGCTCTGCGGGCGAAGGTTTGTCACGCTGATGATCACCGTCCATTTGGACCTATGGTAGAAGTTAGCGGCAACATGACTCGGCGCCCGCTTAGAGAAAAAGCGCTGTCCCCTACCACGCGCCGCTAACTTCAACATGGCCAGCCTCAAGCGCCTGAAGCTGACGGCGGAAAGTCTCGTCCGGAAAGCCCGTGGCACAACTACCAGGACTGGTCGTCGCCAGGCGCTTGGGCGATCAGTCTCGGCGATCTTCGAGTTCGAGACGTTGCGAATGACTTCCATTTTAGTTCCCCTACAGGCTTCTTAGTGAAACCCCGCAGAGACTGATGGAAGCCTCCGCTGGCGGCGGGAGGCTAAGAACCTGTAGAGGACAGGCGCGCTTATTCGTGCTGTTTCCAGCCTTATTTCGCGGCCCTCCCGCCATAGCGGAACGTTGAACGGAAAGCCGGACACAAAAAAGCGCCGTTCGAAGCTCGGCGCTGTGGGCGCCTTTAATGGGGTTCTTAGGCCCCGCGCAATCTATCGACTGTGCAACCATACAATGCACAACCGCGCCGTTTCTGTCAACGCCAAATCCGCTTTAAGCCACTGATTTTAGGGGCTTTTTGTAGGGTGACATTCCTTACACAGACTGAACCACCTTGCGACCCTCAGTCGGTAAGGGGGTGAAGACTACGCCCATTGATAAATCGATGTCTGCGGAAAGCAGCGCGGATGCGACTCGGCGCCCATATCGACCAGGGGGTCTTGGATAGGGGGCGCTGCCTGCCGCATCCGCACTTCCGGGAAGGTTGGCGACGAACGTGACTCGGCGCATTCCACCTGGAATGGAGCAAGCAGGGAAGGCGCTGTCCCTATCACGTGCCGCAAATCCCGGTAGTGGATTCTAGCAAGGCGCCGCCAAGCAATCGCCTACCGGGATTGGTGGGCATGCAGAAACGATCAGAGCGCCGCGAACTGTGCGCTGATCTCCCCATATCTCTGCTTCAGTTGCCGCAACCTCTGAAGGCCAAG
>NZ_LBIY01000091.1:0-271380 GCF_028128625.1 Bradyrhizobium sp. CCBAU 45389 | reverse complement strand
ACAACCGAAATCTTCACGCTCGCCGGCTACCGCCTCTCGCAAAACTCCCCCACCGCCGCCGCCACCGCCCCTGCAATCATCTCCTGCCGCTCGGTCGAGTTCATTTCCATCTCCTCGTCGCGATTGATGATGGAGCCGGCTTCGAGCAGCACGGCAGCGCTTCTTGTTCGCGACAGCACGATGAGCCCGTCATAGCGGTAGACGCCGACATCCTTGTCAAGCAACTGACGCCGGTAGCGGCCCATCACCGGTAAGCTGTATTGGCTGGCATAGTGCAGGCCCTGCTCCTTCAACTGCCGACCGATCAACCTGGCCAGCTTCAGACTGGTGGTGAAGTGCGGATTGCGCTCGGAGACGAACAGCGAGTGGCCGGAAAAACGATCGCTGAAATAGCTCTTCGCGCCGTCGAATTCCCAGGTGTCGAGCAGCTTGTCCGGCACCGAATCGTGATGAACCGACAGAAAGAGATCGGCCCGGCCGTCATTCGCGACACTGACGCGCTTGAACAGGCTCGGCCGCGCCTTGCCGTCCGTGACGAGCAGGCGGGTTGCGGCGAACCCTTCAGACTTGAGCTTCGCCGTGATGAGCCGTGCGAGCCGGAAGTTGAAGCCGAACTCCGGATCGTTGCGCGCGCTTAGGGCGCCATAGGAGTCCGGGGTGTGACCGACATCCACGACGATGCGGAATTTCGGCATCTCACATTTGGCCGGTGACTGCACCGGCTTCGGTCTGGCCTTCGCAGCTTTTGCCGCGGCTGCGACGTCGCCGACAGGCCCTGACAACAGGATCGACGCGACCAGCCCGGCGATGATGCTGCGCAACGGCCTCAAGCGCTACTCCGCTGCCGCAATTCGTGGCCGGCCGACAAAGCCGGCGACGTCGCCGAAACGCTCCAGCATCACGGCCGGCAGGTCCTTGGTCTTGCTGGTGACGCAGGCGCCGGAGCGCACCGCGTAGCGATCCTGATGCGCAGCCTGCGACGGCGGCTCGCCCTGCTGGAGCGCGCGCGCCAGCTCCATCACGGTTTTGCGGAAATGCATGATGCCGAGATCGGTCGGCCCGAGATGCTCGCGGGTGCGGTCGGCGATCGGGCCTTGGCTGTCCTGCACGGCGGCATCCTGCTCGGACACGCCCTTGATGCCGGTATAGCTGCGGGTCTTCTGGAGCTTGCGGTCGATCAGGTAATCGTTGCCCTTGTGGCGCAGCGGCACGTAATTGGCGTCGACCTCCGCGATCACGCCGTTGCCACGGTCGTAGGCGTCGCGCTCTCCCTGCGTCAGCGGCCGCTCCGGATTCCAGACATAGGTGTAGATCCAGCAATTGGTGTCGGTGACGGGCACGAAGGTCTGGCCAAAGATGGCCTCGCCCGGCATCGCGCTCGGCGCATAGGCGTGGAACGGCATCAGGAACTGCGCGATGCGCCAGTAGATGTTGTCGCCGCCGGTGAGCCGGCCGCCGGCGATGGTCAGCCCCGCCTCGTGCGGAGCGACCTTGATCACGGGGCGCGGGTCCTCTGCTATCCAGCGCATGTGATCGTTGTTCATGCGCACCAGCGGATTCACAAAATGCTTCTTGATGTCCAGGATCTCGTTCTCCTCCTTGTCGAAGGAGAGATGGGCGAAGGTGAAATGCGCGGTGTCGATCGAGCCTTCCAGCGCCTGCACCCAGTTGCAGTCCTGCCATTTCTTGCTGACGTAGCGGTGCGAGGCCGGCAGCAGCGCCATTTCGAGATCGGGCAGCTCAGGCATCGCGTCCGCCGGGCCCATATAGGCCCAGATCATCTCGCCCCATTCGCGCACCGGATAGGACTTGATGCGGATGAGATCCTTGGCGTTGAGATCGGGATAGGAGGTCGGCATGTCCACGCAAGCCCCGTCGGTGTCGAACTTCCAGCCGTGATAGACGCAGCGGATGCCGCATTCCTCATTGCGCCCGAGCCAGAGATTGGCGCCGCGATGCGGGCAGTACTGGTCGATGACACCGACGACACCGCGTGAATCGCGGAAGGCGAGCAACTCCTCGCCGAGCACGACGATCTTCTTCGGCTCGCCGTCGGGCTCAGGGAGCTCTTCGGAGAGGAGGACGGGAATCCAGAAGCGGCGCAAAAGCTCGCCCATGCCCGTACCAGAGCCGGACTCGGTCAGGAATTTATTGTCCTCTGCGCGGAGCATGGAAATCCTCCCGATTTGTTTTTTTGGGAAGATTGGCTTCGGCTGGGGATGGCGTCAATGGAACCAGCCGGCGTAGCTGTCCGCGCAAGCTTTCTCTGCAGATATCCCCACAGTTGGCCCCCGGAAAAAAAGTCCGAAGGCCCCGATTCCGGCAACCGAATCGCCGTTGTAGAATCAGTAACCTCGAATTGAATCGCCTCAATATGTTCGTCTTTTGTTCTTGACGCGACTTCTCAGTTCACGTATAAAATGCGTTAAAAAACAACGCTCTAGAGCGGAGATGACGATGGCGGACCTACCTAAGATTGACTCTGCAGGACTACGTCTAGCAAAACTCAAGGGCGCAGAACGTGTCTCGTCGGTGACGCGAATCTCTGGTCCGGAGGGGAAGGTCGCCAAACGGGGCCAGTCATACCAACTGCGTCGCGATGAGGTAGCGAATGGCAGCGGCCCTATACAACCGGCAGGTAGACGAAAAGAGAGTCGTTAAGGTCAGGAACAAGAAAGGCGATGCTCGGAACGCCTTTAGACGTGACGTCGCCCGCCTAATACATTCGCCATCCTTCCGACGGCTTCAGGGGAAGGCACAGCTTTTCCCGTCGGACGAGAACGATTTTTTTCGAAATCGCCTAACGCACAGTCTTGAGGTCGCCCAAATAGCGACCGGCATAGCGCTGAACCTCAATAATAATGAGCCCGCGCTCAAGCGAACCCCCATTGATATTGATCTCGTGCATTTCGCCGCACTTGCTCACGACCTTGGACACCCGCCGTTTGGGCACGACGGCGAACGCACACTCGACCACATGATGAAGGGCTATGGGGGATTTGAGGGAAATGCTCAGACGATCCGAATACTCACCCGATTGGAAAAGAAGGAACTCGAAACTCCGCCAATGAGGCGTAGAGACATCGACACGAGGGTTGGCCTGAACCTCTCATATCGAAGCATCGCTTCAGTTTTGAAGTACGACAGGGTGATCCCGACAAACCGTCCAGCTACAAGCGAAGTGACGAAGGGCTACTATCAAACAGAAGCCGCACTCATTGCTGACATCAAATCCAGTATCGGACCCGGTTGCAAGCCTGGAAGGTTCAAGACTCTGGAGTGCAGCATCATGGATCTGGCAGACGATATTGCTTACTCAACATACGATGTTGAAGATGCCTTCAAGGCTGATTTTCTCTCCCCGCTATCAATGGCGGCTGCTGACAATCGTCTTAAGCAGCGCATCGCGGACGTTGTAAACAGGAAGATGCTCACGAGTTACCCGAAGAGCGTCACTTCGCAAGAAGCTTTGACCATCGACGGCGTCGATCGCATCATATTCTCAATGATGAAAGATATCTTTCAGCCCTCGCAACGTCTCGTAGAACGAGCTCAGGAGACAGCGATGACGGGCGAGGAGTTGAGCTACGCATTGTCTGCCGAAGTTTCAGCGGGCTCAAAAACTCTTCAAGAGGAAGGCAGCCTCCGCAGCGAGTTCACATCGAAGCTCGTTTATGCATTCATGTCTGACGTAGAATTTGTGTTGGATCCAAAGACGCCAGCTCTTAGTTGGGTTCAGCTCAAACTTGGTACATTTCAGGCGATAGAGGTACTGAAGCGATTTGCCTACGAGGCGCTCGTCATGTCTAATCGCTTCAAAATGGCAGACAGAAGAGGACGGGAAATCATTGAGCACATATTCAAAGCGCTAGCGCAGCCGGGCGGCGAGAAGCTTCTGCCTCATGATGTCCGCTCAACTTACGACGCATACAGCGACAAAGCTTGGAAATTGAGGACGATTTGCGACTTCATCGCTAGTATGACGGATCGCTATTGCGTTGAATTTTACTCTCGACTGATCGGCATCAACGCACCATCAATTTATAAACCGTATTAGAAAGCCGGAAAGAGCGGAACGGGACGGCTTTATC
The DNA here is from genome assembly GCF_028128625.1 of Bradyrhizobium sp. CCBAU 45389. Taxonomy (NCBI): domain Bacteria; kingdom Pseudomonadati; phylum Pseudomonadota; class Alphaproteobacteria; order Hyphomicrobiales; family Nitrobacteraceae; genus Bradyrhizobium; species Bradyrhizobium sp. CCBAU 45389. The sequence continues at coordinate 267,289 of NZ_LBIY01000091.1, read as the reverse complement.
GCCTCACTCACACCGGCCGCTCGCCCTTCACCGTCACGCGCGTGCCCGAGCGCGTATGCGGCCAGTAGTCCCACATTGCGCGGTGCTGGGTGCAGCGGTTGTCCCAGAAGGCGATGGCGTTCTCGGTCCAGCGGAAGCGGCACTGGAACAGCGGGTTTTCGGCGTGCTGGTAGAGATAGGCGAGCATCGCGTCGCTCTCGTCGCGCGGGATGCCGTTGATGTGGCGGGTGAAGCCGCGATTGACGTAGAGCGCCTTCCTGCCTGTGACCGGATGCGTGCGGACCACCGGATGCTCCGCGTTCGGATAGGACGGACGATCGGCAACGCCGTAGTTCGCGTAGAGCCCGCGATAGATCGGCTCGCCATCGTGCAGCGCGGTAAGCCCGTCGAGATAGGCCTTCATGCGGTCGGACAGCGCCTCGTAGGCCGCGTACATGTTGGCGAACAGCGTGTCGCCGCCACGCGGCGGGCATTGCTTGATGTAGAGGATCGAGCCCATCGGCGGCTCGAGATCGCAGGACACGTCGGAATGCCAGCCCTCGCCGTTCGCCCGCGGCGAATTCTTGTCGGCGTAGATCTTCATCAAGGCCGGGTCTTCATCCTCGTGCGGAGCTGCGGGATGGAAATGCAGTTCGCCGAACTTGCGGCCGAAGGCGAGATGCTGCTGCGGCGTGATCTGCTGGTCGCGGAAGAAGATGACGAGATTTTCGGCGAGCGCGCGGTGGATCTCGTCCATCTGCCGGTTGGAGCGGGCATCGTCGGAGACGAGCTTGCCGATGTCGACGCCGGAGATTTCCGCTCCGATGATGGGAGTGAGCTTTTCGACCGCGATGGTCTCGTAGGGCGCGCCGTCTTCGGCCGTGTGGCGATAGCGCGGGCCTTGCTTGCCGGCGAGTGAGCTCATGGCGGTTCTCCCGATCGTTCTGATTGGGAGACATCGTAGCAATGTAGGGCGGGTTAGCGAAGCGTAACCCGCCACTTCGCTCCGCAAAAAATAAGGCGGGTTACGCTTCGCTAACCCGCCCTACGATTCCGATATTTAGGAGACGCTTACTCCGCCGCGGGCACCGGCACCTTGGCGCCCTGGCCGTAGCGCTGGTCGATGTAGTCGATCACCAGCGCCTTGAAGTCGGCGGAGATGGTGGGCCCGCGCAGCGTGCGGAACTTCTTGCCGTCGACGAACACGGGCGCGGCCGGCGCTTCGCCGGTGCCCGGGAGCGAGATGCCGATATTGGCGTGCTTGGATTCGCCCGGGCCGTTGACGATGCAGCCCATCACGGCAACGTTGAGCTCCTCCACGCCGGGATACTTGGTCTTCCAGGTCGGCATCTCGTCACGGATGAAATCCTGGATCGAGCGCGCCAGCTCCTGGAACGTGGTCGAGGTGGTGCGACCGCAGCCGGGGCAGGCCGCGACCAGCGGCACGAAGGTGCGGAAGCCCATGGTCTGGAGCAGTTCCTGGCCGACCTGCACCTCGCGGGTGCGGTCGCCGCCGGGCTCCGGCGTCAGCGAGATGCGGATGGTGTCGCCGATGCCCTGCTGCAGGAGGATGCCGAGCGCGGCCGAGGACGCCACGATGCCCTTCGAGCCCATGCCGGCTTCGGTCAGGCCGAGATGGATGGCGTAGTCGGAGCGGCTGGCGAGATCCTGATAGACCGCGATGAGATCCTGCACCGCCGAGACCTTAGCGGAGAGGATGATGCGGTCCTTGGGCATGCCGAGCTCTTCGGCGCGTGCGGCCGAGAGCAGCGCGGATTGCACCATGGCCTCGCGCGTCACCGCGCGGACGTCGCGCGGATTGGCCGAGGCGGCGTTCTCGTCCATCAGCTTGGTCAAGAGCTCCTGGTCGAGCGAGCCCCAATTGGCGCCGATGCGGACCGGCTTGCCGTTCTTGTTCGCGATCTCGATGATGTCGGCGAACTGGGTGTCGCGCTTGTCCTTGAAGCCGACATTGCCCGGGTTGATGCGGTACTTGGCGAGCGCCTCGGCGCAGGCCGGATAGGCCGCGAGCAGCTTGTGGCCGATATAGTGGAAGTCGCCGATCAGCGGCGTGGTGATGCCGCGCTTGGCGAGGCCGTCGCGGATGTGCGGGACGGCGGCCGCGGCCTCCTCGCGGTCCACGGTGATGCGGACCATTTCGGAGCCGGCGCGCGCGAGCGCTGCAACCTGGGCGATGGTGCCGTCGATATCGGCGGTGTCGGTGTTGGTCATCGACTGCACGACGATCGGCGCGCCGCCGCCGACAGCGACGTTGCCGACCTTGACCTGGGTGGTCCGGTGCCGGGGCGCGGGGCCCGCGATGTCTGAATCGAGAGGGTTTTCGAGCTTGTTCATGGCGTCCAAATATCAGGTTTTGGTGACGTTCAGCAATGCATCGCGCGGCGCCGCAGCCGATTGGCTGGGACGGTTAACCAGAAAAAGCCCAGCAATTACAAGGACCGCGGCGGCCCCGAATGTCAGGCTCAGGGTGTCGTGCATGATGAAATAGCTACCCACCACGCCAAACAAAGGGGTGATGAAGGTAAAAGCGGACAATTTGCTGGCCGAATAGGCCTTCACCAGCGCGAACCAAAGCGTGAACGTGGTTCCCACCACCCAGATCGCCTGGAAGGCCATCAGGCCGAGCGACAGCGGCGCCGGGGTGTGGGTGATGGATTCGCCGAATAGCCAGGCCGCCAGCCCCAGGATCGGGATCGAGGTCGCGACCTGGTAGCCCAGCGCCTTTTCCGGTGCGGCGAAGCGCAGACGTGTGCCCTTGGCCACCAGCGTCGTTGCCGCCCACAGCCCGGCGCCGCCGACGATCAGAAGGTCGCCGAGCAGGACATGCGAATCGACATTCGGCTGCGGCACCCCGATCGCGAGCGCGACACCGGCAAAGCTGATGGCAAGACCCAGCCATTGCGAGGCGCCAAGCCGCTCGCCGAGCACCTGGTAGGAGCCGAGCGCGACGAAGAACGGGGCGGTGTAGAGGAACACCACCGCGCGAGAGGCGGAGGTGAGGCGCAGGCCCTGGAAAATCAGCACGAACTCGATGCCGAACATCAGCCCTGCGATCAGGCCGGCCTTCCATGTCCCGTCACGCTCGAAGAATTTCACGCCACGCAGAGTGCCGATGATGAACAGCACCGGCAGCGCGCCCATGGAGCGGATCATCGCCTGGAGCATCGGCGGGATGTCCGGCAGCACCAGCTTCACCGCGATCTGGTTGAATCCCCAGGTCAGGCACAGCATGAGCATCAGGGCGATGGCGCCGGCGCTGAGAGGACGGCCGGCAGACGGGATGGCTTGAGGTGCGGACATTTCTTCCCAAAAATCCGGCTTTGCGCCGTTGTTGCTTCAAGACGTTTTCTGACAATGGGTGCAGACGCCCGTGATCTCCACCACAGACAGCTTCGGCGCAAAGCCCGAGCTGCGCGCCGCGGCATTGAGATCCCCGGCAAAGGACCCCGACGGGATCTCGCCGACAAGGCCACAGCGCTCGCAGATCAGGAACGCCACCGCCGAGGTCGCGTCATGGTCATGGGCGGCACAGGCGAGATAGGCGTTGCGGCTTTCGATGCGGTGTACGAGGCCGTTGGCCATCAAGAAATCGAGAGCACGATAGACCGTGATCGGCGCCGGCCGCGCCATCGATTTCGCCAGCTCGTCGATCACCTCATAGGCGCCGAGCGGGCGATGGCTGGAGAGCAAGGCACCCAGCACCTGGCGGCGGATCGGCGTGAATTTTTGCGCGCGGGCCTCGCAAACCTCCTCGGCATGCGCCAGCGCGTCCGCGGTGCAGCGGCCGTGATCGTGGTCAGGCGCGGGAAAGGCCGGCTTTGCGAGGGTCATGCGGCCTGCCTTCTAGCATTTCGGCGATGGAACCCAAAGCATCACGGGCGGCGGGGCTGCCAGCCATGCTCTTCCTGCGGGACTGCATCCCGATAATCCGCCACACAATAATCATAAGCTTGCTTATATTATCTCAAGCTTATTGGAGACAAAGCTCATGACCCGCGGGTCGGTCGACCAGAACTTCCTGTTTACGCTCGGCGAACTCTACCGCCTGCTGCGCGTCTATGCCGACAAGGAGGCCTCGCGCTTCGGCATCACCCGTGCGCAATGGGCGGTGCTGGCCAAGGTCGAGCGCAGCGAGGGCATGAAGCAGTCCGAACTCGCCGAGCTGCTCGAGGTGCAGCCGATCACGCTGACGCGTCTGATCGACAAGCTCTGCGACAGCGACTGGATCGAGCGCCGCAGCGACCCTTCGGACCGCCGCGTCAAGCGCCTCTATCTCAAGAAGGCCGGCCGACAGCTGCTCGGCCGGATGAGCGGCCTGAAGTCGGAGCTCACGGCGAACGCGCTCGACGGCATCAGTCCGGCGGACGCGCACCGTCTCCTCACCCAACTCGAAACAATCAAGGAAAACGTGCGTAACGCGATTCAGACATCGGGCGCGGAGCAAGCACGCAAGGAGCAGCGCTATGGCTGATCAGGTTCTCAAATTCCAGCCCGAGCACAAGAACGACAGCGGCAAGCCCACCAGGAAGGCCGGCACCGATCCGCGCCGCCGCGTGCTCGCCGGCCTGCGCCGCTATCGCCGCTTCCTGCTGATGGTCGTGCTGCCTGTTGTCGCCGCCATCGGCGGCGTCACATTCTATCTGCACGGCGGACGCTATGTCGGCACTGACGATGCCTATGTCGGCGCACAGAAGGTGCTGGTGACGCCCGACATCTCCGGCAAGATCGAGAAGGTCGTCGTCCGCGAAGGCCAGCTCGTCAAGCAGGGCGACGTGCTGTTCGAGATCGATCCCGTGCCGTTCCGCCTCGCGGTGGACGAGGCCAGGGCGCAGCTCATGCAGGCGCAGACGACCTACGACAACCTTCGCGCCAACATCAAGATCTACGGCGACATGCTCGACCTCGCCCAGAAGGGCGTCGACCTCAAGCAGCGCGACGTCGAGCGCAAGCAGGCGCTGGTGAAGAACAGCTTCGGCTCGCAGCTCGATCTCGACAACGCCTCGAACGCGCTGGTCACCTCGGGCTCGATCGCGCAATACGTCAAGCAGCAGATCTCGACCGCCAAGACGCAGTTGCTCGGCGACACCGATCTGCCGCTGGAGAAATTCCCGCCCTACGCGCAGGCCAAATCCAAGCTCGAAAACGCCGAGCGCAATCTCGACCACGCCGTGGTGCGGGCCTCGATGGGCGGCGTCGCGACGCAAGTCGAGCAGATCCAGCTCGGCCGCTATGTGGCGGCGGGCACGGCGGTGTTCTCGATCGTCGATATCGCCCATCCCTGGGTCGACGCCAATCCGAAGGAGAGCGATCTCACCTATGTCACGGAGGGCCAGCCGGTGACGCTTGAGGTCGACGCATTCCCGAACCACGTCTTCAAGGGCAAGATCGGCTCGCTCTCGCCCGGCACCGGCGCGCAGTTCGCGATCCTGCCGCCGCAGAACGCCACCGGCAATTTCGTCAAGGTCGTGCAGCGCGTGCCGATCAGGATCTATTTCGACGAGACCGACAAATACGTGCGGAAGCTGAAGGCCGGCATGAGCGTCTATGCCACCATCGACACCGGCCACCAGCGCACGCTCGCCGGCCTGCTCGGCCTGTCGGCGACCGCAGGCCAGGACAAAGAATAAGATACAAAGAATAAGATAAGGACTGATCTGATGTCCGGCCCCAATGCCAGCCTGATGGTCCCCGGCCTGCGCCGGAACATGGTGACGATCTGCGCCATGACCGCGACCATCATGCAGGCGCTGGACACCACGATCGCCAACGTCGCCCTGCCCTATATGCAGGGCACGCTGTCGGCGTCGCAGGACCAGATCAACTGGGTGCTGACCTCCTACATCGTCGCCGCCGCGATCATGACGGCGCCGGTGGGCTGGATCGCCAACCGCTTCGGCCGCAAGCGCATCTTCATCATCTGCTCGGCCGGCTTCACCATGGCGTCCGTGCTGTGCGGCCTGGCGCAGGACATCAACCAGATGGTGCTGTTCCGCCTGCTGCAAGGCGTGTTCGGCGCGGCGCTGGTGCCGCTGTCGCAGTCGGTCATGCTCGATTACTACACGCTCCAGGAGCGCGCCAAGGCGATGTCGATCTGGGGCATGGGCGTGATGATGGGCCCGATCATGGGCCCCTCCCTCGGCGCCTGGCTGACCGAGACCTATTCCTGGCACTGGGTGTTCTTCGTCAATTTGCCGTTCGGCGCGATCACCGTGCTCGGGCTGATCGTCTTCATGGACGAGACCAGGAAGGATCTCAGCCTCAAGTTCGACTGGTTCGGCTTCGCAGCGTTGGCGATCGCGATCGGCTCGCTGCAGCTCGCGCTCGACCGCGGCGAGCAGCTCGGCTGGCTGGAATCCAACGAGATCATCGCGGAATTCATCGTCTCGGCCGTCGCCTTCTACTTCTTCCTCGCGCACTCCTTCACGACGTCGACGCCGTTCATCCGCTTTGCGCTGTTTCGGGACCGCAACTTCGTCACCGGCTGCGTGTTCATGGTCGTGATGGGCCTCGTACTGTTCTCGACCATGGCGCTCGCCTCGCCCTACATGCAGAACGTGATTGGCTATCCCATCATCACCGCCGGCCTGCTGCTGGCGAGCCGCGGTTTCGGCACCTTCTTCGCCATGATGCTGGTCGGCCGCATGATGCGCTATTTCGAGGCGCGTACGCTGATCATTACCGGCCTCACTCTGACCGCGGGCTCGCTGTTCCAGATGACCGGCTGGACCGACCTGACCCAGGTGCCGGAGATCGTCACCGTCAGCATCATCCAGGGCTTTGGCTTCGGTCTCGTCTTCGTGCCGCTCTCGACGGTGTCGTTCCTGACGCTGCCGAACCATCTGCGCACCGACGGCACCGCCATGCTGACCCTGATGCGCAACGTCGCGAGCTCGGTCGGCATTTCGGTCGTCATCGCCGAGCTGACGCAGGGCACGCGGCGGACCTATGCGATCCTGTCCGAGCACATCAACCCATTCAACCACGCCCTGCAAATGCCCGACGTGCGCGGCATCATCAACCTGTCCACCGACGCCGGCCGCGCCATGGCCGACCGGATGGTCGGCGTGCAGGCGCAGATCATCGCCTTCGCCCACGACTACATGCTGGTGATGGTCTTCATCCTCTGTACCATCCCGCTCGCGCTGATGATCGGCTCGACCAAGGCCACCCTGCGCAAGCAGGCAGCGGGGCCGGAACATGCGGTGATGGAGTAGTTGTTGTCGTCCCCTTCACGGTCGTCCTGGACAAGCGCAGCGCAGATCCAGGACCCATTACCCCAGGGAGGAGTTTGACGACGGCTCGTGGTTGCTAGCTCGGCGCCACAACCACGCCCAGGGGTAATGGGTCCTGGCTTTCGCCAGGACGACATCGGGGTTGCGGCGCCGCCTACCCCAACAACTCCTCACATCCCAAATCCTCGACCGCGATCATCACCCGTTCCAGATTGTTCCACCAGATCAGCGGCGGGATGTTGATGCTCCACTGCCAGACCGGCCGCGTGATCTGCCAGAGCACCGCCCAGCGGTAGTCGCGGTCGAGCGCGCCGCGCGTATAGCTGGTGATGCCGCTGTCGATCAGCGTCTCGTGATAGAGATTGAGCAGCGGCCGTTCGAGCGCCTGCCGGCGTTCCGGATACCAATGCATCGCCATCATATAGGCGAGATCGTGGGTCGGAACGTTGATGCTCCAGAGATCGAAATCGAAGATGCGCACGGTGTCGGCGACGCCGGCGCGCGGCAGCAGGAAATTCCAGGTATGGGCGTCGCCATGCGTGATGCTGAGATGACGGCGTGAATGGTAACGCTGGGACAGCCGTTCCGACTGATCGATCAGGCGACGGTAGAGGATCCGCCGCTCTTCGCTGAGGCGATTGCCGAGAACGTCGGCAAAGCGGTCATAATGGCCCGCAAACGTCTCCATGCGTTGTGCGCTGTCGTCCGTGCTCGCGAAGGTGCCGACGGTGTCGCCGAAGCTCGGATGGTCCCACCAGGCCGCATGCCAGCGTGCGAGCGTGGTGACGATGGCGAAGGTTTGCTCGCGCGACGGCGGCACCGGCCAGGCCATCGCAATGTCGTGGCTGTCGGTGAGGTCCTCCAGCAGCAGATGCCAGGTGGGGCCGTCCCCGTCGAAATGCCCGTCAAAACAGCGCGGCACGAGTCCCGGCGGCATTTTCGGCGCGAGCTGCGTGTAGTAGTCCACCTCGCGCCGGCCGCCATTGGCGAGGCTTTCGGCGAAAGCGGAATTGGGGGTCTTGAGGATCAGCGACTGCGGGGCGCCGGCGGATTCGCCGACATAACGCAGACCGAGCCTGACGATGTGTGACACGACGGTGTCACGCTGATGCAGCACCTTCACTTCGCGCACCGCGCCGGCGTCCAGCACGCCGCCCCGGCGGAGCGCAGCCGTCAGTCGGGCGGGCTCAACGACCGCCGGCAATTGTGGAAGTGTCATGACCACGATGCCCCTGTCCCGCGCCATACTGCACGATCACGATCCCAGGCACCAGCGGCCGACCTGATGCCTGACCTACGCCGCCGCAGTCGAGTCGCGCACGGTCCGAACCACGACCGACCGCAGCTGCTCGAGATTGGCCGCCATGCCGGCAATTGCCTGTCTGACCTCCGCGGCGCGCTCGTTCACGGAAGCGGCGTCGCGGCTGACATTGCCGATCTTGGCCGAGACGTCCTTTGCGGCAGACGCCGATTCGGAAATCGACCGCGCGATCTCCCGCGTCGCCGCATCCTGCTCTTCCATCGCGGCGGCAACTGAGGTCGCAACGCCGTCGATCTCGACGATGTGGCCTCCCATGGCCTCGACGGCGTCCACGGCCGCCTGTGTCGAGGCCTGGATCTCGGCGATCAGGCGCGCGATCTCCTCGGTGGACTTGGCGGTCTGGTCGGACAGGGATTTCACCTCGGATGCGACCACGGCGAAGCCGCGGCCGGCCTCGCCGGCGCGCGCCGCCTCGATGGTGGCGTTGAGCGCCAGCAGGTTGGTCTGGCCGGCAATGCCGCCGATGAGGTCGGAGACCTCCGCGATCTTCTTCACCGATCCGGCCAGCGCCTGGATGGTCGAGCGGGCCTGCTCGCGGCCTGCGACCGCCGACCTCGTGACGGTCGAGGTGCGAGCGACCTGGGTGGCGATCTCCCGGATCGAGGCGCTCAGCTCCTCGGCTGCAGCCGAAACCGTCTGCGAGCTGCCCAGCGCCTGCGTCGAGGCCGCAGCCACTGCCTGTGATTCCGTGGACAACGAGCGGGCGATCTCGGACAGGCTGGAGGCGACCCGTTCCACGCCCTGGCTCGCGGCGCTCGCGGTATCGACCGAACGGCCGGTTTCGCGCTCGACCGTCTCGGCCATCTGATGCAGGGCCGAGCGCTTGGCGCGTGCGGCCTCCTCTTCGTTCTGCAATTGCTCCTCGCGCAAGCGGGAGTTCTCGATCGCCCCCTGCTTGAACACCTCGAGGGCGCCGGCCATCGAGCCGACCTCGTCCTGCCGATGCGCGAAGGGGATGTCGGCGGCGAGATCGCCGGTCGCAAGCTTCTGCATCGTGCCGGTCATGCGCACGATCGGGCGCACCACGCCAAGGGCGACGCCGAGCAGGCCGGCGGCAATGAACGCAAGGACCGCCGCGGAGACACCGAGGAGGATATAGAGGATCGAGCTGTCGCGGTCCGCGGCCAGCTTCTCCATGGCGGCATTCTGCTTGTTGGCGTTCTCGACGATACTGTCGATGACGGCGCGATGCGCGGTGTAGGCGTCCTTGAGCTGCGCATAGGCGCGCTCGGCGGCAGTCGTATCCTTGGCCTTGAGGGCCGGCAGGAGCTGGTCGGACGCCTTCCAGAATTTCTGCACCTCGGCATCGGATTTCGACACCAGGGCAGTCTTCAGGTCGGCCGAGAGGCTGGAGGCGACCCAGTAAGCCTTGCGCTCGGCGTAATCCTTGCGGAGCTGGACCAGTCGCTCGCCATGGGCGGCCAGCTGATCCGGCTCGCGCATGGCGAGCGTGGCTTCGAGATAGGCCTCGATGACATATTCCGGCGGCGGCAGGATGTCGGCGATGAGGTCGTTGCCGAGCTTGATGTCGGAATAGAGCGGACCGCCGACCTTGAGCTCGCGTAGCGCGTAGAGGCTGGTCGAGACGACCGCAGTGAAGCCGATGGCGAGCACGATGCCGAACGCAATGATCGCGGAAGACAACGACAGACGAATTTTCATGAGGCAATCCAGGCGCGAATCAAATCTGCACCGAGCCTAGATCGCTACGGTAAATACGGACTTTCCTCGCGGACTGGTTGCAGAAGGAAAAGCTCCGCAGAACTACGGGAATGGGACGTCAATCAATCGGTTTTGGTCAGCGAGACTGACGCTCAAACGCGCAGCATCGGTTGCGATTGCGCTGAATGAGAAGCGCGTCGCGGCGACCCGGAGTTGCCGCGACGCATTGCCTCACATGTCGAAGAACACCGTCTCGTCGTCGCCCTGGAGGTGCAGGTCGAGGCGATAGACCGGCTTGCCGGCCTCGCGCACCGCGGTCAGCGTGGCGCGGCGCTCAGCTGGCACCAGGGCCAACACGGGATCGGAGGCGTTGCCGGCCTCGTCGCTGAAATAGATCCGGGTGTAGAGATGCCTGAGCATGCCGCGCCCGAACACGGCGAGGACGATGTGCGGCGCCTGCGGCTTGCCGTCGGGATCGGGCACCACGCCCGGCTTGATGGTGTCGAAGGAATAATTGCCGTCCGTGTCGGTGCCGCAGCGGGCGAAGCCGCGGAAGCTGGCATTGGGCAGCGCGCGCTTGTCCTGCGGGTCGGCGAAACGCCCTTGGGCATCCGCCTGCCAGATCTCCAGCATGCAGTCAGGCACGACAACGCCGTCACCGTCGAAGACCCGGCCCTCGATGCGGACACGATCGCCGGTGACATCGGGCGTCAGCGTCGAATTGGTGAACGCATCGTTCCAGGCGTAGTCGCCGGTCGGCGTCAGGCCGTATTTGAAGAACGGACCGACGGTCTGCGATGGGGTAATCCCGTTATCCTGCACGTTAGTGGTTCTCCATGGGCGTGGCGTTCTTGCCGCGCAGCACGATGTCAAAGCGGTAGCACAACGCCCATTCGGGCTGGGTATTCTCGAGATCGAACGAGGAAACCATGCGCGCCCGCGCCTTCTCGTCCGGCACCGAGTTGAAGATCGGGTCGAACGGAAACAGCGGATCGTTCGGGAAGTACATCTGCGTCACCAGGCGCGTGACGAAGGAATGGCCGAACACCGACAGATGGATGTGCGCCGGACGCCAGGCATTGTGGTGATTGCCCCAGGGATAGGCGCCGGGCTTGATGGTGACGAAGCGGTAGTAGCCGGCGGCATCGCTCACCGTGCGGCCCGCGCCGGTGAAATTCGGATCGAGCGGCGCCGGATGCCGGTCGCGGACATGGACGTAGCGACCGCAGGAATTGGCCTGCCAGATCTCGACCAGCGAGTTCGGCACGCCGCGGCCGTCCTCGTCGCGCACATGGCCGTGCACGATGATGCGCTCGCCGATCGGCTCGCCGGTGTGCTGGGTGGTGAGATCGTTGTCGCCCTTGCGCACGGTCTCGTGGCCGTAGACCGGACCGGTCAATTCCGACAGCGTGTGACGCATCGGGATCAAGGGCTTGTTCGGCGCGCGCTTGATCGAGCTCTTGTAGTCGGGCGACAGCGGCAGCGGATGCGCCTTGTTGCTGTCGACGGGATAGATGAATGTCATTGGCGAACTCCTCCCCGGCCATTTTAGGTCCAGCCGGTCAACGCTTCCGCCAATCATTATAGGATATAACTAATTTGGGGAAGCGGGTTTAAGCCTCCTGCGCCGACGCTATTTGATCGGCGGACGTGGCAGCACGGCTTCCCCGGTCTCGAGCCGATAGGTGTGGTCGAGCGAGTACCATGGCGTTGCGACGTCGGGCGCGGTCGGATGCGGCGTATCGTGGCGCTGGAACTTGCCGATCAGCGCCTGCGTCACCCCGAACTGCACGTCGCTGTCGATATGCGGATCGGCGGGATCGTAGACCTGCGAGATCAGCACCTTGAATCCGGGCTTGAAGATCAGGGCGTGCAGATGCGCGGGGCGGTAGGGGTGCCGGCCCTGCGCCTCGAGCAGGCGGCCGACCACGCCATCCGTCGGAATGGGATAGCCGACCATCATCACCGAGCGGAAGGCGAAGCGTCCGTCCTGGTCGGTGGTGAACTTGCCGCGCAGGTTCATATCGGCCTGCTCAGGGTCCTGGTTCTCGTAGAGGCCGACCGGCGAAGCATGCCAGACATCGACCTCGGCCCCGGCGACGGGACGGCCGTCCCTGTCGACGACGCGGCCATTGACGAACAGCGGCGCACCCGGTGTCTCCGAGCGCACGATCGATCCGCCATTCTCGACCCGCGGCGAGTTCAGCCGCCAGAACGGTCCGAGCAGCGACTGATCGGTCTCCGTATTGCCCTGATCGCCATTGTTGAGCAGGCACACCAGCGGGGAGACGCCGAGCGATCCCGCCATCAGCACGACTTCGTTATGCGTGTCGGTGGTCAACTTGCCGAGTTCGGCGATGACAGCGGTGGCGTCGCGAAACTCCTTCTCGGTCAGGCGAACGTCGCGCACGAAGGCATGGAGGTGCTTGACCAGGGAGACCATGATCTGCCGCAGCCGCGGATCGGATGTCCGCTCCATCACCGCCAGGGCCGCGGCCGTGACGTCCTGCTCGCGCTCGATGATCATGGGACGGTCCTTGAAGCGACCCGCGTAACTCTAACACTGTCATTCCGGGATGGTCCGAAGGACCAGACCCGGAATCTCGAGATCCCGGGTTCAGCCCTGTCGGGCTGCCCCGGGATGACGGGACGCTACGCGTCCCGTCAGTTCACCTTCTCGATCGCAACGGCGACGCCCTGGCCGACGCCGACGCACATGGTGGCCAGCGCCAGCTTGCCGCCGCGCTTCTCCATGCCGTGCACGGCGGTGAGCGCGAGGCGCGCGCCGCTCATGCCGAGGGGATGACCGAGCGCGATGGCGCCGCCATGCGGATTGACGTAATCGGCATCGTCGGCGACGCCGAGCTGGCGCATGCAGGCGATGCCCTGCGAGGCGAAGGCTTCGTTGAGCTCGATCAGGTCGAAATCGCTGATCTTCTTGCCGAGACGCTCCATCAGCTTGCGGGTCGCGGGCACAGGACCAATGCCCATGATGCGCGGCGGCACGCCGGCCGAGGCGAGGCCGAGAATGCGCGCGCGCGGCGTCAGGCCGTGCTTCTTCACCGCGGCTTCCGAGGCGAGGATCATCGCGGCGGCGCCGTCATTGACACCCGAGGCGTTGCCGGCGGTGACGGTGCCGGGATTGCGCACGATCGGCTTCAGTTTTGCCAAACCTTCCAGCGTGGTCTCAGGGCGCGGATGTTCGTCCTTGTCGACCGTGATCGGACCGGCCTTGCCGCCAGGAATCGTGATCGGCGTGATTTCTTCCGCGAAATAGCCGGCCGCGATCGCCTTGCCGGCGCGCTGCTGCGAGCGGATGGCGAAGGCGTCCTGGTCGGCGCGCGAGACCTGGAATTCCTCGGCGACGTTCTCGCCGGTCTCCGGCATCGCGTCGACGCCGTACTGCGCCTTGAGCAGCGGATTGATGAAGCGCCAGCCGATGGTGGTGTCGAAGATCTCGGCCGAGCGCGAGAAGGCTTCCTGCGCCTTGCCCATCACGAAGGGCGCGCGGGTCATGGATTCGACGCCGCCGGCAATGGCAAGCTCGATCTCGCCGGAGCGGATGGCGCGGCCAGCAGCGCCGACGGCGTCGAGGCCGGAGGCGCAAAGCCGGTTCAGGGTCTGGCCGGGAACCGAATCCGGAAGGCCTGCCAGCAGCAGCGCCATGCGCGCGACGTTGCGGTTGTCCTCGCCGGCCTGGTTGGCGCAGCCGAAGAAGACTTCGTCCACCTGCGCCCAGTCGAGATTGGGATGCTTGACCATCAGCGCCTTGATCGGGGCTGCGGCGAGATCGTCGGCACGCACCTTGGCGAGCGAGCCGCCGAAACGGCCGATCGGGGTCCGCACGGCATCGCAGATAAAGACGTCACGCATCGTTGTTCTCCCTGAATGCCGCGATCCGGCCAAATTCTTCAATGTCGGCGGAGTTTTAGGAGGGCGCCCGCGGCAGGTCAATTGACGGTTTCGCGTGCGATTTGCAGGGGCCTGCGGTCCGCCACGCATGCCGCGGTGCGGACAACGTGGAAAACCCGCCCCGCACGGCCAAACCGATAGGAGCAGGAGGCGAAATTTTGTAGGTTGCGCCGCCCATGACGATGCAACAGCCGATACCCGTACCGCCGCCCGACGAAGCGCCCGCACCGCAGGCGGAAGCTGCCGCGCGCGTGACGCCGATGATGGAACAGTACCTCGAGATCAAGGCGGCGCATCAGGGCCTGCTGCTGTTCTACCGGATGGGCGATTTCTACGAGCTGTTCTTCGAGGACGCCGAGATCGCCTCCAGGACGCTCGGCATCGTCTTGACCAAGCGCGGCAAGCATCAGGGCGCCGACATCCCGATGTGCGGCGTCCCGGTCGAACGCTCCGAGGATTATCTGCATCGCCTGATCTCGGCCGGCCACCGGGTCGCGGTCTGCGAGCAGACCGAGGATCCCGCGGCAGCGAAAGCGCGCGGCAACAAGAGCGTGGTCCGTCGCGGCGTGGTGCGGCTGGTCACGCCGGGCACGCTGACCGAGGATACGCTGCTCGATGCGCGTGCCAACAATTACCTGCTGGCGATCGCGCGCGCGCGTTCGTCCACCGGCGGCGACCGCTTCGGCCTCGCCTGGATCGATATCTCGACCGCCGAATTCATGGTGACCGAGGTTTCGGGCGGCGAGCTCGCCGCGACGCTGGCGCGCATCAACCCGAACGAGGCCATCGTCACCGACGCGCTCTATAACGACAGTGAGCTCGGGCAGACACTGCGCGAGCTGCCGGCTGTGACGCCGCTGACCCGCGACGTCTTCGACGGCGCCACCGCCGAGAAGCGCCTCTGCGACTACTTTGCCGTCGCGACGATGGATGGCCTCGCGCAGCTGACGCGGCTGGAAGCCACGGCTGCGGCCGCTGCCGTCACCTATGTCGACCGCACCCAGGTCGGCAAGCACCCGCCGCTGTCACCGCCCGCGCGCGAAGCGTCCGGCGCCACCATGGCGATCGATCCGGCCACGCGCGCCAATCTCGAGCTGACGCGGACGCTCGCCGGCGAACGCCGCGGCTCGCTGCTCGACGCCATCGACTGCACCGTGACCTCGGCCGGCTCGCGTCTGCTGGCGCAACGGCTGGCGGCGCCGCTGACCGACGCGCCGGCAATTGCGCGGCGGCTCGACGCCGTCGGCAGCTTCGTTGCCGATTCCGCCGCGCGCGAGGACATCCGCAGCATCTTGCGCGGCGCGCCCGACATGTCGCGCGCGCTCGCACGTCTCTCGGTCGGCCGCGGCGGACCGCGCGATCTCGCCGGCTTGCGTGACGGCATCCTCGCCGCCGACCAGGTGCTGACGCGGTTGTCCGAGCTCGACCAGCCGCCGCAGGAGATCGCGGCGGTGATGGCCGCTTTGCAGCGTCCGTCGCGCTCGCTCGCCGCCGAGTTTGCGACGGCGCTCGACGAGCAATTGCCGCTGATCAAGCGCGACGGCGGCTTCGTGCGCCAGGGCTACGAGCCTGCGCTCGACGAAGCGCGAAACCTGCGCGATGCCTCGCGCCTCGTGGTGGCCTCAATGCAGGCGCGCTACGCCGACGACACCGGCGTCAAGGGTCTCAAGATCCGCCACAACAACGTGCTCGGTTATTTCGTCGAGGTGACCGCCCAGCACGGCGACAAGCTGATGTCGGCGCCGCTGAACGCGACCTTCATCCACCGCCAGACGCTGGCCGGCCAGGTGCGGTTCACCACGTCGGAGCTCGGCGAGATCGAAGCCAAGATCGCCAATGCCGGCGACCGCGCGCTCGGCCTCGAGCTCGAAATCTTCGAGAAGCTCTGCGCCAAGGCGCTCGAGATCAGCGACGACCTGCGCGCCGCGGCGCAAGGCTTTGCGCTGCTCGACGTCGCGACCTCGCTGGCCAAGCTCGCGATCGACGAGAACTATGTGCGGCCCGAGGTCGACGGCTCCCTTGCCTTCGCGATCGAAGCGGGCCGCCATCCCGTGGTCGAGCAGGCCCTCAAGCGCAACGGCGAGCCGTTCATCGCCAATGCCTGCGATCTCTCGCCTGGTCCGGCGCAAAAATCCGGCCAGCTCTGGCTGCTCACCGGTCCCAACATGGCCGGTAAATCGACCTTCCTGCGCCAGAACGCGCTGATTGCCCTTCTTGCTCAAATCGGAAGTTTCGTGCCGGCGACGCGCGCGCGGATCGGCATCATCGACCGCCTGTTCTCGCGCGTCGGCGCCGCCGACGACCTCGCCCGCGGCCGCTCCACCTTCATGGTGGAGATGGTCGAGACCGCGGCGATCCTGAACCAGGCCGGCGAGCGCTCGCTCGTCATCCTCGACGAGATCGGCCGCGGCACCGCGACTTTCGACGGCCTCTCGATCGCCTGGGCCGCGATCGAGCATCTGCACGAGAGCAACCGCTGCCGCACGCTGTTCGCGACGCATTATCACGAGCTGACTGCGCTCTCGGCAAAGCTGCCTCGGATGTTCAATGCGACGGTGCGGGTGAAGGAATGGCAGGGCAATGTCGTGTTCCTGCACGAGGTGCTGCCGGGCTCGGCCGACCGCTCCTACGGCATCCAGGTGGCAAAACTCGCGGGCCTGCCGCCGGCCGTGATCACGCGCGCAAAATCCGTGCTCTCTAAGCTGGAGGCGCAAGACCGCGGCCAGACCGCGCGCGCCTTGGTGGACGATCTGCCGCTGTTCGCCGTGCCCTCGCGCGCCGCCGCTGAAGCCACGCCGCCGAGCGAAGCCGAGCTGTTGATGGACGCGGTGAAGGCACTGCACCCCGACGAGATGTCCCCGCGCGAAGCGCTCGATGCGCTCTATGCGTTGAAGGCCAGGCTGCCGAAGCAGTAGCGGTGCCGTAGGGTGGGTTAGCCGAAGGCGTAACCCACCACGGTCTATCCCCGGCGGAACGCAAGGTGGCGGATTACGCTTCGCTAATTCGCCCTACGAAGTTCAAGCCGCTTCCTCCGCCCCATCCACCACAGCGTCAGATTCCACCCGACGCAGGTCGCAAGCCCCATGCTGAGGCCGATGGCGGAGCCGAAATTGGCGGCGCCGAGATGCAGCACGGCGACCGCCATGCCGAACCCTAGCAGGCCCCACGCGGAATTGGCGAGCACGGCCGCGGTCGGCGGACCGCCGATGCGCGGATGCAGGATCACCATGATGCTGGAGAACACCACCGGATAGAGCGCGATGATGCCGCTGATGCGGGGGCCGACCCAGCCGGAGGTCGAGACCACGATGGCGACAAGAGTCGCGACCAGCGCAGCCCGCATCGGGACGTCATACCAGCGGCGCGTCACCAGCGGCATCTTCGCGTGGCGATAGCCTGCGAGCAGCGGAATGCAGATGCCGAATGCGATCAAATTGGCCGCGAGCCCGGCGGTGAGCGACCATTCGAACTGGCGGATGATCGAGGCCATTGCGATCCAGACCGCGAACGCGCTGCCACAACTCACCGCCATGCCGTGCCGCTGTGATAGCACGACATAGGTGAGGCACATGAAGATCGTCGCCGCATTGACCGGCAGGCTCGCCAGCGCGCCCTGCGCGATGAAGGCGGCGTCATGGTCGATCGCGAGGAAGACGTAGGACGGACCGGCCGACACCGGAAGCGTCGCGATCAGCGCGCCGATCACCGGCCCCGAGCGCTCGGTGATAACAGACGCCGTCACCACGAACGCCGCTGCGATCGCCATGCGCAAAAGGAGAAAGAGGATGAAGTGGAGGTCGAGGGACATTTTTTCTTCTTACCCTCCCCTGGAGGGGGAGGGTCGCTGTGCATGGAGCGAAGCGAAATGCGCAGCGGGGTGGGGTGATCTCTCAACACGAACAGTGTGCGACGTGGAGAGATCACCCCACCCCGCTCGCGCTGCGCGCGATCGACCCTCCCCCTTCAGGGGAGGGTAAGAAAGTCACATCCGCTGCATCGACACCGAAACCTTCGGGCCGTTCTTGATGGTCTGATAGACCACGCAATAGCGCTCGGTGAGCTTGAGCAGGAGATCGAGCTTGTCCTGCGGCGCCGGTGTATCGACCTCGAAGCGGAGACGGATCTCGGCAAAGCCAACCGGCGTCTCCTTGTCGACGCCTAGCGTGCCGCGGAAGTCGAGATCGCCCTCGGCGTAGACATTGCCGGTCTTGAGCGGCACCTCGATCGCGGTCGCGACCGATTTCAGCGTGACGCCGGCGCAGGCGACCAGCGCTTCCAGCAGCATGTCGCCGGAGCAGAGCTCGAGGCCTGAGCCGCCGGTGGCGGGATGCAGGCCGGCCATCGCGATGGCGCGGCCGGTCTCGACCTTGCAGGCGATACCTTCGCTGTCGGTGGAACCCTTGGCCTTCAACGTGATCAGCGCGGTCTTGGGATCGGTCTTGTAGCGCTCCTTGATCGGGGCCTGCATCTGGCGCAGTTCGGCGGCGTCCATTGTTCTCTCCCGGAAAAATCGCCCCCTCGATTTACCGGCTCAGAGCAAAAATGTCACCACCACATGGCCTGACCGGGACCCTGGGTTGCGTCCCGGTCGGGCACACTGCGGTCGAGCGAACGGTCGAGTGACGTCAGCACACTTCGCTTGAAATTCTCGAACAGCGGCGAATTGCGATCGCGCGGCCGGGCCAGATTGATCTCGATCTGGTCGAACAGCCGACCGGGCCGCGGCCGCATCACCAGCACGCGATCGGCCAGCACCACGGCCTCGTCGACGTCATGTGTGACGAGGATCAAGGTCGGCCGCGTGTCGGCCCAGAGGTCGAGCAGATGATCCTGCAGATCCCTGCGGGTGAAGGCATCGAGCGCGGAGAACGGCTCGTCCAGCAGCAGCACCTCTGGCTGCGGCACCAGCGCCCGCGCAATCGCGACGCGCTGCGCCTGCCCGCCCGAGAGCTCGCGCGGCCAGGCCTGTGCCTTATCAGTGAGCCCGACGCGCTCGAGTGCGCGCGCCACCTTTTCGCGCCGCTCGGCGGCGGGCAGATCGGCGAGGCCGAAGCCGATATTGTCGGCGACGCTGAGCCACGGCAGCAGGCGTGGCTCCTGGAAGATGATGCCGATCTTGGCGTGCGGTGAGCTGATCGCTTCACGGTCGAGCGTCACGGTGCCGGAGCTGGCGCGATCGAGCCCGGCGATGGCGCGGAGCAGCGTGGACTTGCCGCAGCCGGAGCCCCCGATGATGGCGATGACCTCGCCCTGCCTGATCTCGGCGGAGAAACGCGCCAGCGCCTCGACGCCGTTGGGATAGGTCTTGCTGACCCGGTCCAGTGCCAGCATCGCCTCAGGCTCCCTTCGCGCGGGAGAAAGCGTCCTGCCAGCGCAGGAACGGCGCAGCGGCGACCTCGATCAGCCAGTCCGTGAGCTTGCCGAGGATGGCGAAGATCACGATGGCGGCGAGGATCTGCGCGGGCTTGCCGAGCTGCTGGCCGTCGAGCAGGAGATAGCCGAGGCCTTCGGAGGCGCCGATCAGCTCGGCCGCGACCACGAACATCCAGCCGAGACCGAGGCCAACGCGCAGCGACACGACGTAAGCCGGCAGCACTGCGGGCAGCAGGATGCGGCGGATCATCGCCGGGCCGGAGAGACGGAAGGTGCGGCCGACCTCGACGATCTTGCGATCGACCGAGAGGATCGCGCCCATCACGCCGAGATAGACCGGAAAGAACACGCCGACCGCGATCAGCGCGATCTTCGAGGTCTCGAAGATGCCGAGCCACAGGATGAACAGCGGCACCCAGGCGAGCGAGGGGATCGCACGCAGCGCCTGCACGGTCGGATCGAGTAGCCGCCGCGCCAGCGACCAATAACCGGAGATGGCACCGAGCAAGGTGCCGGCGACCACGCCGAAGGCGAAGCCGAGCGAGACGCGCCACAGCGTCGCAGTGATGTGACGCACCAGCTCGCCGGAACGGGCGAGGTCGGTGATGGTGGTGAAGATGCGAGACGGCGGCGGCACCAGGCGTCCGTTGGACCAGCCGGACCAGACCACGAGCTCCCAGCCGAGCGCGAGCGTCAGCGGCAGCAGCACGCCCAGCATCGGACGCGCATAGCGCGACAGCCGCGAGGGCGCAGCAGCGCTCTCGGCGGGTTCCGAAGTTTGTTGCAGGACTGGCGCGTCGGAGATCATGGCCGGTAGGAAGCGCGTCTGACGAGGGAATGCAACAGTGTTGCTATGTTCTCAGCCGTCGTCCCGGCGAAGGCCGGGAGCCATAACCACAGGGCAGTGTGGTTACGGGGACTCGGAGTGACCGCCTTCGCAATAACTACGCTCGGTGGGTATGGGTCCCGGCCTACGCCGGGACGACGGCGGTGTGTGGTGCGCGCGCTTGCCTCTTCCCTGCCGACTAATTCGTCGGCAGCGGGACCTGGTCGTCGATCAGGGCATCCAGCGTCGCCTTCACGTCGACCTTGGCGTCGACGACACCGGCCTGTTGCAGCGCGAGGCCGGCAGCGAGGATCGACTCGCGCTGCGGCGCGCCGATGCGGCTGTGGGTGAGCTCGGTGCGCTCCTTGAGCTGCTTGTCGACGACCGCCTCGGGCAGCTTCGTCACGGCGATGAAGGTCTTCTTCAGCTCGTCGTAATTGGCCAGCGAATATTTGCGCGCTTCCTCATACACCGAGAGCACGCGGCGGGCCGCGTCCGGATGATCCTTCAAAAACTGCTCGCGCACATTGAGGATGCCCCAGGTGTTGGCGTCGGCCTTGCGATAAAACAGCTTTGCGCCCTCCTCGACCTCGGCCTGCGCCATCATGGGATCGAGACCGGCCCAGGCATCGACATCGCCGCGGATCAAAGCGGTCTTGCCGTCGGCGTGCTGCAGCAGCACCGGCGTGATGTCCTTCTCGGTCAGGCCGGCGCCGAGCAGCGCACGCACCAGGAAGATGTGCGGATCGGTGCCGCGCGTCACCGCGACGCGCTTGCCCTTGAGGTCAGCCACGCTCGCGATCTTGGAGTCCTTGCCCGTCACCAGCGCGGTCCATTCGGGACGCGAATAGACATAGATCGACTTGATCGGGTTGCCGTTGATCTTCGCCACCAGCGCCGCCGAGCCCGCGGTCGAGCCGAAATCGATCGAGCCGGCATTGAGGAATTCGAGCGCCTTGTTGGAGCCGGCCGACTGCACCCAGGTGATGGTGATGCCGTCCTTGGCGAACTCCTTCTCCAGCAGCCCCTTCTGCTTCAGCACCATCGACACCGGGTTGTAGGTCGCCCAGTCGATGCGGATTTCCTTGAGCGGATCAGCGGCCTGCGCCGCAGGGGTCAAAGCAAGCGCCACAGCGCCCGCCAGCAGAATGCGTCGTGTAATCCCAGTCATGCCCGGCCTCCTCCAAAACTTCATTGTTTTTCAATGAGTTATATCTAGAGGTCAACGAGAAAATCCGACCCTTGAAAGGGCGCCGGCCGAGAACAGATTTGCCCGAAGCCGGCCTTTTCCAGCACGGAACGACTATTGCCAGCGAATGACGGGTGACAGCGCCTGTCACCTCTTATATCCGGTGAGACATGGACAGCGTCGCAACTGAGCAGAAGCCACAGGTGGACGATCGCTTCGACACCGCGCGGATCACAGCCGCGGTCGATGCGCTTGCCGAGAAGCACGAGGGACGCGAGGACGCGTTCCGCACCGCCATGGCGCAATTGCTCAAGGCCGAGCTGATCGCGGCGCGCGCCGCAGCACAGGCGATCCTCTTGAAGGACCGTCACGGCCGCCGCTGCGCCGAGCGGCTGTGCCATGTGCAGGACGAGATCATCCGCATCCTCTATTCGGCCGCGACCCGCCATCTCTACCGCTCGCCGATCCCGAGCGGCGCCGAACGGATGGCGGTGGTAGCGACCGGCGGCTATGGCCGCGGCCTGATGGCGCCCGAGTCCGACATCGATCTCTTGTTCATCCTGCCCTACAAGCAGACGGCCTGGGGCGAGCAGGTCGCCGAAGCCATCCTCTACTGCCTCTGGGACATGGGCCTGAAGGTCGGTCACGCCACGCGCTCGGTCGATGAATCGATCCGGCAGGCGCGTGGCGACATGACCATCCGCACCGCGATCCTGGAGACGCGCTTCCTCACCGGCGACCAGCCGCTCTATGACGAGCTGGTCGAGCGCTTCGACAAGGAGGTGGTGCAGGGCACCGCATCCGAATTCGTCACGGCGAAGCTCGCCGAGCGCGAGGAGCGGCATCGCCGCGGCGGCCAGTCGCGCTATCTGGTCGAGCCCAACGTCAAGGACGGCAAGGGCGCGCTGCGCGACCTGCACACGCTGTTCTGGATCGCAAAGTACGTCTACCGCGTCCGCGACACCGACGAGCTGGTCGAACGCGGCGTGTTCGACGCGCAGGAATATCGCAGCTTCCGCCGCTGCGCCGACTTCCTCTGGTCGGTGCGCTGCAATCTGCATTTCTACTCTGGCCGCGCCGAGGAGCGCCTGTCGTTCGACCTGCAGCGCGAGATCGCGATCCGGCTCGGCTACACCTCGCATCCCGGCATGCAGGATGTCGAGCGCTTCATGAAGCACTACTTCCTGGTCGCGAAGGAAGTCGGCAACCTCACCGCCATCCTCTGCGCCAAGCTCGAGGACCAGCAAGCCAAGCCGGCGCCGGTTCTGAGCCGGGTGATGGCGCGGCTGCGCCCGACCCAGGTGAAGCGGCGCGTCCCTGACAGCGACGACTTCATCGTCGACAACAACCGCATCAACGTCGCCGCGCCCGACGTGTTCAAGCACGATCCGGTCAATCTGATCCGCATCTTCCGCCTGGCGCAGAAGAACAACCTCGCCTTCCATCCGGATGCGATGCGCGACGTGACGCGCTCGCTCGGCCTGATCAACGCGCAGCTGCGCGAGAATCCGGAAGCCAACCGACTGTTCATGGAGATCCTGACCTCCGACAATGCGGAGATCGTGCTGCGGCGGATGAACGAGACCGGCGTGCTCGGCCATTTCATCCGCGCCTTCGGCAAGATCGTCTCGATGATGCAGTTCAACATGTATCATCACTACACCGTCGACGAGCATCTGATCCGCTGCATCGGCTTCCTCCAGGATATCGAGCGCGGCGGCATCGAGGAGTTCGCGCTCGCCAGCGATCTGATGCGCAAAACGAGACCCGAGCACCGCGCGGTGATCTATATCGCGACGCTGCTGCACGACGTCGCCAAGGGCCGCCCCGAGGATCACTCCATCGCCGGCGCCAAGGTGGCGCGGCGGCTCTGCCCGCGGCTCGGCTTCAGCCCCGCCGACACCGAGCTCGTGGCCTGGCTGATCGAGGAGCATCTGACCATGTCGACGGTCGCGCAGTCGCGCGACCTGTCGGACCGCAAGACCATCGAGAATTTTGCCGCCGTAGTGCAGTCGGTCGAGCAGATGAAGCTGCTCACGATCCTCACCACCGCCGACATCCGCGGTGTCGGTCCCGGCGTGTGGAACGGCTGGAAGGCGCAGCTGCTGCGCTCGCTCTATTACGAGACCGAGCCGGTGCTCACCGGCGGCTTCTCGGAAGTCGACCGCGGCAAGCGCCTCACGGCCGCCTACGCCGAATTCCGCAACGCCTTCGCCGAGTGGCCGGCGGACGAGCTCGATGCCTATATCGGCCGGCACTATCCGGCCTACTGGCTCAAGGTCGAGCTGCCGCGAAAAATCCGCCACGCCCGCTTCGTGCGCTCAAGCGAGCAGGCCGGCCACAAGCTCGCGATCAATGTCGGCTTCGACGAGGTGCGCGGCGTCACCGAGCTCACGATCTTCGCGGCCGACCATCCCTGGCTGCTGTCGATCATCGCAGGTGCCTGCGCCTCGGCCGGCGCCAACATCGTCGACGCCCAGATCTACACCACGACCGACGGCCGTGCGCTCGATACCATATCGATCTCCAGGGAATACGACCGCGACGAGGACGAGGGCCGCCGTGCCACGCGCATCGGCGAGATGATCGAGGACGTGCTTGAAGGCAAGCTGCGCCTGCCGGAAGTGGTGGCGCGGCGCACCGTGCGCAGCAAGGCGCGGCCCTTCGTGATCGAGCCGGAAGTGACGATCAATAACCAGTGGTCCGACCGCTACACCGTGATCGAGGTCTCCGGCCTCGACCGCCCCGGCCTGCTCTACGAGCTGACCACCGCGATCTCGAAGCTCAACCTCAACATCGCCTCGGCCCATGTCGCGACCTTCGGCGAGCGCGCCCGCGACGTGTTCTACGTCACCGACCTGCTCGGCGCACAGATCAACGCGCCGACCCGCCAGTCCGCGATCAAGAGTGCGCTGACCCATGTGATGGCGGGCGACAAGGCGGTTCAGCCGGCGGCCTGATACAGCTTGTCATTCCGGGGCGCGCGCAGCGCGAACCCGGAATCCATTCATCCGCGGAGTCGGTGGCACGATGGATTCCGGGCTCGCCGCTTGCGCGGCGCCACGGAATGACGAGGAGAGAGACCTAAACCTCCACACCCTCATGCCGCAGCAGCCACCTCTTCCGCTCCAGCCCGCCACCATATTTCACCAGCGAACCATCCGCGCCGATCAGGCGGTGGCAGGGCAGCACCACGCTGATCGGATTGGAGCCGTTGGCGTGCCCAACGGCGCGAATCGCCTTCGGCATATCGATCTTCGCGGCCATCGCGCCGTAGCTCATCGTGGTGCCGGCAGGGATGTGAGCCAGCGCGGTCCAGACCTTCTGCTGGAACGGCGTGCCGGCGATGCGCCATGCGATGCCAGCGAGCTGGGCGAGATCGCCTTCGAAATAGCCCGACAGCGCAGTCCGCATCCCGGTCGGCGCGGGCCGATCGCTGATATCCACGGCCCCATAATGCAGGCGCAAGAGCTCGCGCATGCGGTGCTCGTAGTCGTCCCAGTCGAGCGCCCGCAGATTGCCTTCGGCATCCGTGACCAGCAGCGCGATCCCGATCGGCGTCGTCAGGCGATCGAGGCCGAAGCGTTCAGCCGTCTTGGTTGATCGAGCGGGCATTGCGGCACCAGGCAATCGAAACACACCCATCGCACTTGCCATGGCGGCCATGCTAACGTCCACCCGAAAGCTGACGCTTTTGGGGGAGCTCAACTTGAACGTGATCGCCAATGTCCTGGTGGCGCTGGTCGCCGCACTGCACGCCTACTTCCTGATCCTGGAGATGTTCCTCTGGGACAAGCCGCAGGGTTTGAAGGTGTTTCGCAATACGCCGGAGAAGGCCGCGATCACAAAAGTGCTGGCCGCCAATCAGGGGCTCTATAACGGCTTCCTGGTCGCCGGCCTGATCTGGGGTCTCGTCCACGGCAATCCGGCCTTCGCGTTCCAGATCAAGGTGTTCTTCCTGCTCTGCGTGATCGTGGCCGGCGCCTATGGCGCGGCGACCGTCAGCACGCGGATCCTGATCGTGCAGGCGCTGCCGGCGGCGGTCGCGCTGGTTGCATTGTTTCTCGCCTGAGACGCTTCGGCGCAGCGCCGCGATCCTTGCGCGGCGGCTGCCCTTCCTCCACAATCTCAGGCAGCGATGGCGACCGTTGCAACAACGGAAAAAGACCATCGGTCGAAAATTCCGTCAGGAGGAACAACCAACATGACCAGTCGCAGAGCCTTCCTAGCTGCCACGACAGCACTCGCCTTCACATTCTCCGCCAGCCAAGCCCTCGCCCAGAAGAAATACGACACCGGCGCGAGCGACACCGAGATCAAGATCGGCCAGACCGTGCCGTTCTCCGGGCCGTACTCCGTCTACGCCAATATCGGCAAGACGCAGGCCGCCTATTTCAAGATGATCAACGACCAGGGCGGCATCAACGGCCGCAAGATCAACTTGATCCAGTATGACGACGCCTATTCGCCGCCGAAGACGGTGGAGCAGGTGCGCAAGCTGGTCGAGGGCGACGAGGTCCTCTTCACGTTCCAGCTGATCGGCACCGCGGCCAACGCCGCCGTGCAGAAATATCTCAACGGCAAGAAGGTGCCGCAGCTCCTGGCTTCCACGGGCGCGGCGCGCTTCAACGATCCGCAGAACTATCCCTGGACCATCGCCTATAATCCGAACTACGTGTCCGAGGGACGCATCTACGCCAAGTACATTCTCAAGGAGCATCCCAACGCCAAGATCGGCGTGCTCTACCAGAACGACGACATGGGCCGCGACTATCTCGCGGGCCTCAAGAGCGGCCTCGGCGACAAGGCCGCCAGCATGATCGTCGGCGAGGTCTCCTACGAGGTCACCGATCCCACGGTCGACTCGCAGGTGGTCAAGCTGAAGTCGATGGGCGTCGACGTGTTCTTCGATGCCTCGACGCCGAAATTCGCGGCACAGGCGATCAAGAAGCTCGCCGACCTCGGCTGGACGCCGGTGCACATCCTAGACATCAATGCGAGCCCGATCTCGGCGACGCTGAAGCCGGCCGGCCTCGATATCTCCAAGGGCATCATCTCGACGCAATACGGCAAGGAGCCGGGCGATCCGCAGTGGAAGGACGATCCCGGCGTGAAGGCCTTCTTCGCCTTCATGGACAAGTATTTCCCGGAGGGCGACAAGCTCAACACCGTCAACACCTATGCCTATTCGGTGGCCGAGTTGCTGACGCAGGTGCTGAAGCAATGCGGCGACGACCTGACGCGTGAGAACATCATGAGGCAGGTCGCCAACATCAAGGACTTCACCCCGAGCTTCGCCCTGCCCGGCATCAAGATCAACACCGGACCGAACGACTTCCGCGTTAACAAGCAGATGCAGATGATGCGGTTCAACGGCGAACGCTGGGAGCTGTTCGGACCGATCATCGAGGACACGGGCCCGTCGGGTTAGTGATCGCGTAGGGTGGGTTAGCTTGGCGGATGCGCGGAGCGCGATCCGCCGGGCGTAACCCACCTCTTCTGCGTCCGCGGAGATGAACAGTGGTGGGTTACGCCTACGGCTAACTCACCCTACAAAGGATGGGCGCCGCCCACCTTGCGTCGCAGCAACGCCTCCTCCACACTCGTCCTCAGCGGTGACGTCCGGTTCGCACAAGCGCCCGGCAGATCACCTGCAATAACAAACTGAGGAAATTGCGAATGAGGAATGGAATGCTGCATCTGGCCACGGCAACGGCGCTGACCCTGGCGCTGTCGATCTCTGCGGCCAATGCCCAGAAAAAATATGATCCGGGCGCCAGCGACACCGAGATCAAGGTCGGACAGACCATGCCGTTCTCGGGACCGGCGTCGGCCTATTCGTCGATCGGCAAGACCCAGGCCGCCTATTTCAAGATGATCAACGACCAGGGCGGCATTAACGGCCGCAAGATCAACCTGATCCAGTATGACGACGCCTATTCGCCGCCGAAAGCCGTGGAGCAGATACGCAAGCTCGTCGAGAGCGACGAGGTGCTGCTGACCTTCCAGATCATCGGCACGCCCGTGAACGCGGCCGTGCAGAAATATCTCAATTCCAAGAAGGTGCCGCAGCTGTTCGCCGCGACCGGGGCCTCGAGGTTCACCGATCCGAAGAACTTTCCGTGGACCATGGGCTACAATCCCAACTACTTCGTCGAAGGCCGAATCTACGGCCAGTACATTCTGAAGGAGCACCCGAACGCCAAGATTGGCGTGCTCTATCAGAACGACGACCTCGGCAAGGACTATCTGAACGGCCTCAAGGCCGGGCTCGGCGACAAGGCCGCCAAGATGGTCGTGACCGAAGCGTCCTACGAGGTCTCCGATCCCACGGTCGACTCCCAGATCCTCAAGATCAAGGACGCCGGCGTCGATCTGTTCTTCAGCGCGACGACACCGAAGCAGGCCGCGCAGGCGATCAAGAAGATCGCCGAAATGGGCTGGCATCCGATCCAGATCGTCGACATCAACGCCACCTCGGTCGGCGCGGTGCTGAAGCCGGCAGGCCTTGAGGCCGCCAAGGACCTGATCAGCGTCAACTACGGCAAGGAACCGCTCGATCCGACCTGGAAGGACGACCCCGGCCTGAAGAAGTATTTCGACTTCATGGCGAAGTACTATCCGGACGGCGACAAGGATTCGAACTTCAACACCTACGGCTACAGCACCGCACAGCTGCTGGTGCATGTGCTGCAACAGTGCGGCGACAACCTGACGCGCGAGAACGTCATGAAGCAGGCGGCGTCATTGAAGGACGTCGCCAGCGACACCGCGCTGCCCGGCATCAAGGCCAACACCTCGGCGACCGACTACCGCGTCAACAAGCAGCTTCAGATGATGAAGTTCAACGGCGAGCGCTGGGAACTGTTCGGCCCGATCCTGGAGGATGCAGGTCCGGCGGGTTAGAAGAGAGGACCTCTTCGTAGGGTGGGTTAGCCGAAGCCGTAACCCACCACTCCTGCCGACACACGGGAAAGCGAAGAGGCGGGTTACGCCCGGCGGACTGCGCTTCGCGCAGCCGCAGGGCTAACCCACCCTACGAACTCAGGTCGGTATCTCCCCAAAGTTCTTCCCGACCGGCAGCACGGCGTGC
This sequence comes from Bradyrhizobium sp. CCBAU 45389, assembly GCF_028128625.1. Taxonomy (NCBI): domain Bacteria; kingdom Pseudomonadati; phylum Pseudomonadota; class Alphaproteobacteria; order Hyphomicrobiales; family Nitrobacteraceae; genus Bradyrhizobium; species Bradyrhizobium sp. CCBAU 45389. Next base: position 238,681 of record NZ_LBIY01000091.1, on the reverse strand, counting down.
CGGATCAGCCGCGAATCCTCCACCGCCGCCTGACGGTGCTTGACCGCCTCGCGATAGACGGGATCGCGGATCATCTCGACGAAGGCTCCGACGCTTGGATACTCCGCGATGAAGCAATGGTCCCAGCGCTCGTCCTGCGGACCGATCAGCATCAGCTCGAATTTGCCCTGCCAGACGATGCGGCCGCCGAGGCGTTCGAACACCGGGCCGCTCTCGCGGCCATAGGCGGCATAGGCTTCCGCGCCGCTGGCCTTGCGGCCGTCGGGATAAGCCGCTTCCTTGCGCAAGCGCACCAGGTTGAGCATGTGGATCGGGCCCGGGCGATCGTTCTCCCGGAATTGCGCAAAGATCTCCTTGGTCGGATCGATGTGGCCCATGCGTGCTCCCTTCGTGAGTTCCCTCTGTTTTATGCGGGCGATCCTAGCGCTGGCGCCCTGGAAGCGGAACTGCGGCGGGCGAATGCCGCATCTCCTAATCGCGCGTTAACGCCGGGGTAACCCGGCCTTAAACAGCGACCGCTAGCGTGCGGCGGGGCGGGCTGACCGGGCATTTTGCGTATGGCGTGGGGAAAGAAAAAGGGTGGGCGGAAGGAGCCGCTGTTCGGCTTGCCCGCGGCGCTCGCCGATCTGCGCCTGACGGCGGCGGACCGCATCCCCGGCGGCGAAGACAAGCCGAAGAAACCAGCGAAATCATCCGCCAAGCGCAAGAGCGACGATGCCGGCGACGAGCCGCCGCGCGAGCGCAAGGCACCGGCCGGCCGCAGCGGCGCCAAGCGGCGCTCGAAATCCGGCGGCGGGTTCAGCCTTGGCCGCCTGGTCTATTGGGGCGCGGTGCTGAGCCTGTGGGGCGTCATCGCCGTGATCGGCGTCGTGATCTATGTCGGCGCCCACCTGCCGCCGATCCAGTCGCTGGAGATTCCAAAACGCCCGCCGACGATCCAGATCGTCGGCATCGACGGCAGCATGCTGGCGCAGCGCGGCGAGATGGCCGGCGCCAATGTCGCCCTGAAGGATCTGCCCCCGTATTTGCCGAAGGCCTTCATCGCCATCGAGGACCGCCGCTTCTATTCGCATTTCGGCATCGACCCCATCGGCATCCTGCGCGCCCTCGTCACCAACGTGCTCCATCGCGGCGTGTCGCAGGGCGGCTCGACCTTGACGCAGCAGCTCGCGAAAAACCTGTTCCTGACCCAGGAGCGCACCATGCAGCGCAAGCTGCAGGAGGCGGAGCTCGCCATCTGGCTGGAGCGCAAGCACTCCAAGGACGAGATCCTGGAGCTCTATCTCAACCGCGTCTATTTCGGCTCCGGCGCCTACGGCGTCGAAGCCGCCGCGCAGAAATATTTCGGCAAATCGGCCAGGAACGTCACCATCGCCGAGGCCGCGATGCTGGCCGGCCTCGTCAAGTCGCCCTCGCGCCTTGCGCCGAACCGCAACCCCGAAGGCGCCGAGGCGCGCGCGCAGATCGTGCTCGCGGCGATGGCGGATGCAAAATTCATCACGGAAGCACAGGCGCAGGCCTCGATCGGCCATCCCTCCTACAATGTGAAGCCGGCCGGCGCCGGCACGGTCAATTACGTCGCCGACTGGATCGGCGAGGTCTTGGACGATCTGGTCGGCCAGATCGACGAGAGCATCAAGGTCGAGACCACGATCGATCCGAAGCTGCAGAGCGTCGCCGAAGCCGCCATCATCGACGAGCTCGCCGCCAAGAGCGTGAAGTTCAATGTCAGCCAGGGCGCGCTGGTGGCGATGACGCCCGACGGCGCGGTGCGCGCCATGGTCGGCGGGCGGAACTATTCCGACAGCCAGTACAACCGCGCTGTGACCGCCAGGCGCCAGCCGGGCTCCTCGTTCAAGCCGTTCGTGTACCTGACCGCGCTCGAGCAGGGCCTGACGCCGGATACCGTGCGCCAGGACGCGCCGATCGAGGTCAAGGGCTGGAAGCCCGAGAACTACACCCACGAATACTTTGGCGCCGTGACGCTGACGCAGGCGCTGGCGATGTCGCTCAACACCGTCGCCATCCGCCTCGGCCTCGAGGTCGGCCCGAAGAACGTGGTCCGCACCGCGCACCGGCTCGGCATCTCCTCCAAGCTCGAGCCCAACGCCTCGATCGCGCTCGGCACGTCGGAAGTCTCCGTGGTCGAGCTGGTCGGCGCCTATGCGCCCTTCGCCAATGGCGGCTTGGCGGTCGCACCGCACGTCGTCACCCGGATCAGGACGCTCAGCGGCAAGCTGCTCTACATGCGCCAGCCCGACGAGCGGAACCAGGTCATCGACCCCCGCAATGTCGGCATGATGAATGCGATGATGCGGGAGACGCTGATATCAGGCACCGCCAAGAAGGCGGAGATCCCGGGCTGGCCGGCGGCCGGCAAGACCGGCACCAGCCAGGACTACCGCGACGCCTGGTTCATCGGCTACACCGCCAACCTCGTCACCGGCGTCTGGCTCGGCAATGACGACAACTCGCCGACCAAGAAGGCCACCGGCGGCGGCCTGCCGGTCGAAGTCTGGTCGCGCTTCATGAAGACGGCGCACGAGGGCGTGCCGGTCGCGAACTTGCCGAACTCGCAAGCGACCTGGGGCCTGTCGAACCTCGCGCAGGCAGCCTCGCAAGTGTCGCCGCCGACGGCGGCCGCGCCGGGACCAGCACCGGCGAGCGCCGGTGGCTATCGCCCGCCACAGCCGACGCGAGCCAATGTGCGGCCGGAAGCGGCGGCCGGGCTCGATGGCTGGCTGATGGACCGGCTGTTCGGCGGCAATCGCTAGCTGCGAATTGAGGTCCTGGTGGCCTCAAAACAAAAACTGCGAAAACAACCCCATGCACAGTAGAACGTGACGTCAGGCGTGACGCTGGGTGGATCGTTCGAAGCGTTTGATGTGGCGAGGCTAATCAGGCGACCGGCGCAATCGTCGCGGCGTCGGAGAAGAATCGCGCAAATGCGTAGAATGCTGCGTTGGTCTTCTCTGTCATTCCCCGCCACCGCTTCGGCAAGTCCTGCCTAGCGCGGCAAGATTCTCCGCGGCCCGCAGCTCGCCGAAACCAAAAACGCCAGTCTCTTCAAGCTCCCGTCAGCGGCCTGGGATTTGCTCTCACAGGTTGTGCGAGTGCAGGAGAGCGTTCCATGATTTCAGGTGTATCCAGCGCGGCGTTGCCTCATCTGCGGCCCGCATCAACGTCTGCTTCGAATGCGACATCGGGTCTCCAGCCGGTAGAGCCGGATGCGACCGACGCTCAGTCCAGCGGCTTCCGGATTGACGTCTCCCAGGTCAAACCGCTGACAGGGGCCAAGCCGATATCGGCTGCGGATGATCCTTTCCTGCACGATCTCATGGCAACGCACTGGTTGATGGCCCGCGACACGAGTGCAGCTCAACCCGGCGTCTCGGACGACGCTCCTGAGAACATCTACGCCCAGGTGAAAGTGGACGGCCAGGTGGTAGCCACGCTGTACAATGGCGGCTCCTCGACCATGACCAACGCGGCAGCTGCCAAGGTCGGCAAGCTCGAGGATCCTCCCGGTTTGAGCGGACCTGATCTGGCGCAGTGGCGGGCCGACCAATACGCCGAGCGGCTTGGCGGCACCGTCGAAAAGGCGCCCACCGCGATCAGCCAATCGCAATGGACACCGCGTGAAGACAGGTCGACGACCTATAGCCGCGAGCAACTCGACGCGGCGTTCCAGGCGATGCTGGCGGAGGGGCAAAGGGTCATGGCGCAGCAGCAGGCACGCTACCTGGCGTCACACGCGCAGGCGGGGGCGAGTGCGGATTTCAGTGCGTGAGCTGCCCCACTCTCCGCTGTCATTCCCCGCGAAGGCGGGAAGTTGGCAGGCTCTCGCCCACCCTGGGTGTCGTCTCGGCGAACGCCGGGACCCATAACCAAGTTTTGGCGAAGAGTCGTCGTTCGGCACTGCGTCCTTCCGCGATCGATAGATCACGCGGTATGGGTCCCGGCCTTCGCCGGGACGACATCGAGTTGCCTAATGAGCGCGCCCTAATCCTCGACCCCGTACCGATGCAGGTCGTTGCCGTGCGTGTCGAGCCACTTCTTGGCGCGCTCCATCGAGGGGCAGACCTTGCCGCAGACGCGCCAGAAGCGGGCCGAGTGGTTCATCTCGACGAGATGGGCGACCTCGTGGGCGGCGAGATAGTCGAGCACGAAAGGTGGCGCGAGGATCAGGCGCCAGGAGAACGACAGCGAGCCCGCCGAGGTGCAGGAACCCCAGCGGCTGGACTGGTCGCGGATCGAGAGCCGCTTGACCCTGACATTGAGCTCGGCGGCATAGGCCTCCGCCGAACGCTGCAGGTCACGGCGGGCCTCGCGCTTGAGGAAATCGCTGACGCGGCGATCGACATGGTCGACGCCGCCGGCGACGCAGAGAATCTTTTCACCGCTGTCGCGCGTTTCGGTCCACACCGTGCCGCGGGTGCCTGCGCGATGAACGATGCGATGAGGCGTGCCGCGAAGCGGTATCACTGTGCCAGGCTGGAACGGCGCGGCCTTCGGCAGGCGGCCGAGACGTGCAGCGATCCACGCACCGTGACGCGTCGCAAAGTCTTTTGCTTCGGCCAGCGTGCCGCGCGGCGGCATGGTGAGGATGGCTTCGCGATCACTCGGATGAATTCGGAGCGTATAGCGGCGCGCACGTCTGTGCCGGCGCAGCCGGATCGCAAAAAACTGCGATCCATGGGTGATGACGAGGGTCTTCGGTTCGTGGGGCCGCCGATAAAGGAGTGCGCGAGTGGCCATGTCTGTCAGTCCGGGGGGCAGGAGTTCGCCCGGATTCTGCCATAACCACCGCCAGGGAAAGCGCTCGGCGCAAAAACAAATCATTTGCCCAATATACAGGGGTTCTTCAGTCCGGGAGACCCTACAGACTGGGGTTGGAACCGGCTTTTTTCGCCCCCGCTGGACGCATGCGGCACCCCCAAGGGGTGAGGGGTGACTCACTCCTATAACGCTACCTAAATACCTCGAATCTGGAGGGAACTTACCCCTGCCGGAGGCCCCGGCAGGGGCGGAAATTTCGACGGGAAAGCCGAAATTCAGGATTATTCAGCCGCGAGAGCCTGCAACGAGCTCGGATTCGCAGCCGAGACCATGAAGTCGTGAATCCGCGGCACGATCTCCGACTTGAAACGCGATCCGTTGAACACGCCGTAATGTCCGACGCCCTTCTGGACGTAATGAACGCGGCGATGATCGGGAATCGAGCTGCACAGACCGTGCGTCGCTTCGGTCTGACCAAGGCCGGAGATGTCGTCGTTCTCTCCTTCGACCGTCATCAACGCAACGCGCGTGACCTTGGAAGGATCCACGAGGGTTCCGCGATGGGTCATCTCGCCCTTCGGCAGCGAGTGCTTCACGAACACGGTGTCGACGGTCTGCAGGTAATACTCTGCCGAGAGATCCATCACCGCGAGATATTCGTCGTAGAAGTCGCGATGCTTGTCGACGAGGTCGCCGTCGCCCTTCACCAGATTGGCGAACAGCTGCTTGTGCGCATCCATGTGCCGATCGAGATTCATGCTGATGAAGCCGTTGAGCTGCAGGAACCCCGGATAGACGTCGCGCATCATGCCCGGATGCGGGAACGGCACCTTGGTGATGACGTGGTTGCGGAACCAGTCGATGCCGCGCTGCTGGGCGAGGTCGTTCACCCCGGTCGGATTACGGCGGGTGTCGATCGGGCCGCCCATCAGCGTCATCGAGGTCGGCACGAACGGATCGCGCCGCGCTTCCATGATCGAGACGGCGGCGACGACGGGCACGGAGGGCTGGCACACCGCCATCACATGGGTGTTGCCGCCGAGGACGTGCAGCATCTCGATGATGTAGTCGATGTAGTCGTCGAGATCGAAGCGCCCTTCGCTGAGCGGCACCATGCGGGCATCGGCCCAGTCGGTGATGTAGACCTCATGCGCAGGCAGGAAGGCCTCGACCGTGCCGCGCAGCAGCGTCGCATAATGGCCCGACATCGGCGCCACGATCAGCACGCGCGGCTGCGGGCTGCGCAGCGGACGGGTGAACTTGCGATCGAAGTAGAGCAGCCGGCAGAACGGCTTTTCCCAGACCGAACGGATCTCGACGGGAACGCGGATGCCGTTGACCTCGGTGTCGTCGAGGCCCCATTCCGGCTTGCCATAGCGGCGCGTGGTGCGCTCGAACAATTCGCAGGCCGCGGCGACCGACTTGCCGACCTCGGTACGGGCCCAGGGATTGAGGGGATTCTGAAACAGCAGCTTGGTCGCGTCGGTGACTGCACGGGCCGGATTGAGAGAGGCGTGGGCCATCTCGTACATCCAGTACATCGGCGTCGTCAGGACCGGACTGCCTTCTGCAGCCAGGGGCGGGGCGCCGCCAAACTCACCAATAGGCATCGCTATATTCCTCTTCGCATCGCAGCATACTGCCGAATGCGTAATATTGCGTCAATGCACGGCTCCGTACATCTACGTGGCTGAGACGGTTAAATCGTCCTGAATCCACGAGAAAGTGACGTTATTCGCCACCCGACAGCAGCGAGCCGTGCTTTTTGGCGCTGCGCAAAAGGGCAAGGAATGCCCAAAAAGAAGCAACCAGAAGTACAGCATTGATGACCAACGCCTCCAGCATCAGATCGATCCTGAAGGTGTTCTCGATCAGCAGCGCCCGCATCCCCTCGAACACATAGGTCGGCGGCAGCGCCCAGGCGACATATTGCAGCCAGACCGGCAGCACGCTGACGGGATAGTAGATGCAGGCGAGCGGCATGATCGCGAACATCAAGGTCCAGACGATGCTCTCGGCGCCCAGACCGTGCCGCAGCACCAGCCCCGAGACGAAGATGCCGACCGACCAGCTGGTGAAGATCAGGTTGCAGAAGAAGGCGATCAGCGGCAGGCCGAGCGCATAAACGTTGAAGTGAAACAGGAACAGCGCCAGCAGCGTCATCGGGACGATGCCGATCGCGAGCCGGATCAGGCTCATGACCGTCAGCGACAGCAGAAACTCGATGGGCTTCAAGGGGCTCATCATGAGGTTGCCGAGATTGCGCGCCCACATCTCTTCCAGGAACGAGATGGAGAAGCCGAGCTGGCCGCGGAACAGGATGTCCCAAAGGATGACGGCGCCGATCAGCGTGCCGCCGGCCCGCGCGAAGAAGCTGGCGTTTTCCGCAATGTAATACTGGATGAAGCCCCAGGTGATGACCTGCAGCGCCGGCCAGTACAAGAGCTCGAGCAGCCGCGGCCAGGACGACAGCAGCAGGTACCAATAGCGCAGGATCATCGCGCCGATGCGGTGCGCGGAGATGCCGCGATGGAGGGAGAGCTCGGTCATCGCACCGCCTCCTTCGCACCGTTCATCCGGCCGCGGGCGACGTCCAGAAACACCTCCTCCAGCGTGGTGCGGTTGTAGCGGGCCATGATCGCCTCGGGCGTGTCGTCGTCCTCGATGCGGCCGCGCTTCATGATGATGATGCGGTCGCAGAGCCGCTCGACCTCGAGCATGTTGTGCGAGGCCAGCAGGATGGTGGCGTTGTTGTCGCGGCGGTAGCGCTCCAGATGGCCCCGCACCCAATCGGCAGTATCGGGGTCGAGCGAGGCCGTCGGCTCGTCCAGCAAGAGCAGCTCGGGCTGATTGATCAGCGCTTTCGCCAGCGCGACGCGGGTCTTCTGTCCGGCGGAGAGCTTTCCGTTGGCGCGGTCGATGAAATCGGTGAGGTCGAGATCGTCGGCGAGCTCCGCAATGCGGTCGGACAGATTCCTGACCGCATAGAGCTTGCCGAAGATGGTGAGGTTCTGCCGCACCGTGAGCCGCATCGGCATGTCGACATAGGGACTCTCGAAATTCATCCGCCCCAGCACGGCAGCGCTCTCCTCGGGCATGCGATGCCCGAGCACCTGCACGCGGCCGGAGGTCGGCAGCACCAGGCCCATGATCATCGCGATGGTCGTGGTCTTGCCGGCGCCGTTGCCGCCCAGGAGGCCGGTGATGCTGCCGCGCGGCAGCGAAAAGGAGATATCGTCGACGGCGCGGGTCTGCTTGTAGAGCTTGACGAGGTGATCGACCGCAATCGCCGCGGAGGAGGCGTGCGCCGCGACAGTCGGCCGACTTGAAGCCTTGTCATTCTCGGTCATGCTGGGCCGTTCTTCTGCTATTGCAGCTGATAGCGCAAGGCTTGTAATCGGGGTGGTTCCGCGAGCCCAGCGTTTGTGATCCAGAAAGCACCGCCACATTGGCCGATATGACCGAAATTGCCGCTTCCGACTTCCGCCACGCGCAGCGGCATATCCGCCTCGACACCATCCTGCGGCTGCGCTGGCTCGCGGTGCTGGGCCAGCTCGCCGCGATCTTCATCGTGGCGCAGGGGCTGGAGTTCAATGTCGAGATTGTCCCCTGCGTCAGCATCATCGCGCTGTCGGCCGCGCTCAATCTGGGCCTTCAGACCGCTGCCAATCCGATGCAGCGGCTGGAGCCGATGCAGGCCGCCGGCCTGCTGGCGCTGAACATCGTGGAGCTGGCGGGGCTGCTGTTCTTCACCGGCGGACTGCAGAACCCGTTCTCATTCCTGTTTCTCGCGCCGGTGCTGATCTCGGCGACGGCGCTGCCGGCCCGCTTCACCTTCGGCCTCGGCCTGCTCGCCGTCGCCTGCGCCTCGGTGCTGTTCTTCTTCCACCTGCCGCTGCCCTGGGATTCCGACGATCCGCTGGTGCTGCCGCCGATCTATCTCGTCGGCGTCTGGCTCTCGATCGTGCTCGCCATCGGCGTCACCAGCCTCTATTCGTTCCAGGTGACCGAGGAGGCGCGCAAGCTCGCGGACGCGCTGGCCGCGACCGAGCTGGTGCTGACGCGCGAGCAGCACCTGACCCAGCTCGACGGCCTCGCCGCCGCGGCCGCGCACGAGCTCGGCACGCCGCTCGCGACGATTTTTTTGATCTCGCGCGAGCTGGAAAAGACGGTGAAGGATCCGATCTTTGCCGCCGACCTGAAGACGCTGCGCGAGCAGACCCAGCGCTGCCGCGACATCCTCAGCAAGATCACCCAGCTCTCCTCCACCGGCGCGCCGTTCGACCGCATGAAGCTGTCGGAGCTGATCGAGGAGGTGGTGGCCCCGCACCGCGATTTCGGCGTCGAGATCAAGGTGCGGATCGCGGTGACCGCGGCCGTCGAGCCGGTCGGCTCGCGCAACCCGGCGATCCTCTACGGCGTCGGCAACATCGTCGAGAATGCCGTCGATTTCGCCCATACCACCGTCGAGGTGAACGCCTGGTGGAACAAGGACACGATCGAGCTGTTGATCTCCGACGACGGCCCGGGCATTCCGCCTGACATCCTCAACCGGATCGGCGAGCCATATCTGTCGCGACGGCGCACCCACGATGACGGCGGCGGCGAACGGCGCGGCCTGGGCCTCGGCGTGTTCATCGCGCGGACCCTGCTCGAACGCACCGGCGCCAAGGTCTCGTTTACCAACCGGACCTTTCCGGAACACGGCGCGGTGGTCCACATCACATGGCCCAGGCAGCGTTTTGAGGCTATCGAGACGCTCGAAGAAACAATAGGATAGACCGCGACCTTGCGTCGCACAAAAGGGCCGATCGACTATTGGCGGCCTTGGCACCGCCCGATTGCGAGGCCATATGTAAACGCGCTGGAGAGAGGACAACACCTTGAACGCCATCGCCGAACTGAATGAACAGGCCGACCGCTCGCTTCTCATCGTGGAGGACGACAAGCCGTTTCTGGAGCGCTTGTCGCGCGCGATGGAGACCCGCGGCTTCGCGGTGACGTCGTGCGATACCGTCTCGGACGGCCTCGCGCAAATCGGCAAGGCGGCTCCCGCATTCGCGGTTGTCGACTTGCGACTCGGTGACGGCAACGGCCTCGACGTGGTCTCGGCGCTGAAGAAGAAGCGCCCGGATGCACGCGCGATCGTGCTGACCGGCTATGGCAACATCGCCACCGCCGTGACCGCGGTGAAGATGGGCGCGATCGATTACCTGTCGAAGCCCGCGGACGCCGACGACGTCGTCGCCGCACTGCTCTCGACCAGCGCGGAAAAGTCCGAGCTGCCGACCAACCCGATGTCGGCCGACCGCGTGCGCTGGGAGCACATCCAGCGCATCTACGAGATGTGCAACCGCAACGTCTCGGAAACCGCGCGCCGCCTCAACATGCACCGCCGCACGCTGCAGCGGATTTTGGCCAAGCGCGCGCCGAGGTGACGGTGTCGTAGGGTGGATTAGCCGAAGGCGTAATCCACCACCGTTTGTCCCGGCGGAAACGAAAGAGGTGGGTTACGCCGAGCAGATGCGCTTCGCGCATCTGCAGGGCTAACCCACCCTACGAACTACGAACTCATTCCCAAAAATCCGCGTGTCCCTGCGGATCGACCAGGCGGTTGATCCGCAAGGCCGCCGCCATCGCAAAACGCACCGTCATCTGCTTGCGCGTGGCGGCGGCGAGCTTGTGCTCGGGCGCCTCGCAATGCATGTGCGCGCCATAGGCATCCGCGATGATCAGGCCGGTGTCACCGGGAAAGATCTCGCAGGGCAGATCCTGCGTGAAGGCGAAGAACAGGCGGTCGCAATGGACGCGGTATTCGTGCCATTTCTGGTCGGCACGCAGATCCTCGACCGACGACTTGATCTCGACGATCCAGATCTCGCCGCGCTCGTTCAGCGCCACCAGATCGGCGCGCCGGCCCGAGGGCAGCGGCAATTCGCTGATGCAGGAGAAGCCGAGCGAACGGAGCAGCCGCGCCGTGCCGCGCGCGATGGCGAGCGCGGTCTCTGACTGGCGGCGATCGGGCGGCGGCGCGAGGGCGATGCGGGCGGTGTTGTCCATGGCGGTGAGGATAGCCGATTCCTCCGTCGTCGTCCTGGCGAAAGCCAGAACCCATTACCCCAAGAGATTGTTGTCGCGCGAGCTGATAGCCACCAGTCTTCGCCAAACTACGCCCTGTGGTAATGGGTCCTGGATCTGCGCTTCGCTTGTCCAGGACGACGGGAAAAGCGGAACCCTCCTCGCTCAAATCACTTATCACGCAGCCGCCACACCTCGGCGGAACCACGGGCCGCGCGCGCATGATCGACGATCTCTGGTACAAGAACGGCGTGATCTACTGTCTCTCCGTCGGCTCCTATATGGACGCCGACGGCGACGGGGTCGGCGACTTCAAGGGCCTTTTGCGCCGGCTCGATTATCTGCACGGGCTCGGCATCACCACGATCTGGCTGATGCCGTTCCAGACCTCGCCCGGCCGCGACGACGGCTACGACATCGCCGATTATTACAGCGTCGATTCCCGCTACGGCACGCTCGGCGATTTCGTCGAGTTCGCGCAAGGCTGCAAGCAGCGCGGCATTCGCGTCATCATCGACCTCGTCGTCAACCACACCTCCGACCAGCATCACTGGTTCAAGGAGGCGCGGCGCGACAAGAGCTCGCCCTATCGCGACTGGTATGTCTGGTCCGACAAGAAGCCGGCCGGCGCCAACAGGGGCATGGTGTTTCCCGGCGCGCAGAAATCGACCTGGACGCGCGACAAGGAAGCCGGCGCGTATTACTTCCATCGCTTCTACGATTTCCAGCCCGATCTCAACACTTCGAACCCGCATGTGCAGGCCGAGATCCTCAAGATCATGGGCTTCTGGATCCAGCTCGGCGTCTCCGGCTTCCGCATGGACGCCGTTCCCTTCATCATCGCCACCAAAGGCGCGAAGGTGAAGAAGCCGGTGGAGCAATACGACATGCTGCGCGCGTTCCGCGAATTCCTGCAATGGCGGCAGGGCGACGCGATCATTCTCGCCGAAGCCAACGTGCTGCCGAAGACGGACATGGAATATTTCGGGCGCGACGGCGATCGCATGCACATGATGTTCAACTTCCACGTCAACCAGCATCTGTTCTATGCGCTGGCATCCGCGGATTGCCGTCCGCTCGCCAAGGCGCTGAAGGCAACAAAGCCGCGGCCGGCGACGGCGCAATGGGGCCTGTTCCTGCGCAATCACGACGAGCTCGATCTCGGCAGGCTGACCGAAGCGCAGCGCGAGGTCGTGTTCAAATGCTTCGGCCCCGACAAGGACATGCAGCTCTACGACCGCGGCATCCGCCGCCGTCTTGCGCCGATGCTGGGCGGCGACCGCCGGCGGCTCGAGCTCGCCTACAGCCTGATGTGCACGCTGCCGGGAACGCCCGTGATCCGCTATGGCGACGAGATCGCGATGGGCGATGATCTGTCGCAGCCCGAGCGCAATTGCGCGCGCACACCGATGCAATGGTCGACCGAGCCGCATGGCGGCTTCACCAAGAGCGACAAGCCGGCCTGCCCCGTCATCGACGCGGGTCCTTACGGCTTTCCGCACGTCAATGTCGCAAAACAGCGGCGCGATCCCAACTCCATGCTGAACTGGACCGAGCGTATCGTCCGCATGCGGAAGGAAGTGCCGGAGGTCGGCTGGGGCGATTTCACGGTGATCCCTGTGCGCGATCCCGCCGTGTTCATCATGCGCTACGACTGGCGCAACAATTCCGTGCTGTTCGTGCACAATCTCGACGAGAAGCCGCGCGAGATCGCGTTCTCGGCGGGACTGCCTGGCGAGACCGGCGCGCACCTCATCAACCTGCTCGCGGAAGACCACAGCCACGCCGACAAGCGCGGCCAGCACCGCGTCGTGCTGGAGCCCTATGGCTATCGCTGGTACCGCGTCGGCGGACTGGATTATCTGTTGAAGCGGAGCGATATCGACGCGACTACGGTGCGGGGGAAGAAGCATCCGGGGTGATCACGTCGTTTTGGCGAAAGCCAGGACCCATTACCCCTGGAGGTCGTTGGCGCGCGAGCTGATGACCACCAGCCTTCGTCAAACTACGCGCTGTGGTAATGGGTCCTGGATCTGCGCTTCGCTTGCCCAGGACGACTTTGGAGAATGACGCTGTCGATAAATTCTCCCTGTCGTCCCGGCGTAGCGCGCAATTGCGCGCTAGGCCGGGACGACAGCTAAGGCACCTGCACGATCACCCCTTCATTCCCGCGCAGATCCAGCACCCCTTCGAGCTTCTCGCCCTCACGATCGAGGAACGTCGACAGCAAGATCTCGCTGCCGAAGCGGATCGCGCTGGTGGTCACCGCGATCGGGTCGGGGCCGAGATTGAGCACTGCTATCACCGACTTGCCTCCGGCTGCGCGGCGATAGATCAGGAGATCGCCTTGCGCCGCGATCGGGTGATAGTCGCCGGCGACCAACGGCAGGCATTCGCTTCGCAACGCGATCAGACGCTTGTAGAGGCTGAGGATCGAGCGCGGATCGGCTTCGAGATTGGCGACGTTGTTGTGGATATGGTCCTCCGGCAGCGGCAGCCATGGCCTTACACCGGAGAAGCCGCTGGTCTGCGAAGAATCCCACTGCATCGGCGTGCGGCAGCCGTCGCGCCCCACCCCGATGCCGGGCACGTTCTTCTCGAAGGGATCGCGCACGTCCTCCGGCGCGATCGCGAGCTGGTGCATGCCGATCTCGTCGCCATAATAGAGCGTCGGTGTGCCGCGCAAGGTCAAGAGCAGCATGGCGGCGACGCGGGCCTGCTCGGGGCCGACGCGGCTTGCCACGCGCGGGCGATCGTGATTGCCGAGCACCCAGTTCGGCCAGGCGCCTTTCGGCAGCGCCCTCTCGTAATCCTCGATGATCGTCTCGATCGAGCGCGCGCTCCAGAAGGTCGAGAGCAGCGCGAAGTTGAACGGCATCTGCGCGCCGGTGAGATCGTTGCCGTAATAGGCCATCAGGCGATGCAGCGGCAGATAGATCTCGCCGATCAGTACGCGGGCGCGATACGCATCCGTGACGCGCCGCATCTCGGCGATCACGTCGTGCACCTCGTCCTGGTCGGTGGAATATTGCGTCAGGATCGTCTCGTGCGGCGGCCGGCCCTCGACGTAATGCGGGTTCGGCGGATTGTCGCGGAATTCGGCGTCCTTGATCAGGTGCCAGATCACATCGACGCGAAAGCCGTCGACGCCCTTCTCCAACCAGAACCGCATCACGTCGTAGATCGCGGCACGGACATCGGGATTGCGCCAGTTGAGGTCCGGCTGCTGGGCGAGGAAGGCGTGGTAGTAATACTGCCCCGTCGCCTCGTCGAAAGCCCACGCGCTGCCGCCGAATTCGGACAGCCAGTTGTTCGGCGCGCTGCCGTCCGGCTTCGGATCGCGCCAGATGTACCAGTCGCGCTTGGGATTGTCGCGCGAGGCGCGGCTTTCGACGAACCAGGGATGCTGGTCGGAGGTGTGGTTCGGCACGAGGTCGAGGATCAGCTTGAGGCCGTTGTCGTGCGCGGCGGCGAGCAGCGCGTCGAAATCCGCCATCGTGCCGAACAGCGGCTCGATGCCGGTATAGTCCGAGATGTCGTAGCCGAAATCGGCCATCGGCGAGGGAAAGATCGGCGACAGCCAGATCGCGTCGACGCCGAGCGATTTCACATAAGGCAGCCGCCGCAGAATGCCGGAGAGGTCGCCGACGCCGTCGCCGTCGCTGTCCTGAAAGGAGCGCGGATAGATCTGATAGAAGACGCCGTCGCGCCACCAGTTCTCGCCCTGAGCCATCTTTCGAAAATCCACCCGGAAATCTGTGCTTCGCGCGAGAGAACGCGGCAGCGACGCCCCGGTTCAGATTGGCGAGCCAATTGGGACGGCCGTGTGACGGCGGGCGCAGCTGTTCCCCGGCGCATTCCCCGTCCTTGGCACGAATCTTTTGCTTGGCGGCATGGCAAAAATCGGCATTGTGGCGCCCATGACCGAGCAAAATGACACCCAAGAATCCTCGCAGGCCAAGGCGGGCGCGATCATCGTTCCCGTGACGCTGTTCGAACAGAACTGCACCATCATCTGGGACGAGCCTAGCAAGAAGGCCGTCGTGATCGATCCCGGCGGCGACGTGCCGAAGATCCTGGAGGCGATCAAGCAGACCGGCGTCACCGTGGAGAAGATCTGGCTGACCCACGGCCATATCGACCATGTCGGCGGCGCGGCGGATTTGCGCGACGCGCTGAAGGTGCCGATCGAGGGGCCGCATCAGGCCGACAAGTTCCTGCTCGACAATGTGGTCGAGAGCGGCGCGCGCTTCGGCATGACCGGCGTGCGCAATTTCGCGCCGGACCGCTGGCTCGAGGAAGGCGACACCGTGTCGATCGGCGGCCTCACGTTCGACATCCTGCACTGCCCCGGCCACTCGCCGGGCAGCGTGGTGTTCTTCAACAAGGACCTGCGCTTTGCCCATGTCGGCGACGTCCTGTTCGCGGGCTCGGTGGGACGGACCGATTTGCCCGGCGGCAGTCACGCGACGCTGATCAACTCGATTCTGACCAAGCTGTTGCCGCTCGGCGACGATGTCGGCTTCATCTGCGGCCATGGCGCCGGCTCGAGCATCGGCCAGGAGCGGATGACCAATCCGTTCATCACCGGCGAGATGTAGGCGCTCTTTGTTTGAGCATGATCTAATCGGAAAACCGCTTCACACTTTTCCGGATCATGCTCTATTCGGCGGCGTCTGCGAGCGCCGCCGCTTCGCCGAGGTTACGCTCGCCCCATTCGCGGATCGCAGCGACGACGGGCACAAAACTCTTGCCCTTGCGGGTGAGGCGATACTCGACCTTCGGCGGCACCTCGCCGAAATCCTTGCGGTCGATCAGGCCGCTCTCCGTCAGCGCCTTCAATTCACGGCTGAGCACGCGCGGGGTGATCTCGGCGCTGCCTTCCGTGCCGCGCAGCAGGCCGCTCCTGATCTCGCCGTAGCGGCGCGGGCCGTCCTTGAGATCCCAGACGATCCGCAACTTGTACTTGCCGCTGATCATCTTCTGAAACGCCGCGACCGGACAGGTGCGCGCGGGGATCGCTCTTGCCTTCGCCATGTCGTCTCCTCCATGCGCAGCCAGCTGGCTCAAGGATAGGAGCGACGGCGAAAAAGTCCATACTATCAATTTTGTCCATACTTGCAGGATCGCGCCCAAGGCGCAGATGATGACGCACATGACGAACAGGGAGCGTCACATGAAGCAGTTCATGATCAGATACCAGTTCAGGAACGGCACGACGGAGGAATGGCACCGGGAGATCGGCCGCTTCATCAAGGCGATCGACGGCGATCCGGAGCTGAAAGGACGGATCGGCTACCGCGTCCTGAAGGCCCGCGACGACGGCAGCTACTTCCACCTCGCCAGCGCCAGCGACGATGCCGCGCAGAAAGCACTGCAGTCGCGCGACTTCTTCAGGGCCTATCAGGAGATGACGCGAAAGGTCGCCGGCGGCGAGGTGACGGTAACGCCGATCGAGGTGATCGATCAGACGGGGTAGCTCCGCTGAGCCGACGCGACCGCGTCACCACAAACTCCGCCGTCGTCCCGGCGAAGGCCGGGACCCATACGCCGGAGATGGAGTTTTGCGAAGATTAGTCGTTCGGTACTCCGACCGCGCGCCATCGATAGATTCCGCGGTATGGGTCCCGGCCTTCGCCGGGACGACGAGTTGGGAGCGGAGCTACTTCATCAATCCCGCGGCGGTCAGTGCGCGGGTGATGATCTGGCCGAGATCGAAGCCGCGGGATTCCTCCTGCTTCGGCTCGGCCGCCGCTTCGGCGACCTTCGCCCGGATGGAGCGGGCGAGATGCGGCGCGGGCGTCAGCGCCGGCTTCGCCTCCGCCTTCTTCTTCGCCTCCGCGATCCAGCCGGTCAGGCCGAAGAACTTTGCGATGTGATAGGACGAGGAGATGCCGGCCTCGATCAGGAAGGCGCCTTCCATGCCGTAGCGCTGGTCGTTGTCGGCGAGCCCCAGCGGCGTGCCGTGCGCCATGTCGGTGATGGCGTAGGACTCGACCAGCGTCTCGCCGTCCTTGTTCCACCAGGCCTGGCGCGGATAGCCGTCGACATTGGTCTCCGCCATCGGCACTTCGGGCAGATCGTGCAGATCGAGCCACTGCTTGACGATCTCGTTGGCGTTGCCGGGATTGACGGTGCGGTCGGCGCTGCCGTGCCACACCGACATCTTCGGCCAGGGACCACGATGATCGGAGGCGTTGCGCACGAGATCGCCGAGCTCGCGCGCGGGACGCGCCGGCGAATGAAACATGCCGTCCAGCGCCTCGCGCAAATTCGAGGCGATGCCGTAGGGCAGGCCGGCGATGACGGCGCCGGCCGCGAAGACGTCCGGATAGGTCGCGAGCATCACCGACGTCATGCCGCCGCCGGCGGAGAGGCCGGTGATGAAGATGCGCCTGGGATCGATGCGATGCGTCTCGACCATGTGCGCGATCATCTCGCGGATCGAGCGCGCTTCGCCGCTGTCCCGCGCGGTGTCTTCCGGATTGAACCAGTTGAAGCAGGTGTTGCCGTTGTTGACGCGCTGCTGCTCGGGCATCAACAGCGCGAAGCCGTAATGCCGCGCGAGCGTCGACCAGCCGGCGCCGAGATCGTAGCCAGCCGCGGTCTGTCCGCAGCCATGCAGCACGACGACCAGCGCGCGCGGCTTCTGCAACTGCGCCGGCACGAACGCGAACATGCGCAAGGCTCCGGGATTGTCGCCGAAGCCCGTGACCTCTTCCAGCGGACTGGATGAATCAGCGCTCCGGCCGAACTCGGCGAAGCGCAGACCGTCCAGCTTTGGCAGACGTCTCAACAAATCGACATTTCTTGCTAACGACACGGCAATTTCCTGGTGGGCGACGTACAACGTACAGCCCAACCAGATAGTTGCTGCATTGCGAAATAAAAAGACCGTGTGCTGTCTATCTCGCGAAAATCACCGGAAATCCCGCAGGAATCCGCACGTATTAACCGCACTGCCTCAACTTGATGCAGATGCGCGGCGCATCCACGTCAGAAATGCGGTGCAGATCATGATTAACGTCACAAACAGCACGAGCGAGACAAAAAATCCTGCGCGCGCTGATTGCAATGATTCGATCGCGAAGAATACCGCGCCGATTGCGGCCACTCCGGCCGCATTTCCGATCTGTGCTGTCGTGCCGTACATGCCGGAGGCCGAGCCTGCGGCGACAGGCTTGACCGTCGAGAGCACGGCACCGGACAGCGGCGCCATCACCAGCCCCTGGCCGTAACCAAAGATGCTCATGGTGAGCGCGAGTGCGAGCGGCGACGGCGTGTCAACATAGAGCACAAGAAGCGCGAGCGCGCCGAGGCCTGCGATCTGCAACGCGCAGCCTTCGATCAGCACCTTGGTGCCGCGATGCCGCGCCCTCGCGCCGCTGTGACGCGAGGCCACGACGAAAGCGATGGCAAGTGGAATGCAAACCATGCCGGCCGCGAGCGGCGGAATCTTCAGGCCACGCTGCATGAACAGCGTCATGACCAGATAGAACGAGAGATTGGCGAAGAAGAAAAAGAACGCCGCCCCAAGGCCACGCAGGAAGGCGGCGTCCGTCAGCAGTGTGAGATCGATCAGCGGCATGCCGCCGGCGCGCGCAACCGCGTGTTCTAGCTTCAGGAATGCCGCGAGGATCGCGCCCCCGATCGCCATCACCGACCACAGCCACGGCGCCCAGCCGACATCATGGCCGAACAGCAGCGGCCCGATCAGGCACAACAGCCCTGCGAACAGGACCATGCTGCCCTTGATGTCGAGCCTGGTCCCGGCCCGCCGCGGCACCGACGGCATGACGCGCCAGGCGGCCGCGGCAATGACGAGACCGCAGGGCACGTTGACGAAGAACACCGACCGCCAGCCTGTGCCGGCGAGATCGAGCGTGACGAGAAGGCCGCCGAGCAGGAAGCCTGCTGCGCCCGCAAGGCCGAGCACGATGCCGTAGACGGCAAAGGCGCGGTTGCGCGTCTCATCGGTGAACAAAAGATGCAGCGTCGCCAGCACCTGCGGAACCATCAGCGCCGCGGTCGCGCCCTGCGCCAGCCGCGCGATGATCAGCTCGACGCCGGATTGCGCGAGGCCGCACCACAGCGAGGTCGCCGTGAAGCCGAGCACGCCGGCCAGGAAGATCGTCTTGGTGCCGTGGATGTCGCCGAGCCTGCCGCCGGTGACCACCAGCGTGGCATAGGCGATCAGATAGATCGCGATGACGGATTCGATCTGGGCCGGCGTCGCGTGCAGGTCCACCGCGATGGTGGGAATGGCGACGTTCACGATGAAGGCGTCGACGCCGAACATGAACTGGGCGGCGACGACGATCGCGAGTACCCACCAGCGGCGGGTCGAATCGATCGGCTTTGTGACGGTTTGATGCATTGGCGCGCGAGCTTTCCGGAATTTATTTGCGGGCGATGCTCGCAGATCGGGATCATCGGCGCGATTACCTCCGAGGTAGGGCGTGCTTTCCCCTTGCCGCTTTGGCCCGATTGCTGCATGTCGGTTCCCGCTGAATTGGCAGGAGTTCGGAAGCCTTCCGATGTACGACTACGACATGGTGGTGATCGGCTCGGGCCCATCGGGGCGCCGGGCCGCGGTGCAATGTGCCAAGCTCGGCAAGGGCGTGCTGGTCGTGGAGAAGGGCCGGCGGGTCGGCGGCGTCTCCGTCCACACCGGCACCATTCCCTCGAAGACGCTGCGCGAGACCGTGCTGAACCTGTCCGGCTGGCGCGAGCGCGGCTTCTACGGCCGCTCCTACCGGGTGAAGCAGGACATCGCGGCCAGCGATCTGATGACCCGGCTGCAGAAGACGCTCGACCACGAGGTCGAGGTGCTTGAGCATCAGTTCAGCCGCAATCTGGTGCGCACCGCCAATGGCGAGGCACGCTTCGTCTCGCCGCACGAGGTCGAGATCACCAGCGCCATCGGCGAGACCAAGACGGTGTCGGCCGCCTTCATCCTGATCGCCTGCGGCACGCGCCCGTTCCGGCCTGACTATGTGCCGTTCGACGGCACCAGCGTGCTCGACAGCGACGAGATCATCGAGCTGCCAAAACTGCCACGGAGCCTCGCCGTGATCGGCGCCGGCGTGATCGGGGTCGAATATGCCACCATCTTCAGCGCGCTCGACGTGCCCGTCACCCTGATCGAGCCGCGGCCGACCTTCCTCGACTTCATCGACAAGGAATTGATCGACGAGTTCATGCACGAGCTGCGCGACCGCAATGTCGCGCTGCGGCTCGGCTCCAAGGTGACGTCGATCGAGAAGACGCCACAGGGCCACATCGTCACGCATCTGTCGGACGGGCGTCACGTCACCACGGAAATGCTGCTGTTCGCGGCGGGACGCGTCGGCGCCACCGACCGACTCAACCTGGAGGCCGCCGGCATCGCCGTCGACCACCGCGGCCGCATCACGGTCGATCCGGTGACCTTGCAGACCAGCGTGCCGCACATTTACGCCGCCGGCGACGTGATCGGCTTTCCGAGCCTTGCCTCGACCTCGATGGAGCAGGGCCGCGTCGCCGCCTGTCATGCGCTCGGCATGGAGCCCTTGGCGCCGCCGGAGTTCTTTCCCTACGGCATCTATTCGGTGCCGGAGATCTCGACCGCCGGCCTCACCGAGGAAGAGGTCCGTACGCGCGGCATTCCCTACGAGGTCGGCATCGCCCGCTTCCGCGAGACCTCACGCGGCCACATCATGGGGCTGAACAGCGGCATGATGAAGATGATCTTCTCGACCAAGACGCGCCGCCTGCTCGGCGTGCACATCCTCGGCGAAGGCGCCACCGAGCTGATCCATATCGGCCAGGCCGTGCTCAACCTCAAAGGCACGATCGATTATTTCATCCAGAACACGTTCAACTATCCGACGCTGGCCGAGGCCTACAAGATCGCCGGCCTGGATGCGTGGAACAGGATGACGCGGTAGTGGTAGGTTTTCGCCTCTCCCCGCGCGCGGGGAGAGGCCGGAATTCAAACGCAGTTTGAATTCCGGGTGAGGGGGAGTCTCCGCGAGTCGTCTGTCCATTGGAACGACGCCCTCTCAACACGTCATTGCGAGCGCAGCGAAGCAATCCAGAGTCTTTCCACGGAGGGATTCTGGATTGCTTCGCTGCGCTTGCAATGACGGGGTGGGAGCCATCTCGAAAACCCAACAATCTCCGTCCCCGCGGAGACTCCCCCTCACCCCTACCCTCTCCCCGCAAGCGGGGAGAGGGAGAAGCACCACGCATGCCTGCATTCCGCCGCGCGGGACATCGCGCGATTGCGTTCGTCGTCTCCGGCACGTAGCCTCACGCCACCAACAAGCAGAAAAATTCAGCCGGAGAGAACGCCATGGCGCGCCTGAAGTTCGGAGCCTTCCTTGCCCCGCATCACCCGATCGGGGAGCATCCGATGCTCCAGTTCCGGCGCGATCTCGACCTCGTCGAGCAGCTGGATGCGCTCGGCTATGACGAGTTCTGGTGCGGCGAGCATCATTCCTCCGGCTGGGAGATGATCGCTTCGCCCGAGATGTTTCTGGCCGCAGCCGGCGAGCGCACCAAGCGGATCAAGCTCGGCACCGGCGTCATCTCGCTGCCCTATCACCATCCCTTCAACGTCGCCCAGCGCATGGTGCAGCTCGACCACATGACCGGCGGCCGCGCCATCTTCGGCTCCGGTCCCGGCGCGCTGGCCTCCGACGCGCACACCCTCGGCATCGACCCGATGACGCAGCGCGACCGCCAGGACGAGGCGATCGCCGTGATCCGCCGCCTCTTCAACGGCGAGCGCGTCACCGCCAAGAGCGACTGGTTCACCATGAACGACGCCGCGCTGCAGATCCTCCCCTTGCAGGAGGAGATGCCGTTCGTGGTCGCTTCGCAGATCTCGCCGTCCGGCATGACGCTCGCCGGCAAATACGGCATCGGCATCATCTCGCTGGGCTCGATGACGACGCAGGGCCTGATGTCGCTGCAGCAGCAATGGCAGTTCGCCGAGGATGCCGCCAAGAAGCACGGCACCACGGTGAGCCGCGCCGACTGGCGCGTGCTGCTGACCTTCCATATCGCCGAGACTCGTGAGCAGGCGCGCAAGGAAGCCGGCGCCGGGCTGATGCGCTGGCACAACGAATACAATGTCGGCACGCTGCAGCGGCCGGGCCTTACCGCGTTCTCCTCGCCGGACGAGGCCGTGGACAAGACCGCCTTCGTCGAGGGCGCCGCGTCCACCATCGGCACGCCCGACGATCTCGTCAAAACCATCAAGAACGTGATGGACGTGTCCGGCGGCGTCGGCGCCATCATCGGCTTCGTGCACGACTGGGCCAATCCGGAGAATACGCGCCGGAGCTGGGACATGGTGGCGCGCTACGTCGTGCCGGAGATCAACGGCTACATCGATGGCTTGCGCAAGTCGCAAAAATTCGTGATCGAGAACCGCGCGATCTTCGAGCGTGCAGGCCAGGCCGTGATGGCCAAGATCATGGCGAACGAGAAGGCTGCCGAGGCGCTGAAGGTCACCGGCCCCGGCCGCGTCGCCATTCCCGCCGTCAACGCGCCGGATCTGAATGCGGCGGCTAAACGAATGGGATAGACCGGTACGGCTGCGAATGCGCAGGGGCATAGCGGCACATCGTTCGGTCCGGACTGTGCTATGCTGCGAGTAAAGCGGAGCTATCAGCATGTCGATGCAGGGCGGGTCCTCTTCCAAGGTCCCCTTCGCGCCGCCCAGGCGTAATGAGCTGACGCACATTCCCGGCGACGAGGGTTTGCCGATCATCGGCAAGACGTTTCAACTACTGGCCGATCCCAAGGGTTTCATCGAGGCGTACGCCACGAAACACGGGCTCGTCTTTCGGACCCATTCCTTCGGCCAGACCAACGTCGTGCTGCTCGGGCCCGAGGCCAACGAGCTCGTCCTGTTCGACCAGCAAAAACTATTCTCGTCGACCCATGGCTGGAACCATGTGCTCGAATTGCTATTCCCGCGTGGCCTGATGCTGCTCGATTTCGACGAGCACCGCCTGCATCGCAAGGCGCTGTCTGTCGCGTTCAAGTCTGGACCGATGAAGTCTTATCTCGACAAGCTCGACAAGGGCATCGCAGCGCGGATCGCGCAGTGGAAGGCGAAGCCTGGCTCGATTCAGCTCTATCCGGCGATGAAGCAGTTAACGCTCGACCTCGCAGCGACATCGTTTCTTGGCGCCGATATCGGTCCCGAGGTCGAGGGGATCAACCGCGCCTTTGCCGACATGGTCGCGGCCTCCATCGCTCCGATCCGCCGCCCGTTGCCGGGCACGCAGATGGCGCGCGGCGTGGCTGGCCGCGAGCGCATCGTCGCCTATTTTCGCGAGCAGATTCCGCGTCGTCGCGCCAGAAGCGGCGGAGAGGATCTATTCTCACAGCTCTGCCACGCGACCCACGAGGATGGCGCGCTGCTGTCGGAGCAGGACATCATCGACCACATGAGTTTCCTGATGATGGCCGCGCACGACACGCTGACCTCGTCGCTGACCTCCTTCATCGGCGAGCTCGCCGCCAACCCGGACTGGCAGGGCAAGCTGCGCGCGGAGGTTCTGGCGCTCGGACTTGCTCCTGATGCCCCCAGCAGCTTCGACGATCTCGAAAAAATGCCTCTGTCGGAAATGGCATTCAAGGAGTCGCTAAGGATCAGGCCACCGGTGCCCTCGTTACCGCGTTATGCCATGCGTGATTTCACCTTTATGGGATACTCCGTTCCTGCTGGGACCCGGATCGGCGTCAACCCGCTGTACACGCATCACATGAAGGACATCTGGCCCGAGCCGGGCCGCTTCGATCCCTTGCGTTTCACCGAGGAAGCCCAGCGTGGCCGCCACCGCTTCGCCTTCGTGCCGTTCGGCGGCGGCGCGCATATGTGCCTCGGCCTGCACTTCGCCTATATGCAGGCCAAATGTTTCGCGCGACACTTCCTGCAGAACATCGAGGTGTCGCTGGCGCCGGGCTACAAGCCGGACTGGCAGATGTGGCCGATCCCGAAGCCGCGGGACGGGCTGCGGGTGACGGTGAAGGCGGTTTAGGCGACCCTTCGTAGGGTGGGTTAGCCGAAGGCGTAACCCACCTCTTTAGTCTCCGCGGTAACAGAAGTGGTGGGTTACGCCGGCGCCTGCGCTTCGCGCAGCCGCTGTCTAACCCACCCTACGGCACCGTCGCCGGAGCGGCTACGCCCCCTGATCGAACGCCTTGCGCAAGGCCGACAAGCCCTGCTGCTGCTGGCTCCAGTTACGGCCGCCGGTCATGGCGCCGTCGATGACGAGGTCGTGGCCGTTGATGAAGCTGGATTCGTCGCTGGCCAGGAACACCGCGGCCTGGGCGATATCATCAGGGAGACCTGCGCGCGGGATCGGCTGCGCGGTCTTGTAGACCTCGCGCATCACCGCCGGCGTCTTCTCCGCGGCGTCGGTCGAGAGCCCCAGCGCCTTGCCGAAGATACCGGTCGCGATCGCGCCTGGTGAGATCGAGTTGACGCGCACATTGGACTCGCCGAGCTCCATCGCCACGCATTTGGTGAGATGGATCACCGCAGCCTTGGCCGCGCCATAGACGATCGACGAGGAGAAGCCGGCAAGACGGCCTGCGATGCTGCCATTGTTGATGATGCTGCCAGATCCCTGCTTCTTCATATGGGGCGCGGCGTGCTTCATGCCGAGCACGACGCTGCGCACCAGCGTCGCCATCGCCGCGTCGAAGCGGTCGACCTCGAGACCCTCGATGCCACCGGTCTGCGCCGGGCCGCCGGCATTGTTGAACAGGCAATCGATGCGGCCGAACTTCTCCACCGCGAGCGCGATCAGCGCCTGCATCTGCGCTTCGACCGTCACGTCGGTCTGGAGGAAGACGCAGTTGGCCCCGAGCTGCCGCGCCAGCGCCTCGCCTTCCGGTATGCGCCGCCCGGCGATCACAATTTTGGCACCTTCGGCAACGAAGACTTCCGCAGTCCGCAATCCGATCCCGCTCGTCGCGCCCGTGATCACCGCCACCTTGCCGTCCAGCCTGCCCATGGAATGTCCCTGCTTTCGAACCCCTTGACGCCGAATGGCGAACACCGATCGACGACGGCACCGCGACAGCCGGCGCCGCGACGGTCACTATTCCTGCCGGCTTCCGACAAGGCAAGCTTTGCTTGCGCGCCCGACATGCGTAACATTCAGGGCGAACGCACGTCGCAACCGGGCTGCGCATGCAGAAGCTGATCGAGGAGTTCCGCAAAGGCTGGCAGGGCGTGGCACCGCCGTCGCTCGGCCTCAGCATCGCCTTTGCGATCGCCTGCCTGCTGGTTGCGACGCTGGCGCGCTGGGGCCTCGCCCATGTCCGCCCCGACGTCTACTTCACGCCTTACTTTCCGGCCGTGTTCTTTGCCGCCGCCTTCGGAGGTTTTCGGCTCGGCATCGTGACGGCGATCATCGGCGGCGTGCTTGGCGTGGTCCTGAATTTCAGCGATGCCATTGCCGACAACGCCCGCTTTGCCCTGCTGGCGCTGTACTGGGTGGTCTGCGCACTCACCATCTGGGGCGTCGAGCATTATCGCACGCTCCTGATCGAGCAGCGCCGGATCTCCAAACGCCTGATCGAGGAAGAAGACTACCGCAAGCTGCTGGTCGACGAGCTCCAGCACCGGCTGAAGAACAAGCTCTCGACCGTGCACGCCGTGATTCACCAGGTGCTGCACGACCAGCCGCAGGTCTGGGCCCGGATCGATCCGCGGCTGCGCTCGCTGGCCACGACCGACGATCTGATCTCAAGGATCGACAAAGGGGGCTGCGACATCCGCGACCTGCTGATCGCCGAACTCGGGCCCTACGGCCATGTCCGCTTCACCCTCAACGGCGACCGGCTGTTCCTGCCACCGAAGCTCGCAGTCACGCTGTCATTGATGTTTCACGAACTCGCCACCAATGCAGGAAAGTATGGTGCATTCTCCGCGCCCCGCGGCCTGCTGCAGGTGTCATGGACCGTCAGCGACGACCGCCTGACCGTCACCTGGGACGAAACCGAAGGGCCGAGCGTGGACAAGGTGTCCGAGCCCGGCTTCGGCACCAAGCTGCTGAAATCGGCGCTTTCGGCTTTCGACGGCAGGACCGAGCTCTCCTATCTCAAATCCGGGCTGCATTGCATCATGCAATGCCGCATCCCCAAGAACGGCTAGCCTCGATCCAAGCGAAAGCGATCCGCGCACTCCGCTCGCAGTTTCGCATGCGTCGTTGACGCTCTGTTAATGACGATTTTCTGCGCGCGTCGCATCGCCGCAAAACACCCCCGTATTTCTCCGTACCCCTTAACCAAACTTAAGAGGGAGCTGCGCATGATAGCGTGCATTGCAAAGGCGCGCTGAACAACAAGATTCATGACTTCTATGAACGACAACAAATATTCCGGCGCGAATGAAGCCGAACTCGGGTTTCTCAAGGAAATCGTTAGAATGCTGCCGGCCGGCCTGACCGTGCAGGACGCCCATGGCGAGCTTCTGCTGGTTAACGATGCTGCCGCGGCCCAGCTCGGCATGGACGGCAGCCGGCCCTCTCCGGATCTGGCGCCGCGCCGCGAAGCCTGCCGGAGGGCGCTGAGCGCCGGCCGGGCCGTCGTCACCGAGGAAGCGCTTCACGACGGCGCCGCGCGCCAGGTGCTGCTCACGACCCATCGTCCCGTTCGCCTCGCCGGACGCGAGCTCCTGATCTCGGCCTCCTCCGACATCACCGAGCAGAAGAATTTCGAGGACCAGCTGTTCCGCTCGGCCTATTTCGACGAGCTGACCGGCCTGCCCTCGCGCCGCGTGATCGAGCATCGCGCCAACAGCCTGCTCGCGCGCGATCGCAGCAGTGAGCGTTTCGCGCTCGCCTTTCTCGACGTCGACAATTTCAAGCACATCAACGACTATTACGGCCACGCCGTGGGCGATGCACTGCTGGTCGAGCTGTCGAAGCGGCTCGGGCGCGACCTGCGCGATTCCGACATGCTGTCGCGCATCTCGGGCGACGAATTCCTGCTGCTGCTCTCTCCGATCCAGAGCCAGGAGGAAGTCGCCGAGTTCATGCAATCGACGCTGGAGCGGCTGACCGCGCCGTTCTTCATCGACCATTCGGAAGTCTTCGCCTCGACCTCGGTCGGCATCAGCCTCTACCCCGACCACGGGCGCAGCTTCGAGACGCTGCGGCAGAACGCCGACATCGCGATGTACCGCATCAAGAACAACGGCAAGGGACTGGCCGCGTTCTTCGACGCCAGCATGGAGCGCGAGGCGCTGGCGCGGAGCAAGATCGAGCAGTCGCTGCGGCTCGCCATCCTGGAAAAGCGCTTCTGCTGCGCCTTCCAGTCCAAGGTCGACATCCGCACGCAGGCCGTGAAGGGCATCGAGGCCCTGGTGCGCCTGCGCGACGACGAAGGCGTGATCCAGGCGCCGGGCTCGTTCATCAACCTCGCCGGCGAGCTCGGGCTGATCGACGAGCTGACCCATCTCGTGCTGGCCGAGATCGTCAAGTCGATCGACCTGATCAACGACACCTTCGGCGCGGAAGCGACCATCAGCATCAACGTCGCCGCCAAGCAGGCCGGCAATCCCGAGTTCATGCGCAGCTTTGCGCGGGCGCTGGAGGAGACCGGCTTTCCGCAGCGCTTCATGATCGAGGTGACCGAGGACGCCTTCGTCGCCAAGAATCATTTCCAGGCCGAGATCCTGCCGATGTTCCGCAAGCTCGGCGTCGGCATCTCGATCGACGATTTCGGCACCGGTTATTCCTCGCTCTCGGCACTCGCCGACATCACCGCGGACGAGATCAAGATCGACCGCTCCTTCATCACTGACATCCACAAGCGTCCGCGCAGCCAGGGCATCTTGCGCGCGATCGAATCCCTGAGCGAGGCGCTCGGCATCACCGTGATCGCCGAGGGCCTCGAATCCTACGAGGAGCTCGCCTATCTCCAGGCCGCGACCAAGATCCGCTACGCGCAGGGCTATTACTTCTCGCGGCCGATCTTCCTGGAGGAGCTGAAGCTCGCAACGCCGGTCTCCAGCGAGTCGCGTCCCGGTATCGCCAGCCGCCCGATGCAGCAGAACCGCCAGGGCTATTCGCGGGCGAGCGGGTATCGGAGGTAGGGTGGCAAGCGCCGCTCCAATCTCGGTGTCGTCGCCCGGCTTGACCGGGCGACCCAGTATTCCAGAGACAGTCGTTGTTGAATCGATAGGCCGCGGCGTACTGGATGCCCCGGTCAAGCCGGGGCATGACAATGGAGGGTGTGGCCTGCGCCCCAACGCCCAATTCCCCCTTTGAAATTACTGTCCTTTTGCTAATACACAGGCGGGCTTCCCGCGAGGCACGTCATGTCCGTTCCCACTTCTGCCGTCAGCGACCCCGCCTATCTCCGTGCGCGCGCGATGGTGACGCTGTTCGAGCGGCTGGAGAACCTCTGCGAGGGCGCGATTGCGATCGATCGCGGCGGGCGCGTCGTCTACGTCAACGAGAAATATCTGGCCTCGCTCGGCCTCGAGCATACGGCGGACGCGATCGGCCGGCCGATCGAGGAAATCATCCCGAACAGCCTGATGCGGAAGGTGGCCGAGACCGGCGAGCCGATCCTGCTCGACATCATGGAGCTCGGCGGCGAGCAGCTCGTGGTGACGCGGATGCCGATCGAGGACGAGAACCGGAAGGTCATCGGCGCGATCGGCTTCGTGCTCTACGACCATCTGGAGAGCCTCAAGCCGCTGCTCGCCCGCGTCGCCCAGCTCGAGAGCGATCTGCGGCTGGCGCGACGGCAATTGTCCAACGCCCGTGCCGCGCGCTTCACCTTCGCCGATTTCGTCGGCACGACGCCGGGAATCGCGCAGGCCAAGGAGCTCGCAGGCCGCGCCGCGCGGCAGAGCGTCACGGTGCTGCTCACCGGCGAAACCGGCACGGGCAAGGAGATGCTGGCGCAGGCGATCCACAACGCCTCCTCCCGCGCCGACAAGCCGTTCGTCAGCGTCAATGTCGCCGCGATCCCCGAGACGCTGATCGAATCCGAATTCTTCGGCACCGCGCCCGGGGCCTATACCGGCGCCGACCGCAAAGGGCGCGAGGGGAAATTCCGGATCGCCGACGGCGGCACGCTGTTCCTCGACGAGATCGGCGAGATGCCGCTGCAGCTGCAGGCGAAGCTCCTGCGCGTGCTGCAGGAGCGCGAGATCGAGCCGCTCGGCTCGGACAAGATCAGCAAGGTCGACGTCCGCGTCATCGCCGCGACCAATGTCGATTTGCGCAAGCGCGTCAGCGACGGCGCATTCCGGCCCGATCTCTACTATCGCCTCAACGTGCTCTCGGTCGACCTGCCGCCGCTGCGTCAATGCCTCGACGATCTCCCCGACATCTGCGCCCGGCTGCTCGACGACATCAGCGCGTCCGGCGACTACGTCAAGGCCAAGATCACGCCGAGCGCGCTGGCCGCACTCGCCCGCTATGATTGGCCGGGCAACGTCCGCGAGCTCCGCAACATCCTCGAGCGCGCGCTGATCCTCAGCGATTCCGGGCGGCTGACCGGCGACGATTTCGTCCGCATTCTCCCTGTTGGCGCCGAGGTCAGGCTCGCACCGCCCGAGCGGCCGGCGGGAACGGTGGTGCCCTATGCGGAGGCCGAGGCCGAGTTCGAGAAGCACACGCTCGAACAGGCGCTCGCCGCCAGCAACGGCCAGATCTCGGAAGCCGCCAAGATGCTGCAGATCTCGCGCGCGACCTTCTACAAGAAGCTCGCCAAGTTCGGCCTCGCCACGGGGCCAGCCTCCGTCTGAGTTTCGAGACTCAGCCGTCCAGAGTCTCGGAATCCTGACACGCGACCTGGCCGCTCTTTCCCGAGGCCTTTGCTGAATCTGCTGGGTTTTCAGCCAATTTGCGCAAACCTGTGGCATCTGGCGCGGAGCTTGCTCTTCGCTTTGCACAATGACGCGTGCTGCACATGCGCATTCGCAACCAGGGAGGACGCAAGATGAGTGAAGCGATCTCGGTCCATCAGCTTCAGACCAGACAGCCCTCGCACGTCACGGTCGCCACCGCGAGCCTGATCGGCACGGCGATCGAGTGGTACGACTTCTTCCTCTACGGCACCGCCGCGGCGCTGATCTTCAACAAGCTGTTCTTTCCGACCTTCGACCCGATGATGGGCACGCTACTGGCGTTCGCGACCTACGCGCTCGGCTTCATCGCGCGCCCGCTCGGTGGCATCGTGTTCGGGCATTACGGCGACAAGATCGGCCGCAAGACCATGCTCTATCTGACGCTGCTGATCATGGGCGCGGCGACCGCGGCGATCGGCTTCCTGCCGACCTACGAGACCGCCGGCATCTGGGCCGCGATCCTGCTGGTGACATGCCGCCTGATCCAGGGTTTTGGCCTTGGCGGCGAATGGGGCGGCGCGGTGCTGATGGCGGTCGAGCATGCGCCGGCGGACAAGAAAGGGTTTTACGGCAGCTGGCCGCAGCTTGGCGCGCCGCTCGGCCTCGTGCTCGGCACGCTGGTGTTCTCGGTGGTGTCAGCAATGCTGACCGATGCGCAGCTCTATGCCTGGGGCTGGCGCATCCCGTTCCTGTTCTCGATCGCGCTGGTGCTGGTCGGCCTGTGGATCCGCTTCACCATCGCGGAATCGCCGGAGTTCCAGAAGGTCAAGGACACCAAGCAGGAAGTGAAGATGCCGATCCTCGAGGCGATCAGGATGTACCCGAAGAACATCCTGCTCGCGATGGGCGCGCGCTTTGCCGAAAACGGCTTCTTCTACATCTACGCGACCTTCGTGCTCGCCTATGCCACGCAATCGCTCGGCATGAACAAGCAGGACATGCTCAACGGCGTGCTGATCGGCGCGGCGATCGAGACCTTCACCATCCCCGCCTTCGGCGCGCTCTCCGACCGCCTCGGGCGGCGGCCGATCTACATCTTCGGCGCGGTGTTCTCGGCGCTGATGTCGTTCCCGCTGTTCATGCTGCTTTCGACCAAGAACCCGCAATACGCCTGGATCGCGATCGTGCTCGGTCTCGCCGTCGGCCACGCCGCGATGTACGGCCCGCAGGCGAGCTTCCTGTCGGAGCTGTTCGGCACCAAGGTGCGCTATAGCGGCGTCTCGCTCGGCTACAACCTCGCCTCGATCTTCGCCGGCGCGCTGTCGCCGCTGATCGCGACGGGATTGATGACGGCCTACGCGCCGGCGACCTGGCCGATCTCCCTCTACATGATAGCGCTGGCGCTGATCACCGTCGTCTCGGTCTATTTCGCCACCGAAACGCGCAAGGTCGCCCAGCCCTGAACGGGCTGAGCGCGGCCCCCGCGACGCCGGAGCGGCTGGTCGCCAGCCGCTCCACGCGGTACGAATAGAGGCAAGCGAGAAGAACCGGCATGCGGTCCGCAACAGACATGGGAGGGAATGCCATGAGCCAGCATCCTGCCTTGCCCTATTTGCGTAACGCCGAGAAGGGCAAAGTCGTCACCGCGGCGGAAGCCGTCATGCTGATCCGTGACGGCGACACGGTCGCCACCGGCGGCTTCGTCGGCATCGGCTTTGCCGAGGAGATCGCGATTGCGCTGGAGGAGCTCTATCTCTCCAACGAGGGCGATGCGCCCTACACCCAAGGCAAGCCGCGCAATCTGACGCTGGTCTATGCGGCCGGCCAGGGCGACGGCAAGCAGCGCGGCCTCAATCATCTCGCGCATGAAGGCCTGGTCCGGCGCGTGATCGGCGGGCACTGGGGCCTTGCCCCCAAGCTGCAGCAGCTCGCGATCGCCAACCAGATCGAGGCCTATAATTTGCCGCAGGGCGTGATCACGCACCTGTTCCGCGACATCGCGGCGCATCGGCCCGGTCACATCACCCGCGTCGGCATGGGCACCTTCGTCGATCCCCGGCATGGCGGCGGCAAGCTGAACGCACGCACCACCGAGGACATGGTGGAGCTGATCACGCTGCGCGGCGAGGAGTGCCTGCTCTACAAGACGTTCCCGATTCAAGTCGGGATCATCCGCGCCACGACAGGCGATCCCGACGGCAACCTCACCATGGAGAAGGAGGCGCTGACGCTGGAGGCGCTCGCCATCGCCATGGCGGCGCATAATTCCGGCGGCATCGTCATCGCCCAGGTCGAACGCGTCGCCGAGAGCGGCAGCCTCAATCCGCGACAGGTCAAGATCCCCGGCATCCTCGTCGACTGTGTCGTCGTGTCGAGACCTGAGAACCATTGGCAGACCTTCGGCACGCAATATAATCCGGCCTTCTCGAGCGAGATCCGCGTCCGCGCCGCTTCCCTGCCAGTGATGCCCGTCAGCGAGCGCAAGATCATCGCCAGGCGCGCCGCCCTCGAGCTCAAGGCCAACAGCGTCGTCAATCTCGGCATCGGCATGCCCGAGGGCATCGCTTCGGTCGCCAATGAAGAGCGGATCATCGACCTCATCACGCTGACGGCGGAACCGGGCGTGATCGGCGGCATCCCGGCGAGCGGGATCGATTTCGGTGCGGCGATCAACACCCAGGCGGTGATCGACCAGCCCTATCAGTTCGATTTCTACGACGGCGGCGGCTTAGATGCCGCCTTCCTCGGCCTCGCCCAGGTCGACCGCGCCGGCAATCTCAATGTCAGCAAGTTCGGGCCGAAGCTTGCGGGGGCCGGCGGCTTCATCAACATCAGCCAGAACGCCAAGGAGGTCGTCTTCGTCGGCACCTTCGGCGCAGGCAAGCAGCGCATCGCGGTGAATGACGGCAAGCTCGCCATCCTCGACGAAGCCAAATCACGCAAGTTCGTCGACAAGGTCGAGCACGTCACCTTCAGCGGCCCGTTCGCCGCCGCGCGCAAGCAACGCACGCTCTATGTCACCGAACGCTGCGTGCTCGAGCTCAGGCCGGACGGGCTCGAGCTCACGGAAGTTGCGCCCGGCATCGACATCGAGCGCGACATCCTGCGCCTGATGGACTTCAAGCCGCTGATCCCGCGCGATCCTGCCCTGATGGATGCCCGCATCTTCCGCGACGGACCCATGGAGCTGCGCGAGCGCCTGCTCACCATCCCGCTCGACCAGCGCTTCACGCTGGACGAGCAGCAGAACCTGTTCTTCGTCAATCTGGAGCGCTATCCGCTGCGCAGCAAGGCCGAGATCGACGCCATCGCGGCGCTCGTCGAAGCAAAGCTCGCTCCGCTCGGCCGCCGGGTTTACACCATCGTCAATTATGACAACTTTTCCATCCTGCCGGAGCTGATGGACGATTATTCGGCCATGGTGCGCAGCCTGGTCGACCGCTTCTATTCCGGCGTGTCGCGCTACACCACGTCGGGCTTCCTGCGCATCAAGCTCGGCGAAGCCCTGGAGAAGCGCGGCGTCGCGCCGCATATCTTCGAGAGCGCGGAGGAAGCCCAGTCGGATCGACGTCAGGCCGAGGGGGCCGACGCATCGCACACCATGCGGCAAGCCCAAAAATGATGCATGCTCGAAAGGCCGACACGCTCGGCCGGAGGTTCAATTGCAATGTTCGTAGTGTTGTGCAAATCGCTGTTATCGAGAAACTTTGAATCAGGAGGGACCATCGTGCGTCGATCATTCATCATAACAACAACCATCCTCGCTCTCGCCGCGAGCACCTCCGCACGGGCCGACGATTTCAAGGTCGCGCTGATCTACGGCAAGACCGGTCCGCTGGAAGCCTATGCCAAGCAGACCGAGACCGGCCTGCAGATGGGTTTTGAATACGCCACCAAGGGCACCATGACCCTCGACGGTCGCAAGATCGTCATCATCACCAAGGACGACCAGGGCAAGCCGGACCTTGCGAAGGCCGCGCTCGCGGAAGCCTATCAGGACGACAAGGCCGACATCGCCATCGGCACGACCTCGTCGGCCGCGGCGCTCGCGATTCTCCCGGTCGCCGAAGAGAACAAGAAAATCCTGATCGTCGAGCCCGCCGTCGCGGACCAGATTACCGGCGAGAAATGGAATCGCTACATCTTCCGCACCGCGCGCAACTCCTCGCAGGACGCGATCTCCAACGCGGTCGCGATCGGCAAGCAGGGTGTCACCGTCGCGACGCTGGCGCAGGACTACGCCTTCGGCCGCGACGGCGTCGCCGCCTTCAAGGAGGCGCTGGCCAAGACCGGCGCGACGCTGGCAGCGGAAGAATATGCCCCGACCTCGACCACCGACTTCACCGCGGTCGGCCAGCGCCTGTTCGACGCGCTGAAGGACAAGCCCGGCCGCAAGGTGATCTGGGTGATCTGGGCCGGCGCCGGCAATCCGCTGGCAAAGCTCCAGGACATGGACCCGAAGCGCTACGGCATCGAGCTCTCCACCGGCGGCAACATCCTGCCGGCGCTCGCCGCCTATAAGAGCCTGCCCGGCATGGAAGGCGCGACCTATTACTTCTACGAGATCCCGAAGAACCCGGTGAACGACTGGCTGGTCGCCGAGCACCAGAAGCGCTTCAAAGCGCCGCCGGACTTCTTCACCGCGGGCGGTTTCGCGGCCGCGATGTCCGTCGTCGCCGCTGTCACCAAGGCGAAGTCGACCGACACCGAGAAACTGATCACGGCAATGGAAGGCCTGGAGTTCGACACGCCGAAGGGCAAGATGGTGTTCCGCAAGGAAGACCATCAGGCGCTGCAGAGCATGTATCACTTCAAGGTCAAGGTCGATCCGAACGTCGCCTGGGCCGTGCTCGAGCCGGTGCGCGAGCTGAAGATCGAGGACATGGACGTTCCTGTCCGCAACAAGCGGTGATGGCTCCGCCTCTCCCATCGGGAGAGGTCGCGCCGAACGCGCGGGTGAGGGGTTAAGCTCTCTCGTGGGACCTCAGTCCCCTCACCCGAATTGCTGCTGGACGATGCGTCGCATCGCCAGGCGCAAATCGACCTCTCCCCCGGGGAGAGGTTTACCGTCCCAGCCGAGACACCTTACCGACATGACGCTCACCCTCGAAACTCGCGACCTCACCATCCGCTTCGGCGGGCATGTCGCGGTCAACAACGTCACCTGCACGTTTCGCCCGGGCGAGCTCACCGCCATCGTCGGGCCGAACGGCGCCGGCAAGACCACCTATTTCAACTTGATCTCGGGCCAGCTGCGCGCATCGAGCGGCAGCATTCTGTTCGACGGCACCGACATCACCCAGCATTCCGCGCCGATGCGGACCCGTGCGGGTCTCGGGCGCGCGTTCCAGCTGACAAATCTCTTTCCGAACCTCACCGTGGAAGAGAATGTCCGCCTCGCGGTGCAGGCGGCGAACGGCACCCATTACGACATGCTGCGGCCCTGGACGGTGCGCCGCGACCTGATCGCGCGGGCGGATGCCATCCTCGACCAGGTCGCGCTCGGCATTCGCCGCGGCGTCACTGCTACCGCGCTGTCGCATGGCGACCAGCGCAAGCTCGAGGTCGCCCTGATGATCGCGCTGGAGCCGAAAGTGTTCATGTTCGACGAGCCGACCGCCGGCATGAGCATCGACGAGGTGCCTGTCGTGCTCAACCTGATCGCACAGCTCAAGCAGGACAGGAGCAAGATCATCCTGCTGGTCGAGCACAAGATGGATGTGGTGCGTTCACTCGCAGACCGCATCATCGTGCTGCATAACGGCCAACTCGTCGCCGACGGCCCGCCTGCCGAGGTGATCGCCTCGCCGATCGTGCAGGAAGCCTATCTCGGCGTAGCACCGAAGAGCGCAGCATGACCGATCTCCTGAAACTCTCCGGCGTGCACACTCATATCGGGCGCTATCACATCCTCCAGGGCATCGATCTTGCCGTCCCGCAAGGACAGGTCACGATGCTGCTCGGCCGCAACGGCGCCGGCAAGACCACGACGCTGCGCACCATCATGGGCCTGTGGCAAGCCTCCAGCGGCGAGATCAGCCTCGCGGGGATGCGCATCGAGAGCCGCGCCACGCCCGACATCGCCCGGCTCGGCGTCGGCTACGTGCCGGAGAGCATGGCCGTGTTCTCCGACCTCACGGTGAAGGAGAATCTCGTTCTCGCGGCGCGCGACGCACCGATGGACGACAAGCAGCTGGAATGGATTTTCGGCTTCTTCCCGGCGCTGCGCCGGTTCTGGCTGTCGCGCGCGGGGAGTCTCTCGGGCGGACAAAAACAAATGTTGTCTATCGCGCGCGCGATCGTTGAACCGCGAAAACTGCTCCTGATCGACGAGCCGACCAAGGGGCTGGCGCCCGCCATCGTGATGGCGCTGATCGAGTGCCTGAAGGAGATCAAGCGCAAGGGCGCGACGATCCTCCTGGTCGAGCAGAATTTCTTTGCCGCCCGCGAGCTCGGCGACAATGTGCTGGTGATGGACAACGGCACCATCGTCCATCGCGGCGAGATGGCGGCGCTCGCCGCCGACGTGCCGCTGCAGGAGCGGCTGCTCGGCCTGAGCCTGGAGGCGCATCAGTGACTGACCTTGCCGCAACCGATCCCCTGCCGAAGCCGAAGCGCGACATCGCGCCGGTCCTGCTGCCGATCGCTCTCGCGCTTCTGATGATCCCGCTGATCGGCTCGACCAGCTCCTGGCTGACCCTGACCGCCGCGAGCCTTGCCATGGGCATGATGATCTTCATCATGGCCTCAGGGCTCACGCTGGTGTTCGGCCTGATGGACGTGCTCAATTTCGGGCATGGCGCCTTCATTGCCGTCGGGGCCTATGTCGCGACCCTGGTGTTGGCGCCGTTCGCGGCGTCGATCCAGGCGGATTCGCTCTGGATGAACCTCGCGGTGCTCGCCCCGGCCGCGCTGCTGTCGATGGCGGTGTCGGGCGCGCTCGGCCTCGTCGTCGAGCGCGTGCTGATCCTGCCCGTCTATGGCCAGCATCTGAAGCAGATCCTGATGACGACCGGCGGCCTGATCGTCGCCGAACAGACGCTCTATGCGCTGTGGGGGCCGCAGATCATCCCGATGCCACTGCCGGCCTCGCTGCGCGGCTCCTTCATCCTCGGCGACGTCGCCATCGCCAAATACCGCGTGCTGGCGATGCTGATCGGGCTTGCCGTCTTCATCGCGATCCAGGTCGTGCTCAACCGCACCAAGCTCGGCCTGTTGATCCGCGCCGGCGTCGAGAACCGCGAGATGGTCGAGGCGCTCGGCTATCGCATTCGCCGGCTGTTCCTCGGCGTGTTCATGACGGGCTCGGCGCTGGCCGGCCTCGGCGGCGTGATGTGGGCGCTGTATCGCGAGCAGGTCCACGCCTCCATGAGCGACGACCTCACCGTCCTGATCTTCATCGTCGTCATCATCGGTGGCCTGGGGTCGATCGGCGGCTGCTTCATCGGCGCGATCCTCGTCGCCATGGTCGCCAATTATGGCGGCTTCCTGGTGCCGAAACTCGCCCTCGTCTCCAACATCCTGCTGATGGTCGCCATTCTGATGTGGCGGCCGCGCGGCCTCTATGCGGTGACCAGCCGATGATGATCCTCTCCGGCGATCCGCCGCGCAGCCGCATTCTTACCCTTGTTCTCGTCGTCATCATCCTGGCGCTGGCGGCGACGCCGTTCCTGTTCCCGGGCGCCAAGGCGCTGAACGTCGCGGCCAAGATCTGCGTCTTCGCCGCGCTGGTCGCCTCCTACGATCTCCTGCTCGGCTATACCGGCTCGGTGTCGTTCGCCCACACCATGTTCTACGGCATCGGCAGCTACGCCATCGCGATCGCGCTGTACGGGATGGGCCCGAACTGGGCGGCGGTCGCCACCGGCATCGTCACCGGCCTGCCGCTTGCGGCGCTGCTTGCGCTCGCGATCGGCCTGTTCTCGTTGCGGGTGGCCGCGATCTTC
This sequence comes from Bradyrhizobium sp. CCBAU 45389, assembly GCF_028128625.1. Lineage (NCBI taxonomy): Bacteria > Pseudomonadati > Pseudomonadota > Alphaproteobacteria > Hyphomicrobiales > Nitrobacteraceae > Bradyrhizobium > Bradyrhizobium sp. CCBAU 45389. The sequence continues at coordinate 201,058 of NZ_LBIY01000091.1, read as the reverse complement.
TTTGCCATGATCACGCTCGCGGTCGCCTCCGCCTTCCAGGTGCTGGCATCGCAGCTGTCCTGGCTGACCGGCGGCGAAGACGGACGCAGCTTCCAGCTGCCGGAGCTGCTGCGCCCCGGCACGGTGCTGATCTCCAAGAACCTGTTTGGCTTCGAGATCAACGGCCGCATCCTGACGTTCTATCTGGTGTTCGCGGTCTCGGCGCTGATGATCCTCGCGCTGCTGCGGGTGGTGAACTCGCCGTTCGGCCGCGTGCTGCAGGCGATCCGCGAGAACCGCTTCCGCGCCGAGGCGCTCGGCTTCCGCACCGTCTTCCATTTGACCTACGCCAACTGCCTCGCGGCCCTCGTCGCCGCCAGCGCCGGCATCCTGAACGCGCTGTGGCTGCGCTATGCGGGTCCCGACACCTCGCTCAGCTTCTCGATCATGCTGGACATCCTGCTGATGGTCGTGATCGGCGGCATGGGCACGATCTACGGCGCGATCATCGGCGCCACCATCTTCATCCTGGCGCAGAACTATCTGCAGTCGCTGATGGGCGTCGCCTCGAAGGCGGCGTCGGAAGCCGGCCTGCCGCTGCTGCCGGGGCTGCTGCATCCCGACCGCTGGCTGCTTTGGCTCGGGCTGCTCTTCATCGCCAGCGTCTACTTCTTTCCGACCGGCGTGGTCGGACGGCTGCGCCATGGCGGCGGCAAGAAGACCGCGGGCGCCTCGCATTAAGCATCGATTAATGATGCAGCGCAGCGGTTGTTGCTGGCGCAGCGCAACTGCGACGTGCTTCGCGCCTGCCGGCACACGAGCGCGACAGCACAACCGGATTTAATCCTTAGGTAACTGGTTTTCCTAAGCTTTGCGCCATTTGTGAGGTGTATTCCTGTTCCTCCAGGGAGGGGGAATGCGCCAGGTCTTTTCCACGATGGCAGCCGCAATGTCCGTAGCCGCGAAAAACGGCTGGGCCGCCTTGGCGCGTCGTGGCCCTGTCCTGTGGCTGACCCTGTGCGGCGTATTGCTGGTCGCGGGGATCTTCGCCGTGACCGCCATGGCCGTCGGCGAATTTCGCGAACGGACCCTGGCCAACCGCGAGCGCGAGCTGGAAAATACGGTGCAGCTGATCGCGCGGCACTTCGATCAGCAGTTTGAAGACTCCGATGTCGTTGCCGCCGATCTGATCGGTCAGATGAACCTGCCGGAGATCAGCTCGCCCGCGATGTTCCGCGAGCGCCTATCGGGCCTTGCGGCGAACCAGATGCTCCGCAGCAAGGTCAGCTCGGTCTCCTATCTCGGCGACATCGCGATCTACGATGCCGACGGAGAGCTCATCAACTGGTCGCGGGCCCAGCCGCTGCCCAAGATCAACGTGTCCTCGCGCGCCTATTTTCAGACGCTCAAATCCGATCCGATGGCCGAGCCGGTCATCCTGGAATCGGTCCGCAGCTTCATCATCGGCAAATGGACCACGGTCGTCGCACGACGGCTGCGCGGCGCCGACGGCACCTTCTTCGGCGCGATGGTCCGCCGGATCGATCCGGACAGCTACCAGAACTATTTCGCATCCGTGGCACTTGCGGAAGGCACGGCGATCTCGCTGTTCGACCGCGAAGGCAAGATGCTGGCGCGCTACCCGCATGCCGAGGAGCTGATCGGCAGGAGCTTCAAGGATGCGCCGCTGATGCGGAAGGTGCTGACCAAGGGCGGCCAGCACACGCTTCGCGTGATTAGTCCGGTCGACCACGAGGAGCGGCTCGGCTCGGCGGCGTCACTGCAGCATTTCCCGCTGGTCATCGTCGCCACCAACACCACGGCTGCAGCGCTTGCGGACTGGCGGCAGCAGACCGGCTTCATGGTCACCACGGCCGCGCTTTCGGCCGCCGTGATCGCCCTGATCCTCTATCTGATCATTCGCCAGATCCACCGGCAGAACCGCGAGGCCCAGGAGCGGATCGAGGCGGAGCGCCTGCGGCTCGACACCGCGCTCAACAACATGTCGCAAGGGCTGATTCTCTACGACGCCGCCGGTTACATCGTCACCTGCAACCGCCGCTACGCCGACATGTTCGGCCTTTCCCACGACGTCATCAAGCCCGGCTGTCACATCCGCGAGGCGATGTATCATCGCAAGGAACGCGGCGCGTTCGGCGGCGACGTCGAGGCATTTTGCGCAGATGTCATGAGGATCGTCGCCGAAGGCACGGTCTCCAGCAGGGTCCACGAGCTGCCCAACGGCCGCGCCTTCCAGGTCATCAACACCCCGCTCGCGCAAGGCGGCTGGGTCGCGACGATCGAGGAGATCACCGAGCGGCGCAATCTGGAGCAGGAGCGCGACCGCAACTACATGTTCCTGCGCGAGATCATCGATCACATCCCTTCCCAGATCACGGTGAAGGACGCTCGCACACGGCAATATCTGCTGATCAACCGGACCGCCGAGGAGCAGTTCGGCCAATCGAGCGAAGCCATTATCGGCAAGACCCCCCGCGACATCTACCCGGATGACTCCGCCAGGATTGTCACCGAGGACGACGGCGAGGCGCTGCTAACCGACACCGGGTTGTTCAAGGACGAGCATCCCTGGCCGAGCCTGACCAAGGGGATGCGCTACATCACCTCGACCCGGATCGGGATTCGCGACAAGTCCGGCGAGCCGCGCTATCTCATCAGTGTCGTCGAGGACGTCACCGAGCGGCGGCGTGCCCACGAGAAGATCGCGCATATGGCGCATTACGATGCGCTGACCGACCTGCCGAACCGCACGCTGTTCCGCGAGCAGATCGAGCGCGAGCTTGCGAAGGCCGCCGGCGGCGAGCCATTCGCGCTGCTCTATATCGACGTCGACGAGTTCAAGGGCATCAACGATTCGCTCGGCCATCACGTCGGCGACGAGCTGCTGAAGGCGATCGCGACCCGCCTGCGCGGCTGCCTCAAGAAGGGCGACCTGATCGCACGGCTCGGCGGCGACGAATTCGCGGTGATCCAGACCGGGATCCGATCCTCCGCCGACGTGCTGTCCTTCGTCACGCGGATCTACGAAGCGATCCGGCAGCCCTATCACTGCCTCGGCCACCAGCTCTCCACCGACGCGAGCATCGGCATTGCGCTGGCGCCGCAGGATGGCAGCGATCTCGACCAGCTCATCAAGAACGCCGACCTCGCGATGTACGGCGCCAAGGCCGAGGGCCGCCGCACCCACCGCTTCTTCGAACCAGAGATGGATGCGAGCGCCAAGGCGCGCCTGACCATGGAGCAGGACCTGCGCCAGGCCCTGGTGAACGGCGGCTTCGAGATCCACTATCAGCCGCTGGTCGATCTGCGTTCCGGCGAGGTCTCCGGCTGCGAGGCGCTGCTGCGCTGGCGCCACCCCGAGCGCGGCATGGTCTCGCCGGCGGAGTTCATTCCGATCGCCGAGGATACCGGCCTCATCAACGAGCTCGGCGACTGGGTGCTGCGCATGGCCTGCAACGAAGCCGCGACCTGGCCGACGCATATACGGGTTGCGGTCAACGTCTCGCCGGTGCAACTCAAATGCGACACGCTGGCGCTCAGGATCGCCGGCGCGCTCGCCGCCTCTGGCCTTGATCCGCGCCGGCTCGAGCTCGAGATCACCGAGGCCGTGCTGATCCGCGATGACGAGGCGGCGCTGTCGATCCTGCACCAGCTCCGTTCGATCGGCGTGCGCATCGCGCTCGACGATTTCGGCACCGGCTATTCCTCGCTCAGCTACCTCAAGCGCTTCCCGTTCGACAAGATCAAGATCGATCGCTGCTTCGTCGCCGACATCGCGGAGACCAGCGGCGCGCCCGTCATCGTGCAGGCGGTGGTGAACATCGCCGCCGCCAGCAGCATGACCACGGTCGCCGAGGGCGTCGAGACCGAGGCCCAGCGCGAGATGCTGCGTAACCTCGGCTGCACCGAGATGCAGGGCTACCTGTTCAGCGCGCCGAAGCCGGCCGCCGAGGTGCGAAAACTGTTCGGCCCCGGCAATGCCGCGCCGGTGGCGGCGGTGGCCTGAGATGGCGAAGCCGGGCAAGGCGCGGACCGGGAGCGTCGACGCTGCGGATTCCTATGCCGCGCGGCTGATGCAGCATCTGGTGGTGCCGACCTTCGTGATCGACCCGAAGCGCCGCGTCGTGATCTGGAACAGGGCCTGCGAGCGGCTGACCGGCGTCACCGCCTCCGAGGTGATCGGCACCAGCAAGCACTGGCAGGCCTTCTATGAGACGAGGCGCCCCTGCCTTGCCGATCTTGTCGCGCTCGACCGTCCCGAGCGGCTGCCGGAATTCTATTCGGAATATGCCGCGCGCGGCCATAACGGGCTCGGCTTTTCCGCCGAGAACTGGTGCGTGATGCCGAAGCTCGGCAACCAGCTCTATCTCGCCATCGATGCCGGCCCCATCCACGACGAGGCCGGCCAGCTGATCGCGGTGGTGGAGACGCTGCGCGACCTCACCGACCAGAAGCGCGCCGAGATGGCGCTGAAGGAGCTCGCCACCAAGGACGGGCTCACCGACCTGTCGAACCGCCGCTCGTTCGACCAGATGCTGATGAGCGAATGGGCCCGCGCCGAGCGCACGCAGAAGCCGATGGCGCTGCTGTTCGTCGACGTCGATCATTTCAAGCTGTTCAACGACCACCACGGCCACCAGACCGGCGACGAATGCCTGCGCGCGATCGCCGCCGTCGTCAGCCGGCATGCCGTGCGCCCGCTCGACCTCGCCAGCCGTTATGGCGGCGAGGAATTCGCGCTGATCCTGCCGGACATGGATTGCGATGCCGCCTGCGTCATCGCCGAAGAGATCCGCATCGCCGTCATGGCCTTGCGGATCGCCCATGGCGCCCATGGGGCCGGCGACCACGTCACCCTCAGTGTCGGCGTCGCCAGCCGCATTCCCGGCGCGGCCGACGGCGGCCCCGACCGGCTGCTGGGCGAGGCCGACGAGGCGCTCTATGTCGCCAAGCGGCTCGGCCGCAACCGCGTCATCTGCGCCGAAAGGGTGCTGGCCGAGTTCGCGGCCCTCGGCCGGGAGGCGGCACCGGTTCCGGCGCCTTTCCGGCGCAAATCGGCCTAGCCGCCGTGCGGCGAGAAGCGGTTGCCCGCCCCGCGCCAATCGGCTAAATGAACGCCACTGCACCCGTAGCTCAGCTGGATAGAGCGTTGCCCTCCGAAGGCAAAGGTCACACGTTCGAATCGTGTCGGGTGCGCCAGCGATCCCAATGGCCTGCCAGACCAACGGCGACGCGGCACCCCCCAATCTGGTGAATGCCGTCCAGGCGGGCGCCCGCCCCTCTCCCTCCGTGAGGGTTTCAGATCGAGCCCGCGACCGGCGACACGATCATCTCCTTGCCGCAGGCGCTACACCGCGCACTCGTGCCGACGACCTCGCAGGCCGGGTCGCCTGAGCCGATGCTGCGCCGGCATTTCGGACAGACATAGCCGTCAGCTCTCTCGACGAAATCGCTGGATGGCCCGACATAGGCGCAGATCATGTGATGCAGGATCCGGTCGAATGCGAGACCATTTCGGCAGACCGGGCACATCGTTTCATCCGCGCTGATCTGCACCTTCGTTTCCTTTCGATGCGACGTCTTCGACCCTATTGCAGGCCCAGCAGCCGGACCAAAGCTGCGGCAAATCGGGACGCCAGGTTCGTGTAGTACATGTGAACGGAAACCGTCGAATTCAGCGGGGGCGGAGCGGCGTCGGCGACGAAGCGGATGCGCGCGATCTGGGCAGCCGTGCGCTCGCGCGTCAGCGGTTGCCGGCCTGCGGCGTAGACGACCGAGACCGGCAGTATCTCCGCGATCGTTCCGGCGATGCGGCGGTTGCCGAACACCACGAGCACTTGATTGCCGACCCTCGGCTCGACCAGGCGCGCATTCGGAATGTACCAGTCGACGAAGATGTCGGTGGGATCGAGGATTTCGGCGATCGCCGTGCCCGCCACGAGCGATTGCCCGACATTGGCGAGATTGGTCGAGACGATGCCGGCGACGGGCGCCAGCACCTGGCCGCCGGCGAAATTCCGCTCCACGTCGTCGAGATGGTCGCGCAGCTGCTGGCCAAAATCGTCCAGATCCGCCAGCTGGGAGATGGACTCCGCGATCTCCGCCTCCTGCGAAATGACGGACTTGCGGGCGAGACCGCGCTCCCGCAGCAGTTCGAGGCGAAACGCCAGGCTCGCTGCGCTCGACGCTTCGATCTGGTCGACGGCATCTTCCGTCAACGTCCTGTACGCTTTCGCCGCTTCGAGCGTTTCCTGCGCGACGCGTGCCCTGATGCGCAGCTCCGATCGCCGGCTCGCGATGTCGGCCAATGCGCGCATATAGGTCGCCACGATGTTGTCGCGCTCGGGCGACCGGATCTGTGCGATCCCGTCCCCGGCCTTGACCGTGGTGCCCGGCGTCACCATGACCTCTGCGACCTGCACCAGATAGGGAAGCGAAACGACGTGCGGTGGGGACGAGACGGTCCCCGGTCCGCTCAGATAGACCAGTGGCGCGCCGAAATAGACGACCAGGAAGGCGAGCACGCCGAAAACGGCCGTCGCATAGGTGAGGCGCACGAGCCGTCCCGCAGCGCTGCGGCGGCTTTCCACGGGATCGGGGACATTCGGGTCCAGCCTGTTGATCGCGACATTCATCGGCGTGCTCCTCCCCTAGCCGGAAAACAGTGCGCGACGGACGCGCGGCGGCACGAAGTCATCATTCACTGAAGCGGCGAAGATGATCTCGGAGGAGTAGGAGACCAGCCGGGCGCATTTCAGATAGACGCTCTGATAGACCGGGAAGACCAGCGCGGCCCCGAGATCGAGAATTCTCGGCGCACGCTTGAACATGACGAAGGCGAGGCCGAGGTTGAAGAACGAGATCCATGTCAGCAGGACGTAGATCGCGGCGAGAAGCCAGAAGGCGTCGGCGCCGAGCAATGCCACGAGATAGACGAGGTAGAACGGAAAACTGAGCGTGGGGATCAGGTCGAACAGGATGAAATCCAGCCTCTGCAGCGTGTCGGGGAACCGCTCGAAGCGATGGAAGAATCGCAATTCGCCATACATGATGAGGCGGATTCGCAAGGCGTCGCGATCCCACCGCGCGCGCTGGCGCAGCAGGCCGAGGCCGCTGACGGGTCCTGCCGTCTCGACCCACGCTTCGGGCACGAAGCGAACGAGATAACCCAGCCGTCGCAGCCGCAGGCTGAACTCCAGATCCTCTCCCGGACCAACGTCGAGCCCGCCCTGCCGCATGAAGACGTCGCGACGGTACATGGAGCAGGCGCCGGACAGGCAGGCGATCGCATCGACGGTGTCGAGGATCGTCCTGCCGGCGCTGATCGACATCAAATATTCGATGCTTTGAAGCCGCGTCCAGATCGAGCTGGCTTCGTTGCTGATTGCGATGTTGCAGCTCGCGCCCGCGACGCGCGGATCCGTGAATGCGGATGCGAGCCCGGCGACAGCCGCCGGTTCGAACAGCGTGTCGGCATCGACCGTCAGGAGCAGCTCGCCGCTGGCGAATCGGGCGGCGGCGTTGATCGCGGCACTTCGGCCGCAACGCGTGCCGTGGCAGATGACCATATCCACCAGCCCCGCCGCGCGTGCCCGCTCGGCGATTGCGCGCGTGTCATCGGTGGAGCCGTCATCGACGACGATGATCTCGAGCGGCGGCAGGGTCTGCCGACGCAGCGACTCGATCGAACGAAGCAGTCCGGGCCCGCCGTTGAAAGCGGGCACGATCACGCTGACCGATGCGCTGATCGGCGTTTGCCGTTGGGGCAGCGCGCCGGCCAGGCCGAGCAGGGAGAGCGACAGCAGTGAAAACGTGTAGCGGGGAATATCGAAGATGATGACCGCGAGCGCGAGCTGAATCCAATTCGTGTCGGCGATCAACTGCAATGCTTCGAGCATGCTGACCTACCCTCCCCGGATAGCGAGCGCGCACCTGGACGAGAACAAGCCAGCTACTCGCGCGAGACCGAGGAAACATCGGTGGACCGGCCCGCCTCGTCTGCGTCTCTTCCGAAGACGGGCCGTCAACTCGGAGTTTAGCATATCCCTTTGCCGCAACCGGGCGAAGGGCTTTGCGAAGAGGGGCGACGCGCGGGAACCCGATCGGTTAGAATTCGCGGAAAATCGGTATGGATACGACGTTAGGCCACGGCATGAGCGCCGCGGTGCATGCGCCAGTTGCGACATCCAGCTACAGTTTTGAGAACCGGACGGGAAAGAGGGCTCCATGCAGGCATGTCGAACGATCGTTGCCGGATTGTTTGGATTGTTGCTGGCTGGGGCTGCATCTGCCGGCGAACCGACCGAATGCGACCGCCTGGCCGGCTCGCCCACCGACCCAAACCGGGCCGGCGCGGGAATTGGCCTGTACGGGATCCAAGCGGCTGAGGCCATCCTGGCTTGCGAAAGGGCATCGGCTGCCGACCCGAGCAATCCGCGCCTCCTCTTCAATCTCGGCCGGGCGCATGACGCGAGCAGCCTCGTCGACAAGCGGCCCGACCAGAAGGCAGAGGCCGGACGCAATTTCAAGGTCGCGGCAGACCAGGGCTATCCCGCGGCGCAAGTCGCCCTGGCGGCTTTCTATTGGTACGGCTGGGGCGGCTTGCAGCGGGATACGGGACAGGCCATGCATCTGTTGGCAAAGGCGATGGCGTCGGACACCAAGGAGGCCAACGCGCAACGCCAGAACCTGTTTGGAGACACGACCTTCAATCCTGACGCCAACGAGACACAAATTCGCATCATCAAGGACGCCGCCGATGCCGGTGATGCCGACGCGCTCTATGCGCTCAGCCTGCCGTTGAACCTAAGCGCGGGCCCGGACGCGCAAGCAGAACTTGCTCGGCTCCTGCACAAGGCGGCGGCGCACGGCAGCGCTCCCGCGGCTCGCGATCTCGCAAGGCTGTATTTCCGGGGCAGTCACGGCCTGGCGAAGAACCCGGAGGAATCCTCGCGCCTTTTTCAACAGGCCGTGGACGGCGACGATCCCCAGACGTGGGACTCGGTCGCGATGCTCTATGAGCGAGGCAATTTCGGCCTGCCGAAGGACGAAAAGCAAGCCGCCCGGCTCTACCAGCAGGCAAGCAACGAGGGCAATGCATCCGCGCAATACGACCTCGCGAGGTTCTACGAGGAGGGCAAGGGTGGACTGCCCCGGGATGCCCGTGAGGCGGCACGCCTCTACGGACTGGCAGCCGATCAGGGCAACAGCAATGCAGTCCTCGCACTCGCGCGCTACATGGCAGAGGGTGGCGGAGGCTTTGAGGCGAGCAAGGCCCGGGCGGTCGCTTATCTCAGGCGCGCCGCACGCTGGAGCACGCGGGCGAAGGACGAATTGGCGAGGATGGGCGCACAATAATTGCGCAGGACCCGGTAGAACTACCGGGAAACACGCAGGCCGAGGCCGTATTCCCCTCGCATCATCCTCGGCGACGTAACACGCACGTAACCGTATTCGAGTTTGCGGCACCGGCGAGGCGCCGGCTTTAACCTCATTCCAAATACCCGAAGCCTAACGTCCTCCCCCGAAGACCGACCGTCGCAGGGAGCAACGTTGCTGGCCGCTCGCGCAAACAAAGGGTTGTTGGCGGAGTTCGCGCAGGAGGGACAGCCACCTCCCATGCGCCGCATCGCCTCGACGCGTCCGGTCGTCGTGCTGATGCTATGCGGCGGATTCCTGATCGCGCTGGTCGTCTGCACCATCGCCCTCATCCTGTCCAACCTGCGCTATCACGCGATCGAGGAGAGCAAGCAGCAGCTGCTCGCAACCGCCACCGTGCTGGCCAATCAGGCGGCGCGCGATTTCGACGCCGCCAATCTGATCGAGGCGAGCCTGATCGAGCACATGCAGACGCTCGCAGTCGTCTCCGACGAGGTCTACGCGCGTGCCATGGCAAGCCGTGACATCCAGCTCATGCTGGAGGACAAGATCGGCGGCTTCCCGCATATCGAGGCCGTGATGCTGGTCGGCGCCGACGGCAAGGTGATCAACTCGTCCGTGGCGTGGCCGACCCCACCCCTCAATATCGCGGATCGGGATTATTTCCGGACGCTCAAGGCCGACCCCGCCCTGAACACGAAGCTGGGCCGGCTGGAGCGGGATCCGCGCAGCGGAGCCTGGACGATCCCGCTGGCGCGGAAATTCATGGGATCCGACGGAGAATTCCTCGGCCTCGTGGTCGGCACCATCAAGGCTCAATATTTCGAGGAGCTGTACCGGACGCTGGTCCGCGGCCCCGATGAATCCATCACACTGCTTCGCCAGGACGGCACGATGCTGGCGAGCCATCCGCATGCCGATAGCGCGATGGGCAGATCCCCGCTCGGCAAGTCCCTGTCCGAGGGCAAGCTGAGCGAGATCACGCGATCCGGCGGCGGCGTGGTCCGGTGGCGTGACGAGGCCAGCGGCTCCGAGCGCCTGATCGCGGCCGCGCACCTTGCCGGCCTTCCGGTGCTCCTGACCACCAGCACCACGTTGTCCGCCGCACTGGCCGGCTGGTGGACCGAGGCCCTGTTCCTGATCGGACTCACGATCGTGCTGGTCGTCGCCATCGGCGGCACCGGAGCCGTCGTCGTCCAGTATTTCCGCAAGCAGAGCATCCAGCTCGACGCCACGCTGAACAACCAGTCGCAGGGCGTGTGCATGTACGATGCGCATCACCGCCTGATCGTGTGCAACGACCGCTACGCGGAGATGTTTCATCTCCCTGGCGAGCTCACGCGGCCCGGGACCACGCTGCGACAGATCTTCGACCATCAGATCTCGCAAGGTCTCCATTCCCAAAGCGGCGGCGAGAACCATATCCGCGGGCTGATGACCATCGTGACAGCCAACGAGCCGGCGAGCATCGTCGCGGAGATGTCGGACGGACGTGCCGTCGTGATCGTGTTCCGGCCGGTGCCGGGCGGCGGTTTCGTGATGACGGTCGAGGACATCACCGAGCAGAAGCGCGCGGAGAAGCGGATCGCCCATATCGCACATCACGATGCGCTGACGGGCCTGCACAACCGCGCTTCGTTCTCCGAATATCTCGCGACCATTGTGGACGAGGCGATCCGGGCCGGCGAGACATTCGCGATCCTGTGCCTCGATCTCGACCGCTTCAAGGAGATCAACGACCTGCATGGCCATCTCGTCGGGGACGCCTTGCTGCGCGAGGTGGCGCGGCGCCTGCAAGAGGTCGCAGGGGACGCCTTCCTGGCGCGGGTCGGCGGCGACGAATTCATCGTGGTCCTGCTCGGCGATGCGCAGGCCGCGGCGGCAGGTCAACTGGCGGAGCGGCTGCGGACGGCTCTCGTCGGCGATATCGAGCTTGCCGGCCGGCAGGTGCGCATCGGATTGAGCGTCGGGATCGCGCGCGCGCCGGCCGACGGAAACGACCCGACCACGCTGCTGGCCAATGCCGACATCGCGCTCTACCGCGCCAAGGCGGAGGGACGCAACGCGATCCGTTTCTTCGAGCCGGAGATGGGGGCGCAGCTGCGCGACCGCAGCGAGTTGCAGCACGATCTTCAGTCCGCCGTGGCCAATGACGAGCTGCGGCTCGATTTCCAGCCGCTGGTACGGATCGGCGGCGAGATCGTCGGCTTCGAAGCATTGGTCCGCTGGCATCACCCGCGTCGCGGCCTCGTCCCACCCGGCACCTTCATTCCGCTCGCCGAGGAGAACGGGCTGATCGTCGCGATGGGAGAATGGATCCTGCGTGAAGCGTGCCGCGAGGCCGCATCCTGGCCGAACGAATTGAAGATCTCCGTGAACCTGTCGCCGGTGCAGTGCCGCAACGACGACATCGTGCGCCTCGTCCACGAGATCCTGATCAGCAGCGGGCTGCGTCCGCACCGGCTCGAGCTCGAGATCACGGAGGGCGTGCTGATCGACGACTTCTCCGGGGCGGTCTCGATCCTGCGCAGGCTCAAGGCGCTCGGCGTGCGCATCGCGCTCGACGATTTCGGCACCGGCTATTCGTCGATGTCCTATCTCCAGGCCTTCCCGTTCGACATGATCAAGATCGATCGCAGCTTCATTTCGAACCTCGATCACGCGCAATCGAAGGCGATCCTGCGCGGCGTCATCGGGCTGGCGCGCGGGCTCGAGCTTCCGGTCACCGCGGAGGGCGTGGAGACGCAGGCCCAGCTCGACGTGCTCTCCCACGCAGGCTGCGACTATGCACAGGGCTTCCTGATCGGACGGCCCGGCGCGATCCGGCAATACGCACGGATCGTCGGCCGGGATCGGTCCGAGGCGTGGGCCGGCCTTGCATCCACGGCTTGAGCGGACGGCATGATCGACCGCTCCAGATACGATTTGTCGATCTCCAACGAAGGGCTGGAACATGACCATCAGGATGATCCTGGCCGCGGCGGCGCTGAGCATCGCGGCCCAGGCGGCGACGGCCGAGGAGCTGACCGGCGTGCTGGACAAGATACGGCGCACCGGCACCATCACGCTCGGCCACCGCGAATCGTCGATCCCGTTCTCGTACTACGACGAGAATGAAAGGGTCGTCGGTTACGCCATGGACCTCTGCTACCTCGCGGTCGACGCAGTGAAGGCGCGGCTTGGCCTGCCGAAGCTCGACGTCAAGCTGGTGCCGGTCACGCCATCGGGTCGCATCCCGTCGATCCTCAGCGGAGCGATCGATCTCGAATGTGGAACGACCACCAACAATCTCGAGCGGCAGAAGGTGGTGTCGTTCTCGACGACCTATTTCGTCGCCGCGAACCGCTTCGCCGCCAGGGCGGCCGCCAAGCTCCGGACGCTGGATGACCTCAAGGGCAAGGTCGTCGTATCCACCATCGGATCCACCAACATCAAGCAGATCAGCGACCTCAACGGACGGCAAAACCTCAATCTCACCATCCTCGCGGCCAAGGACAATGGCGAGGCATTCCGGATGCTGGAGTCAAATCGCGCCGATGCCTTCGTGATGGACGACATCCTGCTCTACAGCCGGGTGGCGGATTCGGCGAATCCCGGCGACTACACCGTATCCGACGAGGCGCTGTCGATCGAGCCGTACGGCATCATGATGCGCCGCGACGATCCCGCGTTCAAGAAGGTGGTCGATGACGCAATCGCCGCCGTCTATCGCAGCGGCGAGATCGAAAAGATCTACGCCAAATGGTTCCAGGCTCCGACGCTGCCGAAGGGCATCAATCTCAACGTTCCGATCAGCGGGCCGCTCAAACGCGCGATCGCGGATCTGATCGACAGCGGCGATCCCGACGCCTATCGGGCCGGCGGCACAAAGTAAGATCGCGATCACCGGACCTCGCGCTCCGACCTCGACAGGCCGGAGCGCAACGGCATGGCCGGACCTGGCGTCAGCGAACTACACGTCCAGCGCGTCTGCTTCACCTAGAGTCCCGGTCAGGTCAGCATTGAAATGATCGCCTGAACCTGATCGGACGCAGACGTCACCAGTCCGTCATATGACGTTTGGCCGTGCGCGGCGGCCTTCAGGATGCATTCGGCGACGGCCGCTTTCAGGCCGAACACCGATTGATCGGCCGGCACACTCGCCATCACGGTCTCGAGTGCCTGACGCATCGTCTGAATGAGCTCGGAGCTGTATTGCATGGGCCGTCCTCCGAGGCTCATATGGGACCACATTCCAAGCCCTGCCACTCACAAGCCTGAGAGTGCTCTTTGAACCCGTCGAGACTGAACGCCTCAATTCAAACGCCAGATGGACGCATTGAGCACGCCGGCAAAGGCCATCCAGCGGCGACGAACAACAACAACTGAAGCCTCCAACACCTCGCGCTTCTCTCTCCGCGATTGTATCATCTTGGCATGAGCGATTCCGACACGGTGACGGGCGCAGCCTCGCCCGTGCGCAAGATCATCCATATCGACATGGATGCTTTCTATGCGTCCGTGGAACAGCGCGATCATCCGGAGCTGCGCGGCAAGCCGGTTGCGGTCGGAGGCTCGGCGGAACGCGGTGTCGTTGCCGCCGCCAGCTATGAGGCCCGCAAGTTCGGCGTCCGCTCCGCGATGCCCTCGGTCACTGCGAAGCGGCAATGCCCCGAGCTGATCTTCGTCAAGCCGCGCTTCGAGGTCTACAAGGCGATCTCCAGGCAGATCCGCGAAATCTTTGCCGAGCACACGCCGGTTATCGAGCCCTTGTCGCTGGATGAAGCCTATCTCGACGTGACCGAAAACCTGCAAGGCATCCCGCTGGCACGGGACGTCGCCTTGCGCATTCGCGAGAAGATCAAATCAGAGACGGGCCTCAACGCCTCGGCCGGCATCTCCTACAACAAGTTTCTGGCCAAGCTTGCCTCCGATCATCGCAAGCCCAACGGTCAGTTCGTGATCTCGCCGGAGATGGGTCCTGCCTTCGTCGAGACGCTGCCCGTCGGCAAGTTCCATGGCATCGGTCCGGCGACGGCTGCGAAGATGAACGCGCTTGGCCTGTTCACCGGCCTCGACATCCGCAACCAGACGCTGGAGTTCATGAACGCGAATTTCGGCAAGTCGGGCGCCTATTATTACTGGATCTCGCGCGGCGTCGACGAACGGCCGGTCCGGGCCAACCGGATCCGGAAGTCGATCGGCGCAGAAACCACGTTCTCGACCGACCTCGACGCATTCGACGCGCTGGTCGGCGAGCTCAAGCCTCTCGTCGACAAGGTCTGGCGCCATTGCGAGGCGACCGGCAACCGCGGCCGCACCGTCACCTTGAAGATCAAGTTCGCCGACTTCGAGATCATCACGCGCAGCAGGTCCGTCACGGCGACGGTTGCGGGCCGGGACGAACTGGAGCGGCTCGCCTGCGGCCTGCTCGAAATCGAAATGCCCCTGCCCAAGCGCGTCAGGCTGCTGGGAGTTTCGCTGTCCTCCCTCCAGGTCGGGGACGATGCGGAGCCGCAGCTCACGCTGGGCATCTGAGCCAGGCCAGCCCTCGGCAAACGCGACATCTTTATCCGCGACGCGGCGGCCGACCTGTCGTAGAGACACCGGATATGCCTTAATTGCCATTGATGCTGGAATGCTTGCCTTATTGATACGTCTGGGACTGCGCTTCGAAGACCGGATCGAGGAGCGGCGGTTTGTCGACCAATACGTCCGGGGCAGCCTCGGGTGGACGCAGATCGCGATGCTGCTCGGCGCCGCCACCTATGCCGGCTACACGCTGTGGGATTGGGTGCTCTACCCCGAGGTGGTCCCGACCACGCTTGCCATCCGCGGCGGCACGGCCGTGTTCATTCTGCTGCCACTGACCGCGCTGCTGTCGCGGCGATGGATGAAACCATGGGCGGAGACGATCTTCCTCGTCTATTGCGTCAGTCCCGGCTGCATCCTGCCGAGCATCTATCTGGTCCTGCCGTCGGGCTTCACCTTTGCCGCGCCCGGCATGATGATGATCATCCTGTTCGTCTCGACCATGCTGCCGTTGCGGATCGGCTCGCTGGCGATCTTCTGCCTGCTGTCCTGGGTCGCGCTGATCGTCGCCGAGACGTTCGCGCCGACGTTGCCGATGGGCCTGCGCTTCATCAATCACTCGCTGGTCGGGAACGCTTATGCGCTATCGCTCTACGCCGTGGCTGCACGCGAGTACCGGGCGCGAAAACAGTTCCGGACGTCCGAGGCGCTGCAACGGGAGAAAGAACGCTCGGAGAAATCGCTGCGCGATCTGCGCGCGACCCAGGAGCACCTCGTGCAGGCAGAAAAGCTCGCCTCGCTCGGCCAATTGGTGGCAGGTGTCGCGCACGAGGTCAGCACCCCGCTCGGCCTGGCGCTCACGACCTCGACGACGATGCAGACCGATCTGCAGACGATGGCGGACGCATTGAATGGAACGTCGGTGCGACGATCCGATCTCACGAGGGGAATTGACCGGCTCAGGCAGGGGCTCAACCTGACTTTCGATAGTCTGCACCGCGCATCTGAAATGGTGCACAGCTTCAGGCAGGTCGCCGTCAACCAGGCCGACGAGGACCGGCGCACATTCGAGCTCAGGGACTGGCTGTCGGAGTTGATGTCCAGGCTCGGGCCGCTGCTGTCGCACCATGCTCTGGCGGTCGATGTCCAGTGCCCAGCGGGAATCAGGCTCAACAGTTACCCCGGCGCATTGGCGCAGGTGATCAGCAACCTCGCGCTCAATACCGCCGGCCACGCCTATCCCGACAAGAAAGGCGGCAGGTTTGCGATCACGGTCAGCCAGCCGGAACCGAAATCGGTCCGCCTCGTCTGCACCGATGACGGCGTCGGCATTCCCGACGAACTGCAGGGGCACATCTTCGATCCGTTCGTCACGACGAGCCGCGAAAGGGGCAATGCCGGGCTCGGCCTGCACATCGCCTTCAACCTGGTCGCGTCATCGCTCAACGGGCGCCTGCGGCTCGAGAGCAAGACGGGTCCGGGAACTCAGATCGCCATCGAGATTCCGGTCGAGGCCTGACGGTGGCAGGATGTTCAAGCCCGCCACCGACGCGAGTGTCGATCCTGGCGGACCGCTCAATGCTTCATCTGCTCGAACACCACGATCACGCCGGTCGGCTCGGGCTCATGCGCCATCAGGCGCGTCAGGTCCGAATCGCTCCAGTCGGCGAGACTGACGACCTCGCCGCTCTGCCGGTCTGCTCCGAGTGACGGAGTGGGTTCGAGCACCTTGAGGCCCATTTCGTCGACGAAGAAGGTGTGCTCGCCGAACATGCTGTTGAGCTGCGGCATGGCCGGATGCTCGTCGGGCAGCACCTGGGCGCCGAGTTGATGAACGGTCTGCTTCACCTGTTCGGATGTTAGCTTCATGCGCTGCTCCGTTGCTATCGTGTCCGGTTTCATCGGCTTGGGCCAGAGCGGGCGTTCCCTGCGCCTGTGCCGCCTGGCTCAGACTTCCGAACAGGTGCTGCGCACAAATGTTCCCTCAAAATGCATTTCGTGATCGTGCGTTTCATTTGCCGCGCTGACGGCACGAGATCGCCACACGATGCACATGATCCGGCGTGGATGCGCTAATCTGCGGCTTCGACGATCCGGATGTCGCGATCGGCACCGTCGCCGAGCAGATCGTGCGCGGCCTGGTAGGCCGGGCTTGCATAGGCCGCTTTGGCGCTCTCGACGCTGTCGAACTCGATGAGAACGACGCGTTCCATCTGGCCGAGCTCGAAGGCCGCCGCCGGCACGCCGCGTGCGAGCACGCGGCCTCCGGCCGCCTCGATCGCCGGCCGCGACAGCTTGGCGTAGGCCGCCATCGCATCGGGATTCTTGATCGCACGGTAGGTGGCAACCCAATAGGCTTTGGCCATTTTGATTCTCCGAGGTGCTCGTGACCTATTGCTCGCTGCGGTTCTCGCCGACCGACAGCGCGCAGATGCGTGACAGATATGTGTAGGGCAGACCGGTCTCCTCGGCCCAGGCGTTGAACTGCGCCTGCACCTTGGCGAGATCGCCCTTCGATTTCACCTCTTCGGCGATGTCGAGTCCGGCATCGCGCAGGCACGCGACGACGTCCTTGGAGGTGACGAAACCGTCCCAGCCGACGAAGCGCAGCAGCATCTGGCCGGTATTGCCGCCCAGCCGGCTGCCGCGCTTGGTGAGGAGATCGAGCAGGCCGACCTCGTTCGACGGCGGCCATTTCGCCAGAAACTTGCCGAAGCTGCCGTGCTCCTTCGCGATCTCCTGCACGAAGGCGGCGTTGTCGCGCACCGACATGATCTTGGCGCCATTGCGCACGATGCGCACATCGCGCAGCAGGCCTTCCCAATAGTCCTCGGGCTGGAAGCTCAGCTTGGCCGGCTGGAAATGCAGGAAGGCGTCTTCAAAGCCGTCCCATTTCGAATCGATCACGCTCCAGGCGAAGCCGGCGCAAAACACCCGCTTGGTCATCTCGGCGAGGATGCGGTCGTCGCCGAGCCTGGCCAGACGCTTCAGGTCGGGCTTGTCAGGCATCAGCTTGTCCAGCGCCTTGGGCCCGCCCTTGCGCTTCTCGGCGCGCGCACGAATGGTCTTGAAGGAGGTCATGTGGACACAGGTATTGAGGGAAGGCCACGACACCAGAATTCGGCGATCCGGTCCAGCCCTCGCGTTACCTGCCCCCCTTGCACTCTGCGACGCGCCGCAGCATGCTGTCGTTCGTTGCATTGACCTGAAGGAGCGGCCGGGCTGGTCTGCTTCTTGCTTTATGCCGTTTTGGAATCCCCTGACATTTTTCGATCTCTCGCCGACGGATTTTTCATGCGCTGCCTGGTCGTGGCCGACCTGCACTACTCGCTGCCGCAGCTCGACTGGCTCGTCAGCGCGGCGCCGCAATTCGACCTTTTGATCTTCGCCGGCGATGCGCTCGACATCGGCTCGATGGTGGATTTTCGCGCGCAGATCGTGGTGGTGAAGAAATACCTTGCGCTGCTGGCCGCAAAGACCCGCGTGATCCTCTGCTCCGGCAATCACGACCTCGACGAGCGCAATGCGGAGGGCGAAAAGATTTCGCGCTGGATTTCGGAGGTACGCGAGCTCGGCATTGCATGCGACGGCGACAGCCTCACCATCGGCGACACTCTGTTCACGGTGTGCCCGTGGTGGGATGGCCCGCTGGTGAAGCAGCGTCTCGTCGAGCAGTTGCGCGATGCCGCCGCGAGCCGGCCGCAGCGCTGGATCTGGGTGCATCATGCGCCGCCGGCGGATTCACCGACGAGCTGGGGCGGCAAACGCTTCTTCGGCGATGTCGAGCTGGTGCAGTGGATCATGCAGTACCAGCCTTCCATGGTGATCTCGGGCCATGTGCATCAATCGCCCTTCATCACCAATGGATCGTGGTTCGACCGGCTGGGCCAGACCTGGGTCTTCAACACCGGCCTGCAGCCCGGCCGTCCTCCGACCTACATCGTGCTGGATTTCGATGCGGACAAGGCGTTCTGGCTGGCGGCCGGCGAAGCGCAGTGGATCGACCTTGCCGCGCCGCTGAAGCGGCCCGCCGCTCCGATCGAAGCGCCGCCCGACTGGCTCACATTCTTGGATCAGATTGCCGATCCGAGCCTGGCGAGACCTCAAGCGGCGGCAGGTTGATCATGCTCTGCAGCACCTCGCCGACCATGGCCAGATGCGTGCCGTGGCCGGCATATTGCCGCTTGAGATCGGCAAGATAGGTGTTGGCGACGTTGAGCCGCTGCGCCAGCATCTTTGCGATCAGCAGCGCGATGCCCGGCTCCTTCTTGAGGAACGAGGCGGCGTCCTCCAATTCGTAGATGACGGCATCGGAGCAGGCCCGCACGGTTGCGGTATACGGCAGGCCCAGCAGCACCGACATTTCGCCCAGGACCGCACCGGGCTCGGTGACGGTGGCGACCACCATCTCGCCCTTGAGCACCTCGAGCTTGCCTTGCATCAGCACGTAGAGATGGCCGCTGGTGCCACCCTCGGTGACGACGAGCGTGCCGGCTGCAACCTGCCGTTCCGTTCCGCCGGTGCAATAGTCCAGGACTGCGCGCATCTTGCGAAAGCTCCCATCGCTGGGGATACCCTATCCTCCCGATACTAGAGCACGATCCGTGCCACGCGGCAAATCAACGCGGGTGCGTCCGGCGCGGGAGGCGCTTGGCGAGACCGCCCACCAGTACTTGGACATCGCTGCCAATCATGCGGCTGAAAACGAACAGCTCGTTTTCCTGTGCCGCACGTCACACACGCGAAAGCGAGGGCACCTCTTCGGGCAAAATGGCCTGCAGGCCGCCAAAGCGGCGCTCACGGTTGTGGAAGGCGGCGAGCGCGTCAGCGAGATCGCTCGCCTCGAATTCGGGCCACATCCGCTCGGTGAAGTGCAGCTCGGCATAGGCGCCCTCCCAAAGCAGGAAGTCCGACAGCCGCTTCTCGCCCGAGGTGCGGATGATGAGATCGACGTCGCGCAAACCGGCCTCGCCGGTGACGAGCTGGGAGAAGGCTTCGCGGGTGAGGCTGGTCAGCGCCGCCGCCTTGGCCGCCGCGTTGAGGATGGCCTCGCGCGCGGAGTAATCGACGGCGATACGCAGATGCAGCGTGCTGCCATGGGCGGTCGCCTCTTCGGCGCGCGCGATTGCATTGGCGATGCCGTCAGGCAGCCGGTCGCGGCGGCCGATCACGGTGAGACGCACGCCGTTCCTGACGAGGCTCTGTACCTCGTTGGCGAGATAGAAGCGCAGCAGGGTCATCAGCGCGGCGACCTCGGCCTTGGGCCGCCGCCAATTGTCGGTGGAGAACGCATAGAGCGTCAGCGTGCCGATGCCCTGCTTGGGCGCCGCCTCGACGATGCGGCGGATGGTCTCGACGCCGGCCTCGTGGCCGCGCACGCGCGACAGGCCGCGCCGCGTGGCCCATCGTCCGTTGCCGTCCATGATGATGCCGACATGAAGCTTGTCGTTGCGGGACGTGATTGCACTTTGCATTGCAAAGTCTCCGGTCAAAAAAGGGGAGGATCAGGTCGAGACGATACCAAGGCGGCCGAGCGGCTGCGCCTCGCGGCCGGCGGCTTTCGCCGCGTCACGCACCAGGCGTTCGAGCACGGCGAGATAGTCGAGGAAGCGGCGGCGGCCGGCTTTGGTCAGGCGACAGGTGGTGTGCGGGCGATTGCCCTCATAGCCCTTGGTCACCTCGACGAGGCCGGCCTCCTGGAGCACGGCGAGATGCCGGCTGAGATTGCCGTCGGTCAGGCCGCAGAGCTGCTTGAGGTCCGCGAACGCCAGACCCTTCGGGTGCGCCATCAGCGAGGTCAGCAGCCCGAGCCTCGCCTTCTCGTGGATCACGCGGTCGAGCCCTTCATAGGAAAAAGGCGCGCTGTCAGTCTTCGACATCGTTGTCTCCGGACGCGAAATACAGAATGCCCGCCATCACCGACTGCCCGATCACGAAGGGCAGCCCCATGGTCCATGGCGACAGCGTATGGGTTCGGCTCGCGAGCACCACGACCGCAAAGCCCGAAACGAAATACCAGGCCCCTGCGAGCGCGACGGTGCGCGGCAGCGAGCGGACCGAGGCGAAGATGCCGAGCGACACCAGAATCTGCCACAGGCCCGGCAACAGCCACAACGTCTCGCTCGCGAACTTCCACATCACCACCGCGAGCAGCACGCCGGCAACGCCCGCGGGCAGAAACTGCTCGACGGCCTGATGGATCATGGCATCGGCAAGGCCGGAATGATGACGGCGCGAACGCGCGCGCATCTCGATCCCGATCATCAGGCAGGACAGCACGGCGGCGACGAACCAGCCGAAGAAAAAGCCGACCGGCTCGCTGGTCGGGTCACCCAGCAACCAGGCTTGCAGGACAGCGGTGAGCAGCGCGACGGCGCCGGTCGCCGCCATCGTCGCCGGGCCATAGCCGCGGAACGCCGTGCCCGCCGCGATCTGGCTGCGGATCGCCACGATGTCAGCCAGTGCCTTGTCGAGATCGCGCATCGGCAACGCCGAAACCTCGCTTCGCCCAGGTTTGCGAGGGCGAACGCCCTCTTACTTTGTACTGCAAAGTATATCGGATCGCAAAGTAATGGCAAGCCCGAAAGTCGCTCCGGCGGGACTGGATCCGCGCCGACAACTGCCGGTTGCACAGCACCCGTCCCCGCAGATAAGATGCATGCAAAAGCGTTCCGGGGGCTGGCATGTGGCTTAAGTCGTTGATCGTAGCGTCTGTGTTGCAGGTGGATGTCGTCGGGGCGAACGCGGCGGGGCCGTTCGGCTCCGTCAATGTCGGCAACTGGATCGGCGGCGCCTTCAGCAATGACGCGACGGGTGCGTTCTCGCATTGTGCGGCGACGACGCCCTACGCCAACGGCGTCATTCTCGTGGTGGGCTACAATGCCGCCGGCACCTGGTCGCTGGCCTTTGCGAGTCCCAGCTACCGCTTCAAACAGGGCGAGAACGCCGCGATCGACGTCATCTTCGACGGACAGGAGCAGGCAAGATTGTTTGCCACCGCCAATCAGCCGAACATGCTCACGGCCGTCATGCCCGCCAATGTCGTGCGAACGTTTCAGAAGGCAAGCCTGATGGTCGCGACGAGCGGCCGCACCGTCCTGAACTTTGATCTGACCTCGACTGGACCCGTGATCGCGGCCCTGGCCAATTGCGTCACCAGGGTAAAAGCCGACGGGCTGAGCAAGGCGGGCGATTTCACCAAGGGCGCGGCCAAGCCGGCAGCCACGGCGGAGAAACAGGCGCCACCGCCGGCCGGCGGCAAACCTACGAGGGCCAAGAACGGCACTGGCTTCGTGGTCAGCGCGAACGGCCACATCGTCACCAACAACCATGTGATCGACGGCTGCGTCGGCGACATCAAGGGCAACCTCACCGGCGAGGCCTCGATGATACTGCGCGTCGTGTCGAGCGATGCGAACAACGATCTCGCTCTCCTGCAGGCGCCGTCGACGACGACATTCAAGGAGTTTGCGCGGATTCGTGACCGTTCAATCCGCTCCGGCGATGCCGTCATCGCAATCGGCTTTCCCTTCCATGGCCTCCTGAGCTCGGATTTCACCGTGACCACCGGCATCGTCAGCTCGCTCAGCGGCATGCGCAACGATTCGCGTTTCCTGCAAATCAGTGCCCCCATACAGCCCGGCAATAGCGGCGGGCCGCTGTTCGATACCACCGGTCAGGTCGTGGGCGTGGTCACCGGAAAGATCCCGGCATTGCGTATCGCCGCTGCGACCGGCAACATCCCTGAAAACATCAACTTCGCCATCAAGACCGGCGTGCTGCGCGACTTCCTCGACAATTCCGTGGTGCCCTATCAGACCGCCGAACCGAAGAGCGAGCTCAAGACCACCGATATCGCCGGTAACGCCCGGCCCTATACGATGCTGATCTCGTGCAACGCGACGGAGCAGGCCGACGCGAAGCGGTGAGGACGGGTGCTGTCCGCGCCTTACCTACTGATGTCGTCCTGGCGAAAGCCAGGACCCATTACCCCAAGAAGGAGTTTGGCGAAGATTGGTCGCCCGGTACAGCAACCGAGCGCCATCGATAGATTCCGCGGTATGGTCCTGGCTTTCGCCAGGACGACATCGGGAAACGAACTGCCCCCTCACCCGTGGCAGCACGCCGCCTTCGCCGTCTGCGGCTCGTACTGGTCGCGCAGGCGCACCCAATCCATCGGATAGGGCAGGCCTTCCTCGTGACGGCCGAGCGGGGTGAGATCGAGATACTGATAGGCGGCGTTCATCATGTCGAGGCCGCGGGCGAAGCAGGAATAGGTGTGAAAAATCTCGCCGGCCTCGTTGCGGTAGAACACGCTGATGCCGGGCAGCTCGGGTCCGTAGATCGGCGTGGTACCGAAATTGTACATCGGCTTGCCGGTCGCGATCTCGTCCGGCGAGAACGTCACGCCGTAATCTCTGTTGAAATCGTTGTCGCCTGACGAGACCCAGTCGAAGGTCCAGCCCATCCGCTTCTTGAAGGCCTCGAGCTTTGCGCTTGACGCCAGCGAGACCGCGGCCATGGACGTGTCGCGCGCGGCCAGATGCGGCACCATGCGCTCGAACCCATCGGCCCAGAACGAGCAGCTCTTGCAGGCCGCGTCCCAGTCGGGCGCGAACATCACGTGCTGGACGACGAGCTGCGGGCGGTTCTTGAAGAGGTCGGACAGCGTGACCTTGCCGTTCGGCCCGGTGAAGACGTAGGGCTTGTCGACCTTCACCCAGGGAAGCTGGCGGCGCTCGTCGGCAAGCCGTTCGCGGGCCTGCGTCAACTCCTTCTCACGGGCGAGATGAGCCTTGCGTGCCGCAATCCACTGCTCGCGCGAGACGATCTGATGTTGCTGCATGGCATTCTCCCTTGGAATTCAGGCGACGAAGGCGTCGAGCTTGTCGAAGAACGAGCTCCAGCCGCGCTGATGGTTGTCGCGTGCGGTCTCGTCGGCGAACTGGGCGTGATGGAACACCATCAGGGTGCCGGCGCTATCAGGCTTGAACGAGATCGTGACCAGCGATTCGCGCTCCGGCGTCGAATGCCAGGCCCAGGTGAAGACCAGGCGCTCGTTCGGCACCACCTCGCGATAGCTGCCGCCGGCCTCGAAATATTCGCCATCGTCGCGGGTGAAGCTGATGCGAAAGCTGCCGCCGGTGCGCACATCGAGCTCGGCTTGCAGCGTCGCCGGCCTCATGTTCGGCGGCCCGAACCACTGCACTAGCTGCTCGGCTTGCGTCCAGGCGGCGTAGACTTTTTCCGGCCGCGCGCGGAGCCGGCGCGTGAGCGTGAGGCTTGGTCGCTCCGTTGGTCGTTCGGCGGCGTTGACGGCTGCGTTGGCCATGTCTCTTCCTCCACGAAGGCGGCAAGACGGTCGAGATTGTCGGACCAGAACTGGGCGTAGCGATTGAGCCAGTTCATCGCCTGCTCCATCGGCCGCGCGGTGAGCCGGCAGGACACCGTGCGCCCGGTCTTCTCGCGCACGATCAGGCCTGCATCCGTGAGCACGTCGAGATGCTTCATGATCGCCGGCAGCGAGACCGGGAACGGCGCGGCCAGCTCGCTCACCGACAGGCCGTCCGCTTCGCCGAGGCGTGCGAGCAATGCACGCCTCGTCGGGTCGGAGAGTGCCGCAAAGGTCCGGTCCAGCGTCTCGTCCTGATACTTAACCATATGGTTTAGTATAAGCGCGAACGAAAATGCGTCAAGCCGGAACCCGCGGGCACGGGTCCGCACGACTGCGTGATCAGGCTGCGCTCGTCGGAAGCGCGATCAATACGGTGCGACGGGCCGCGTGCGCCGGGGCGGGCGCGGCGGCGGCACCTGCTGCTGGCCGTAGGCAACGCGCGGATTGGGGCCGCAATACAGCAAGCGGCCGGAGATGCTGGCCAGGCACTGCCCATAAGTGCTGTAGGCGCATTCGCCGGGATAGTCATATTCACCGCCCTGGGCGCACCAGGGATAGTCGCCGGCAGCGGCCGGCGTGACGGTGACAACGCCGGCAAGGATCGTTGCACCCAACGTCAGCAGCGCCAATTGCGTCTTGCGCATGATCCCAACTCCATTGCTCACGGCGCGAGATACGCGCCATCTATCATCAGGTTTCGCCGCAGCGTTTTATTCCAGATCAACGGAACGACACGCGCAAGAAAAAAGCCCTGCAGAACGGCAGGGCTCCCTTCCCAATCATCACAAGATCGCTACTCGACCTTCAGGCCGGCGAACTCGACCACCTTTTTCCACTTCTCGGTCTCGGCCTTGATCTCATCGCCGAAGGCCTCGGGCGTCTGCACCCGCGGCTCGCCGCCGAGCTCGACCAGGCGCTTGGCCATGTCCGGCTCCTTCATCAGCGTGTTGATCTCGCTGTTGAGCTTGGCGATGATCTCCTTCGGCGTGTTCTTCGGCGCGCCCATGCCGAACAGCGCGCTGGCCTCGTAGCCCTTCACCGTGTCGGCGATCGGCTGCACGTCGGGCAATTGCGGCGAGCGCTCCGCGGTGGTGACGCCGATCGCGCGCAGCGAGCCGGAGCGGATGTGCTGGATGATCGAGGGCATGTTGTCGAAGATCACCTGCACCTGGCCGCCGAGCATGTCGGTGATCGCGGGCGCCGCGCCGCGGTAGGGCACGTGCTGCATCTTGCAGCCGGTCATCGCCATGAACATCTCGCCGGACAGATGCACCGAGGTGCCGTTGCCGGACGAGGCCATGTTAACCTTGCCGGGATTGGCCTTCACATATTCGATGAACTCGGCGACGTTCTTGGCCGGCACGTCCTTGTTGACGGTCATCACGTTCGGCACGCGCTGGAACGAGGCGACCGGCGCGATGTCGCGCACGAAGTTGAACTTGAGGTTGCTGTACAGCGAGGCGTTGATGTAGTTGGCCGGATTGACCAGCTGCAGCGTGTAGCCGTCAGGCTCGGCATTGATGACCGATTCGGTGCCGATATTGTTGCCGGCGCCCGGCTTGTTCTCGATCACGAATTGCTGGCCGAGCTTTTCCGACAGCCGCTGTCCGATCAGCCGCGCCAGGATGTCGGTGGCACCGCCCGGCGGATAGCCGACCACCCATTTCACCGGACGGGCCGGATAATCGGCGGCGAAGGCCTTCGACAGCGGCGTGGCTGCCAGCGGACTGGCGGCGAGCAGGCCCAGCGCGGTACGGCGAGTGATCATCTCAAGGGTTCTCCCAGTGTTGTTCTTGAAGGGCCGTTGTTCTTGAAAGCCGGATGTCTTGAAAGCGGCGTCCGCGCGGTTGTAACAAAGCTTGCTGCGGGCGGAAAGTGCGCGGGGCGCATCACGACGAAAGGATAAGGCATGCCGGTCAAGGTCAAAGCCCTCGATCATCTCGTGATCAACGTCGCCGATGTCGCGGTGACCGCCGAGTGGTACCGCAGGATTCTCGGCATGGAAGTCAAGGTCTTCGACCCCGGCGGCGGCAAAGCGCCGCGGACTTCCCTTCATTTCGGTAACCAGAAGATCAACGTCCGGCCGCGCGATGCCGACAAGGTGGAGTGGTTCACCGCGGATCACCCAACCGTCGGCAGCGAGGATCTGTGCTTCCTCACCTCCTCCGCTCCGGACGAGGTGGTGGCGCATTTGAAGGCACATGGCGTCGCCATCGAGGAAGGCCCGGGCCCCAGGCAGGGCGCCCGCGGCACGCTGCGCTCGGTCTATTGCCGGGACCCCGATGGCAGTTTGATCGAGATCTCATCGTACGAAAACTAGACCCGTCATTCCGGGGCGATGCGCAGCATCGAACTATGGTGCGCAGTTGCGCACCTGAGAACCTCGAGATTCCGGGTCTGGTCCTTCGGACCATCCCGGAATGACGAAACGAGCGCGCGGCCACAGCGCAGTGCACTGCCATCCCCCGATTTGCTCCCCGCGTCATCCGATGGCAGGAAGACGCAATAATCAAAAGGCAGCCGCCAGCAAGATGCGGGCTGCACGGGGAGGTGCTCATGCCACTTCAACACACCGCAACTGGAATCGTCGGTCCGTTCGACGGGCTCGACGTGCCCTGGCTCTTGAGGATGCGCGCGGAGGTCCGGCGTGATCATCCGTTCCTGATCTGGGCGCCGTTCGACGCGCCGGCGCGGCGCTGGAGCTATGGCGAGTTTCACGAGCGGGTCGGTGCGCTCGCGGCGGGGCTCGCGCGGCGCGGGGTGAAGCCGGGCGAATATGTGCTCATTCATCTCGACAATTGCATCGAGGCGATGCTGGCCTGGTTCGCCTGTGTCGAGCTGGGGGCCATCGCAGTCACCACCAACACCCGCTCGGCACCGGCGGAGATCGCGTATTTCGCCGATCATTGCGGCGCGGTCGCCGCGATCACGCAGCCGGCCTATGCGGAGATCGTCGCGCAGAACTGCCGCAACGTCCGCTGGCTGGCGGTGACCTCGCATGATACGGGCGTGGCGCCTACGCAAGCGGTCTCGCGCGGCGAAAGCTTTGAATCGCTGTTCGCCGACAGCGCCGACCGTCCCAGGCGCGCGACCGATCCGCTGGCGCCGTGCAGCGTGCAGTACACCTCAGGCACGACGTCGCGCCCCAAAGCGGTGCTGTGGACTCACGCCAACGCGCTGTGGGGCGCCAAGATCAACGCCGCGCATGAGGACCTCCACGCCGGCGACGTGCACCAGACCTACCTGCCGCTGTTCCACACCAATGCCCTCGCCTACTCCATGCTGGCGACGCTGTGGGTCGGCGCCACCTGCGTGATCCAGCCGCGCTTCTCCGCGAGCCGGTTCTGGGGCGTCGCGCGCGAGCACGGCGCGACCTGGACCTCGACCATACCGTTCTGCATGAAGGCGCTGCTCGAGCAGAAGATCCCGAAAGACCATAAGTTCCGCCTGTGGGGCACCGCGATCAACGAGCCGCCCGCCTTTGCCGCCTTCGGCGTCAAGATGATCGGCTGGTGGGGCATGACCGAGACCATCACCCACGGCTCGTCGGAGAAGTCGACCAGCCCAACATACCCATGTCGATCGGCCGCGCCGCGCCAGAGTACCAGATCCGCATCACCGACGATGAGGGACGGCCGACCGAGGTCGGCGACACCGGCAATCTCGCGATCAAGGGCATCCCCGGCCTGTCGCTGTTCGCCGAATACCTGCACAACGAGACGGCGACGCGCGAGAGCTTTGATGCGCACGGCTTCTTTCTCACCGGCGACCGTGTCGAGCGGCTTCAGAACGGCTACATCAAGTTCGGTGACCGCGCCAAGGACATGCTGAAGGTCGGCGGCGAGAACGTCGCGGCCTCCGAGATCGAGCAGGTGATCGCGCTCGTCCCGGGCGTGCGCGAGGCCGCCGTGGTGGCGAAGAAGCATCCGATGCTGGACGAGGTGCCGGTCGTGTTCATCATCCCGCATGGCGGCGTCGCGGCTGCGCCGCTCGATTTCCATGACCGCGTGATGGAAGCCTGCCGCAAGGGCCTCGCCGACTTCAAGCTGCCGCGCGAGATCAGGCTGGTCGACGACATGCCGCGCTCGACGCTGGAGAAGGTGGCAAAGGCGGAGCTGCGGAAGATGGTGGGGTAGCGAGGTCGCCGAACGGCAAACTGCCGTAGGGTGGGCAAAGGCGCGTCAGCGCCGTGCCCACGTTCTTGGAAGTGGTGGGCACGCTTCGCTTTGCCCACCCTACGGCATCTCACCTAGAACGACCCCAGCGCCACCGGGCGGAACGCCTGCAGCAGCTGCTGGTCGAGCTTGCCGCCCATGCCTTCCATCATGGCGAAGGCACGCGAGTGGGTGAAGGGCATGCGGTAGGCACGCTTCTCGACGAGCGCGGCGTAGATGTCGACGATCGTCGTCAGGCGCACGATGTCGCTGATCTGGTTCGACGACAGGCCATTCGGATAGCCGCTGCCGTCGAGGAATTCGTGGTGATGCAGCACGACATCCAGCATCTCCGGCGGGAAGCCACCCTGGGCTGCGAGCGCGTCATAGCCGCGGCGCGGATGCTGGCGGACCTCGGCCATCTCCTCGTCGGTGAGCTTGCCGGGCTTGTCGAGCAGATTGGACGGAACGAACGCCTTGCCGACATCGTGCAGCAGCGCGGCACGGGTCAGGCGGCGCTGGTCGTCCTCGCGCATGCCGAGATGCTGCGCGAAGGCGACCGCAAAGCCGGTGACGAACAGGCAGTGGCGATAGCTGCCGACGTGATGGCAGCCGACCGTGGTGAGCCATTCGCGCAGCGAGGAGTGCTTGATCGCCTTCAGGATCTTGCTCTCCGCGGCGATGACGTCGTCGAAGGTCAGGGGCACGCCGAGCGGCAGCTTCTCGAACATCTTTGCCAGCACCGCATGCGCCGCCTCGACGCCGCGGTTGAGGGTCTTGCCGCGATCGGTCGCGTCATAGGTGGCGGTGTCGGGAAAGGCGGCGCGGATGCGCTGCAGGATGGCATCGGGCTGCAGCGGACGCGAGATCGTGTCGGTGGCGCCCAGCGCCCAGGCCTGCATGGTGCCGTGATGAAGTGCGTCCGCCAGCACGAACAGCCGCGGCATCGAGCGATAGGCATCGCCGCGCAGCTTGTTGCGCACCCGCTGCACGCTCTCGGGCGAGCGCAGGTTGATGTCGACGACGAGGCCGGAGAGATCGCGCGAGGGCTGCTCGGGAATCTCCTGCGTGGTCACCGTCGAGACCTCGCCGACCGCCTTCAAAATGCTGGCGAGCTCGGTGCTCTCGTCGCTCCTGTCGGAGGCGAGCAGAAGCCGGCGTTTGGCGGCGGGTTTGGCTGAGGCGTTCATGGCTTCCCCAAGAGCACGGGTCGGGATTTGGCGTCAGCCTAAGCCGGATCAGGTTCTCCGGGCCTTAAGAGGCGTGCTCAATGGAACCCTTCAGCTTTAGGAGCAATTTTAGGGAATCCGGGTTCCGGGACCGGAACAAAAAAAGCGGCGAAAACAACCCCATGCACAGTAGAACGACCATTGAAAATACTGGATTTTTCGAGCGCCGGGAGGGAGGGCTATCGAGACACATCGGGTTCATGCGCAAGGGCGTGTCGCGCGACCGAAATGATCCCGGCTAGAATGAACGCGAAACAAGAAGGGGCGGGAAACCATGCCAGGGATCAATCGGGACGGCGTCGGCATCTACTACGAAGTCCATGGCGAGGGCCCGCCGCTGCTGCTCACCCACGGCTACTCCTCGACCTCGGCGATGTGGCACGGGCAGGTCGATGCGCTCGCGAGGGATCACAAGCTGATCCTGTGGGACATGCGCGGCCACGGCCAATCCGATTATCCCGATGATCCCAAGGCCTACAGCGAAGCGCTCACCGTCGGCGACATGGCGGCGATCCTCGATGCCGTCGGCGCGGAGCGCGCCATCATCGGCGGCCTCTCGCTCGGCGGCTACATGTCGCTCGCGTTCTATCGCGCTTATCCGGAACGCGCCCGCGCGCTGCTCATCATCGACACCGGCCCCGGCTTCAGGAAGGACGATGCGCGCGAAGCCTGGAACGCGCGTGCGCTGGCGACCGCCGACAGGCTCGACCGCGAAGGCCTCGACATGCTGAAGCAGGCGACGCGCGAGCGCGCCACTGCCAGTCATCGCAACGCCAAGGGCCTGGCGCTCGTCGCGCGCGGCATGATGACCCAGCGCGATGCGCGCGTGATCGAGCTGCTTCCCGATATCAAGGTGCCCAGCCTGATCGTGGTCGGCGCCGACGACACGCCGTTCCTCGCCGCGTCCGACTACATGGCGGCCAAGATTCCAGGCGCACAAAAGGTCGTGATCCCCGCCGCCGGACACGCCGTCAACATCGATCAACCCCAGGCTTTTGTTGACGCGGTCGCGCCTTTCCTGAAGAACTTGCCGGGATAGGCCGAACAGGGACGTGGGCAATGAAGCGAGCAATGTTGGCTGCGGGCGCGGTGTTGCTATCGATGTCTGCGCAGGCCGAG
This sequence comes from Bradyrhizobium sp. CCBAU 45389, assembly GCF_028128625.1. NCBI lineage: Bacteria > Pseudomonadati > Pseudomonadota > Alphaproteobacteria > Hyphomicrobiales > Nitrobacteraceae > Bradyrhizobium > Bradyrhizobium sp. CCBAU 45389. The sequence continues at coordinate 170,273 of NZ_LBIY01000091.1, read as the reverse complement.
CCGTTCGGCGCCGTGCCGCCGCGCCAGCCTTTCGTCACGACCTTGTCGAACAATACGCCGCTTGCGTTCGGCATGGATGCCGAACAGACCGCGCGCGCCCTGGGGCAACCGCTGCAATATGTCCGCGGGCGTCCCGGCAACGAGATCTACCTCGCGCTCCGCAACATCGGCGGCAGCCGGCTGATCCCCTACCGCCATCGCCTGTTCCTGCAATTCCGCCACGGACGGCTGGCGGGATGGAAGGAGGATTACGGCGAGAACTGGATGTGGGAGTGAGGTCTCTCCCCTCATGGTGAGGAGGCGCGAAGCGCCGTCTGGCGGACGATGCTGCGCATCGCCGCGAGAACCATGAAGGCCCCGCTGCTGCATCCAGGCCTTTCATCCTTCGAGACGCGCGCAAAGGCGCGCTCCTCAGGATGAGGGGAGAGAGTGGATTGACGACCAACCAAGAAGGACAACCCGCGTGGGACAGGACATCAAACTGACGGCCTCCGATAATTTCCAGTTCGGCGCCTATCGCGCCGATCCCGCAGGCGCGCCGAAGGGCGCGGTGGTGGTGATCCAGGAGATTTTTGGCGTCAACCATCACATCCGTTCGGTCTGCGACCGCCTCGCCAAGGAAGGTTACGTCGCGATCGCGCCGTCGATCTTCGACCGCACCACGCCGAACTTCCAGTCGGGCTATACGCCCGATGAGATCGCCGAGGCGCGCAAATTCGTCGCCAATCCCGACTGGGCCGCGATGCTGCGCGACACGCAGGCCGCGATCGATGCGGTGAAGGCGATCGGCCCGGTCGGCATCATCGGCTTCTGTCTCGGCGGCAGCATCGCTTTTGTCGCGGCGACGCGATTGACCGACCTGAAGGCTGCGATCGGCTATTATGGAGGCGCGGTCGTGCGCTTCGCCGACGAGACGCCGAAGGTTCCGACGCAGCTGCATTTCGGCGAGAAGGATGCCGGCATTCCGCTGACCGACGTCGAGACGATCAAGACCAAGCGGCCGGACGTCGAGGTCTTCATCTATCCCGGCGCGCAACACGGCTTCCATTGCGACGAGCGGCCGAGCTACGACAAGGCGAGCTCCGACATCGCCTGGCCGCGCAGCATGGCGTTTTTCGCGAAGCATTTGAAATGACGCCGCAGGCGTCATTTCGGGGCGCGCGTAGCGCGAGCCCGGAATCTATCGTGCGGCAGAGCCGGTGGAGGAATGGATTCTCAGGTGCGCAATTGCGCACCATAGTTCGCGACTTCGTCGCGCCCCGGAATGACGAGAGGAGAGAGCAGGAATCGGGTGGCTGCATCCTGAGACCCCGCGATAGAGCTGGCTGATCACGCCAACTCACGCCGGGAGATCGCCATGCAGCAGACCAATACTGACCTCGTCATCCGCAATCCGTTCGGAACCATGGATGTCCCTGCGCCCAGTGATTCCGAGGTGATGGGCTATGCCGCTTCCACCGCGCTTGCCGGCGATGCCGCCGACGTCAACGCGGCGCAGTGGGCGTCCATTGCCGCAGCATCCGATCCACTCGAAGGCATCTGGGCAAGCCGCTGGAACGGCGGTGCCGATCCGACCATTGCGGGCGATACGCCGGACAAGTGGAAAGAGGGGCGCGCCGACGTGCGGGTTGCGGGCGGGCGCATCTATCTGCGCTTCGACTGGGACCATGGCCGCCGGCACGGGCTGATCGATGCTACGCGCGACGAGACGGGCCGGCTGGTCGGCAAGTACATCAACCTGACCAATCCCGCGATCATGCGGCCGTGGGTCGGGCGCGTGGTCGATGCCGCCAGGATCGACGGGTGTTTCCCGAACGGGCGGCTGGATTTTCGGAGATAAACTCTGCTGTCATTCCGGGACGCGCATAGCGCGGGCCCGGAATCCATCGTGCGTCAGTGACGGTGGAGAGATGGATTCCGGGTTCGCGCCTGTCGGCGCGCCCCGGAATGACGAGGAGAGAATGACGAGGAGAGAGAGTCTTAGAACCAGCGCTCGCCGACGAACACGGTGTCGCCCGGCGCGAGCGGCGTGCCGAGCGGCACCACGGCGCGCATGGCGCCGCCGGCTTCGGTGTGCGTCACGGTGACCACGTCGCGCTTGGCGCGCGGCGAGAAGCCGCCGGCGATCGCGACAGCGCTTTCGACCGTCATGTTCGGCACATAAGGATATTGGCCGGGCGCGGAGACTTCGCCGAGGATGAAGAACGGGCGATAGGTGTCGATCTCGACGGCGACCGAGGGTTCGCGGATGTAGCCGTTGCGCAGGCGCGCGGCGATCTCGCCGGCAAGGCCTGCAGTGGTGCGGCCGCGCGCGGGCACCGCACCGACCAGCGGCATGGTGATGGAGCCGCCGGCATCGATGGCGTAGCTGTTGGTGAGACCTTCCTGGCCGTAGACCACGACGCGGAGCTTGTCGCCGGCATCGAGATGGTAGGAGGCGTCGTAGCGCACCGGTCCTGCCATCGGCGCGGCGTAGCCGACCGGCATGGGTGCAGGCGCGGAAGCAAAGGAATTGCGCAGCGCGCCGATGGCGCCACCACCGTCGGCGACGACGACAGGCTGCGGCGCGCCGTAGGGCTGGCCATAGGCCATCGAATCGAGATCGGGACGGGGCTGCACCATTGCGACGGGGCCGGCGGTCTGCATGCAGCCGCCAAGGGGCAGCGCGGCGGACGCTGCCAATGCAACTGCCGAGATCGACGATCGAAACGCGCGTGCAACCGGCACCGGACCTGTCCCTCGAAACGAGATGGCTCCAGTGATGCACCGGTTATGGTTAATAAAGCGTTGAGCGAACGGTAATGGGGTCGCACCCTCCCCTGGAGGGGGAGGGTCGCTACGCATGCAGCGGAGCGAAATGCGTAGCGGGGTGGGGTGATCCCTCCACACGAGCACCGTTGGACGTGGAGAGACCGTCACCCCACCCCGCTCGCGCTACGCGCGATCGACCCTCCCCCTCCAGGGGAGGGTAAGATGCGCACGCCGCGACCAACATCGTCACGGCGAAGATTTCGCTTACGCGCCCACACCCACGCCGATCGGGCAGGACACGCCGGTGCCGCCCAGACCGCAATAGCCGGCGGGATTCTTCGCCAGATATTGCTGATGATAGTCCTCGGCGAAATAGAATTCGCCGGCCGGTGCGATCTCGGTGGTGATCGCACCGAGACCTTTCGCGGCAAGCGCCTTCTGGTAGAGCGCCTTGGACTCGTCGGCCGCCTTCTTCTGCGCGTCCGTGGAAGTGTAGACCGCGCTTCGGTACTGCGTGCCGACGTCGTTGCCTTGGCGCATGCCCTGCGTCGGGTTGTGGCTCTCCCAGAACGTCTTCAACAGGCGCTCGTAGGCGATCTTCCTGGGGTCGAACACGACCAGCACGACCTCGGTGTGGGCGGTGCGGCCCGAGCAGACTTCTTCATAGGTCGGGTTCGGCGTGTGGCCGCCGGCATAGCCGACGGCGGTGGTGTAGATGCCGTCGCCGAGCTCCCAGAACTTGCGCTCGGCGCCCCAGAAGCAGCCGAGCCCGAACACCGCCTGCTCGAGGCCGGCCGGATAAGGCGGCTGCAACTTCGCACCGTTGACGAAATGGGTGGTCGCGGTCGGGATGGCTTGCGCACGGCCCGGCAGCGCTTCAGCTGCGCTCGGCAATGCGGTGGTCTTGCGCATGAACAGCATGGACAATCTCCGAAACGAGCTGTCCGTCGCCAAAGCCAGGCGCTCAGGCGGCGTGCTCGCGATCAGGTGGGAATATAGGCTTATACGCAGGCGAGGGCAGCCCTGTTACGCCGCGCCCGATGCGGCGCTCGCTCGCGGGAATCGAAAGCTCAATCCGGGCGGGAATTGAGAGCTCAATCCCGGGTATAGCCGATCAGCGGCTTGCGCGGCCGGAACAGGACCATCAGCAGGATACCGAGAATGCCGAGGACGGCGAAAACCGGCTGGTCCAGCACGAGGCGGATCACCGAGGTCCAGAGCCAGGGCGCCTTGGCCTCGACCCAGGTCCGGAATGCCGTCTGGCTGGCTTGGTTGATGTCGTTCCAGAACTGGCCGAACCGGGTGAACCGCAGGGTCTGGTCGGCGACCCAGCGGGCGCCGTCATAGACCATGAAGATGAACCCGCCGGCGAGCAGCAACAGCCCAATCAGTCGGAAAAAGCCGCGGATCATGCCTCACCCTATACGGTCGTCCGATCGGACGAGCCCTGGAAACGCCGACGAAATGCCGCCAGCCAATAGCCGGGGGACGGCAGAAATTCAACCTGTTCAGGGCGTTACGGCCCCCGTCCGGCCCGCTTGAGGCCGGTTTTCCAGCCCGGAAAGCGTTGACGGTGCCACAGACCCTCTCTATAAGGGCGCCAACTGGCGGCGGGCGCAATCCTGCCGCCGCTGTTCTTTGAGCAGTTGCAGGCTTTTTGGGCCTCATGTTCCGGGAACGGCCCAGCAACCGAACACCCTAAATCCGAGCGTCGATTCCGCGGTCAAGCAAGCCGGCGCTACCCGACCAAGACGCGACCGGTACCCGCAAAGGATATTGAGACCATGGCCAATACCACTTCCGCCAAGAAAGCGACGCGCAAGATCGCCCGCCGCACCGCCGTCAACAAGTCGCGCCGCACCCAGATGCGCGGCGCCGTGCGCACTGTCGAGGAAGCCATCAAGACCGGCGACCGCGCCGCCGCCGTGAAGGCGCTCGCGACTGCCGAGCCCGCCCTGATGCGCGCCGCCCAGCGCAACATCATTCACAAGAACAACGCCAGCCGCAAAGTCTCGCGCCTCACCGCGCAGATCGCCAAGCTCGCCAAGTAAGCTTCCAAGTAAACTTGCGAGTCAGCTCGCAGGTGAGCTTGCGACATCATCTGATCGGTTGATCCGATCAGCACGACAAAGAGCCCGGCATCGCGCCGGGCTTTTTTGTTGCCTGTCATATTCACGCAAGCAGGCACGTGCCTCGCAATCTCCGAGTGGAAGATTTGCGTCGTGCGCACTATGATGCGTTCCGCAGCTCTACCTGCGGATGTTTTTGCAACAGCGGAAACTTACACTGCGTTGCGAAAAACCCCTGCGGCGCGGGGCTAAGTTGAATCCGCGCGCGGAAAAGTTCTGCACACCGTAGATTCACCGGGATGCTGCCACAGGTGGAGTTACCCTGTGAAACGAGACTCAAAAAACGATGACTCGCTAATCACTTATCGACATAGCTGCGACAAGCATTTGGAAAAGTCGCTTGCGCGTCGGATGCGTGACGCTTTTGTAAAAAATTTTTGGCGGTGGCGGGGAATTGTCACACGAAGCGCCGCATTTTCGATTCTGTGCACGAATCCAAAAACTTGCTTCGGAGCCTGTGCACAAGTGGCGCGCGACGTTAACCGAGGTCAAGTTTTTTGATGCCTCAAGTGTGAATCAATTCCGTTGCGAGTCTTTCCGCATAGTGTATTCCTTAAGTCGTTCGCGGCGCCCACGATCTTGAGACCAGCGCGGTATCGGAAACGGGGCGAGCGTGCAAATCGGCGGCGGTGTGCACGTTGGCGACGCTTCAACAAGCGATTGTCGGTTCAAAACCTATAGCAATATGGGAATGGTAGTTCTTTGTCTGAATGTCTCCAAGCGGGATCTCAAGCATCTCGCTCGCGCCAAGCGCAAATGAGAGACATCTTGCAGCTACCCCGACATACGCGATGGCGAAGCCGAGTGGACGACTAGTGCAGACGGGCAGGCATCCGCGACAGGAGTACGGCGCGGTTGTCTTTTACGCAGGACCTTGTCGTGAGCGATCACGGCAGGACGGGGAGGGTATCATGTCCTACGGATTCAACGCGGTATTGATTCAAGTTCCATCGCTCGACGATGCCGTTTCCGATCCGTCCTGTGGCCAGCCTCCTACGTGCACGGGCGCGTCGAGTACGCGCTGACCTCGCGACCCCTCCATCAATGACATCGCTGATCTGACCCGCGGCGCTTCGCGCCGAACGGTCGAGCCATGTCTGACGATGGACTCGCTTGAGGTCGCGCCATTCCGGGGATTCCGGCAGGAACCCTGCATGGCGCTCACAAATTCAATCTGAGCTCTCAAGAGAAGTTTTGACGATGAACACATCGGAACAGGATCGCTGGTCACGCGTGAAGGGTCGGCTGCGCTCGAGCGTTGGCGAGGACGTCTATACGAGCTGGTTTGCTCGCATGGATCTCGAAGGCGTGCAGGAGGAGAGCGTGCGGCTCTCGGTGCCCACCCGCTTCCTGAAGAGCTGGATCCAGGCCCATTATGCCGAGCGCGTGCTGTCGTGCTGGCAGGCCGAGATGCCGGAAGTGCATCGCATCGACCTCACGGTCCGTTCCGCGGTGCGCCCGGTGGTGCAGCCGAAGGAAGCGCCCGCGCCGGTCGAGGCACGCCGCGCCCCCGCACCCGAGCTGCGCTCGACCGCGACCGCGCCGGTCTCGGCCAATCATGACGCGCTCGGCGGCTCGCCGCTCGATCCGCGCCTTACTTTTGCGAGCTTCGTCGTCGGCCGCTCCAATACGCTGGCCCATGCGGCCGCGCGTCAGGTCGCCGAGGGTCGCCGCGGCGACCCCGTGATGTTCAACCCGCTCTACATCCATGCCGGCGTCGGCCTCGGCAAGACGCATCTGCTCCAGGCGGTGACCTGGGCCGGCAATTCCGGCAACGAGCGCAAGGTGCTGTATCTCACGGCCGAGAAATTCATGTACGGCTTCGTCGCCGCGCTGAAGACGCAGACGGCGCTGGCCTTCAAGGAAGCGCTGCGCGGCATCGACGTGCTCGTGATCGACGATCTGCAGTTCCTGCAGGGCAAGTCGACCCAGGCCGAGTTCTGTCACACGCTGAACGCGCTGATCGATGCCGGCCGCCAGGTCGTGATCGCGGCCGACCGTCCGCCGTCCGACCTCGAGAGCCTGGATGACCGCGTCCGCTCGCGCCTTGCCGGCGGCCTCGTGGTCGAGATGGGCTCGCTCGGCGAGGAGCTGCGCCACGGCATCCTCAAGTCGCGCGTCGCCGCCGCCCGCGCCCATCATGCGACCTTCGACGTGCCGGAGGAGGTGCTGCATTATCTCGCGCGCACCATCACCCATAACGGCCGCGACCTCGAAGGCGCGATCAACCGCCTGCTGGCGCACTCCAAGCTCAACAACCAGCCGGTGACGCTGGAGATGGCCGAGCGCGAGGTGCGCGACCTGGTCCGGCCGCAGGAGCCGAAGCGGATCAAGATCGAGGACATCCAGCGCGTGGTGGCCCGGCAGTACAATGTCAGCCGCTCCGACCTCTTGTCCTCGCGCCGCACCGCCAACGTGGTCCGCCCGCGCCAGGTGGCGATGTACCTCGCCAAGACGCTGACCCTGCGCTCGCTGCCCGAGATCGGCCGCCGCTTCGGCGGACGCGACCACACCACGGTGCTGCATGCCGTGCGCAAGATCGAGGCGCTGGTCTCCAAGGACACCGCGCTGTCGGAGGAAGTGGAGTCGCTGAAGCGCCAGCTTCAGGAATAAAGGCCTAGGCCTCCTCCCCGCCCTTCTCCCGCCGCCCCGGCCACGCCTGGGCGGCGGTCTTCGTTTGAGGCTGTTAATCGTGGGGAACTGCCCCCCGATCCCTTGAATCCGGGGGCCATCCGAGCCACCTTGCGCGACCCTGACGGCTTTGGTCATATCGGCTGGATGATCCGGCTTTTCGGGGTCTTCGGTGCCGTGGCGCGCGTCCCGCCGCCCGGCCTTCTCAACGCTGAGTTTTCCTTGGGGATCGGGCGAGTAGTGAAATGAAGGTTACGGTCGAACGCGCGCAACTCCTGAAGTCACTGGGCCATGTCCACCGCGTGGTCGAGCGCCGCAACACGATCCCGATCCTCGGCAACGTGCTGGTCCGCGCCGAGAACGCCAAATTGTCGCTGAAGGCGACCGACCTCGACCTCGAGGTGACGGAAACGCTCGCGGCGGAAACCGCCACCGCCGGTTCCACCACCGTGCCGGCGCACATGTTCTACGACATCGTGCGCAAGCTGCCGGACGGCTCGCAGATCGTGCTGGAAGCCGATGGCGATCGCGCCGTGCTGGCGATCCGCGCCGGCCGCTCGCGCTTCACGCTGCAGACGCTGCCGGAGAATGATTTCCCGGATCTGGCCGCCGGCGACATGTCGCATTCGTTCTCGCTCGCCGCCAAGGACGTCAAGCGGCTGATCGATCGCACCCAGTTCGCGATCTCGACCGAGGAGACGCGCTACTATCTCAACGGCATCTATCTGCATGCCGCGGGCACCGCGAAGGCCGCAACCCTGCGCGGCGTTGCCACCGACGGCCACCGCCTCGCCCAGCTCGACCTCGTCCAGCCCAAGGGCGCCGAGGGCATGCCCGGCGTGATCGTGCCGCGCAAGACCGTCGGCGAGGTGCAGCGCCTGATCGAGGACACCGACGCCGAGATGACGATCGAGCTGTCGCAGGCCAAGATCCGCTTCACGATCGGCAACGTGGTGCTGACCTCGAAGCTGATCGACGGCACCTTCCCCGACTATGGCCGCGTCATTCCGCAAGGCAACGACAAGGAGCTCGTCGTCGACAAGAAGGATTTCGAGAACGCGGTCGACCGTGTCTCCACCATCTCCAGCGAACGCGGCCGTGCAGTCAAACTGTCGCTGTCGGCGGGCAAGCTGGTGCTGTCGGTGACCAACCCGGATTCGGGCAGCGCGACCGAAGAGCTCGAGGTCGAATACGCCTCCGACGCGCTCGATATCGGCTTCAACTCCCGCTACCTCCTCGACATCGCCGCCCAGATCGAAGGCGAGGTCGCAACGCTCCGGCTCGCCGACCCCGGCTCGCCTACCCTGGTGCAGGACCGCGACGACAAGAGCGCGCTGTACGTGCTGATGCCGATGCGGGTGTGAGGGGGGTGCTCCCTCACCATCCATCGGAGCCGTAGGGTGGGCAAAGCTTGCGCCGTAGCTCGAAGAGCGAAGGCGAAAGCGTGCCCACGATGCAACGGCACGGATCAAAGCAAGACGTGGGCACGGCGCGCGCAGAGCGCGCCTTTGCCCATCCTACGGCATGCTCCCGCAAAGGGAGAGCGCGCGTTCACGACGAACAACTCATGACCCCCTCTCGCATTCATCGCCTGACGCTGACGCATTTTCGCAATTATCGGGCGGCGGGGCTCGAGACGGCGGCTGACATGGTGGCGCTGGTCGGGCCGAACGGGGCGGGCAAGACCAATTGCATCGAGGCGATCTCGTTCCTGTCGCCGGGCCGGGGCCTGCGGCGCGCGACGCTGGAAGACGTCGCCGACAACCAGGGCGACGGCTCCTGGGCGGTCTCCGCGCAGGTCGAGGGCGCGCTGGGGCTCGCCACGCTCGGCACCGGCATCGATGCGCCGCGCGCGGACAGCACTGTGAGCCGGCGCTGCCGCATCGACCGCGAGCCGGTGAATTCGGCAGCCAGCTTCGGCGACCACATCCGCATGGTGTGGCTGACGCCGGCGATGGACGGGCTGTTCATGGGCGCAGGCTCCGAGCGCCGGCGCTTCTTCGACCGCCTGGTGCTCGCCATCGACAACGAGCATTCCAGCCGCATCAACGCGCTGGAGCGTTCCCTGCGCTCGCGCAACCGCCTGCTCGAGACGCGCAATTACGACGACCATTGGTGTGACGCGATCGAGCGCGAGACCGCCGAGCTTGCGGTCGCGGTCGCCGCCACGCGCGGCCAGACCGCAGCGCGATTGACCGGCATGTTGAATGCGCGCGCGCAAGCTTCCGCATTTCCGTCGGCGCAGATCGCGCTCGACGGCTGGATGGAGAACGCGCTTCTGACCGAGACCGCGACCTCGGTCGAGGACCGCTACCGCCAGATCCTGCGCGACAACCGGCCGCGCGATGCCATCGCCGGCCGCACCACCGACGGCCCGCATCTCACCGATCTCCAGGTGATCTACGCGCCGAAGAGCATGCCCGCGCGCGACGCATCCACGGGCGAGCAGAAGGCGCTGCTGATCGGCCTCGTGCTGGCGCACGCCACGCTGGTCGCCGAGATGACCGGCATCGTGCCGCTGCTGCTGCTCGACGAGGTCGTCGCCCATCTCGATCCGAACCGGCGCGCCGCGCTGTTCGACGAGCTGCGCAAGCTGGGCGCGCAGGTCTGGCTGACCGGCGCGGACCCCGCCGCCTTCGCCGAGATTGGCGCCGGCGGCGAGGTGTTTGACGTCGAGAGCGGACGCGTATCGGCCCGGTCGCCTTCGCATTGAACCCGCCCGGTTCCGTCAGCGACTAGCTGTGCGAGGCCGCGCCGACGGTGTCGCAGCCGTCACCGCGCGATGAGATGACGCGCAATCTCTTGGAGAGTGAGATGCGGACGGTAAGGTCCGGGGCGCAGGCCCCGGCACGATGGCGGGCGTTTGCGTGCGGCCTCGTCTTGCTCGCAAGCTGCCTGCTTGCGGCAAGCGCCAGCGCCTGGGTGGCGCATGTGTCAGCACTGTTTTCGGCCGAGCTGACGCCGGATCCCGACACCAAGCTGCCCGCGCCGACCCGCTACAGCTACAGGGGAATCCACACCACCGTCGTCCAGGGCGTCGAGACGCCGCTTCGCACCAGGTTGGAGGCCACCGTGCCCGCCGAGCTTGGCAACGTGCTCGCCTTCTACCGCACCGAGCTCGGAAAGCTCGGCTGGCAGGAGCAGCACGATGGCGCGGTGGTCTCCGCCGATCACGTCCAGCTCGCCTTCGTCTCCCCGGTTGGACCCGGCATGCTGGCGCTCGACCGCAAGGACTCCGGCACCAATGTCAACCTCGTGCAGAAAAACGCATCCGTCGCGGCCAACGCGAGGGTCATGCCCGAGCCCGGCCAGGCCATGCTGGTGTTCTCCAATATCAGCGAGACCGAAGCCACGCTCAGCATCAACGACCAGACCCTCAAGCGAGCCGCCGGCACCCGTGCGGTGTCGCTGGATCTGCAGCCCGGCAAATACGCCTACGAGGTGAGCGTGCCTGGCCATCCGGTCACCACGAAAGTCCTCAACTTCGCAGCCGGCGACACCTGGGAGCTCACGATCGGGCGCGACGGCGAGGCATGGTCGCCGCTCCTGCTCTATTGAGCTTTTTGAACCTCACGGGTTCCTGCCGCGACTCCTCGTCTGAGGCCGCGCCCATGGGGTCGCAGCCTGCAATTGCGCGAGGGGTCGACCCGCGCGAAATCCAGGAGTTTTGGCGATGTCGATGATCAAGCGCGGGACGCAGGTCCCGGCACGCTGGCGGCTGCTTGCCTGCGGCCTCTTCCTGATGGCGAGCTGCTCGATCGCGGCCGCCGCTGATGAGGGCATCGTCGACGTCCACGCGCTGCCGCAGCTCGAGGGCGCGGTGGAGGATACGTCGCGCCCCGACCCATATCGCGTCGAATATCGCATGCCGACGCCGGAAGCGGTGACATCGCCGGCGGTGAAGAAGCTCCTCAGCGCGAACGGCTGGGTGCCCTATGTGCGCCCGCTGGAGGAGAAGAGCACCACGCTGAATTTCAAGAAGGGACGGCAGGGCCTGTCCGTTCATTTCACGCAAGCCCTCGGCCGGCCCGACCAGTCCGTGGTCTATTACTCGACCGACCGGATCTATTCGAACGTGCCGTTCCCGGACGGTGCGAGCGACATCATGTTCGACGGCACGAGGCCCTATCTCGGCTGCGTCGCGCCCAGCGCGCTCGATGCGACATCGGAATTCTACAAGACCCAGATGGACGCGATCGGCTGGCGCAAGCTCACGCCGGAAACGGCGGCGCGCTGGACGAGCAGCCTGGACGAGACCGTTCCGAACGGCGTGCGCGCGTTCTACGAGCATGCCGACAGCGAGGTCACTGGCTTCTACAGGCAGAAGCCCGTCATGCTGACGCTGACGCGCCGCGAAGACGGCCGCACCAATGTCGACATCCGCGTCGCGCCGTTCGCCTTGCCCGGCGAGCTCAAGGCCGATGGCGATCTTGCCGGCCTGCCGCGGCCTAGCCCGACCAAGACGGCCAAGAGCCTCGGCAGCGCAGACTCCAACAAGCGCGAGATGTCGGCGGCCGCGATGGCCGAGCTGCCGGCGGTGCTGGCGTTCTATCATCGCGAGCTCGCCGCGCGCGGCTGGCAGGAGGACGGCAGCGCGCCGCTCGCGCCCGGCGACGAGGTCGCGATCAAGATCTCCAACGCTGATGAAACCGGCGTGCTGCGGCTCGGCCGCAAATATGACTTCACCATGGTCAGCCTGACCGCGCAGGTGAAGGAATCCGCACTCGCCTCCCGCGCCAAGGCGAAGAAGGAAGCCGACGAGAAATTCCTTGGGGATGCGCTAGGTGCGGCCAAGCAGCTCATCGCCGCCGACGAAGCGCGGCGCAAGGTGCAGGCGGCCGCGCTGTCCGATGCGCCGCTCAATGCGCTCGCCGACAGCAAGACACCGGTGCCGCTGCCCGAGACCGCCGAGAGCGTGAAGTTCGAAGGCGGCGACGGCCGGCTGGAATTCTCCTCCACCTCGAGCGTGAAGGCGCTCGGCACCTTCTACCGCGCTTCGCTGAAGAATGCGGGCTGGAAGGAGCAGCCCTCCGTTATCAACCAGCCCAACATGGCGGTGATGACGTTCTCAAAGGCCGGCAAGTCGATCTCGATGACCGTGATGCAGATGGGCCCGAAGGTGAATGTCAGCGCCAACGGTTCCGGCCTCATCGTGGCTGCCGCCAAGCCCGCGGCCGTCCCGGAGGTGCAGGCCAAATCCTCCGAGCCGCTCAAGCCCGATCCCGAATCCCAGCTGCCCGTGCCGACGCAGCGGTCGTCGACCTCGCTCGCCACCACCAAGCTGCCGGGCACGGAGATGCCGTTCCGCCGCGAGCTCGAAGCCAGCATCCCGGCCCCGCTCGGCGACGTGCTGGCGTTCTACCGCACCGAGCTTGGAAAGCTCGGCTGGCAGGAAAAGACCGAGGGCGCGACTGTCTCCACCGAGCGCGCGCAGATCGACTTCACCTCGCCGCAGGGACCAGCGGTGCTCAAGCTCGGCCGCGCCAGGGGCGAGACCACGGTCAATCTGGCGCAGAAGAATCCAGATGCCGCGACCAAGGCGGACATCATGCCCAAGCCGGGCCAGGCCCGGGTGATGTTCGGCAATATCGGGCCGAAGGAAGCATCGCTCACGATCAACAAGCAGACCGTCAAGATCGCGGCCGGCGCCGGCGGCCCGCAATCGCCGAAAGGTCCGATGCTTGATCTGGCGCCCGGGACATACCAGTACGCGCTGCGCATGCCTGGGCGCCCGGCCCGCACCGAGAGCCTCACGGTCGCCGCCGGCGATGCCTGGGGCCTCATGGTGGGTCCGACCGGCGAGGTGCTGCCGCTGCAGATGTATTGATCCCGCCGCCTGTGCCTGTAACGGCCAGGTTGAACCTGTCCGGTTCCCGAGGCGACTAGTCGTCTGGAAGCGGCGGCGAGGTGTGTCGCAGCCGCTGCATCGCGCGAAGATCACGACGCGCGACACCCCTGGAGAGCGAGCATGACGACGGCAAGGCGCGGGACGAAGGTCCCGGCACGATGGCGGCTGCTGGCGTGCGCCCTCACTCTTCTCGCAGGCTGTTCGAAGGAGCCGCTGACGGCAGATCCCGACGTCGCCATGCCGGCACCGAAGCAAAGCAGCTTCAGCCAATTCCACACCACGCAGGCCCATGGCGCCAAGGCCCCGCTCCGGCTCGAGATCGAAGCGCGCGTGCCCGCGGAGCTCGGCGAGGTGCTGGCCTTCTACCGAAGGGAGCTCGGAAAGCGCGGCTGGCAGGAGAAGCCGGACGACGCGGTGATCGCCGCCGATCGCGTGCAACTGGCCTTCGCCTCCCCAAAGGGACCGGCCACCCTGAAGCTTGGCCGCGCCAAGGGCGAGACCACGGTCAGCCTGGCGCAAAGGAATCCGGAGGCCGCGGCCGAGGCCAATGTCCTGCCGACATCAGGACAAGCGCGGCTGATATTCGGCTACCTAAGGCCAGACGTGGCTTCGCTTGTGATCAACGATCAAACCATTGAGATCGCTGGCGGCGAAAATCATCCACAAACGCTGGATCTGCCGCCCGGCACGTATTCCTACGAGCTGCGCGCGTGGGGCCTTCTGCTGCGCACCGATACCGTCACCCTGGCCTCAGGCGAGGCCTGGAGCCTCAGCGACGACAAGAAGCCGTCCCAGATCTACTGAACCAAGTAGCCTGTTCCGGGGCGCCACGGCGGCTCGGAACAGGCCTCTGCGCCCCGCAAAAACCACGCCTTCCAGAGGCCCAAAACGGCGCCTCGAATCGGGCTTTTCGCGAGCCTCCGAATCGGCCTTCAAAAGCCTTGAAAACCGGCAGAAAAACCCTATCTGCTCAAAGGGTTGCCGGAAGATACTTTGCGCTAGGCGCAAGCGGTCTTTCATGGCACAAATAGCTCGCAAATCAGCGCCTTTTGCGCCGCTGATTCGGGCGACATTTCGAAGGCCTCTCATGACAGAACCTGCTCGGCAGCCCGCTGCCGAAAACGAGCCCTCCAATCCGAGCGAATACGGTGCGGAATCGATCCGCGTGCTCAAGGGTCTCGACGCCGTCCGCAAGCGCCCGGGCATGTATATCGGCGACACCGACGACGGCTCGGGCCTGCACCACATGGTGTACGAGGTCGTCGACAACGCGATCGACGAGGCGCTCGCGGGCCATGCGACGCGCGTCGACGTGATCCTCAACGCCGACAATTCCGTCACCGTGCGCGACGACGGCCGCGGCATTCCCGTCGACATCCACAAGGGCGAAGGCATCTCGGCGGCCGAGGTCATCATGACCCAGCTCCACGCCGGCGGTAAGTTCGACCAGAATTCCTACAAGGTCTCCGGCGGCCTGCACGGCGTCGGCGTCTCTGTCGTCAACGCGCTGTCGAGCAAGCTCGGCTTGCGCATCTGGCGCGACGACAAGGAGCACTACATCGAGTTCGCCCACGGCGATGCCGTCGCACCGCTGAAGGTCGTGGGCGACGCGCCGGGCAAGCGCGGCACCGAGGTGACGTTCCTGGCCTCGACCGAGACCTTCAAGAACATCGAATATGATTTCGCCACGCTCGAGCATCGCCTGCGCGAACTCGCCTTCCTCAATTCCGGCGTCAACATTGCGCTCTCCGACATGCGCCACGCGGTCGAGAAGCGCGAGGAGATGTACTATTCCGGCGGTGTCGAGGAGTTCGTCAAATATCTCGACCGCAACAAGAAGGCGCTGGTGCCGACGCCGATCATGGTGCGTTCGGAAGCCAACGGCATCGGCGTCGAGGCCGCTTTGTGGTGGAACGACAGCTACCACGAGAACGTGCTGTGCTTCACCAACAACATCCCGCAGCGTGACGGCGGCACCCATCTGGCCGGCTTCCGCGGCGCGCTGACGCGCCAGGTCAACGGCTATGCCGAGGCCAATGCGAAGAAGGAAAAGATCGCGCTGACCGGCGACGACTGCCGCGAAGGCCTGACGGCCGTGCTGTCGGTGAAGGTGCCGGACCCGAAATTTTCGTCGCAGACCAAGGACAAGCTGGTGTCCTCGGAAGTGCGTCCCGTGGTCGAGAACGTCCTCAACGAGGCGCTCCAGGCCTGGTTCGAGGAGCACCCCTCCGAGGCCAAGATGATCGTCGGCAAGGTGATCCAGGCCGCCGCCGCCCGCGAAGCCGCGCGAAAAGCGCGTGAGCTGACGCGGAAGAGCCCGCTCTCGGTCTCCTCGCTGCCCGGCAAGCTCGCCGACTGCCAGGAAAAGGATCCGGCCAAGTCCGAGCTCTTCATCGTCGAGGGCGACTCGGCAGGCGGCAGCGCCAAGCAGGGCCGCAACCGCGAATTCCAGGCGGTGCTGCCGCTGCGCGGCAAGATCCTCAACGTCGAGCGTGTGCGCCCCGACAAGATGCTGTCGTCGGAACAGATCGGCACGCTGATCACCGCGCTCGGCACCGGCATCAGCGACGACTTCTCGGTCGAGAAGCTGCGCTATCACAAGATCATCGTGATGACGGACGCCGACGTCGACGGCGCCCACATCCGCACGCTGCTGCTCACCTTCTTCTACCGGCAGATGCGCGACATCATCGACGGCGGCTATCTCTATATCGCCCAGCCGCCGCTCTATAAGGTCTCGCGCGGCAAGTCCGAGCAGTACCTGAAGGACGAGCGCGCGCTGGAAGATTATCTGATCGACGCCGGTCTCGATGACTGCGTGTACATCCCCGGCACCGGTGGCGATCGCTCCGGCCGCGATCTGCGCGCGCTGGTCGACGATGCCCGCGTGGTCCGCAGCATTTTGCGCAATCTGCACAGCCGCTATAACCGCAAGGTGGTCGAGCAGGCCGCCATCACCGGCGTGCTGAACAAGTCGATCTACGGCAATCCGGAGAATGCCGCGGCTGCCGCGCAATACATCGCGAGCCGCCTGGACAACCAGGCCGAGGAGGTCGAGCGCGGCTGGGTCGGACAATTCGTCGAGGGCCAGGGTTTCCTGTTCGAGCGCACCGTGCGCGGCGTCAAGGAATCGGCTGTTATCGACGACGCGCTGCTCGGTTCGGCCGAGGCCCGCAAGCTCGACGAGTACACGACGAAGCTTCAGGACGTTTACGCCCGCTCCGGCAAGCTGCGGCGCAAGGACAGCGAGCACGTGGTCCACGGTCCGTCCGACCTGTTCGAGGCGGTGACGGATTCGGGGCGCAAGGGCATCACGCTGCAGCGCTACAAAGGTCTCGGCGAGATGAACCCGGAGCAGCTGTGGGAGACCACGCTCGACACCGAGGTGCGCTCGCTCTTGCAGGTGAAGGTCAAGGAGGTCGACGAGGCCGACGACATCTTCACCAAGCTGATGGGCGACGTGGTCGAGCCCCGCCGCGATTTCATCCAGGAACACTCGCTGAGCGCGACGATCGATATCTGAGGCTGGTGGCTTTAGGTCTGATCTGCTAGCCGAGCTCTCGCTGCACGTCTCGCGGCTTTGCCGCCTTTGCCCACCTACGGCACCTGTGCAAGCCCGTGAGGCTGTCCCCCGCAAGCGGGGGAGGAAGCGCAGCGAATTCCTGGCAGAAGCATCTGTTCCCACTGCCCCCCTGAACCTCACCCTCCGCAATCGCGACGAAGTGGCGTAGGCCCATCGGCCGCGTGCCACGTTGCCGACGCGAATTTCACGCAGCTCGCTGGACGAGGGCGCCGGAGCCAATGTGGAGCCGGCGCGATGGACCTGAAGGCAGATCTTGGAAGAGGTCCGAGCGACATGTTGCCGATTTTAGCCGAGCAGCGCCAAATGTACGTGCAGCAGGTCTTCGAAATGGCCGAACTCTTCGGCTTCGAAACCCGCAACAAGTATCGCATCCGCGATGAAAATGGCCGCGATCTGCTCTATGCGGCCGAACAGCAAAAGGGAATTCTCGGCTTCCTCGGACGCCAGGCATTTGGGCATTGGCGCTCTTTTGAGGTTCATTTTTTCGACGGCGCCCGACAGCCGGTCATGCGCGGGATTCATCCCTTCCGCTGGTTCTTTCAGTGTCTGGAGCTGCGTTCGCGCGACGGCCGCCTCATCGGAACCATCGAGCGTCAGTTTTCGATTCTCACCAAGACCTTCCATGTGCACGATGCGCAGGGGAGAGTGGTGCTCGAAGTCAGTTCGCCATTTTGGCGCGTATGGACCTTTCCGTTCATGCGCGGAGGGCGAGAGCACGCGCGCGTTGCGAAAAAATGGTCCGGCCTCGGCGCTGAACTTTTCACCGACCGCGATAATTTTCTGGTGGAGTATCTGGAACGCAGCCTGACAGAAGATGAACGAGCGCTGGTTCTTGCGGCTGCGATCTACATCGATCTCATGTATTTCGAAGTCAAAGGCGAGGGCGGCGCAATCAATTTGTTCCGCAATTGAAGCCCCATGTAAGCTCTCCGGCTTGCGGGAGAGGAAGCAGATCACCGTCGCGGCAACACCGAGCAACCGGGCTAGAGCCGCAGCCCCTGAACCTCACCCTCCGCCATCACGACCAAATGGCATGAACCCAGCGGCCAATTCCGGCCGGGACAGCGCCACGCCATGACCGCCTCCGCAACCAGCCCTGCCCTCCCCTCCCGCCGTCTCGGCGTGATCGGTAGCATCGTCGGCGTGCTGGCGCTGATCGCGGCCGTGTTGCCACATTGGGTCATCCCGGTGATCTACCCGCCACCGCCGGCGGACAAGGTGATCGTCGATACCGGCCATCGCCTGAAGGATCGCCTGATCGCGCGCGTCAAGGGCGTCGAGTACCAGGCCCCGCCGCGGGAGAAGTCGACGGGAAGCCAGCTGAGGGAGGCGTCCTCGATCGGCGCGATCTCGCTCGGCCTGCTTGCCATCCTGCTCTCGGTCCTGGCCCTCGTGTTTCGCGAGGAGAGGCTCCTTTCAGGCGTCGCAGCCGCGCTCGGGGCCGGCGCCATTGCCGTCGAAATCTCCTTCCTGGCCATGGGCGTGCTGATGCTGATCGTCATTCTTTATGTGGTGGGAAATATCATCGGACTGCTTTGACGGGCGCCTGCCACGAACTCAGGTCCTCATCCTGAGGAGCCCGCGACAGCGGGCGTCTCGAAGGATAGCCGGGGGCGAAAGCCGGGCCTCTGATGGTTCGAGACGCGCGTTCCGCGCTCCTCACCATGAGGGTCTGGCGGCGTCTCCAAGGCCGGCAAGCAGGCTCCGAATCGCGCCCTGCACAATTGCTACCGCGCTCAATTCCCTATAGTTTCCGCCTCCAAAGCAGCCCGCCCCAACCCATCAGGACGGAGAGATCCCCGTGGCGCCCATCCAGTACATCGTCGAGGGCGGTCACCGGCTCTCGGGCTCGATCGAGCCGTCCGGCAACAAGAATTCGGCGCTGCCGATCATCGCCGCCGCTCTGCTCACCGAGCATCCGGTGACGCTGGAGAACGTGCCCCGGATCCGCGACACCGAGACGCTGGTCGAGCTGATCCGCTCGGTCGGCGCCTCCGCGGAATGGACGGGGCGCAACACGCTTCACATCCATGCCAAGAGCATCCGCGCCGCCGACCTCGACCCCGAGCTGTGCGTCCGCATCCGCGCCTCGATCCTGCTCGCCGGTCCCCTGCTCGCCCGCTGCGGCGAGGTGATGCTGCCGCCGCCGGGCGGCGACGTCATCGGCCGGCGCCGGCTGGACACCCATGTGCTGGCGCTCGAACAGCTCGGCGCGAAGGTCACCGCGACCGACCGGCTCGAATTCCGCGCGGCGAAGCTCGCCGGTGCCGACGTGTTCCTGGACGAGCCGAGCGTGACCGCGACCGAGAACGCGCTGGTGGCGGCGGTCGCCGCGGACGGCGTCACATATTTACGCAACGCCGCGTCCGAGCCGCATGTGCAGGACCTTGCCAACTTCCTGGTCGCGCTCGGCGCCAAGATCGAGGGCATCGGCACCAACACCATGGTCATCCATGGTCCGGCGACGCTGGGAGAAACGACCTACCGGATCCAGCCCGACCATATCGAGGTCGGCTCGCTGATCGGCCTTGCCGCCGTGACGCGCTCGCAGCTTCGCATCGTGCGATCGGGCGTCGAGCATCTGCGCTCGATCCGCATGGGTTTTGAGCGGCTCGGCATCGTCTGCCGGGTCGAGGGCGACGATCTCATCGTGCCATCCAATCAAACATTGAAGATCCAGGACGATTTCGGCGGCCATGTGCCCAAGCTCGAGGACCAGCCGTGGCCGGCCTTCCCGGCCGATTTGATGTCGATCGCGATCGTCACCGCCACGCAATGCGAAGGCGTGATCCTGATGTTCGAGAAGATGTTCGAATCCAGGATGTTCTTCGTCGACAAGCTGATCGCGATGGGCGCAAGAATTGTTCTCTGCGATCCTCATCGTGCCATCATCGCAGGCCCCAGCCGCCTGCGCGGCGCATCGATGATCTCGCCCGACATCCGCGCCGGCATGGCGATGCTGCTCGCCGCCGTCTGCGCCGAGGGCACGTCCACGATCAACAACGCCGACCAGATCGAGCGCGGCTACGAGCGCATCGAGGAACGGCTGAACGCGCTGGGCGCGAAGATCAAGCGCGTGCCGGAACGGAAGAGCTGAGGGCTTCTTCCTTCTCCCCTTGTGGGAGAAGGTGGTGCCCTTCCCACAGTATCGTAGGGTGGGCAAAGCGAAGCGTGCCCACGGCTTCCGTGCAGCATTTGACAGGTGGTGGGCACGGCGCAAGTGCGCCTTTGCCCACCCTACGATTCCGAGCTAGCGGATAGAGCATCCCACACCCATCTCGTGCCCCGGACGCAGCGCAGCCCATCGGTGATGCGCTGCTGGCTTCTGGGTCCCGGCTCTGCGGAGCAGCGCTACGCGCTGCACTGCGTCCGGGACACGGGCCATGTTTTCGACGTGTGGCTGTGCTAATGAGCCGCCATGCTCGACACCGTCCAACATCATGCGCAGCCGCAAGCCGGCGTGCCGCAAGGCCGTCTCGCCGACGAGTTCGTCGAGACGCTGCGGCTGGCCGTGCCGATGATGCTGACGCAGCTCGGGCAGATCGCGATGATCACGACCGATCTCGCGATGATCGGTCACCTCGGTGAGAGCGCGGTCGCCGCCGCCGCGCTGGCGCACACTGTGTATTTCGTCAGCTTCACCTTCGGGCTCGGCCTGATGTCCGCGGTGTCGCCACTGGCGGCGCAGGCGTTCGGCGCCGGCGATGTCAGGCGCATCCGCCGCTCCCTGCGCGTCGGGCTGTGGGCCGCGCTGCTGATCTCGCTGCCGATGATGGCCTCGCCGCTCTATGGCGAGCAGATCCTGCTCGCGCTCGGTCAGGTGCCGCAATCGGCCGCGCTGGCGCAGCGCTACCTGAACGGCCTTGCCTGGGGCATCGCGCCGGCCCTCGGCTTCATCGCGCTGCGCAGCATGATGAGCGCGGTGAACCGGCCGCAGGCGCCGCTGTGGATCACGGTCGCAGCGATCCCGGTCAATGCCGTGCTGGTCTATGCGCTGATCCACGGCCGGTTCGGGCTGCCGGAGCTCGGCCTGTTCGGTGCGGGGCTTGGGACCACGCTGGTCAATCTCGGCACCTTCCTCGCCGCGCTCGCGATCGCAGGGCTGCGCAAACCGTTCGCCGACTATCATCCGCTCGCCCGTCTCTGGCGGATCGACTGGCCCTTGATGCGCCAGCTCGTCGCGGTCGGCGCGCCGATCTCGTTTTCCCTGCTGCTGGAATACGGCCTGTTCTCCTCGGCCGCGCTGCTGATGGGGCTGATCTCGACCACGGCGCTCGCCGCGCACCAGATCGCGCTCCAGGTCACCGCCGTGCTGTTCATGGTGCCGCTGGGCATCAGCATGGCGGCAACGGTGCGCGTCGGCCACGCCTTCGGCCGCGACGACATGGTCGCGGTGAGGCGCGCGGGTCTCGTCGCAGCGGTGCTCGGGATCGCGTTCGTCTCCGCCCTGACCGTCGCGATCGTGCTCGGCCGCTACGAGCTCGGACGGCTGTTCTTCGGCCGCGGCGAGGCCAGCGCGGCAACGGTGGAGCTGACGGCGACATTGCTGCTGGTCGGCGCGAGCTTCTTCATCGCCGACGGCCTCCAGACCATCATGGGCGGGGCGCTCCGCGGCATCAACGACACCCGAATGACGCTGGTGTTCGCAGCGATCGGCTATTGGTGCGTCGCCTTTCCCGTCGCCTGGGTGCTGGCTTTCCACGCGGGACTGGGCGCGGTCGGCGTCTGGATCGGGTTCTCGATCGGCTCGTTCGTCTATGCCGGCCTGCTGATCTTGCGCTTCCGGATGCTGGCGCGCAAACTGGCGGGATGATCGGGACGGTCCGCGAAGTCACTCCCAATGTCGACGCCGGCGCGGTGCTGGCGGGCGCGCAGTTCATCGATGCGTTTCGCGTCGAGATCGGCGCGGCGAGGATCGATGCGCGCGAGGCCTGCGTCCGGATGGTGCTGCACGGACCGCGCTGGATCGACGTGCTGCTGCGGCTGCGCAACATTCTGGTGACGCCGTTCGGGCTGAAAACCTCGGGCGAAGGCGCGCCGGCGCCGCACGGCCTGATCGGCCTGTTTCCGGTGGTGAGCGAGACGCCGGAGCAGCTGGTCGCGGGCTTCAACGATTCTCATCTCGACTTCCGCCTCGTCGTCGACGTGACGGGCGATGCCGCGCGCCGCCAGGTGACCTCGACCACGCTGGTGCGCACGCACAATCTTCTGGGCCGGACCTATCTCGCGCTGATCATGCCCTTCCACAAGCTCGTGGTCCGCAGCATGATGGGTCGCATCGTGGAGCCGGCCCGATGACGCTGTCCGTCGACCTCTTCTACTCCTACCGCAGTCCCTTCAGCTATCTGGCGCTGCCCAAGACACTGAAGCTGGTCAAAGAGTATGATCTCGCAGTGAACCTGCGTCCGGTCTATCCGCTGGCGATCCGCGTGCCGGGCTTCTTCAAGAAAACCAATCCGCAATTCATCCGCTACGTGGTCCTCGACAGCACGCGCGTGGCGGAGCATGAGGGCATTCCGTTCCGCTTTCCCCGGCCCAATCCGGTCGTGCAGGACCTGACGACGCTCGAGGTCGCGGCCGAGCAGCCCTACATCCATCGCCTGACGCGCCTCGGCGCCATGGCGCAGCTCGAGGGACGCTCGCTCGTCTTCACTGACGCGATCGCCGCGTGCTGTGGGACGGTTCGGTCTCGGGATGGAACGAGGGCGACCATCTCGCGCGTGCTGCCAAAGCCGCGGGCTTCGATCTCGCCGCGATGGATGCAGCGATCACCGCCGACCCGGATCGCTATGAGCAGGTCATCGCGGAGAACGAGAAGGACCACGCCGCCTCGGGCCATTGGGGCGTGCCGACCTTCGTGTTCGAGAACGAGCCGTTCTTCGGCCAGGACCGCATCGACCTGCTGCTCTGGCGCATGCAGGGCAAGGGCCTCGCGCGGCGCCGGCCCGGCTGACGTGAACCGGTTGCTTCGAGCGAGCGACTGAGACGTGGCGCCCCGATGCCGGCGGCGCCTTCGGAGGTCGCATGCATCTGGCAAAGTTCTTCCATCGCCCGCCCGGCGACGACGATCGCGAGCTGATGCTGATCGTGGGCAATGATCCCATGGTGATCGGCGTCCGCATGAACCGGGAGGACGATCCGGACTCGGAGCAATATCTGCGCGAGGACTTTTCCGACATCGAGGACGCCGCCGCGGCGTTCCGCCGCCATGCCGCCGAGCTCGTTGCGTCCGGCTATGTCGAGACTGATCATACCAACTACACGCTGCGCGACCTCGGACCTGATCCCCAGGCAAAGCCGGACTGGCAGAAGGGGCTCGATGAGCTGATGATCCTGGTGCTCGGTTCGCCGCTGGCCGAGCAGGCGAAGCAGATCGCAGCGCTCAGGGGCACGCCGGCCGAGCACGAGCCGCTCTATCTCTTGCTCGTCGCCGATCACGGCAAGACCGCAGGCGAGGACTTCGCGCAGACCCTGCGCTATGCCGAGCAGGCACGCGATGCGCTCAACGCACGGCGGGCCGCCGGACAGGCGCATTATGCATGGTCCATCTCGGAGCGAGACCTCGAGGGAGAGATCCTGGAGTTGCTGAGCGGCCTCTATCTTCTCGCCAGCAATCCGGCCGCTGCGCTGGCGATCGTCGAGCATTTATGCCGGACCGCCCCGAGCCATGATCGCATTCGCCAGCGTGCCGAACTTCTCTGCGGCTTCTTTCCCGAGCGGCGGGAGGAGGCCTTCGACGACGCCTATCAATGGTCGCGCTTCGGCGGCTACGACGTCATCATGCTGTTTCCTGAATATGCGGAATATGCAGCGCGGCGCAAGGCGGGGACATCGGCCAAGGGCTGGCGCTGGAGACCCGCCACGCCGGTCAGCGACGCGGATATCAGCGCCGCGGAGCAGACGCTCGGCGTCCGGCTGCCCGACGACTATCGCGACTTCCTGCGGACCCGGGGCGAGACCGAACTGCTGGTGCGCCTGCCCGAATCCTCCTCCGAGCTGCGCTTCTATGCGCCGGGCGAGCTCGCCGCGCAGCTGCGCAATGTCCTCGACTTCATCGCCTATTCAGAGGACGAGCTCGAAGAGGCCTGCGCCTATTTCCGGAAGGCGTACGGCGTCTCATTGAAGCATCTGATTCCGATCGCCGAACCCTCGCAGGTCACCCGCTGCCTGCTGCTCCATCTCGAGCCCGGCGAGCGCTATGGCTGGTGCTTCCAATGGGATCACGACGGCGCCTGGGAATTGGAGCAGAAGCAGCCGAGCTTCGACATCGCGCTGAAAGCGTTGACGGACGGCATCGAGCGGCGCGACGCAACGCAGCTCGCGTTCTTCGATCTTTAGCACTCTATTTTGACGCGTTTTCTTCGCGAACCGGCATCCACTTCGCTTGAAAGCGCTCTGCTTACTCCGCCACGCGCACGGACTTGTCGGTTGCGATTTCCGACCATTCACCGACGACACGGTCGAGATCGCAGAGATTCTGGTGCATCTGCTCCAGGGAGAAGCCGAGCGCGAAGAAGCGCTCGGCGGTGTCGCCGGGATGACCGCGGATCAGGCCGTCATGACGGACGGATGCGACCGCCTCGGCGTAATGCTGAAGCGCGACGTGCACGGGATGGATCGGCGGCGCTCCGGCGCCCTCGCGCAAGGCCGCGGCGGCCGAGCGCAGGAAGCGCGCGATCACGGTCGAGACCTCATTCAGGGGCGCTGCAAGCCGCATCTGCACCTCGACCGGCAGCGGCACCACCGTGGCGCGGCCGATCATCACGACGTCGTGGCGCAGCCGCAGCACGGTGCGCAGCAGCGGGCCGGTGTCGGGCCCGCTCGACAGCCGCGCGGCACGCTCGCGCTCGGCCTCGGCGCCGATCGCATTCATGCCGACCATCGCCGTGCCGATGCCGTCCTGGATAAGGTGCAGCGCGTCGTTGTCGCGGCCGCGCGTCAGGCCAGCGAGCAATTCGGTGAGGGCATCGGCGATCAGCTCGAGCAATTGCGCGGCGGCGGCACGAATCTGCCGCACCGCGCGCGAGGGCAGCACCAGGAACGAGACCAAGAGGCCCGTGATGGCGCCGACGCCGACCTCGCTGACGCGGTCGATCGCCGAGGTCATGGGATCGGAATGATGCATGGTCGGAACCAGCAGCACGATCACGGCGGTCACGGTGGCGGCGCTCAGGCTCGGATTGATCGCGGCGATGAAGGCGAGCGGGGCGACCGACAGCACGAGCAGACCGAGCAGGCCCGCCTCGCTCGAATAAGGGATCATGATCGCAATCGTGCCGCCATAGATGGCGCCGCCGATCGTGCCCAGCACGTAGTCGCGCGTCGCCTTCAGCGAGCGGCCGACGCTCATCTGGGTCACGATCAGCGAGGTCAGCACCGCCCAGAGCGGCAATAGCAGATGCAAAGCGGTGGCGATGGCATAGGCCGCGGTCGCGGCCACCGTGACCCGGATCGCGAGCCCCAGCTGAGTTCGCCGCGACCGGATCAGGTCGAACACCTTCCCTGCGAATGCCATGCTCGACTATCCCGGTCCGTTCCTCATACGCCCAGGCAAAAGCATAGCTGATGCCCGCGGCCGCAAGGCCGCTTGAAAGGCCAAATCAGCCCGCCTAACTTGCCCGCCAAAACGAGGAAACACGATGGCCCACGAAACCGCAACGCTCGCCGCCTACGTCTTCAACCTGAAATACCAGGATATTCCGGCGGAGGTGCTGGAGCGCGCCAAGGTGCTGACGCTGGACTTCCTCGGCAGCGCCATCCGGGCACGGCGCGAGGCGGAATCGACCCCATCGATGCTGAAGATGCTGGAGGCGCTGGCGCTCGACACCAAAGGCGAGTCCACCGTGTTCGGCGATACCAAGACCTGGACGCCCGCGGTCGCGGCGCTCCTCAACGGCGCGCTCGGCCACTCCCTCGACTTCGACGACACCCACGCCGATTCCTCGCTGCATCCGAGCGCGCCGGTGGTTCCAGCCGCCTTCGCCGTCGGCGAGATGGTGGGTGCATCGGGACGCGACGTGCTGACCGCCATTGTTGCGGGCTATGAGGTCTGCTGCCGGCTCGGCAATGCGCTCGATCCGACCTCGCATTATGCGCGCGGCTTCCATCCGACCGCGACCGCCGGCACCTATGGCGCCGCCGCGGCGGCCGGCAAGCTGTTCGGCCTCGGCGAGCAGCAGCTGATCGCCGCGTTCGGCGTCTCCGGCAGCCAGGCCGCGGGCTCGCTGCAATTCCTGATGAACGGCGCCTGGAACAAGCGCTACCAGGTCGGCGCCGCCGCGATGAACGGCGTGATCGCCGCGACGCTGGCGCGCAACGATTTCGTCGGCGCGACCGAATCGGTCGAGGGCAAGCACGGCCTGCTCGCCGGCTACACCGACGACGCGCATCCGGACAAGGCGGTGGCCGAGCTCGGCAAGACCTATGAGACCATGAAGATCGGCGTGAAGCCGTATCCGAGCTGCCGCTACACCCATGCCGCGATCGACGCGCTGATCGCGATGCGGCGCGAGCACAATCTGACGCCGGACCAGATCAAGCGCGTCGAGATCGGCCTGCATCGCAACGGCATCACGCTCACCGGCGATGCCGCGACCAAGCGCCACCCGCGCTCGATCGTCGGCGGCCAGTTCTCGATGTTCTTCACCGGCGCGCTCGCGCTCGACCAGGGCTCGTTCGGCTGGGATGACTATGGCCGCCTTGGCGACGCCGCGATCGACGCGCTCGCCGACAAGTTCGACGTGGTCCAGGACGATCGCCTCGAGGTCGGCCGCACCCATCCCTTCGGCGCGCGCGTCAGCATCACCACGGACGACGGCGTCCATGAGCGGCTTTATGCCGATCCGTCCGGAGAGCCGACCTCGTTCCCGGATACCCAGGCGATGCAGCAGAAGTTTTTGACGCTGGCCCGCCCGGTGCTGAACGCGCGCGCGGAGAAGTTTGCCGATGCGATCATGACGCTGGAGCGGTTCGACCGCGTGGCCAAGGCGACGGAGTTGGGGAGGTAAGAGCTAGAGCCGCAGCCGCTTCTCACCCTCCCCTGGAGGGTAAGAAAGACCTCAATTCACCCCCGCCATCTTTCCCTTTTCGCGCGTCGCCGCCACCACGTCGCGCACCAGATCGAACACGCCGTCGGCTTGCGGCGGCGCGTTCGGCGAGCGCCCCATCCGCACGATCACCAGTTTCTCCGAGGGGATCACGATGGTGTATTGCCCGATCGTGCCCTTGGCGAAGAAGGCATCGCGCGGCCAGCCATGCTCCACGCGAAATTTTGCGCCAAAGCTGTCGCCCTGGTTGGTCCAGAAGCCGGCGCCGATGCCGACCCACGCGTTTGGCGTCGCCGTCGCGGAGTAGTTCACCCAGCCCTCGGGGAGGATGCGTTTGCCGCCGGCAACGCCGTCATTGAGATAGAGCTGGCCGAAGCGCGCCCAGTCGCGTGCGGAGGCGAGCATCTCGCCCGACCCTTCGATCGTGCCGGAGCCATCGAGCTGGA
The DNA here is from genome assembly GCF_028128625.1 of Bradyrhizobium sp. CCBAU 45389. Classification (NCBI taxonomy): domain Bacteria; kingdom Pseudomonadati; phylum Pseudomonadota; class Alphaproteobacteria; order Hyphomicrobiales; family Nitrobacteraceae; genus Bradyrhizobium; species Bradyrhizobium sp. CCBAU 45389. The sequence continues at coordinate 142,839 of NZ_LBIY01000091.1, read as the reverse complement.
GCACGACATGGCGCATGCCGAGCGGCGCGAACAATTCGCGGCGCGCGAAGCGCAGCGCGTCTGCGGGACTGCCGCCGGCAGCAACGCGGATCAGGTGCGAGAGGATGAGGCTATTGCCATCATGATAGTTCCACGCGGTGCCGGGCGCGGTCTCGAGCGGGATGGTCTCGGCATAGGCGGCCATGTCCTTCTCCACGAACTTCATCCGGTTGACCGGCTCGAAGGCGGAGCCGAGCGAGGCCTCCAGCGAGCTGCCGAGCGCAAGGCCCGCGGTGTGGCGCAGCAGCTGATCGACGGTGATGGCATGGCGGGGATCATCGGGATCTTTCCAGGCGGCGACCGGCGCGGGTCCATCGAGCTTCAGCCTGCCCTGGCGCACCAGCACGCCGATCAGGGCGGAGACCACCGATTTCGTCATGGAGAAACCGAGCAGCGGCGTCTCGGGGCCGATGCCGTCGGCGTAGCGCTCGGCGATGACGCGGCCGGCCTTCATCACGACGATGGCGCGGGTGCGGCGGTGCGGCGGCTGCGCGGGTTCAGTGAAGGCACGATCGAGCGCGGCGGCCAGTTCGGGGCTTTGCGGCGGAACGACCGAGGGTGCCGCGATCTCGGGCAGCAAGCCCGGCTGCCTGTCGTCCGCCGGCGGCTCGACGGCAATTCCGGCGCCGTGGTCGAGCGTGCAGCCGAGGCCTTCGCGATAGACCGCGTGGCTGCGACCGATGCCGAACAGCGTGACCGTGACGTCCTTGCGCACGCGATCGACCCGGGTGTCCATCGCCCAGGTGATGAGGCTGGTCCCGGGCATGGCGTCGGTGGTCTCGGTGAAGTTGCGTACGGGATCGAGGCCGGAGACGAAGGTCTCGGAGCAGAGGATGTCGGCAACGAAGCCGGTCGCGACCTTCGGGACGTCCCGGGCCCGGGCGGCGGCGAGCGCGAGGCCGGCGGCGGCGGCGATGGTGGTGGTGATGAGGATGATCTTGCGGCGGCGGGTCACGGGCTTTCTCCGGCTGGGGGATGTGGCTGGAGGAAGCGGGATGCGGACGGTGGATGCTCGCCGGATTTGAAAAATGGGCTGGCTGAAACTGGGCGAGGCTGGCCGATTTTGGAATAAGCAAGCTATTTCAAAGCCTTGGCTTCCAGGGAAAGTTATCGCCGCGCCGGCGGTCCGCTCCCTCTCCCCGCAGGCGGGGAGAGGCGAAGGACCCATCACGCAACCCCGACCTTCAGCCGCCGGTACTCCGTCGGCGTCACGCCCGTCACCGCCTTGAAGGCGCGGTTGAAGGGGCCGAGCGACTGGAAGCCGGCGTCCATGGCGATGGTGATGACGGGGACCTCGGCCTGGGCGGGATCGGCGAGCGCGGCCTTGGCCTCCTCGATCCGGTGGTTGTTCAGGAACACATTGAAATTGCGGTAGCCGAGCCGCTGGTTGATGAGCCGACGCAACCGGTATTCGGGAATTTTCAGCCGGCCCGCCAGCACGCCGATGGTGATGTTCTCCTGGCGATAGATCCGCTCGTCCGCCATCAGGCGCATCAGCGCATCGATGAGCTTTTGGTCGGCGGCGTCATCGGCCGCAGGCTGACTGAAAACGTCAGGGGGTGCGGGCTCCGCCGCGGCCGGAAACAGATCCGCCCCGTCAACGCGCATCATGGAATAGACGATTCCCGCGACGATGCAGGCGAGCACGCCGGCATTGATGGTTTCGGCGACATCGCTGACGTGCTGGCCGGCGACCGCGATCTGGAGTACCGCGTTCAGCCCGCCATAGAGCGCGGTTGCGCAGACGATGAAGACGCGAACGCGGCGGCGTCGCTCGACCAGGTCGGCCGGCCAGGAGGCGATCATCTGCCCGACCGCAAGCGCGATGAAACCGAGCACGATCAGATTGACCATCGTCACCGAGAACCGCACATGGCCGCTGGGTGCAATCCAGACGCAACCTGCGAAGCTGAAAGCCGTCACCAGCGCCCAGACCCATCCGTGCCACCAGCGAAGGCGAAACTCATCGTCGAACAGGGAGCGTGTGAACAGCCAGAACACCACGACGGTGCCTGTCGATAACGCGATCAGCGGTGCATGCAGGAGCGGGATTGGTGACGTGACGTCCACCGAATAGCTCGCTGCATGCGCGGCCGAGCCGAGCGCGAAGGCCGCACCGAGGCGGGCTGCCAGCACGTTGCGGAAATCCGAGACCAATGACGTCGCCAGCACCAGCAGCAGCGCGACGCTGGCAGCACGGAAGACGAGCTCGGTTGCAGCAAGTGTCATCGGGCGATGCGATCGGGCGCGGTGGAATTTCGCCGAACATCGTTCGTTGCGCCCCTTTTTTCAAGGACCATCCGCATCCACAACTGTCATCGCCCGGTTTCACGGACCGTAGGGTGGGCAAAGCGGAGCGTGCCCACGTCTTCTTCTCGATCGGAGAAAGATGGTGGGCACGGCACTAATGCGCCTTTGCCCACCCTACGGCCGCTCGTCGTGGAGCACGACAGCGGAATACAGCGCTATCGCACCTGTGACGTCGGGTTCCGGCTTTGTCGCGACGGCGCTGCAAATTCCTGCTACCATCGCGCGCAAGAAAGCCAAAAAGGAGCCCACCCATGAGCTGGATGCCCGACAACGATCCCGTGCTCGGCGATCCCAAATCCTGCGATGCGCTCGATCTCGTCATCGTGCCACGCACGCGCGACCTCGGCGACGGCTTTGCGGTGCGCCGGGCACTGCCGCACGGCAAGCGGCAGATGGTCGGGCCCTTCATCTTCTTCGATCATTTCGGCCCGGTGCAGTTCGTCTCCGGCAAGGGCATGGACGTGCGGCCGCATCCGCATATTGGGCTAGCCACCGTCACCTATCTGTTCGATGGCGCGATCATGCATCGCGACAGCGAGGGCAACGTCCAGGAGATCGCGCCCGGCGCGATGAATTTGATGACGGCCGGGCGCGGCATCGCGCATTCCGAGCGCACGCCGGATGCGCAGCGCGCCTCGGGCCAGAAGATGCTGGGCCTGCAAAGCTGGATCGCGCTGCCGGCTGGGTCCGAGGAGATCGCGCCTTCTTTCCAGCATTATGCGGCGGGCGATCTGCCGATGATCTCCGAGCGCGATTTCACAGCACGCGTGATCGCGGGCTCCTCCTTCGGCATCACCTCGCCTGTCACGATGGTGTCGCCCTGGTTCTACACCGAGGTCACGGCCGCCGAAGGGGCGAGCGTGCCGCTCGACCCCGATCATGAGGAGCGCGCGATCTATCTCGTCGACGGCGAGGTCGAGATTGCGAACGAACGCTATGAGGGGCCGCGGCTCCTCATCTTCCGGCCCGGCGACCGCATCACGGTGAAGGCGCTCAAGGCAACGCGGATGATGTTTCTCGGCGGCGATGCATTGGAGGGCCCGCGCCACATCTGGTGGAATTTCGTCTCCTCCAGCAAGGAGCGGATCGAGCAGGCCAAGCAGGACTGGAAAACCGGCCGCTTCGCCGCGGTTCCGCAGGAACATGAGTTCATTCCGCTGCCGGAATAGGCTAATCCGGTCTCCGGCCGTGCCATCAGGCGCGGCCGGATGTCCTGCTCGAAAGATCTTCCGATGACCGCCATGCTCTCCAGCGACCTGCCCCTGACCAAGATCGGGCGCGGCAAGGTGCGCGATATCTATGCCGTCGACAACGACCGCCTGCTGCTGCTCACCACGGACCGCATCAGCGCCTTCGACGTCGTGATGGGCGAGACCATTCCGATGAAGGGCGCGGTGCTGACGCAGATCAGTGCGTTCTGGTTCGGCAAGCTCGAGGGCGTGGTGCCGCATCACATGATCAGCGCCGACACCGACGAGATCATCGCGGCCGTGCCTGTCCTGAAGCCGCACCGCGCCGAGATCCTCGGCCGCGCCATGCTGTGCAAGCGCACCACCGTGTTCCCGATCGAATGCGTGATCCGCGGCTATCTCTCGGGTTCGGCCTGGAAGGAATATGCGGCCTCAGGCACGCTCGCGGGCGAGAAGCTGAAGGCGGGCCTCGTCGAAAGCGAGAAGCTGGACCCGGCGATCTTCAGCCCGGCGACCAAGGCCGAGACCGGGCACGACGAGAACATCACCATCGCGAAGATGCGCGACGTGGTCGGGGAGGAGGTCGCCTACACGCTCGAGAGCATGACGCGCGCGATCTACACGCTCGGCGAGGAGCTGGCGCGCGAGCAGGGCATCATCATCGCCGACACCAAGTTCGAGTTCGGCCGCGACAAGAACGGCCGCATCATCCTGATCGACGAAGTCATGACGCCGGATTCTTCGCGGTTCTGGGCGGTCGATTCCTACAAGCCCGGCCAGCCGCAGGCGAGCTTCGACAAGCAACCCTTGCGCGACTATCTCGACGTCGAGCGCCGCGCCGGCCGCTGGAACGGCGATGCCCCGCCGCCGCCGCTGCCGGCGAGCGTGGTGGAGGCGACCAGCAAAAGGTATCTGGAAGCGTATCGGCGCGTGACGGGGACGGAGTTGAAGATTTAAGCCTATCCGTCGTCCCGGCCTAGTGCGCAATTGCGCACTAGGCCGGGACGACGGTTGAGCATGAGGCTGCACCGTCACCGCAGTAGAGGGGGCTGCACCGTCACAGCAGCAAAAACCGCCGGATATTTCATAGCGACAAGAAGCCTGTTGCGCTAAGCCTGTCGTCGTCTCAAACAGGATTTTTCAGGGGCGAGCGCCAGGACGTGACCGACCCAGCGATGACTCTCAGTCCGCACCCGCGGTTCAAGCCGGTTCTCAAGCGTGCGCTGAACGACATACTGGGTGGCAGCGCTGCCAGCGTCCTGACCATCACCTTCGGGCTCTCCTACGCATTGCTGATCTTTACGGGCCCGCTGTCGCCCTATCTGTCCTACGGCATCGCGGCGACCTTCATCAGCTCCGCGGCGCTTGCCGCCGTCGTCGCGCTCGGCAGCTCCCTGCCCTTCGCGGTCGCCGCCCCTGATAGCTCGACCGCCGCCGTGACGGGAATTCTGGCGGCCTCGGTGCTCGAACAAATCGAGGCCGCCAACCCGTCGACGCCGCTGTTGTCGGCGATCCTGATCACAATCGGCCTGTCGACGGTGCTGACCGGATTGGTGCTGTGCGGATTGGGCCTGACGCGGATGGGCCGCGCCATCCGCTACGTGCCCTACCCCGTGGTCGGCGGCTTCCTCGGTGCCACCGGACTCCTGATCGTCATGGGTGCGATCCGCGTCATCACCGATCATCCCGTCGCGACGCTGCTGCATTTCGTCAACGGCACGACATTGCTGGAGCTCGGTGCCGCCTGCGTCATGGCGCTGGTGCTGTATCTGACCTGGCATCGCTCGCGCAGCCCTTTCGGCCTGCCGGTCATCCTGATCGGCGGCGTGCTCACGGCGCATCTGGCATTCTGGGTCACCGGCATCTCGCTCGGCGAGGCCCGCGCTCTGGGCTGGACGTTCCAGGCGCCGCCGCAGGCGGCCTTCATGATGCCCTGGCATGCCGAGGGTCTCGTCCACTATCCCTGGTTCGCCGTACCCGACCTGCTCGCCAATTTCGTCGCCGTCATCTTCGTCACGGCTTCGAGCACGCTGTTCAACACCACCGGGATCGAAGTCGCCGTGCATCGCGAAGCCAATCTGGAACGCGAGCTGAACGTCACCGGCGCCGCCAACATGCTGACAGGCGCGCTCGGCGGCTATGCCGGCTGCATCTCGATCAGCCGCTCCGTCCTCAATTTCAGCAGCGGCGGCCGCGGCCGCCTGTCCGGCCTCACGGTCGCGGCGCTGTCGCTGCTGATGCTTGCGATCGCGCCGCAGCTGCTTGGCTTCATCCCGAAATTCGTGCTGGGCGGCCTGCTGCTCTATCTCGGCGCCGACCAGCTGCACAAATGGATCATCGAATCGCGCAGGCGGCTTTCGAAGCTCGAATATCTCTCGCTGCTCGCGATCATCGCGATCATCGTGACCTGGGGTTTCGTGCCGGGCATCCTGATCGGCGTGATCATCGGCTGCGCCACGTTTGCGTTCAGCGCCGCCAGGGTGGAGTCGATCAAATACAGCTTCGACGGCTCGGAATATCGCTCTTCGCTCGACCGTTCCCGCGACGACCAGGACGTGCTGCTGGCCCATGGCGGCAAGATCCAGGGCCTGAACCTGCAGAGCTATCTGTTCTTCGGCTCCGCCAACCGGCTCTACCAGCACGTCAAGCAGCTGCTGCAGGAGCGTCCCGAATGCCGCTTTCTGCTGTTCGACTTCAAGCTCGTCACCGGGGTGGATTCGTCGGCCGCCTACAGCTTTGCCCAGATCAAGCGCAGCGCGGCCGATCTCGGCGTCGAGCTGATCCTGGTGCATCTGTCGACCTCGGCCGAGAAGGTGCTGCGCGCCAGCGACTTCATCGGCGAGGGCGTCACCATCATCCCCGAGCTCGATCACGCACTGGAATGGTGCGAGAACGAGATCATCTCGCAGCATCAGGACCTGGCGCGGGAAGAAGCCAGCCTGCGCGACTGGTTCGCGCGCATCCTCGGCAGCGAGGACGATGCCGACGAGCTGATCCGCCGCTGCCAGCGCATCGAGGTCGAGGCCGGCGAGGTCATCGTGAAGGCGGGCGATCCCGCCGATTCCATGCATTTCATTCTCGACGGCCGTGTCGGCATCATGATTCCCGCCGACGACGGCCGCACCACGCGCGTGCGCAGCCTCGGCCGCTACACCACGATCGGCGAGATGGGCCTGGTCTCACGCACGCCGCGGAGCGCGACGATCCAGGCCGAGGTCGACAGCGTGCTCTACGTGCTCAACATCCACCAGTTCGACGCGATCAAGTCCGAAGCCCCCGCGCTCAGCAACAAGCTGCTGACCTATTTCGTGTCGGTCATGGCCGAGCGGCTGACATTTGCGAACCGGATGATTGCGGTGTTGAGGCGGTGACGGACGCGTAGCCCGCATGAGCGCAGCGATATGCGGGAGCTGAGACCCAGGATGTCGCTGCGCTCATCCAGGCTACGAAGCTAAGGCGGTAAAGCCGTTAGCGCGCTACAACCTCGGTGTCGTCCTGGCGAAAGCCAGGACCCATACCGCGGAATCTATCGATTGCGAGCGGTGCGAGTACCGGACCACCAATCTTCGCCAAACTTCTCCCTGGGGTAATGGGTCCTGGCTTTCGCCAGGACGACGAAGGAGAGCGCGTCAGATGAGCTCCGCGGACCAGGGCTCATGACGGATCTCGAACGACCGTCCCTTCTTCGACAGCCGCGCGAACCCGGGGAAATTCAGGTGCATTCCGGCGACGAGCTCGCCGGTCGCGGAGACTCTTTCCAGGATTTTCTTTCGGGTCTCTGCCGCCGCCTGCGGATCCGCGTCGAACGCGATCGTCACCTCGGGTCTGGGCACCTGGATGTCCGGATAATGAACGATGTCACCCCAGATGAGCAGGGACGCACCGCCGCCATCGATCCGATAGCCGCTATGCCCCGGGGTGTGGCCGGGCAGATGTTCGATCATGATGCCGGGCGCGACTTGCCCCGCGCTGACCGTCCGGCGCCGGGCGCCATATGCCGCGAATGCGGCGCGGGCGGCGTGAAAGAACGGCTTGACCGGATCCGGGGCCTGATTGAGGTTCGCATCATCCGTCCAGAAAGCGAATTCGGCGTCGTGCATCACGATTTCGGCGTTGGGAAACTGGGGCGCCGACGGCAACGCTCCGACGAGACCTCCGATGTGATCCGGATGGGCGTGGGTCAGGAGAACCTGGTCGATTGCGAACGGATTCACATTGGCCGCGGCAAGCGACGCGTGTAGTCGCCCGCCCCAACCGTTGATGCCGCCGCCACCGCCATCCACCAATATGGTCCGGCCGTTTCCCTCGATCAGATAGGTGCTGACGGTCATCGCAGATGACGAAGGACGTCCCGCCGCCACCGTCATGCGCATCGCCTCATCGGGTCCTATTCCCGACAGGAGATCGAACGGCACGCCGACGATGCCGTCGACGATAGCGGTGACGACATAGTCGCCGATCCTTCGCCGGTTCAGGCCGGGGGCCTGCCAGTTGTTCGCGTTCGTCATTCCATCACCCTCAATTGCGTTGCGCGTCTCAAACAGTGACGACGATTTTTCCGATCTGCTCGTTCGACTCCAGAAAGCGCGTCGCCTCCTGGATCTGTTCGAACTTGAAACTTCGGGAAATCACCGGCGTCAGCTTCCCGGATGAAAGGCCATCCGAGATGAACTGCTTCGCCCGCGCCAGCGCGTCATCGTCAGCCACGACTTCGTTGTACAGATATCCCTTGATCGTCAGGCTCTTCCCGAGCACCGCGAATTGGGGGAACGCGCCCACGTCCGGGCTCAAGGCGCCATACTCGAGCAGAATTCCCCGATGAGACATCGCATTTGCCAACTGCTCGATGGCAGGACCGCCGATCGGATCGAAGACGACGCGCGCTCCCTTGCCGTTCGTGATCTCCATCACCCGCGAGACGAGATCCTCCTCAGCGGTTGCGACGACGTGATGGGCGCCCGCATCCAATAACGCCTTGCTTTTCGCGGAAGTCCGCGTCGTCGCGATGACCGTTGCTCCCACCGCACGCGCGATCTGAAACGCCGCAGTCCCGACGCTGCTGGAGGCCGCGGTGACGATCACATAGTCGCCCGCCGTCAGCTTCGCTTGCTCGATCAGCGCGCCCCACGCGGTGACGTACTTCATCCACGACGCAGCGGCTTGCTCGAAGGTGAGGTTTTCGGGATGCACCACCAGATGGCGGGCCGGAATGTTGATGACTTCGCCATAGGTGCCCCATCGCGCCATATCTTCCGTCGGAATGACACTCACCGACTGGCCCGGACGGAAATCGCTCACCGACGAGCCAACCGCTTTGACGACACCGGCAGCCTCATAGCCCAATCGGCTGGGCAGCTGTGCGTGCTGGACGTAGGCGTTGCGGCGAAACATGATCTCGGCGCGATTGAGCCCGATGGCGCGCACGTCGATCTGGACTTCGCCCGCATCGGGAGCCGCGACATCGACGTCCTCGATCTTGAGAACGTCGGGGTCACCATAGTCGTGAAAGCGAACAATTCGAGCCATCTGCTGCCCTTCCGGATCATTCGGGGAGCCGGAAATAGCCTCACGCTTTGTTCGTCTGAAGCGATGAAATTTGAACTTGATTGTTATGGTATATGATAACAATCGAGGGCGAGCCGATTGACCCGCACGGCGGAGACGAATGGACTTTCTGCAGCAATTGAGGGTCTTCGTGGCCGTGGCGGAGAACAGGAGCTTCACGCGGGCGGCCGAGGCCCTGCGCGCGACCCGTCCAACGGTCACGAACGCCGTGAACGAACTGGAAGCGTCAATCGGCGCAAGGCTGCTGCATCGAACGACGCGCCAGACCTCGCTGACGAGTGAAGGGCGGTTGTTTCATGATCGCGCGGTCGCAATATTGAACGAGGTCGGGCAAGCGCGGAACCTGTTTGGCGGCGTGGGCGATGCTCCGAAAGGACGCCTGCGCGTCGACATCCCGGTCGCGATCGCGAAACCGCTGATCATTCCCAATCTTCCGGACTTCCAGGCGAAATACCCGGATATCGATCTCATTCTTGGCGTCAGCGATCAGCCGGTCGATCTGATCGCTGAGGGTGTCGATTGTGTCTTGAGGATAGGCGATCTGCCAGTCAGCAGTCTCGTCGGGCGCGTTCTCGCCAAGATGGCCATGTTGATCTGCGCATCACCGGCCTACCTCGACAGGTACGGCACTCCGGAGAGTATCGAGGACCTCAGTGATCATCTCGCGGTGAACTATTTTTCAGGCAGAGGCCATATCGCGATCCCCTGGCGTCTCCCGCAGGGACCGGGCGAGCGCGAACTGCGCCTTGAAACCGGCATCCTCGTGAACGACACGGAAGCCTTCCTTGCGTGCGCTCTCGCCGGCATGGGGCTTATCCAGGTGCCCGGTTGCGTCGTCAAAGACCACTTGAAGAGCGGAGAGCTTGTGCGGGTCCTCCCGAAATTGCGGCCGGTCCATCGCCCGCTGTCGATCATGTTTCCAGCACGCGAGCATTTGGCTCCTCAAGTGCGGGTCTTCATCGATTGGGCGAAGAGCATCGTCGTCGGTGTGGACAGTCCGTGGATCAGTTCACCCTGACGACGCGGTCTTCGCAAGCCCGCAACAACGGCGGCTACACCCCCGCCATCATCACGTATTTGATCTCGACATATTCTTCCATGCCGTGACGCGAGCCTTCACGGCCGAGGCCGCTCTCCTTGACGCCGCCGAAGGGCGCGACTTCCGTCGTGATCAGGCCAGTGTTGACGCCGACCATGCCTGATTCCAGCGCTTCGGCGACGCGCCAGACGCGGCCGAGATCGCGGGAGTAGAAGTAGGAGGCAAGACCGAACGGCGAGGCGTTGCACATCGCGATGACGTCGGCCTCGTCCTTGAAGCGGATGACAGGCGCGAGCGGACCGAAGGTCTCTTCCTGCGACACCAGCGAGTCCGGCTTGACGTCGGCAAGCACCGTCGGCTCGAAGAAGGAGCGTCCGAGCTCGCTGCGCTTGCCGCCGGTGACGACCTTGGCGCCGCGCTTCACGGCATCCGCGATGTGCCGCTCGACCTTGTCGACCGCCTTCATGTTGATCAGCGGCCCTTGCGTGACGCCGCTCTCAGTGCCGTCGCCGATCTTCATCGCCGCGACCTTCTTCGAGAGCTTCTGCACGAACGCGTCGTAGATCTTGTCCTGGGCGTAGATGCGGTTGGCGCAGACGCAGGTCTGGCCCATGTTGCGATATTTCGAGACGATCGCACCTTCGACGGCAGCATCGATGTCGGCGTCGTCGAACACGATGAAGGGCGCGTTGCCGCCGAGCTCGAGGCCGAGCCGCTTCACGCCGACGGAAGCCTGCTGGTAGAGGATCTTGCCGACCGCGGTCGAGCCGGTGAAGCCGACGAAGCGCACCGCGGGATGCTCGCACAGCACCTTGCCGATCGGCGGCGCATCGCCGGTGATGATGTTGAGCACGCCCTTGGGGATGCCGGCCTTCTCGGCGAGCACGGCGAGCGCCAGCGCCGACAGTGGCGTCTCGTTGGCGGGCTTGAGCACCACGGTGCAGCCGGCCGCGAGCGCCGGCGAGACCTTTCGCGTGATCATCGAGTTCGGGAAATTCCACGGCGTGATCGCGCCGCAGACACCGATCGGCTGCTTGATCGCGAGCAGACGCGCATCGGGCCGCTGGCTCGGAATGGTCTCGCCATAGACGCGGCGGGCTTCCTCGGCGAAGAACTCGATATAGGCGGCACCGATATCGACCTCGCCGAGCGCCTCGGAGAGCGGCTTGCCCTGCTCGGAGGTGAGGATCAACGCAAGGTCCTCGCGGTTGGCGGTGATCAGCTCGAACCATTTGCGCAAAATGTTGGAGCGCTGCTTGGCGGTGTGCTTGGCCCAGGCCGGGAAGGCACGCTCGGCGGCCTCGACCGCCCTGGTCGTGTCGTCCGCGCCAAGCTGCGGGACCTTTGCGAGCTCGACGCCAGTGGCGGGATTGTTGACGGCAAAGACCGGCGTGCCGACCCAGGCGCCGTCGATATAGCAGGCTTCCTTCAGCAGCGAGGGGTCCTTCAACCGGTCGCGCAGGGTGGCGGTGGCTTGCGTGGCGCGGGCGGCGGCAGTCGGGGTCATGGCGTTCTCCCTGAGGGCGATCGGATTGGCCCGGAATATAGGGACAGGCGGCGCGCAATGCACCGCCCCGCAACGCACATCTGCCTGTAGGTAAAGAGAGAGCGGCCTTACGCCGCGCCGCTCATATAGGTCTCGCGCCGGCCGATCATGCGCTCGGCGGCGGCCTTGGCGTCGGCCTTGGAGGACGTCGCGCAGGTCCGGTATTCGAGATCGGGAACGTCGGAGGTGTCGCGGCGACCGAACCAGGATTTCGAGCCGACCGGCAGCAGCGCCAGCGACTGCGCCAGATTGTCGACCGCGCCGAACGAATAGAGTGCGCCGGTGCCGGCGACACGGACCTCGTAAATGCCGGGCGAGATCGGCGCCTCAAGGTTGTCGCCCCGTCCGGGACGGGGATAGCGCTTCCATTCGCTCCAGGTCGAAATCATTTGAGGTCCCCCGCGGCCGGGTGCCGGCTGCCAAATTTGCATCAAGTCTTAACGTCGGCCGTCGATCGGCCGAGTGCTGAACGTCGCAACGCACAAAATGTTTCAAGTGCTTCCAAACACGCGAAACATATCGCCGGGACCCATCCATGGTCACGGCTCATTGCGGTCATCCACCGCAGATTGTGACGGAGTGTTGCCGCCCAGCTGCCTTGTCGTCCTGCGTAGGGCGCGGGCCGTCAAGTCACGACATCGCGACCGTCGCGAAGGTGGAGGCGCTTGCCGCGCGCGAGCCGCGGGAGGACAATCGATCACTTCCAACAATAATCAAACCGGAGGAAACGCGCATGCAAAGCCAGGCCCAGATCGACGAGATTCTGCGCAAGACCAGCGATGCCAAGGAGATTCCCGGCGTCGTCGCGATAGCCGCGAGCGGTAACGACGTGCTGTATCAGGGCGCGTTCGGCAAGCGCGACCTCTCCAAGCCCGATGCGATGACGCTGGACAGCGTGTTCTGGATCGCCTCGATGACGAAGGCGGTGACATCGGCAGGCGCGATGCAGCTGGTCGAACAGGGCAAGCTGTCGCTGGATAAGCCGATCGGCGACGTGCTGCCCGATCTCGCCAAGCCGCAGGTGCTGGAAGGCTTTGATGCCAAGGGCGAGCCGAAGCTGCGGCCGGCCAGCAAGCCGATCACGCTGCGTCACCTCATGACCCATACCGCCGGCTTCTGCTACAACATGTGGAACGGCGATATCGCGACCTATCTGGAGAAGACCGGCACGCCGCCGATCACGACCTGCCAGAACGCGGCGCTGAAGACGCCGATCGCGTCCGATCCCGGCACGCGCTGGGAGTATGGCACCAACATCGATTTCGTCGGCAAGGCGGTGGAGGCCGTCAGCGGCAAGCGGCTGGACGCCTACCTGCGCGACAATATGTTCGCCCCGCTCGGCATGAGCGACACGGCGTTCAAGATCACCGACAGCATGCGCAAGCGCCTGGTCGGCATGCATGCGCGCGGCGAGGACGGCCAGCTCGCGGCGATCCCGTTCGAGCTCGAACAGGAGCCGGAATTCCACATGGGTGGCGGCGGCCTCTATTCGACCGCGGGCGACTACATCAAGTTCACCCAGATGATCCTGAACAAGGGCCGCGGCAACGGCAATCAGGTGCTGAAGGCCGACACGGTCGCGACGATGGGACAGAACCACATCGGCGATCTCAACGTCACCAAGATGACCTCGGTGGCGCCGATGTACACCAACGATGTCGACCTCTATCCGGACCAGGTGAAGAAGTGGGGCCTCAGCTTCCTCATCAACACCGCCAAGACGCCCGAGGGCCGCAGCGCGAACAGTCTGGCCTGGGCGGGCCTCGCCAACACCTATTACTGGATCGATCCCTCGCGCGACGTCACCGGCGTGATCCTGATGCAGCTGCTGCCGTTCGCGGATGGCAAGTGCCTGGAAGCATTCGCGGGCTTCGAGCGCGGGATCTATGCCGGGCTCGATGCGGGGAGCGGGCAGAAGGCGGCGTGAGCTAGCACGCCTCTCACCGCGCGATGACTGTCATCCCCCGCGAAAGCGGGGGATCCAGTATTCCAGAGACGGCAGTGATAAATCGAGAAGCCGCAGCGTACTGGGTCGCCCGGTCAAGCCGGGCGACGACACCGGTGAATGAGGCGCGAGCTGGCCTTAAACTGTCAGCCCGCGCTGGCCGGCGAGCTGCTTCAGCGACACCAGCGGCCGTGCGCCGATGTGCTGGATCACTTCGGCGGCCGCGAGCGCGCCGAGCTCGCCGCACTGCTTGTAGGCGAGATTGCGCGCGAGGCCATAGAGGAAGCCGGCGGCAAAGAGGTCGCCGGCGCCGGTGGTGTCGACGACCTTGTCGACCGGGAAGGCGGGCGCTGCGACGGCGTCTTCCGACGACACCACCATGCAGCCCTTCTCGCTGCGGGTGACGACGCCGAGATTGACGTCGTTGCGCAGCTGCTTCAGCGCGGTGTCGAAATCCGAGGTCGTGTAGAGCGAGTGCAGCTCGGACTCGTTGGCGAAGACGATGTCGACGGTGCCGTTGCGCATAAGTGAGAGAAACTCGTCGCGATAGCGATCGACGCAGAAGGAATCCGACAGCGTCAGCGCCACCTTGCGCTTCGCGTCATGGGCGATCTTGGCCGCCTTGACGAAGGCATCCTTGGCGTTCTTGGGGTCCCAGAGATAGCCTTCGAGATAAACGATGCCGGCGGACGCGATCTCGGCCGGATCGATATCGGCCGGCGACAGGTCCTGCGCCGCGCCGAGATAGGTGTTCATGGTGCGCTCGCCGTCATCGGTGACCAGGATGTAGGAGCAGCCGGTGGCGGGCCCGTCCGTCGCAGCGGGCGTGTTGAAGGCGACGCCGGCGGCGCGGATGTCGTGGACGTAGAGCTTGCCGATCTGGTCGTCCTTGACCTTGCCGACATAGGCCGCGCGCGCCCCCAGGCTGCCGATGCCGACGATGGTGTTGGCGGCCGATCCGCCCGAGACTTCCGTTGCCGGACCCATGTCCTTGTAAATGGCGGCGGCGCGCGCCTCGTCGATCAGGGACATGCTGCCCTTGGTCATGCCGTGCTTGGCCAGAAAGGCTTCGTCGGTCCTGACCAGCACGTCGAACAGCGCGTTGCCGATCCCGAGAACGTCATATTTCACGTCAGCCATTCACCTTGATCCTGTTTGGCGGATTGCGATCCTTGCGGAAATCCGCTTCCTGTCAGCCTGAAATCTGGCTCGCGGCCTATCACGACCGGCCCTGCAGGGGCAAGCAACGGTATTATGTACGCTCGATGATCCGCTCCTTCCTGACAGTTTCGACGGGAACACTGGCCTCGCGGCTGCTGGGCTTTGCGCGCGATTCCATGATTGCCGCACTGCTCGGCACCGGCGCGGTGGCGGATGCGTTTCTGGCGGCGTTCCAGCTCGTCAACGTGGTGCGACGGCTGCTCAGCGAGGGTGCGCTCAATGCGGCGCTGATCCCGGCCTGGCTGCGCGTCCGTGACCGCGACGGCGAAGCGGCGGCATCCGCCTTCGCGGGCCGCGTGCTCGGCACCGTCAGCGGCGGCCTGATTGCAATCTCGATCGTCATCGCGCTCGTGATGCCGCTGATCATCACGATCATCGCGCCGGGCTTTCTCGGGAGCGGCACGCTCGATCTCGCCGTCGCGAATGCGCGGCTGATGCTGCCCTATCTCGCCTTCGCCGGGCCCGTCACGGTGCTGATGGGGTTGCTGAACGCGCAAGGACGCTTTGCGCTCACGGCCTTCTCGCCGCTGCTGTTCAACATCGCGCTGATCGCCGCGATCGCAGCGCTGCTCGTCGGGCATGCCGACGCGACCTTCGCAGCATGGATGCTGGCAGCGACCGTCGGCATCGCCGGCCTGCTGCAACTGCTGATGCTGCTGTCGCAGCGCAGTGCGAATCTTGCGACACCGCCCCGCGTCAGCTTCGACAAGGAGATGCGCGGCTTTTTCGCCAAGGCCATTCCCGGCATGATCGCAAGCTCGGGGCCGCAATGGCTGATGGTCGCGGGCGCGATCATTGCGTCGGCCACGCCGTCCGCCGTGTCCTGGCTCTATTTCGCCAACCGCCTGATCGAGCTGCCGCTTGGCATCGTCGGCGTCGCCATGGGCACCGTGCTGGTGCCGGAGCTGACGCGCGCCGTCACCAGCGGCGACCGCGAGGCGGTGGCGCATGCGGAATCGCGCGCGCTGGAGCTTGCAGCCGGGCTGGCGCTGCCGGCGACGCTCGGCCTGATCGTGCTGGCCGAGCCGATCGTGCGGCTGCTGTTCGAGCACGGCGCCTTCGGCGCGGACGACAGCACCGCAACTGCGCATGCCTTGATGTGGCTGGCGCTGGGCCTGCCGGCCCACGTGCTGATCAAGGCACTGTCGCCGGCGTTCTATGCCCGCAGCGACACCATGACGCCGCTCATGGCCACGGCCAAAGGCTTTATGGTCGCGGTCGCGCTCGCCGTGCTGCTCGGGCATTTCCTCGGCGCCAGCGGGATCGCGGCGAGCATCGCGGCCGGGGCCTGGAGCAGCGCGATCTCGCTGCTCCGGAAAGGCACCAGCGAATTCGGCTTCTCGATCGATGCAAGCGCCCGCAAGCGGTTGCCACGGATCGTGCTCGCCGCGGCCGCCATGGGCGCCCTGCTCTGGCTCTCCGCGGATCTGATGCCCGCCGAGGCGCATGGCCTGATCCGCTTCATCGTGCTGGGCGTGCAGATCGCGGCCGGGATCGCCGTCTACGGCCTGCTGCTGCAAATCCTCGGCGCCGCCTCCTGGCGCGAGGCGACTGCCGCCTTGAAGCGGCCTGCCTAGCCCAGCCCCGGCATGCCGGCCATCGAATTACCCTTGACGGAGCAGCGCCGCTGTTGGAAACGACGGCCAAATACCTTTGGGAAGGCTGACCATGCCATTCGTTGAACGGGTCTTTTCGGGCGTCCAGCCGACGGGCAATCTGCACCTCGGCAATTATCTCGGCGCCATCGTCAACTTCGTGAAGATGCAGGAAACCCACAACTGTATCTATTGCGTCGTCGACATGCACGCGATCACGCAAGGCGTGGACGTCTGGGGCGGACCGGTCGAGCTCGCGCGCAACACTCGCGAGGTGACGGCGGCGTTCATCGCCGCCGGCATCGATCCGAAGAAGCACATCGTGTTCAACCAGAGCCAGGTCTCGGGACACGCCGAGCTCGCCTGGATCTTCAACTGCGTCGCGCGCATGGGCTGGCTCGGCCGCATGACCCAGTTCAAGGAGAAGGCCGGCAAGGACCGCGAGAACGCGTCCGTGGGGCTGTTCGACTATCCCGTGCTGATGGCCGCCGACATCCTGCTCTACCGCGCCACCCACGTTCCCGTGGGCGAGGACCAGAAGCAGCATCTCGAGCTCTCGCGCGACATCGCGCAGAAGTTCAACAACGATTTCGGCGACTCGATCCGCAGCCACGGCGCCAATGACGGCCTGTTCTTCCCGCTGCCGGAACCCTTGATAACGGGCCCGGCGACGCGCGTGATGAGCCTGCGCGACGGCACCAAGAAGATGTCGAAGTCGGATGCCTCCGACAATTCGCGCATCAACCTCACCGACGATGCTGACACCATCGCGCAGAAGATCCGCAAGGCGAAGACCGATCCGGAGCCGCTGCCGACCGAAGAGAAGGGCCTGGAAGCCCGCCCCGAGGCCGACAATCTCGTCGGCATCTTCGCCGCGCTCTCCGGCCGTTCCAAGGCCGACGTGCTCCGCGATTTCGGCGGCGGCCAGTTCTCCAGCTTCAAGAACGCGCTGGCGGAGCTGTGCGTGACAAAACTCGCGCCGATCGCCGGCGAGATGAAGCGCCTCGTCGCCGATCCCGGCCATATCGACACGATCCTGAACGAAGGTTCCGACCGGGCCCGCGCCATCGCCGACGAGACCATGAAGCTCTCGAAGGACATCGTCGGCTTCATCCGCCGGCGCTAAGGCGCGGCCGCTTCGCCTCTCCCAAACATTGCGGGAGTGTGGCAGCATGCCGGCCGTGCACATGCCGGGACATGCATGACCAGCAAGCGACTTTGCTTCGAGCCGGGTCACAAGCCCAAATGCCTCGTCGTCGTCGACGACAGCGCCGAATGGGATCGTGCGGTCTATTACGCCAGCCGCTGGGCGATCCGGGCCGGCGGCGGCGTGGTGATGCTGCGCATCATCGAGCCCGAGGAGCAAACCCAGGAATGGCTTGGGGTCGCCGACATCATGCGCGCCGAGGCGCAGGAGGCCGCGGAGGCCGCGCTCGACCGCGCCGCCGGGAGAGCCAACGGCATCGCCGCAATCACACCGGAACGGGTGATCCGCGAAGGCGCCGCGATGGAACAGCTGCTCGCTGTCATCGACGAGGACCCTGACATCGCCATGCTGGTGCTCGCCGCCAATCCCGGCGCGGAGGGTCCGGGACCGCTGGTCGCGCTGCTGGCGCATGCGCTCGGCACGTTCCCGGTGCCGGTGACGATCATCTCGGGCGCCCTGAGCGACCAAAGCGTGGATTCGCTGTCGTAGGTGGTCTCTTACCCTCCCTGGAGGGGGAGGGTCGATCGCGCGCAGCGCGAGCAGCGTGGGGTGACGGTGTTTCCCCAACCAACAGTGCCCGTGCGGAGAGATTGCCCCACCCCGGCGCTTCGCGCCGACCCTCCCCCTCCAGGGTAGGGCTATCGCATATGGAAATTCCCGAGTCTCTTCCGCGGCTTGGTTCAGCGTTGCACCTACGCGACGCGAGCGGGCCTCGGAATCGGACCGAGAACAAAACAGAATCGAACCGCGAAAGGCGAACGACGCCGGTCGAAAGAACCTCTTCGTAAGTGCCTCGCACAATAAGCATTCTTCCATATGCGATAGCCCTACCCTCCAGGGGAGGGTAAGAAGCGCCCTAACTCACTGAAATTTATAAGCGAAATTGCCCCCTCCCCTTGACCGTGCGTTCCCCGTCGCCATCTGCTAGGTGATAGAGCACGCGCCGGCCTTGAACCGGCGACGTCTGGAGAAAACCATGTTCATTCAAACAGAAGCCACCCCCAATCCCGCCACGCTGAAATTCATTCCCGGCCGCGTCGTGGTCGACGGCAGCCCGATGGAGTTTGCGAGCCGCGAATCGGCTGTGCGTTCGCCGCTGGCCGAAAAGCTGTTCGACGTGCCCGGCATCACCGGCGTGTTCTATGGATCGGACTTCATCACCGTGACCAAGGCGAGCGGTGAATGGCAGCAGCTGAAGCCCGCGATCCTCGGCGCCATCATGGAGCACTACATGTCCGGCGCGCCGCTGCTCGCCGGCGGCGAAGCGCAGGGCGATGTCGATCTCGACGACGAGGACGAGTTCTTCGACGAGGCCGATGCCGAGACGGTCGACATGATCAAGGATCTGATCGAGACCCGCGTGCGGCCGGCGGTCGCCAATGACGGCGGCGACATCACCTTCCGCGGCTTCAAGGACGGCATCGTCTATCTCAACATGAAGGGCGCCTGCTCCGGCTGCCCGTCATCGACCGCAACGCTCCAGCACGGTATCCAGAACCTGCTCAAGCACTTCGTCCCCGACGTGGTCGAAGTCCGGCCGATGTGAGCGAGCTGTCGTAGGGTGGGCAAAGGCGCGCTTGCGCCGTGCCCACGGAAACGGTTGTGGTGGGCACGCTTCGCTTTGCCCACCCTACGAAGTAGGGCATTTGGGGGCCTGCAAATCGTGCGTGATGAATGGCGGATAGGCGCTCGGTTCGCTAGACTGCTCTCCATTCGCCACTCGCCATTCGCTATTCCATGCTGATCCTTGCCATCGATACTGCGCTCGAGGCGTGCGCGGCGGCCGTGCTCGACACCGACGCCGGCGAGCTCCTCGCGCAAGAATCGCTGCTCATGAAGCGCGGCCACGCCGAGGCACTGATGCCGATGATCGCGCGCGTGATGCAATCGGCCAATCTCGCCTTCACCTCGCTCGACCGCATCGCCGTCACCGTCGGCCCGGGCAGCTTCACCGGCCTGCGTGTCGGCATCTCGGCCGCGCGCGGCCTTGCGCTGGCGGCGAAACGGCCGGCGGTCGGGCTGACGACGCTGTCGGCCTATGCCGCCACCGTCGTTGGCCAGAGCAAACCGGCGCCGGTGATCTCCGCGATCGATGCGCGGCACGATCACGTCTATTTCCAGGTCGTCGCCGGCGACGGCAGCCTGCTGGTGCGGCCGGGCATCGCGCCCATCAATGATGCGATCGCGGCCTCGCAATTCGGCGCGCCGCATCTGGTCGGCAATGCCGCAAACATCCTCGCCGATCGCTGGCCGAAGGATGCGCCGCCGCCGGTCGCTGTCGACGCGCAGCCCGCCCCCGACATCGGCTGGGTCGCATGGCTCGGCGCTGCGGCGGATCCCGAAACGAATCCGGCGCGGCCGTTCTACCTGAAGGCGCCCGACGCAAAGCCGGCCGCAACTCCGCCGCTCGCACAAGCCGCAAGCTCATGATGGGATGGCTGTCGGAATGGTGGCGCGGCGGCACGGCCGCCGTCGAGCCGGTTTCCTTGCGCGATGCCGCGCGGCTGGCGCAGCTACACGGCGCTTCCTTCGCGCATGGCTGGGGCGAAGGCGAGTTCGAGAGCATGATCAGCGAGCGCAACACGCTCGTGCATCGGTTGCGCCTCGGCCGCAAGATCATCGGCTTTGCCGTCTCGCGGATCGGCGCGGACGAGGCGGAAATCCTCTCGGTCGCGGTCGACCAGGCGCATCGCGGCCGCGGCCTGTCCCGCATGCTGCTGATGACCCATCTCGGCCATCTCGCGGGGCGCGGCGTGCGCACGATATTTCTCGAAGTTGAGGAAAATAACCAGCCGGCGCGGCGACTCTACGACCGGGCCGGATTCATGGTGGTCGGACGCCGCGAACGCTACTATAAGCAGCCGAATGGGGAACAATTGAACGCCCTTCTGATGCGACGTGACTTGTCGTAACATCGGATGGCAGAAAGCGCCCCGTCAGGCAGACAGATCATGACCGCACTGAAACCCTCTTCCGCATCCAAGGCGTCCGGCATCGAGGCGCGCTGTGCCGCCACCGGCATGCGCATGACCGAGCAGCGCCGTGTCATCGCCCGCGTGCTCGCGGAGGCGGTCGATCATCCCGACGTCGAGGAATTGTACCGGCGCTGCGTTGCCGTCGACGACAAGATCTCGATCTCGACCGTGTATCGCACCGTCAAGCTGTTCGAGGATGCCGGTATCATCGAACGCCATGATTTTCGCGAGGGCCGCGCGCGCTATGAGACGATGCGCGACAGCCATCACGACCACCTCATCAATCTGCGCGACGGCAAGGTGATCG
This sequence comes from Bradyrhizobium sp. CCBAU 45389, assembly GCF_028128625.1. Lineage (NCBI taxonomy): Bacteria > Pseudomonadati > Pseudomonadota > Alphaproteobacteria > Hyphomicrobiales > Nitrobacteraceae > Bradyrhizobium > Bradyrhizobium sp. CCBAU 45389. The sequence goes on along the minus strand of NZ_LBIY01000091.1, from coordinate 121,900 downwards.
AATTCACCTCCGAAGAGATCGAGAAGCTTCAGGCGGAGATCGCCCGCAAGCTCGGCTACAAGCTGGTCGACCATCGGCTCGAGCTCTATTGCGTCCCGCTCGACGACGACAAGCCGACGTCCTGATCTAGTGGCTGTCGAACTGATAATCTTCGATTGCGACGGCGTGCTCGTGGACAGCGAGGTCATTTCCTGTCGCGCGCATGCGGATGTGCTGACGCGGCACGGCTATCCGATCACGTCGGAGCAGGTGTTGGTGCGCTTCCTCGGCGTCTCCGAGAAAGACGCGCGGCGGATGGTCGAGCAGGAGATCGGCCGCAGTCTTCCCGACGATCTCGAGAGCCAGGTGAGTGCAGCCACGCTGCAATTCTACGCCAGCAATCTCCAGCCGATCACCCATGTCGCCGCAGCGATCGGCGCGATCGATTTGCCCAAATGCGTCGCGTCGAGCGGCACACCGGAGAAGATCCATCACGGCCTGACGTGCGCCGGGCTCTATGACCTGCTCGCTCCGAACATCTTTTCCGCAAGCCAGGTCGCACGCGGCAAGCCCGCGCCCGATCTGTTTTTGTTTGCCGCCGAGCAGATGAAAGCGGCGCCGGAACGGTGTGTTGTGATCGAGGACAGCGTCCCTGGGGTGACCGGCGCGCACGCCGCCGGGATGACCGTGCTTGGCTTTCACGGCGGCAGCCACTGCCCGCCGGGTCACGCCGAACGGCTGCGGGCCGCAGGCGCCGAATTGACGTTCGACGATATGAGGCAGTTGCCGGAGCTGGTCCGGCAAAGCGTCGGCATGACCAAGCCTCGGTCGCGATCAGCGTGCTGGCACCATGGACGGACAACACGACATTGCTCTGATCGGCGCCAGTGAGGACGAAAGGGCAATCTTCACCGAGTACGAAATCGGTCCCGTCTGCAAGCTGACGTGCACCTACCGCGGAAAGACGATCGAATCAGAGGCCCCCGATTTCTTCGAGGCGCTGTGCCTGATCCGCCGTCACTTGGAGCGCGAGGGCCTCATTCCGTTCTGCTACGGCGCCAGCCTCAATGTGTATCCGTCCGGAATGGCGAGGGACATGGGCGCGGGGCTCAAGGCATATCGGATGAAGAAAGGCGTCCATGCTCGCATGGCCGACCTGGTCGAAATCTTCACCTCTGGGCCTGATGTGATCCCGGCCTCGGTCGACGCGCAGGAAGCGTTTTGGCGGGAATGGCTCTCCACCCCTCGCGTCTAGCGCGAAATCCACGCGAAGCGAGGCCCATTCCGGTCCATTTTGAAGGCAGTTCCCGGTTTATCCCCTTTTGGCGGCGCCCCGAATGCCTTTCTTGGGGACCCATTCGCTGGATTTTCGGCCCTCCAGCCTATATCTGAGGGCCGTCCTCCACCGCCATTTCGGGTTCCATGACGCCGCCGCGCAAGCTGCACATCAAATCATATGGCTGCCAGATGAACGTCTACGATGCCCAGCGCATGGTGGACACGCTGGCTCCGGAGGGATTCGTGGAGACGGCGAGCGCCGAGGAGGCCGATCTCGTCATCCTCAACACCTGCCATATCCGCGAGAAGGCCTCGGAAAAGGTCTATTCCGAGCTCGGGCGGCTGCGCGTCGCCAAGGACGAGGCCGCGCGCGGGGGCCGCGCGATGCAGATCGCGGTCGCGGGCTGCGTGGCGCAGGCCGAGGGCGAGGAGATCGTGCGCCGCGCGCCTGTCGTCGACGTCGTGGTGGGACCGCAGAGCTATCATCATCTGCCGGAGCTCCTGAAGCGCGCCGGCAACGAAGGCCGCGCGATCGAGACCGAATTCCCCGCCGAGGACAAGTTCGGCTTCCTGGCCCAGCCGAAGCCCGCCGCGATCCGCGCGCGCGGCATTTCCGCCTTCGTCACCGTGCAGGAAGGCTGCGACAAGTTCTGTACCTTCTGCGTCGTGCCTTACACCCGCGGCGCCGAAGTCTCGCGCCCCGTGGCGAGGATCGTCGACGACGTGAAGCGGCTCGCCGACAATGGCGTGCGTGAGCTCACGCTGATCGGCCAGAACGTCAACGCCTATCACGGCGAGGGGCCGGACGGAAAAACCTGGCCGCTTGGCCGGTTGCTCGAGCATCTGGCGGCGATTCCGGGGATCGCGCGGCTGCGCTATTCGACCAGCCACCCCCGCGACGTCGATGACAGTTTGATTGCGGCGCATCGCGATCTCGATGCCCTGATGCCGTTCGTGCACCTGCCGGTGCAGTCGGGCTCGGACCGGATTCTCGCCGCCATGAACCGGAAACATACCGCCGATGATTATCGGCGTGTCATCGACCGTTTCCGTACCGCCCGCCAAGACATTGCTTTTTCATCAGATTTCATCGTCGGCTTCCCCGGCGAAAGCGAGCAAGATTTTCTCGCCACCCTCGCGCTTGTCACGCAAATCGGCTACGCTGCAGCATATTCGTTCAAATACTCCGCCCGGCCGGGAACGCCGGCCGCGGACATGCAGGAGACGGTGTCCCCCGCCGAGATGGACCAGCGATTGGAGCGGCTCCAGGAACTGATCGACAGCCAGCAATCGGCCTTCAACAAGGCTGCGATTGGCTCGACGGTCGATGTGCTGTTCGAGCGTCCGGCGCGCAAGGACGGCCAGATCGTCGGCCGCACCGCTTTTCTCCAACCTGCGCATGTGATGGCCTCGCCCGACATCATCGGACAAATCCTGCCTGTCAGAATCGACAGCCTCGAGCGCTACAGCTTCCTCGGCGAGCTCGCGACACCGCGCACCGCGCGCGAGCCCGCTTTATCGCAAGCCACTGGAGCCTGAACCCTTGCCAAAAAGCGCATCGGATTCGTCTTCTATCGCTCCCAGCCGCAAATTTGACCGCGACATGCAAGTTCCGCCCGAGACCCAGGTCGTCATCGATTTCGACGACAACCGCGCCGCCTCCGCCCTGGTCGGCCCTTACGGCCAGCACCTCGCGCAGATCGAACGGCGGCTCGGCGTCGTCGTCGATTCCAAGGGCAACCACATCACCATCGGCGGCACGCGCGACGGCTGCGATGCCGCGCGCCGCGTGCTGGAGGCGCTCTACGCGCAGGCCGTGAAGGGGCAGGATCTCGACCAGGGCGAGGTCGAGGGCGCGATTCGCGCCGTGATCGCCCAGGGCTCGCTGTTCGAGTTCGACGCCAAGTCGGCCAAGTCCACCTTCGACAGCATCAATTTGCGCAAGCGCCCGGTGCGCGCGCGCACGGCCGCGCAGGACTCCTACATCCGCGCGCTGAAGCGCCACGAACTGGTGTTCGGCATCGGCCCCGCCGGCACCGGCAAGACCTGGCTCGCGGTCGCGCATGCCGCGCAGCTGTTCGAGCGCAAGGAGGTCGACAAGATCATCCTGTCGCGCCCGGCGGTGGAAGCCGGCGAGCGGCTCGGCTTTTTGCCCGGCGATCTCCGCGAGAAGGTCGATCCTTACCTGCGCCCGATCTACGACGCGCTCTACGACCTCATGGACGCGCGCATCGTCGAGCGCGCGCTGCAGACCGGCGAGATCGAGATCGCGCCGCTCGCCTTCATGCGCGGCCGCACGCTCACCAATGCCGCCATCATCCTGGACGAGGCGCAGAACACCACGTCGATGCAGATGAAAATGTTCCTGACGCGTCTCGGCGAGAACAGCCGCATGATCGTGACGGGCGACCCCTCGCAGATCGATTTGCCGAACGGCCAGACCTCGGGTCTTGCCGAGGCAACGCGCCTGCTCGGCGGCGTCGAAGGCATTGCCCAAGTTCATTTCAAAGCCGAGGACGTGATCCGCCACGAGCTCGTGGCGCGGATCGTCGCCGCCTATGAGGGTTCGCCGCAGCGGCCGGCCACCGATAAATCCTGACGGGACAACAGCCGGACCAAGAGGGCGCAGACACGGCGCTCTTCGTTCCGAACAAAGACAATGTCACATCCGAACCTTCCCATGACCGAGGTCCTCGTCGTTGCCGATTGCTGGCAGCGCGAGCCCGATTCCGAAGCCGTGATCCAGCGCGCGGTCGCCGCCGCCGCCGAGAGCGTCGACGAAGACGTTGCCGACGCCGAAGTCGCGGTGATGCTGACCGATGATGCCGGCATCCGCACCCTCAACAGCAACTGGCGCGGCATCGACAAGCCGACCAACGTGCTGTCGTTTCCGGCGCTCCAGCCGGAAGGCGAATGGAAGGAAGGCGATGCGCCGCGCATGCTCGGCGACATCGCGATCGCCTACGAGACCATGCGGCGCGAGGCGCACGAGGAACACAAGCCGTTCGAGCATCATTTGAGCCATCTCGCCGTGCACGGCTTCCTGCACCTGATCGGCTACGACCACGAGAACGACGACGACGCCGAGGAGATGGAAGCGCTGGAAACTGAGATCCTCGCCCATCTCGGCATCCCCGATCCCTATGCCGACCGCCCGGGGACGCACTGAGATGCCCGACTCCGAGCCAACCCACGACAATCCCCGCAACACGCCCAACCTGCCGGCCGTGGTGACATCAGGCGAGGTGCTGCGCCCGACCGCGGAAAGCTGGTTGCTGCGCGCCATCCGCACGCTGTTCGGCTGGAAGGCGGGATCGGTGCGCGACGATCTCCAGGTCGTGCTCGACGCCACGACGCCCGACGACACCGGCTTCTCCGCCGTCGAGCGCACCATGCTGCGCAACATCCTCGGCCTGCACGAGCGCCGCATCGCCGACGTCATGGTGCATCGCGCCGACATCATCGCGGTGAAGCGCGACATCCCGCTCGGCGAATTGATGGACCGCTTCGAGAGCGCCGGCCATTCCCGCCTCGTCGTCTACAACGAGACGCTCGACGATCCCGTCGGCATCGTCCACATCCGCGATTTGCTCGCCTTCATGACAGTGCGGGCGCGCGTGTCGGAGGCCACCAAGACCAAGCGCAAGAAGCCGCTGCCGGCCGGCCTCGATCTGCGCGCGGTCGATCTGGCGATGCCGCTCGAGGATGCGCGGATCATCCGCAAGCTGCTCTACGTGCCGCCGTCGATGCGGGCGATCGACCTGCTCGCGCAGATGCAGGCCACCCGCATCCACCTCGCGCTGGTCGTCGACGAATATGGCGGCAGCGACGGACTGGTCTCGATCGAGGACATCGTCGAGCAGATCGTCGGCGAGATCGACGACGAGCACGACAGCGACGAGCCGCCTTCGATCGTGCGCCTGCCGGACAACGCCTTCATCGCCGATGCCCGCGCCAGCCTCGACGACGTCCGCACCGTGATCGGCGCCGACTTCGTCACCGGCGAGGCCGGCGAGGAGGTCGAGACGCTCGGCGGCTATCTCGTCAGCTTCGTCGGACGCCTGCCGGTGCGCGGCGAGGTGATCTCGGGCCCCGGCAATTACGAGGTCGAGGTGCTCGATGCCGATCCGCGCCGCGTCAAGCGGCTGCGGATCTCGACGCGGAAGGAACGTCCCGCGCCGCGCACCCAGCGCGAGAGCCGGCGACGCGAGGCCGCGCCGGAGAGCAGCCCGCCGCCGGCCAGTGACACGCCGACCCCGCCGCCGAGCGACGGGACCGGCCCGCAGTGAGTCCGTTGCAGCGACTTCGGCAGATCGCGCTTGCCATCATCCTCACCTGGGGATGGAAGCGCGCCGTCATCGCCATGGCCGCCGGCGCGCTGTCGGTGCTGGCGCTGGCGCCGTTCAACCTCTTCCCGGTGCTGTTCATCACCTTTCCGGTGCTGGTCTGGCTGATCGACGGCACCGGCGCCGGACGATATGGCGGCATCCCCGCCGCGGCGCTGACCGGCTACTGGTTCGGTCTCGGCTATTTCGTCCCCGGCCTCTACTGGATCGGCTACGCCTTCTTCGTCGACGCCGACATCTTCGCCTGGCTGACGCCGTTCGCCGTGCTGGGCCTGCCGGCCTATCTCTCCATCTTCACGGCGCTCGGATTTGCGCTGGCGCGCCTGCTCTGGACCAAGAACGCCACGCGCGTGCTTGCGCTCGCGGCAAGCCTCACCATCGCCGAATGGCTGCGCGGTCATGCGCTGACCGGTTTTCCCTGGAACGCGTTCGGCTACGCGCTGTCCGAGCCGCTGCCGCTGGCGCAGACGGCCTCGCTGATCGGCCTGTGGGGCATGACCTTCCTGACGGTTGCGATCTTTGCGAGCCCCGCGGCTCTGATCGACCGCACGCCCGATCGCCGCGTGGCGTGGCGCGCACCGGCCGCAGCGATCGCACTGCTGATTGTCATGAGCATCTTCGGCGCGATCCGCCTGTCGCTCAATCCGACAACGATGGTCGCTGGCGCCAAGCTGCGCCTGATGCAACCGAACCTGCAGCAGGACGCGAAGTTCAACTATGCTGCGAAAGCGGAGGTGATGAAGAAATACCTCGCGCTGTCGGACCGCGCCTCTGGACCGCAATCGACCGGCGTGCGCGATGCCACCATCCTGATCTGGCCGGAATCCGCCTTCCCGTTCTTCCTGACCCGCGAAGCCGACGCGATGGCGCAAATCGCCGATCTGTTGCCGAAGGGCACGGTGCTGATCACGGGCTCGGTGCGCGCGCCCGACCTGCCGCGGGGAACGCCGATCACGCGCGCCTACAATTCGATCTACGTGATCGATCACGACGGCAGCGTGCTCGCGGTCTACGACAAGCTGCACCTCGTGCCGTTCGGCGAGTTTCTTCCCTATCAGGAGTTGATGGAGAAGCTCGGTTTCGAGCAGCTGACGCGTGTGCGTGGCGGCTTCATCGCCGGCAGCGTGCGGCATGCACTGCCGGTCCCCACCGCACCATCGGCACTGCCGCTGATCTGCTATGAGGCCATCTTTCCCGGTGAGGTGGCAGGACGAAACGAACGTCCCGGCTGGATCGTGAACCTCACCAATGACGGCTGGTTCGGCATCTCGACCGGTCCCTATCAGCATCTGGAGCAGGCACGCATGCGCGCGATCGAGCTCGGATTGCCGCTGGTCCGCTCCGCCAATACCGGCATCTCCGCGGTGATCGATCCGGTCGGACGAACCGTCGCCAGCCTCGGTCTCGGCATCGAAGGCATTTTGGATGCAAGCCTGCCCGCCGCGATACCACCGACCGTCTACGTGCGGCTAGGCGATGTGCCCGCAGCCATGCTCGTCGCGCTCGGCGTGATACTCGCGGTCCGCCGACGTGTTGCCAAACGGCACCCCTGATCGCGCCGTCGTCGCCGAGGCGGCCGGAATCCTTTGACAACCGTAGTCCCACGGTTGACAGATTGCAGGCGGGTTCCTCATTCTGCACCCGCTGCGAAAGACAGTGGGCATTGCTAAATTTCTCCGCAATGTTTCCCAATAACAGGGTTTGATTTTTACGCTGCTGGCACCTGAGGCATTCCGGTCGATTGCGCTGAGGGTGGTGTTTGGAGGCTGAGGAAATGTCGAAAGCGCCCAACCCTGTTGACAAATATGTCGGCAGCCGCGTGCGCATGCGCCGCATCATGTTGGGCATGAGCCAGGAAAAGCTCGGCGAAGCTTTGGGCCTGACGTTCCAGCAGATTCAGAAATACGAGAAGGGCACGAACCGGGTCGGCGCGAGCCGCATCCAGCAGATTGCCGAGATTCTCCAGGTGCCTGTGTCGTTCCTGTTCGAGGGCGGCCCGAGCGGTGTGGCCGGCCCGGACGGCTTCGCTGAAGGTGCTTCGCCCTCCTACGTCTCCGACTTCCTCGCGACCTCCGAAGGTCTCGCCTTGACCAAGGCGTTCACCCGAATCACCGATTCGAAGATGCGCCGCTCGATCGTCGATCTCGTCGAGCAGATCGCGGCCCGCGAAGGCCCCGACAAGCGCTGAGGCGCACCAGCTCAATCCGATTTGAGGCTGCGCCAAATCTGGCCTATGTCGTCATTTGCGGCCGCGCGTTGACGCGCGCCCTCCCGGATGATGCGATTCAAAGGCATAGATGCGCCCATGACGAACTCCAACTGGTTTGATACCCAAACTATTCTCGACGGCATCCGGCGCTGGGTGGAGATCGAGACGCCGACCGAGGCGCCTGAGCAGGTCAACAAACTCGTGTCACTGGTCGCGGATCAACACCGCGATCTGCCCGTCACGCTCGAGCGCATCGCCGGCGTCGACGGCTGCGGCGATCATCTTCTGGCCCGCTCGACATGGGGGCAGGAGCAGCCGGGCATCCTGGTGCTGAGCCACCTCGACACCGTGCACCCCCTCGGCTTCATCGAGCGCCTGCCGTTCAAGGTCGAGGGCGACAGCGCGTTCGGCCCCGGCATCTACGACATGAAGGGCGGCGCCTACATCGCCCATCACGCATTCGCTGCGCTCTGCGCCGACGGCAAGCGTCCGCCGCTCGGCATCACCCACATGTTCACCTCCGACGAAGAGATCGGCAGCCCCACCTCGCGCGCGCTGATCGAGCAGGAAGGACGCAAGGCCAAATACGTGCTGGTGACGGAGCCGGCGCGCGACGGCGGCAAGATCGTCACCGGCCGCAAGGGCGTCGGACGCTTCGAGGTGTTCATCAAGGGCGTGCCCGCGCATGCTGGCTCGCGGCCCGAAGACGGCCGCAGCGCCATCCGCGAGCTCGCCAATATCATCCATGCGCTGGAGGGAATGAACGACCTCAAGCGCGGTGTCACCGTCAATGTCGGCGTGGTGCGCGGCGGCACGCGCCCCAACGTGACGCCGGAAGAGGCCTATGCCGAAATCGACCTGCGCGTTCCGAGCTTCACCGACGCGGACGAATTCGTCGGCAAGATCCTCGGGCTGAAATCGAAGACGGAGGGCGTCACCGTCACGGTCACGGGCGAGCTCAATCGTCCGCCCTACGAGAAGGGCAATGCAGGCGCCTCGCTCTACGAGCACGCCAAGGCGCTCGCCTCGGAGATCGGCTTCGAGCTGATCGACACCTATACCGGCGGCGGCTCGGACGGCAATTTCACCGCGCCCTACACCGGCACGCTCGACGGGCTCGGCGTCGACGGCAAGGGCGCGCACACCCATTATGAGCAGCTCTATGTCTCGTCGCTCGAACCGCGCGCGCGGCTGCTCTACCGGCTGTATCAGACGCTGCGATGAGCGAGCGCAAGTCAGACCCCGATCGCGACGACAGCGAGCGCGCCTTCTTCGGGCGCCGCAAGGGCCACAAGCTCAGGCAGCACCAGGCCGGGCTGATCGATCATCTGCTGCCGCATCTTGCACTCGACATCGAGGGCGAGAAGCCGGCTGATGCAAGCGAGATCTTCGATCCCGCGGCCGATGACGTGCGGCTCGAGATCGGCTTCGGCGGCGGCGAGCATCTCGCGGCCGAGGCGCAGGCTTTCGCCACGACCGGCTTCATCGGCTGCGAGCCTTACGTCAACGGCATGGCGAAGATCCTCGCACAGATCGAAGCTGCGAACATCGCCAACATCCGCCTGTTCGCCGGCGACGCCGCCGAGCTGCTGGCCTGGCTGCCGAAGGCTTCGCTGTCGCGGATCGACCTGATCCATCCGGATCCCTGGCCGAAGCGGCGGCACTGGAAGCGGCGCTTCGTCCAGGACAGGACGATCGCAGCGATGGCGCGGGTGCTGAAGCCGGGTGGCGAATTCCGCTTCGTCTGCGACATCGACGATTACTGCGCCTGGACGCTGTCGCATCTTGCGCGCTCGTCGGACTTCGTCTGGCTCGCGGAGCGCGCCGACGATTTCCGGCAGCCATGGCCCGGCTACACCATGACGCGCTACGGCCGGAAGGCGGCGCGCGAAGGCCGCAAGGCGGCTTATCTGCGGTTCAGGCGGGTCGGTTAGAAACTAGATCGTCTGCCGGTTGCGCCAGAAATTCACGACGCGCTCGGCCGTGGTCGGCATCAGGCGCGTGAAGTTCATCCGCGCGGCCTCGATGTCGGCATCGGCCGGTGTGCGATTGGGGCCATACCAGAGCAGGATCAGTGCGCGCACCGTAGGCCAGCCGAGATTGAGCACGCGGCCGAGGATCAGGATCGGATCGTAGCGGTCGCCCGCGATCAGACGGTCGAGGATCGAGATGCGGATGCCGGCCATCGCCGAGAGCGAGGCGATCGATTCCTCGTATTTGTGCGCCTTGGCGAAGCCAAGCAGCGCGCTCTCGCCGAGATGGCCCTCGCGGTGCAAGGTGAGCACAGTGCGCTGCGCCGCGGAGAAATCGCGTCGCGGTCCCGGCGGTAGCGCAGCCTCTTCGATGGCCGCCATCGCACGCTTGATCTCGACCTGGCGCACGGGATTGACCACGGTGGAGAGACGGCGGCGGATGACGTCGAGCGTGCCGTCGAGAAGCTGTTTCAGGTGCTCGCCGGAGAGATCGCTGCGCTGGCCGATCTTGAGCGTCAGCACGCCGTCCTGCGCGGAACGCTTGATCAGCTCGGAATAGCTGCCCGGTGAAAACACTGCGCCGGCATTGCCCGCGGCGCGGCGCACGACATCGCGATCGCCGCGCTCGACCAGCACGTCGGTGACGACGGCCGGCAGGACGGGGCGCTCCGTCATCGCCAGCAGATGACCCTGTCCCTTCAGCCGCGCGATCTCGACGAGAGCGGCGTCATCGAGCACGGGCGAGCGGCGCAGCACGGGTCCCGCCACCATGATCTCGTTTTCGCGCGCGAGCTGGTTCACCAGATGCGGCGGCGCGTTGTCCAGGCGCGAGAAGCGCTCGGCGAGATCGACGCGCGAGGTGAGCTCCGCATGCGGGACGAGATCGATCAAGAGATCGTCGAAGAGATCGATGAGCTCGGGACCGAGCCTCGTGGGATCCTGGAAGAACAGCCCGGCGATGGCACGCGCGATCTCGCCGCGACGGCGGGGGTCGCCGCGCTTGACGATAGCGTCCAGTCCAGGAATGAGCGACGTGGCAGCGGTCATGAAACGCAAACTCGTACAGGGCACGCCGCGGGTGCGCCCTAGGTCCAAGCCGCCCCACAATCAGGGAATTTAGGCCTCGGAAATGAAGGAAGCGTTGCGCCGAAGGCCACAAACCGGGCGCAAAAAGCCTTGTAGCCCCAGCGATGGGCCTTGTCCGGGAGGGCAGAAAGGGCTATATCAGCGCCAATTCATCTTCTCATACGATCCGCGTAGTGAGAGTGGGCCCGAAAGGACCCGCTCTTTTTTATTACCTGAACGCGGGTTGGCGGAAGATCCGGCCCGACGCGCTGTCGGGAGAGTTCCGAAGCAGGCTTTGAAGTCTTAACCAAGCCTTAACCCAAGCGTTAACCAACGAGCGCCTTGACCGCTGATATGACCGAACCGAACACTGGTTCCACCGATGCCGAACTGCTGGCCGAGCCGAGGCTCGTGGTCGAGCCTGGCGTGGCGGCACGGGTGTCTGCTGTCGCGGCTCCCGTGCTCGAGGGCATGGGTTACCGCCTGGTCCGGATCCGCATCTCCGGGGAAGCCGGCTGCACCGTGCAGATCATGGCCGAACGGCCGGACGGCTCGATGCAGCTCGAGGATTGCGAGGCGATCTCGCGGGCGCTGTCGCCCGTACTTGATGTCGCCGACCCCATCGATCGCGCCTACCGGCTGGAGATCTCCTCGCCGGGAATCGACCGCCCGCTGGTGCGGCGCTCCGATTTCGAGCGTTATTCCGGCCATCTGGTGAAGGTCGAGATGGCGGTCGCGCATGAGGGACGGAAGCGGTTCCGCGGCACGCTCGGCGCCGTCGAAGGCGACCGCGTCCATCTGCATCGCGACGACGTCAAGGCGAGCGACGATGCCGACGTTCTCCTGACCATGGAGGATATCGGCGAGGCTAGGTTGGTGCTGACCGACGAGCTGATCGCCGAATCCATGCGCCGCGGCAAGGCCGAAGAGCGCCAGATGCGCAGGGATCTCGGCCTCGCGCCGCCGCAGGCGCCGCACGCGAAAATCAGCGAAAAAACCACCAAGAACACCAAGCCGAAAAAGAAGCCGGCCCCGACCAATACCAAGAAACATCGCCTTGCCGCCGAGCGCGCGCGGCGCGGCGAGTTCGAGCCTGACCAAGGAGACTAGCCATGGCAGTCAGCGCCAATCGACTTGAATTGCTTCAGATCGCCGATGCCGTTGCCCGCGAGAAATCGATCGACCGCGGCATCGTCATCGCGGCGATGGAGGACGCCATCGCCAAGGCCGCACGGGCCCGCTACGGCAGCGAGACTGACGTTCATGCCGAGATCGACCCGAAGAAGGGCGAGCTGCGGCTGTCGCGCCACATGCTGGTCGTCGACAAGGTCGAGAATCACTCCAACCAGATCTCGCTGGTCGATGCGCAGCGCGCCAATCCCGGCGCCCAGGTCGGCGACACCATCGCCGACACCCTGCCGCCGCTGGAATATGGCCGCATCGCCGCGCAGTCTGCCAAGCAGGTGATCGTGCAGAAGGTGCGCGAGGCCGAGCGCGACCGGCAGTACCAGGAATTCAAGGACCGCATCGGCGACATCGTCAACGGCGTCGTCAAGCGCGTCGAATATGGCAGCGTGATCGTCGATCTCGGCCGCGGTGAAGCCATCATCCGCCGCGACGAGATGCTGCCGCGCGAAGTGTTCCGCAACGGCGACCGCGTCCGCGCCTACATCTTCGACGTCCGCCGCGAGACGCGCGGCCCGCAGATCTTCCTCTCCCGTACCCATCCGCAGTTCATGGCGAAGCTGTTCGCGCAGGAAGTGCCTGAGATCTATGACGGCATCGTCGAGATCAAGGCGGTCGCTCGCGATCCCGGCTCGCGCGCGAAAATCGGCGTGATTTCCCGGGATTCCTCGGTGGATCCGGTCGGCGCCTGCGTCGGTATGCGCGGCTCGCGCGTGCAGGCCGTGGTGAACGAGCTGCAGGGCGAGAAGATCGACATCATTCCCTGGTCGCCCGACATCGCGACCTTCGTGGTCAACGCGCTGGCGCCGGCCGAAGTCTCCAAGGTCGTCATCGACGAAGACCGCGAGCGCATCGAGGTCGTCGTCCCCGACACCAACAACCAGCTCTCGCTGGCGATCGGCCGCCGCGGCCAGAACGTGCGTCTGGCCTCGCAGCTTACCGGCTGGGACATCGACATCCTGACCGAGCAGGAAGAATCGGAGCGCCGCCAGGCCGACTTCGAGAACTCCACCCGCGTCTTCATGGAATCGCTCAACGTCGACGAGGTGGTCGGCCAGCTGCTCGCGTCCGAAGGCTTCACCTCGGTCGAGGAGCTCGCCATGGTGGACGTCAAGGAGCTCGCCGGCATCGAGGGCTTCGACGAGGAGACCGCACAGGAGCTCCAGAACCGCGCCCGCGAATATCTCGAGCAGCAGGAAGCCGAGCTCGAGGCGAGGCGCAAGGAGCTCGGTGTCGAGGATGCCCTCAAGGACGTGCCCGGCGTCACCTCGAAGATGCTGGTGAAGTTCGGCGAGAACGATATCAAGACCGTCGACGACCTCGCCGGCTGCGCCACCGACGATCTGGTCGGCTGGACCGAGCGCAAGGAAGGCGGCGAGCAGACCAAATATCCGGGCGCGCTCGACGGTATCGACATCTCCCGTGACGATGCCGAGGCGATGATCATGCAGGCCCGCGTCAAGGCCGGCTGGATCACCGAGGCCGATCTCGCCAAGCCCGCTGAAGAGGCTGAAGCGACCGAAGATCAGCCGGCTTAAGGGCTAAGGAGAATGTCGCCCGGATGCTCGCAGATACTGACCCCGAACTCGACCATGGACCGCGGACCGAAAGGTCCGCGACCATGCGGATGTGCGCGGTCAGTCGCGAAGTCCGGCCGATCGACGAGCTGATCCGTTTCGTCGTCTCGCCGCAAGGCGACATAGTTCCCGATCTCAAGCGCAAGCTGCCCGGACGCGGCATGTGGGTCACCGCCTCGCGCGAGGTGGTTGCGGAAGCCGTGCGGCGTCACCAATTTAGCAAGGCCTTCAAGCGCGAGCTGCGCGTTCCCCAGACGCTTCCCGCCGACATCGAGGCGCTCCTCGTCAGGAGCGTGACGGAAGCCCTTGGGATCGCTGCCAAGGCAGGCCAGGTCGTGGCCGGCTTCGGCAAGGTCGAGAGCGCCCTGCGGGAAGGCACGGCCGAGGTCCTGATCCACGCCAGTGACGGGGCTGCGGACGGAATCCGCAAATTGGACATGCTGGCGCGTCAAAATGCCGGAAATCGCGGCGCCAAGCCGCAGATTCCCGTCATTACCGCACTGAAATCGTTAGAATTGGATTTGGCACTGACCCGGTCAAATGTGATACATGCTGCGCTGCTCGCGGGCCCGGCGAGCAGGTCATTCCTGTCACGTAGCCAGATGCTGGTCCGATACCGGATGGCGGACGATGACAAGACTGCCGAAAAGCACGGCCAGGATTTCTGAGAGACAACGACGAACCGATCTGACGGTGCGGCAACGCACAACACTGATAAATCAGGATTAGGACTGCTGAATGGTTGATACCAAGACCCCTGGCGACAAGAAGCTGAGCGTTCCGAGCAAGACGCTATCGCTCAAGCCGCGCGTCGAAACGGGTACCGTGCGCCAGAGCTTCAGCCATGGCCGCAGCAAGCAGGTCGTGGTCGAGAAGCGCGGCAAGCGCCGCATTGGTGACGGCCCCGAGCCGCACGCGCCTGAGGTTGCTGCAAAGCCGGCACCGGCCGCGCCTGCTCCGTCGCGCCCTGCTCCGCCGCCCCCGCCGCGCAATGCCGGTTCCGGCGTGGTCCTGCGCACGTTGACCGAGGACGAACGTTCCGCCCGCGCCAGCGCGCTGGCCGATGCCAAGGTGCGCGAAGTCGAAGAGCGCCGCCAGGCCGAGGAAGAGGCCCAGCGCCGCGCCGTCCGCGAGGCCGCCGAACGCGCCGAGCGCGAGGCCGCCGAGTCGCGCCGCAAGGCCGAGGAAGAGCGCCATCGTCACGAGGACGAAGCCAAGCGGAAGGCCGAGACCGAGGCCAAGAAGCGCTTTGGCGAAGGTGAGCAGCCGTCCGCTCCCCGCCCTGCGGCGGCTGCGGCCCCGGCCGCTCCCGCGCCGCGTCCCACCAGCGCGCCCGCAGCGCGTCCCGGCGCCCCCGCGACGGCACGTCCGGGAACAACGACCGCGCGCCCCGGAACGACCACGCAACGGCCGGCCGGCGGTGGCCCGCTGGGTCGCGCCCCCGCAGTCGCAGCCGGACCGGACGAGGACGATGGTCCGCGCCAGATCCGCCGCGGTCCCGGCGGCGCTGCGCGTCCTGCGGCAGCCCCCAAGACGACCCACAAGCCCGGCCCGCAGAAGGAACGCGGTCGCCTCACCGTCGTCACCGCGCTCAATGCCGACGAGGTGCGCGAGCGCTCGATCGCCTCGTTCCGCCGCCGCACCCAGCGCCTGAAGGGCCACGCCTCGAACGAGCCGAAGGAAAAGCTCATCCGCGAGGTGACGATTCCGGAAGCGATTACCATCCAGGAACTCGCCAACCGCATGGCCGAGCGCGCAGTCGACGTCATCCGCATGCTGATGAAGCAGGGCGCGATGCACAAGATCACCGACGTGATCGACGCCGACACCGCGCAGCTGATCGCCGAGGAGCTCGGTCACACCGTCAAGCGCGTTGCCGCCTCCGACGTCGAGGAAGGCCTGTTCGACCAGGTCGACGATTCCACCGACACTGAGACCCGTTCGCCTGTCGTGACCGTGATGGGCCACGTCGACCACGGCAAGACCTCGCTGCTCGATGCGCTCCGTCATGCCAACGTGGTCTCCGGCGAAGCCGGCGGCATCACCCAGCATATCGGCGCCTATCAGGTGACCTCGCCCGAAACCGGCAAGAAGATCACCTTCATCGACACGCCCGGCCACGCCGCATTCACCGCGATGCGCGCCCGCGGCGCCAAGGTCACCGACATCGTCGTGCTGGTGGTTGCGGCCGATGACGGCGTGATGCCGCAGACGGTCGAAGCCATCAATCACGCCAAGGCGGCAGGCGTGCCGATCATCGTTGCCATCAACAAGATCGACAAGCCCGATGCCAAGCCGGAGCGCGTGCGCACCGAGCTGCTCCAGCATGAGGTGCAGGTGGAATCCTTCGGCGGCGAAGTCGTCGACGTCGAAGTGTCCGCCAAGAACAAGACCAATCTCGACAAGCTGCTCGAGATGATCGCGCTCCAGGCCGAAATCCTCGACCTGAAGACCAATTCGGAGCGTCCGGCCGAAGGCACCGTGATCGAAGCCAAGCTCGATCGCGGCCGTGGTCCGGTCGCCACCGTGCTGGTCCAGCGCGGCACGCTCCGTGTCGGCGACATCATCGTCGCCGGCGCCGAGATGGGTCGCGTCCGCGCGCTGATCTCGGATCAGGGCGAGACGGTGCAGGAGGCCGGTCCCTCGGTACCGGTCGAGGTGCTCGGCTTCAACGGTCCGCCGGAAGCCGGCGATCGTCTCGCTGTGGTCGAGAACGAAGCCCGCGCCCGCCAGGTCACCAGCTACCGCGCGCACCAGAAGCGCGAGAATGCGGCTGCCTCGATCTCCGGCATGCGTGGCTCGCTCGAGCAGATGATGTCGCAGTTGAAGACGGCGGGCCGCAAGGAATTCCCGCTGATCGTCAAGGCCGACGTGCAGGGCTCGCTGGAAGCCATTCTCGGCTCGCTGGAGAAGCTCGGCACCGACGAAGTCGCCGCCCGCATCCTGCATGCCGGCGTCGGCGGTATCTCGGAATCCGACGTGACGCTGGCGGAAGGTTTTAACGCCGCGATCATCGGCTTCTCGGTTCGCGCCAACAAGGAGGCCGCTGCGGCCGCCAAGCGCAACGGCATCGAGATCCGCTACTACAACATCATCTACGACCTCGTGGACGACGTGAAGAAGGCGATGAGCGGCCTGCTCGCGCCGACCTTGCGCGAAACCATGCTGGGCAATGCCGAGATCCTGGAGATCTTCAACATCTCCAAGGTCGGCAAGGTCGCCGGCTGCCGCGTCACCGACGGCACCGTGGAACGCGGCGCCAATGTGCGCCTGATCCGCGACAACGTCGTCGTGCACGAAGGCAAGCTGTCGACGCTGAAGCGCTTCAAGGACGAGGTGAAGGAAGTCCAGGCCGGTCAGGAATGCGGCATGGCCTTCGAGAACTATCACGACATGCGTGCCGGTGACGTGATCGAGTGTTATCGCGTGGAGACGATCCAGCGCTCCCTGTAAGTCCAAATCTTACCGAAGCGTTCGGATCTTTTTGAGCTGAAATTGCAGGAGTGCGATGGCCGGATTTTTCCGGCCATCCGCGCCTCTTCGTTTCAACAGGACAAATGACAATGCCCGTGTCCCAAACGCGGGCATGACGAGGTGATTTCCAAACTATGCCCCGCCACCACCAGAAAAAAAGTTCCGCGCCCGGCGGCTCGCAGCGTCAGTTGCGTGTCGGCGAGCAGGTTCGCCATGCGATGGCCGAGATTCTGGCGCAAGGCAACGTGCATGATGCGGATCTCGAAGGCCACATCATCACCGTGCCGGAGGTACGGATGTCGCCCGATTTGAAGCTCGCAACAATCTACGTGATGCCGCTCGGTGGACGCGACACCGAGATCGTCATCGCTGCGCTCGAGCGCAACAAGAAATTCCTGCGCGGCGAAGTCGCGCGGCGCGTTAACCTGAAATTTGCACCTGACATTCGCTTCCGCGTCGACGAACGATTCGACGAGGCGGAACGGATCGAGAAGCTTTTGCGAACACCTGCGGTGCAGAAGGATCTCGAACAGGACTTGGAACAGGATCCGGATTCGGATCGGGAAGAAGAGCAATGACGATGGACCCGGCTCACGGCACGATCGACGGCAACGAGGCCGATCAGCGCGATGTGCAGAACAATAATTTTGCGGAGATGGGCGGCAATTCCCAGCCGCATCAGGAGCCGCGCCGCGTCAACAACGATCCGCGCGCCAAGCAGCAGAAGGGCAACCAGCCTCGCCGCGACCGGCGCGACGTCCACGGCTGGGTCGTGCTCGACAAGCCGATCGGCATGACCTCGACGCAGGCGGTCGCCGTGCTCAAGCGCCTGTTCAACGCCAAGCGTGCGGGACACGCCGGCACGCTCGACCCGCTCGCCTCCGGCGGCCTGCCGATCGCGCTCGGAGAGGCCACCAAGACGGTTCCCTTTGTGATGGACGGCCGCAAGCGCTACCAGTTTACCGTGTGTTGGGGCGAGGAGCGCGACACCGACGACATCGAGGGCCGGGTGACCGCGACCTCGGACCAGCGCCCGACCCGGGACGCCATCCTGGCCCTGCTGCCCCGCTTCACCGGGGTGATCGAGCAGATCCCGCCGCGCTATTCGGCCATCAAGGTCCAAGGCGAGCGCGCCTATGACCTCGCCCGCGACGGCGAGGTCGTGGAGCTGGCCCCCCGCCCCGTCGAGATTCATCATTTAGCCCTTGTAGATCAACCAGATAACGACAGGGCCGTGTTCGAGGCCGAGTGCGGCAAGGGCACCTATGTCCGCGCGCTCGCCCGCGATATGGGCCGGATTCTCGGCACTTACGGCCATATCTGCGCGCTCCGGCGGACCCTGGTCGGCCCATTTGGCGAAAACGACATGATTCCGCTGGATCAGTTGGAGGCTTTGTGCGATAGAGCCGCGTCCGGCGAGGGCAGCCTCGCCGACGCGCTTTTGCCCGTTGAGACCGCGCTGGACGACATCCCGGCACTGGCCGTCACTCGGGCTGATGCGGCAAGGCTCCATCGGGGCCAAGCCGTTTTGTTGCGCGGACGGGATGCGCCCACTTGTAGCGGCACAGTCTATGTCACGGTGGCAGGCCGTCTTTTGGCGCTTGCCGAAGTTGGCAATGGCGAAATCATCCCCAAGCGTGTGTTCAACCTGACCGGCCTGACTGCCAGCCCCGGTCGCAACGAGAGAAATTGACGATGTCGATTGCCGCAGAACGCAAAGCGGAAGTCATCAAGACGAATGCCACCAAGGCGGGCGACACCGGCTCGCCCGAGGTTCAGGTCGCGATCCTGTCGGAACGCATCAACAACCTCACCAACCATTTCAAGACCCACGTGAAGGACAACCATTCGCGTCGCGGTCTCTTGAAGCTGGTCTCGACCCGCCGCTCGCTCCTCGACTACCTGAAGAAGAGGGACGAGGCGCGTTACAAGGCGCTGCTCGAGAAGCACAACATTCGTCGTTAAGAGCTCTGCGCGCGCCAACGGCGCGCGTTTTCGCGCGTGGTTTCGAACGAAAGCATTTGTGTAAAGGTTTTTGATCGAGGCTGCGTGCGCGTCGGGTGCGGGCCGTTGACGGCGAGCACCCGAGGCACGAAGGGCGAAGACCGCAATTCGGTGTTCGCATTCGTGCCGACTGACAGTCCAGCAGCAATCCGGCGGCTGGGCACAACGGGCAAGGCGCCCGTATGACCCGAAAGGATGGACGCCATCCGAAATCCAAAAACCATGGCAGGATCGCAGGACGCTGATCGCCCGCTTCGATCAGCATCCCGCAATCTTGCGCATGGTTTTTGTTTTTCCGAGCCGTCCCTTCTTTCGAGAACCATGAAAGAAGACATCTATGTTCAATAAGCATTCGGTCGAGATCGACTGGGGCGGACGCCCTCTCAAGCTCGAAACCGGCAAGATCGCCCGTCAGGCCGACGGCGCCGTCATCGCCACCTACGGCGAGACCGTGGTGCTCGCCACCGTCGTCGCGGCGAAGGCGCCGCGCGAAGGCGTCGACTTCCTGCCGCTGACCGTCGACTACCAGGAGAAGACCTACGCTGCCGGCCGCATTCCCGGCGGCTATTTCAAGCGTGAGGGCCGTCCGACCGAGAAGGAGACGCTGGTCTCCCGCCTGATCGACCGTCCGATCCGTCCGCTGTTCGTCGACGGCTGGCGCAACGAGACCCAGGTGATCGCCACCGTGCTGTCGCACGACATGGAGAACGACCCTGACATCGTCGCGCTGGTGGCATCGTCGGCTGCGCTGACGCTCTCCGGCGCTCCGTTCAAGGGCCCGATCGGCGCCGCGCGCGTCGGCTTCGCCAATGACGAGTTCATCCTCAACCCGACGCTCGACGAGATGGTCGACACCCAGCTCGACCTGGTCGTCGCCGGCACCGCCGACGCCGTGCTGATGGTGGAATCGGAAGCCAAGGAGCTGAACGAAGACATCATGCTCGGCGCCGTGATGTTCGGTCACCGCCACTTCCAGCCGGTGATCAACGCGATCATCGAGCTCGCCGAGAAGGCCGCCAAGGAGCCGCGCGAAGTCACCGTGATCGACAACGCCGCGCTCGAGAAGGAGATGCTCGGCCTCGTCGAGCAGGAGCTGCGCGCCGCCTACGCCATTCCGGTCAAGCAGGATCGCTACGCCGCGGTCGGCAAGGTCAAGGAAAAGGTGATCGCCCATTACTTCCCCGAAGGGCAGGAGCCGAAATACGACAAGCTCCGCATCGCTGCCGTGTTCAAGGAGCTGGAAGCCAAGATCGTTCGCTGGAACATCCTGGACACCGGCAAGCGCATCGACGGCCGCGACAGCAAGACCGTCCGCAACATCGTCGCCGAAGTCGGCGTGCTGCCCCGCGCCCACGGCTCGGCGCTGTTCACCCGCGGCGAGACCCAGGCGATGGTCGTGACCACGCTCGGCACCGGCGAGGACGAGCAGTACATCGACGCGCTGTCGGGGACGTACAAGGAAACGTTCCTGCTGCACTACAACTTCCCGCCCTTCTCGGTCGGCGAGACCGGCCGCCTCGGCGGCACCAAGCGCCGCGAGATCGGCCACGGCAAGCTGGCCTGGCGCGCGATCCACCCGGTGCTGCCGCCGCACCACGAATTCCCCTACACCACGCGCGTGGTGTCGGAGATCACCGAGTCCAACGGCTCGTCCTCGATGGCTTCGGTCTGCGGCGCCTCGCTCGCGCTGATGGATGCCGGCGTGCCGTTGAAGCGGCCGACCGCGGGCATCGCGATGGGCCTGATCCTCGAAGACAAGCGCTTTGCGGTTCTCTCCGACATCCTCGGCGACGAGGACCATCTCGGCGACATGGACTTCAAGGTGGCCGGCACGGAAGCGGGCATCACCTCGCTCCAGATGGACATCAAGATCGAGGGCATCACCGAAGAGATCATGAAGGTGGCGCTGGCCCAGGCCAAGGACGGCCGCATCCATATCCTGGGTGAGATGTCCAAGGCGCTGACCGCAGCCCGTGCCGAGCTCGGCGAATACGCGCCGCGCATCGAGACCTTCAAGATCGCCACCGACAAGATCCGCGAAGTGATCGGCACCGGCGGCAAGGTGATCCGCGAGATCGTCGAGAAGACCGGCGCGAAGGTCAACATCGAGGACGACGGCACCGTGAAGGTCGCCTCCAGCGACGGCGAGGCCATGAAGGCCGCGATCAAGTGGATCAAGTCGATCGCGTCCGACCCGGAAGTCGGCCAGATCTATGACGGCACCGTCGTCAAGGTGATGGAGTTCGGCGCCTTCGTGAACTTCTTCGGCTCCAAGGACGGTCTCGTCCACATCAGCCAGCTCGCTTCGGCACGCGTGCAGAAGACCTCCGACGTCGTCAAGGAAGGCGACAAGGTCAAGGTCAAGCTGCTCGGCTTCGACGATCGCGGCAAGACCCGCTTGTCGATGAAGGTGGTCGACCAGACCACCGGCGAAGACCTCGAGGGCAAGGACAAGGGCGGCGAGGGCGAGAAGGCCCCGCGCGAAGCGGCCGGCGAGTAGATCTCGCTACAGTCCAGAAAAACGAAGGGCGGCCGAAAGGCCGCCCTTTTTGTTTGTGTTTGACGTATCGCCTCTCCGCAGTCCGTAGCCCGCATGAAGCGAAGCGGAATGCGGGACCGGCGTCCCGGATTGCGCTGCGCTCCATCCGGGCTACGGGAAGTCACCTCTCCCGCAAGCGGGAGAGGTGCAAGGCCTCACGCCGCGATGTCGTAGCGGTCGAGGTTCATCACCTTGGTCCAGGCCTTGGCGAAGTCCTTGACGAACTTCTCCTTGGCGTCCGAGGTCGCATAGACCTCGGCGAAGGCGCGGAGCTGCGAGTGCGCGCCGAAGATGAGATCGGCGCGGGTGCCGGTCCACTTCACCGCGTTGGTCTTGCGGTCGCGTGCCTCATAGGTGCCATCGGCAACCGGCGTCCACTGCGCGCTCATGTCGAGCAGGTTGACGAAGAAGTCGTTGCTCAGCGTTCCCACCTTCGCGGTGAGCACGCCGTGCTTCGAGCCGTTCGCATTGGCGCCGAGCACACGCAGGCCGCCGACCAGCGCGGTCAGTTCAGGCCCGGTGAGCTTGAGCAGCTGCGCGCGATCGACGAGGGCTTCTTCCTGCTGCAGGAACTGATGCTTCTTGCCGATGTAGTTGCGGAAGCCATCGGCCCGCGGCTCGAGCGGCGCGAAGGACTCCGCGTCGGTCTGCTCCTGCGAGGCGTCCATGCGGCCCGGCGTGAAGCCGACCTTGACGTCGACGCCGGCGTCCTTGGCGGCCTTCTCGACCGCGGCGGTGCCGCCGAGCACGATCAGATCCGCGAGCGAGACCTTCTTCGCACCGGTGCTGAACTCCTTCTGGATCGCTTCGAGCTTGCCGAGCACCTTGGAAAGCTGGGCCGGCTGGTTCACCTCCCAGTCCTTCTGCGGAGCAAGGCGGATGCGCGCGCCATTGGCGCCGCCGCGCTTGTCCGAACCGCGGAACGTCGAGGCCGACGCCCAGGCGGTCGAGACCAGCTCGGAGACCGACAGCCCCGAGGCCAGGATCTTCGACTTCAGCGCAGCGATATCCTGGTCGCTGGCCAGCTCGTGGTTCAAGGCCGGAATCCGATCCTGCCAGATCAGCGCTTCCTTCGGCACCAGCGGGCCGAGATAACGCTGGATCGGGCCCATGTCGCGATGGGTCAGCTTGAACCAGGCGCGGGCGAAGGCGTCCGCGAACTGAGCCGGATTCTCGAGGAAGCGGCGCGAGATCTTCTCGTAGGCCGGATCCATGCGCAGCGACAGGTCGGTCGTCAGCATGGTCGGCCGATGCTTCTTCGACTTGTCGAAGGCATCGGGAATGATCGCGTCGGCGCCCTTGGCCGTCCACTGGTTCGCACCGCCCGGGCTCTTCGTCAGCTCCCATTCGTACTTGAACAGGTTCTCGAAGAAGTTGTTGCTCCACTTCGTCGGTGTCGTCGTCCACGTGACCTCGAGACCGCTGGTGATGGAATCACCCGCGAGGCCCGACGCGTGCTTGCTCTTCCAGCCGAGGCCCTGATCTTCCAGCGCGCCTGCTTCCGGCTCCGGTCCGACCAGCGAGGGATCACCCGCGCCATGGGTCTTGCCGAAGGTGTGGCCGCCGGCGATCAGCGCGACGGTCTCTTCGTCGTTCATCGCCATGCGGGCGAATGTCTCGCGGATGTCCTTGGCAGCGGCGACCGGATCCGGCTTGCCGTTCGGGCCTTCCGGGTTGACGTAGATGAGGCCCATCTGCACGGCGCCAAGCGGTTCGGCGAGCTGGCGTTCGCCGCTGTAGCGCTCGTCGCCGAGCCAGGTGCCTTCCGGACCCCAATAGAGCTCTTCCGGCTCCCACACGTCGGCGCGGCCACCGGCGAAACCGAAGGTCTTGAAGCCCATCGATTCCAGCGCGACGTTGCCGGCGAGCACCATCAGATCGGCCCAGGAGATCTTGCGACCGTATTTCTGCTTGATCGGCCAGAGCAGACGGCGCGCCTTGTCGAGGTTGGCGTTGTCGGGCCAGCTGTTGAGCGGCGCAAAGCGCTGCTGACCGGCACCGGCGCCGCCGCGGCCGTCGGTGATGCGGTAGGTGCCCGCGCTATGCCAGGCCATGCGGATCATCAGGCCGCCATAGTGACCGAAGTCGGCCGGCCACCACTCCTGCGAATCCGTCATCAGGGCGGTGAGGTCCTTGACGACTGCGTTCAGGTCGAGCGACTTGAATTCCTTGGCATAATCGAACTCCTTGCCCATCGGATCGGACAGGTCGGAATTCTTGTGCAGCATCTCGATGCTGAGCTGGGTGGGCCACCAGTCGCGGTTCACGCGCGTGGGTTTTCCGCCCGAAAACGGGCACTTCGAAGTGTCGTCCATGATTACCTCCTCTGGTGGCGTCCGACGGCGCCTTTGACCAGGTAGAACCACTCTAAGCGCCGCCTCCTATCAGGTGAAGTTGACTTTAATGATCGCTGCGATAGGATTTTCTTATGATAAATCTGACGCTGCGCCAGCTCCGGTATTTCGATGCGCTGGCGCGCCATGGCCATTTCGGGCGTGCGGCCGAGTCCTGCTCGATCTCACAGCCGGCCCTGTCGATGCAGATCAAGGAACTGGAGGAGACGCTCGGCGGCCTGCTGCTGGAGCGCAGCGCGCGGCAGGTCGCGCTGACCCGGTTCGGCGAGGAACTCGCCCAGCGGGTCCGCGATATCCTGCGCTCGGTCGACGAGCTCGGCGATTTCGCCCGGGCCTCGCAGGACCGCTTCGCCGGCCGGCTTCGCATCGGCATGATCCCGACCATCGCGCCATACCTGCTGCCCACGATCACCAAGAACCTCACGCGCATGCACCCGGAGCTCGACATCCGCGTGCGCGAGACGATGACGCCGCGGCTGATCCAGGAGCTGGTGGAGGGACGGCTCGACACCGCCATCGTCGCGCTGCCGGTGTCGGAGCCCTCGCTCACCGAGGTCGCCCTGTTCGAGGAGAAATTCCTGCTGGTGCGGCCGGGCGCTGATGAAGGGACGCCGGCGCCCTCGCGGGAGATGATGCGGGAGATGCGGCTGCTGCTGCTCGAGGAGGGCCACTGCTTCCGCGACCAGGCGCTGTCGTTCTGCAACATGCAGTCGGCGCCGCCGCGCGAGATGCTGGACGCGAATTCGCTGTCGACCCTGGTGCAGATGGTCAGCGCCGGCATCGGCGTGACCTTGATCCCGGAGATGGCGGTGCCGGTGGAGACGCGATCGGCCTCGGTCTCGCTGACGCGCTTTCGCGATCCCGAGCCCTCGCGCACCATCGGCATGGTCTGGCGCAAGACCAGCCCGTTGGCGCGGCAGCTGCTGCAGATCTCCGAAGTGGTGTGCCTGTCGGCCGGCAAGGTACGCGCACGGCAATCCGTGCGCAGCCAAAGGGCTTGAGCTCGGATGTCGCAACCCGTCATCCGCCCTGCCCGCGCGGACGAATACGACGAGATCGGTCGCGTCTGGATGGAGAGCTGGGTCTCGACCGGGCTTGGCGAGGCCAGCGAATTCCTGCTGGCAAATTTGCGCGCGCGCATCCGGCGCGAGATGGAGAACGGCTGGAGCCTGTTCGTCGCCGACGATAACGGCACGATCGGCGCGATGCTCGCGCTGCACCTGCCAAAGCTCTATCTCGATATGCTGTTCGTCGCGCCTGCCTATCAGGGCCAATCGGTCGGGCGGCAATTGCTCGCCTTCACGCGAACGCAAATGCCGGACGAGATGCATCTTCGTTGCGTGCGCGAAAACGAAAAGGCCTGGCGCTGGTACGAGCGCGAAGGTTTTGTGTTCGAGAAGGAAGAGATCGAACCGTCGAACGGGTTCGTGATGAAATACTACCGGTGGAAGCGGTAGCCTGCGGGATAGACGGCGACCTCTGGATGCATCTTGCGGTTGTCGCGATCCCAACCTAGTCTGGCGTGACCGATGACCTCCTGCCTCTGATCTCCCGGAATCCATGATTCGAATTGCTGTCGCGGCGATCGCCCTGCTGTCCCTTTTGACTTCGGCAAATGCCCAAACCCCTCCCGCAAACGGCACGCCTCCGGCCTCAACCGCGACACCGGCGAAACCGGTTTCCACGAAAGCGACGGCGAAGCCAAAAGCGACAGCCAAGTTTGCGGAGCCGGCGACGGCCGGTCCTTGTGGCGTCGGCGTGATTGCGGGGACCGGGGACATCTTCGTCGTCCAGAAGATCGGCCTGACCGTGTTCGGCAACGACTATGCAGAAGTCCCGGTATCCTGGGGCCTCGACGATCTCGTCTTTGCGCGGGCGCGGGCAGCCGCAGGCAGCACGCCGGTGCGACGGATCACTTACGCCAAGGGCGCGCTCGATTCCTACTATCACCCCAAATCCGGCCTGTTCCGCAATCGAGGCGAAGAGCTGTCGAACCTGATCCGACAGGTCGCGGGGAATGCCGGTTGCGAGCGCTATCTCGTCATCATGCGCAGCGAAGGACAGCTAGACGGGACCAACCAGTCGCTCAGCGGCGTCGGCATCTTCAGCAGGGGCGTCGGTCTCATCTCCTACGCATATGTCTTCGCCTATATCGGCGTGACATGGGTCGACGGCCGCACCTTCGAAATCATGAAGGGCCCAGCCGTAACGTTCGAAGGTGTCATGAAGCATATG
Source organism: Bradyrhizobium sp. CCBAU 45389 (assembly GCF_028128625.1). NCBI lineage: Bacteria > Pseudomonadati > Pseudomonadota > Alphaproteobacteria > Hyphomicrobiales > Nitrobacteraceae > Bradyrhizobium > Bradyrhizobium sp. CCBAU 45389. The sequence goes on along the minus strand of NZ_LBIY01000091.1, from coordinate 95,682 downwards.
GCGGACAACTTCGTCTCGAACGAGCTCTTGCAGAAAGTGGACAAGTCGATGTTTCCGGAGACGGCCACGGACTCCGCCAACAACACCACCCTGCGCGACACCACGCGCGACTTTCTGACCCAGCGGCTGGACAAGATCTTGCCGCCGTATTTCGCGCCGTGACGATGCTGAAGGGAAGCCAGGCTCGTAAGAAGGCGATGATCAAGGCGATGCAGGCCGTCGCAATGATCGTCGCGGCTCATCTGCTCTCGACGGCGGGGGCTGAGGCCCAGGCAGCGCCAAAGACGAGCACGGCCAACGGCAAGGTAACCACGCGGCGCGATGTGACGGCGAGGTCCGCTGCTGCTGGCGGCGGCTCGTGCGACTTCGGTGTCGTGGTCACCGCCGGCGATGAGTTCACCGTGCTGACGACCGGCCTCACCGTATTCCAGAACAAGAAGATGGTGATCCCGATCCCGGGCTGGGGGCTCAACGATCTGATCTTCGCGCGGACTCGCGCCGCGATCCCTGCCGGCGTGTCCGTTCTGAGAATCCCCTACAACCCGGCGAAATTTCCTCCCCGCGATGAGTCCAAGGACACATTGAAGGACAGGTTGTTCCGCGATCTCAACGCGGAGCTGGCCGGATACATGCGCGAGGTCGTGAAAGGAACGAATTGCCGGCACTACATCCAGATCCTCAATTCGATCAGCCCTATCGGGACATCGAACTATACGGTCCGCGGTTTCGGCATCCTCAACCAGGATGTAGTGCTAGGGCGTCGCATCTATCTTTATGCCCTGGCGTTTATCCGCATCTTTGACGGGCGCGATTTCTCCGTTGTCAGACAGAGCTCTGCGCTGATCAACCTGCATCATTCCCTGGTGGTGCAGAGGCTTCTGGGCAGGCAAATCGGCGGCCCCTATCGCGAATTACCCGCAGAATCGTTTCCAGCGCGCCCTGAAGATGCCGCCGACAATCCCGCACTGCGCGACGGCGTGCGCGCCCTGCTGACCGAAAGCCTCGACAAGACGCTGCCGCTTTTGCTCGGTGTTCGATCAGCAGCGAGTCAAAGCGACGCCGGAGAACGTTGACCCACATGTCGTTCACGCCGCTTGCCTTCTGCCTAGGCGTAGTGCGTTGCGGATGCGCGGCAAACGCGGCATGAATTGCGCGCTGTTGACCTTCCGCCGATGAAAGGTTCCCGCCATGATCAAGCTCTATTGGTCGCCCCGCTCGCGCTCGTTCACGACGCTCTGGCTGATGGAGGAGAGCGGCCTGCCCTACGAGCGCGTGCTGACCGACATCTCGACCGGCGCGCAGAAGGCGCCGGACTATCTCAAGATCAATCCGATGGGCAAGGTGCCGGCACTCAGTGACGGCGATGCCGCGCTCGGCGAAGCCGCCGCGATCTGCGCCTACATCGCCGACCGCTATCCCGAGACGAAGCTCGCGCCCGCCGTGACCGATCCGCGCCGCGCACGCTATCTGCAATGGCTGTTCTTCTCGCCGGGCTGCATCGAGCCGGCCATCATCCAGATCTTCACCAAGATCGAGATCCCGACCTCGACCGCGGCGTGGGGCAGCGCGACGCAGGTGTTCGACGTGCTGGAGGCTGCGCTCGCCAAGGGGCCGTGGATTCTCGGCGAGGAATTTTCTGCCGCCGACGTCACGGTCGGCTCGGGCCTGAATTTTGCGGTGCGCCTGTTCAAGATGGTGCCGTCGCGCCCGGCCTTCGATGCCTATCTGGCGCGCTGCATGGCGCGGCCGGCATTCCAGCGCGCGGAGAAGATCGCGGCGGGCTAGAGCGTTTTCGGGCGAGATGGGGACCGGTTCGCGTCAAGAAAACGCGCCAAACAAGAATCTCGCTTACAGCCTGATCTTAAGGACGGCGAGCCCGGACTGCTGAAGCAGTCCGGAGGACGTCGCCGACAGGCCATAGCGGAGGCCGAGATCGAAGCGATCGTTATCGGCCGCGACGAGCCCCAGCGCGGTCGAGTAGATCCATGGCGACAGCGCAAGACCGGAGGTCGCGAAGGTGTCGCCGCCGCCGGCAAACGCCGACTTGATCTGAAGGCCCTGGTTCAGCGCGTTGTAGCCGACACCGACCTCGCCGGTGAGATAGACCTGCTTCGCGATCCTGTAGGCGCTCTTCAGTCCCGCCGTCAGCGTCAGCTCGCGATAGGTCTGCGAATCCACGTTGAGGCTGAAGCCGCCCGCGCCGCCCTCCTGATAGGCGGGCGAGCGAACCTGGCCATAGTCCAGCCGCAGCGACGGCGCGATCGCAAGTCCCGGCTCGATCGGGATCAGCTTGCGAACACCCGCACCGGCGTGCGCGCTATAGGATCTATAGCCAGCGCCGGCCGTGCTGTTGATGAAGGTCAGCGAGCGGCTCTCGCCATTGTCATTCAGCGCGCCGTCGAGCTGGCCGTCGACCTGAACGCCATGGCCGAGTGCATAAGCGCCATAGACGCCAGCTTGATAGGAATCGATGGCGAGCCGGTTCGGGACGGCGTCGTCGCTGCCGATGATCGCCTGATGCGAAAAGGCGAACACGCCGCCAAGTATCGCGCGCGGGGATATCGTCGCGTCCGCACCCACGGCAATGCCGCCGCCGGAGGCGTTGTAGCCGGGGACGCCGTCGACACTCCCTTGCCGGACACTACCGCCGAGCGGCTTCATCCAGACATTCCGCTCTGGTGTGACGCCGGCGTTCAACCCGAGCACATCGTCCAGCCGGCCCGTCATCGCCTGCTGGAACACGCGCTGCGTGGAATAGGTCGCCTGCGATGCTGCGCCGGTGAGGACAGGCAAGGTCTGGTTGACGGCGTTGACGAGACCGGGACCGCTGAGATTGTCGAGCGCGACAAAACCTTGCGCCATGCTGCCGCTCCAGCCGAGCGACGTCGCCGATAAGCGATAGAGCATGTCGACTGCGCCGAGGCCCGCGCGGCTGTTCTGCGCTTGCAGCGTTTCGGCGTAGGGGCGCACCAAAGAGAGATAGGCAACGCCGCCGGTCGGGTTGCCCGAGAGATCGTAGGTGCTGACCAGCATCTGCGCGCCCGACGCATCACCGCTGGCCGTGCCATAGAGGCTTGCGAGCGTGCCCTTCGAAAGCGTGTTGAAGAGCACGTTGCCTTCAGGCGTCACCGAGCCCAGCAGCGTGAAGTTCGCGGCGCTGCTTCCCGCGGGCGCGATGCCGGCGCCCCAGAAATATCCGTTCTGGTAATTGGTGATGACGAAGCGGCCGGGTGCCGAGGTGCCGAACAGCGTGGAGCTGACGATCCGCCACGGTGTGCCCGATGTCCACGCCCATTGCGGGACGGAGTTGGCGGGGACGGCCTGCGAGGCCGGCGGCGTGAACGTCGCGGGATCGTAGGGCAGCATGTAGGCCCAGTGCGTCACGAGCAGCGTGTCGCCGGTGATCATCTGCATTTCCATCGCGGTCACGCCGTTGATGGCCCGCATATGGCCGAGGCCAACAGTGACCGCGCCGCCCGATGTCGGCGTGAACAGCATCGTGATCTGGCCCGCAGTCGTGACGAAGCCCTGGATGGTCGAGCTATCCGTCAGCAGCGCCGACCCAAGCTTGAGCTGGGCAACGCTCGTTCCCGTGAACGCGCCGTTGGTCGCGGTCGCGAGCGACCACAGCGTCTGATCGCCGATCGGGATCGGGTTGGAGAAGCCGGTCTTCGGCGCGGCGTAGGCCAGCAATTGCGCCGTCGGCACGTACCAGTTGGTGTTGGAGAGGGTCGTGTCCCAGATCGCCGACTGCGCCCGGGCAAGCGTGCTGCTGCAAAGCAGCGCGGCGCCGGCAACGGACGCCAGCGCCCCGGCACGACATATCGCACGCATCCTCGGCACGATCGTTCCTCCCGAACCGCGGGATACGATCCTGCGGCGCCACCGGGGCGCAGCAAACATGATTTTATTGCCGGGTCTGCCCCATGATCGTGGGGGTGCGACGAGGTCGCGGCCGCTGAGGCGGCTTCAGTCCGCCAGGACGAAGATCCTGTAGGGTGGGCAAAGGAGCGCAAGCGACGTGCCCACGTTTCAGATGGTGGGCACGCTTCGCTTTGCCCACCCTACGGCAGCTTCGTCTATTCCGACTTCAAATCATCCGGCCTCGGCATCAGGACGATGTTGTAGCCGGAATCGACATAATGAATTTCGCCGGTCACGCCGCCCGAGAGGTCCGACAGCAGATACAGCGCCGAGCCGCCGAGCTCGTCGAGCGTGACGCCGCGGCGGAGCGGCGCATGCTTCTGCATGAACGCGAACATCGCGCGCGCCTCGCCGATGCCGGAGCCGGCGAGCGTGCGGATGGGACCTGCGGAGATCGCGTTGACGCGGATACCGCGCGGTCCGAAATCGGAGGCGAGGTAGCGTACCGAGGCTTCCAGCGCGGCCTTGGCCACGCCCATCACGTTGTAGTTCGGCATCGCGCGTTCCGAGGCGCCGAAGGTCAGCGTGATCATGCTGCCGCCCTCCGTCATCAGCTCGGCGGCGCGCTTTGCCACTTCCGTGAATGAGAAGCAGGAAATCACCATGGTGCGCGAAAAGTTCTCGCGGCTGGTGTCGGCGTAGCGGCCCTTCAGCTCGTTCTTGTCGGCAAAGCCGATCGCATGGATGACGAAATCGAGCTTGCCCCACTTTTCGCGCAGCACCGCGAAGGTGGCATCGACGCTGGCGATGTCCTCGACATCGCAGGGCAGCACCAGATCCACGCCAAGCGATTCAGCCAGCGGCTTGACCCGCTTGCCCAGGGCTTCGCCCTGGAAGGTGAAGGCGAGCTCGGCGCCGTGGGCATGCAGCGTCTTCGCCATGCCCCAGGCGATCGAATGATCATTGGCGATGCCCATGATCAGACCGCGCTTGCCTTTCATCAAACCTTCCATTGCCTTTCGGCTCCTATCATTCCCACGTCATCGCCCGCGCATGCGGGCGATCCAGTATTCCAGAGACAGCAATTACAGGCCAAGAAGCCGCGGTGTGGGGGCTCACACATCCAGCCGGCTGAACACCAGCGTGGCGTTGGTGCCGCCGAAGCCGAAGGAGTTCGACAGCACGGTGCCGACCTTCACGTTGTCGATGCGCTTGCGCACGATCGGCATGTCGGCGAACACGGGGTCGAGCTCCTGGATGTGCGCGCTCTCGCAGATGAAGCCGTTGTTCATCATCAGCAGCGAGTAGATCGCCTCCTGCACGCCGGTGGCGCCCAGCGAATGGCCGGTCAGCGCCTTGGTGGCGGAGATTGGCGGGCACTTCTCGCCGACGCCGAACACCCTGCGGATCGCCTCGATCTCCGGCGGATCGCCGGCCGGCGTCGAGGTCGCATGCGGATTGATGTAGTCGACCTTGGTCTTCACCGTCGACATCGCCATGCGCATGCAGCGCTCGGCGCCTTCGCCAGATGGCGCGACCATGTCGTGGCCGTCCGACGTCGCGCCGTAGCCGACGATCTCGCCATAGATGCGCGCGCCGCGCGCCTTGGCATGCTCGAGCTCTTCCAGCACCAGCACGCCGGCACCGCCGGCGATGACGAAGCCGTCGCGGTTGACGTCGTAGGGACGCGATGCGGTGGCGGGCGTGTCGTTGTACTTCGAGGACATCGCGCCCATGGCGTCGAACAGCACCGACAGCGACCAGTCCAGCTCCTCGCAGCCGCCGGCGAAGATGACGTCCTGCTTGCCGATCTGGATCGTCTCATAGGCATTGCCGACGCAGTGGTTCGACGTCGCGCAGGCCGAGGAGATCGAATAGTTCACGCCCTTGATCTTGAACCAGGTCGCGAGCGTCGCGGAGGCCGTGGACGACATCGCCTTCGGCACTGCAAACGGTCCGACGCGCTTCGGCCCCTTGGTGCGGGTGATGTCGGCGGATTCGACGATGGTGCGCGCGGACGGACCGCCCGACCCCATGATGATGCCGGTGCGGATGTTGGAGACTTCGTCGGGCGACAGGCCGGAATCCTGGATCGCCTGCTCCATCGCGATGTGATTCCACGCCGCGCCCTGACCGAGGAAACGCATGGCGCGGCGGTCGACCACCGTCGAAGGATCGAGTGTCGGCTCACCTTGCACCTGCGAACGGAAGCCGAGCTCGGCATATTTCTCAGCCCGCGAAATGCCCGACTTCGCCTCGTGAAGGCTCGCAAGCACTTCCTGGGTGTTGTTTCCGATGGACGAGACAATGCCCATCCCGGTGACCACAACCCGCCTCATGACAGCCTCGCCTAAATCGTTGTCTCTCTTGGTGATGCGCCTCAGCCCAGGCTCGTGCCCTGCTTGAACAGGCCGACCTTCAGATCCTTGGCGCGATAGATAATCTGGTCATCGACCGAAAGCCACCCGTCGGCGATGCCGAGCACCAGCTTTGACCGCATCACGCGCTTCATGTCGACGTTGTACACAACCTTGCGGGCCTCGGGCAGCACCTGGCCGCTGAACTTTAATTCGTTCAGGCCAAGTGCACGGCCACGACCTTCGCCGCCGATCCAGCCCAGATAGAAGCCGACCATTTGCCACAGCGCATCGAGGCCGAGGCAGCCGGGCATGACGGGATCGTTCTTGAAGTGGCAGCCGAAGAACCAGAGGTCAGGCTTCACATCGAGCTCGGCGCGCACCAGGCCCTTGCCGAACTCGCCGCCATTGTCGTTGATGTCCGTGATGCGGTCGAACATCAGCATCGGCGGCAGCGGCAGCTGGGCATTGCCCGGGCCGAACATCTCGCCGCGGGCACACGCCAGCAAGTCTTCATATTCGTAACCGTTGCGCCTGTTCAGCATGCACGAGCCTCTGTTCAAATTCCGATTGAGCGGCGTTCTTTGGCGAAAATGGGCCCCGTCTCGGTCGGAGAGCAACGCCGATTGCCGTCGTCAGGCGCAGCCCCCGCAAGCCCGGATGGACGGCGGACCGGGCCTCCAGGCCCGGTTGCGCCAAAATCGGCTAAGCGGAACCGCGGGCTCTCTAACACAGGCTATTTCGGTGGCAAAGCGCTCTCATGAAGGTAGAATGACGGCCTTCTCGCCCGGTTCCAAGCCTGATTAGAACCTCTCTAGTTGCGAGAAACTTGCATCTGCATCTTTCTATTCTTATATTGCAGGGAGATATTGTTCACGCGTGCCCGAAAACTGGAAATGAGCGAGAATACCGCGCCCCATCACGACGACGACGTCCATGCCGCAGCCCTCCTGTCCGGCCGCCAGCCGGCCCTGACCGGCTGCCCCTGGCACGACGTCAATGAAATGCTCCAGTCCGCCGGGCTCCGTCCGACGCGCCAGCGCATGGCGCTGGGCTGGCTCCTGTTCGGCAAGGGTGCGCGGCACCTCACGGCTGAAATGCTGTACGAGGAAGCAACCCTCGCCAAGGTCCCGGTGTCGCTGGCGACCGTCTACAACACGCTGAACCAGCTCACCGATGCCGGCCTGCTCCGCCAGGTCAGCGTCGACGGCACCAAGACCTATTTCGACACCAACGTCACCACCCACCACCACTATTACCTCGAGAACAGCCACGAGCTGGTAGACATCGAGGATCCGCATCTGGCGCTGTCCAAGATGCCGGAGGTGCCCGAGGGTTACGAGATCTCCCGCATCGACATGGTCGTGCGCCTGCGCAAGAAGCGCTGAGATCGATCCAAATCTGCTGAATTCGTCGTCATGGCCGGGTTTATCCCGGCCATTGTTGTTTTATCCCGTCATTCCGGGGCGGTGCGAAGCGCCGAGCCCGGAATCTCGAGATCCCGGATTCGATGCTGCGCATCGCTCCGGGATGACCCTTTGGGTCAATTCACCTGCTCGTCCGAGTACACGCCCCAGAGGCGTTCCTGCTGGATCCAGCCGTCAAAGCCGCTGCCGGTGACGCGGCACCAGTTTGCAGTGCACTTCTTCACTTGCGTGACCACGCCGGCCTGGAGCCTGGCCGCAACCGCGCTGTCCGAATCGGCCCGGTCATAGATCGGTGCGAGGTCATCCTTGTGCTTCATGGTGACGACCGCAGTGCGGCGGCCCGACAGCAGCGAGTGATAGACCCAGCCCTCGGCGCCCTCGGAATCGCGCACCCGGCGCCAGTTCTCGAACTCGGCGGTAATTTCGACCGGCAGGCCGGCGCGGGTATAGACCCAGGCCACGTCATTGTCCTTGGTCGGGCCGGCGCGAACGTTGACGTGATCGGACTTGAGGCTGACATAGCGCGGCACGGGCAAGCCGCTGGCGGTCTGCGGGCTATTGTCCTTCGCCGAATGCGAGGGGCCGACCGAGGCGCTCAACCAGGTACAAACGAGCGCCATCACCGAACAAAAACGCCCCAACGCCATCAACCCGTCTCCTGTCGAGGACCCGGCCACGCGCCGAACCCTCACCCCAAACTCCAAAAACCCCGCCGCGCCAGTCCCTGACCCGCCCCACGCGGGTGTTCCGCCAAGCCTTGACCCGTGGTTCTTGTCTTGGCCCGGCCTTCTGCTAGAGAGGACGGGCGCTTGAGCAACCAGTTTGTCCCGATTTTCCGGCTGGAAATCTCGGGAGAGCTTAGAGGAAACGCCGGGGACGACACGGCAAGGCCAGTGTCGAACAACCGGGTTAATGAGGCCTGAACGACCGGCCTTTGGCGACAGAGGCGGCGTGCGGCGCCTCATGAGAGCAGGACATGTCGGTGAAGAAAAAGCCCCTCGTCGTGGTGACGCGCAAGCTGCCGGATTCGATCGAGACGCGGATGCGCGAGCTGTTCGATGCGCGGATCAATCTCGACGACACGCCGATGTCGCCTGAGCAGATCGCGGAAGCCGCGCGCACCGCCGACGTGCTGGTCCCGACCGTCACCGACCACATCAGCGCCGATGTCGTGAACCAGCCCGACTGCAAGCTGCGCCTGATCGCCAATTTCGGCAACGGCGTCGACAATATCGACGTCGAGGCCGCACACGCCCGCGGCATCACCGTCACCAACACGCCAAAGGTCCTGACCGAAGACACCGCCGACATGACCATGGCGCTGATCCTGGCCGTGCCGCGCCGGATGATCGAAGGCGCCTCGATCCTGACCGAAGGGAAATCCTGGGCCGGCTGGTCGCCGACCTGGATGCTCGGCCACCGCATCGGGGGAAAACGTCTCGGCATCGTCGGCATGGGCCGCATCGGCCAGGCGGTGGCGCGCCGCGCCCGCGCCTTCGGCCTGCAGATCCACTATCACAACCGCCGTCCCGTGGCCCCGAAGATCGCCGAAGAGCTTGGCGCGACCTATTGGGAGAGCCTCGACCAGATGCTGGCGCGGATGGACATCATCTCGGTGAACTGTCCGCACACGCCGGCGACCTATCATCTGCTCTCGGCGCGGCGGCTGAAGCTGATCCGCAAGGACGCCTATATCGTCAACACCTCGCGCGGCGAGGTGACCGACGAGGACACGCTGATCAAGCTGATCGAGGGCGGCGAGATCGGCGGCGCCGGCCTCGACGTCTACGAGCACGAGCCTGCGGTGAATCCGAAGCTGGTGCGGCTCGCCAAGGCGGGCAAGGTGACGCTACTGCCGCATATGGGCTCGGCCACGATCGAGGGCCGCGTCGAGATGGGCGAGAAGGTGATCATCAACATCCGCACCTTCCTCGACGCCCACAAGCCGCCGGATCGCGTGCTGCCGAGCATGCTCTGAGTTTCTGATTTCCGCGCGCCACACCCTCATCTCCTCATCCTGAGGAGCCGCGAAGCGGCGTCTCGAAGGATGGCCACAGGCGAGATGCGGGCCTTTCATGGTTCGAGACGCGCGCAAGAGCGCGCTCCTCACCATGAGGGTCTACCGGCTGCGCGTCTCGCGCCTGCGCCAATCGGCGACGAAATCGATGAACGCGCGCAGCGCGGGCGGTGTCTGGCGCCGGCTCGGGTAATACAGGAACGGGCCCGGAAACGGCTCGCACCAATCTTCCATCACGCTGACCAGCGCGCCGGACTTCACGGCTTCACCGACATAGCCATCGAGCGTCGCCCAGACACCAGCGCCGTCGAGCGCCGCGCGCATCGCAAGGTTCATATTGGTCGAGATCAGCTTTGCGGGCGGATCGACCTTCACGATCTGGCCCGCCTTCTCGAACTCGAGATCATGCATGACACCGCTCGAGTAGCGCGCGCGAATGTAATCGTGCCCAAGCAGATCCTTCGGATGCGTCGGGCGGCCGCGGCGCGCGATGTAATCGGGCGACGCGACGACGACGTAACTCTGCGGGCCGCTCAGCGGGATCGCCACCATGTCCTGCGCGAGATGCTCGCCATAGCGCACGCCGGCGTCGTAGCCCCCACTCACGATGTCGACGAAACCGCTCTCGGAAACGATATCGAGATCGACCTGCGGATGCTCGCCAAGAAACGGCCCCACCATCGGCGCCAGCACCAGATCGACCGCCGGCGGCGGCGCGTTGATGCGCAGGCGGCCCGAGGCGACCTCGCGCAAGCCGCGGACCTGATCCAGGGCATCGCCGACATCGCGCAGCGCCGGGGCGACGCGCGACAGCAGCAGCTCGCCCGCCTCGGTCAGCGCGACGCTGCGGGTGGTGCGGTTCATCAAGCGGACGCCGAGGCGTTCCTCCAGGTCACGTAGCCGCTGGCTCAAGCTCGATACGGACACGCGCATTTCGACCGCCGCGCGCCGGAAATTGCGGGTGCGGGCGATTGCCACGAAGGCATCGAGATCGCGCAGGTCGGGGGTAACCATTGTTCGCCAGTGTGAACAAGCTATTCTGGATTGTCCAGCTTATCGGCGTAATCGCCCAAGCGCATATCTGACCTCGTCACGCGGCGCCATTCGCCGCCAATTTTCGAGGAGAGCCATCATGGAACAGCGCAAACTCGGTTCAACCGGCCCCAACGTCTCCGCCCTCGGGCTCGGCTGCATGGGCATGTCCGAGGTCTACGGCCCCGCCGATCGCGGCGAGGCCATCGCCACGGTGCATGCGGCGCTCGACGCCGGCATCACGCTGCTCGACACCGGCGACTTCTACGCCATGGGCCACAACGAGATGCTGGTCCGCGAAGCCTTGAAGGATGTGCGGCGCGAAAAAGTGCAGCTCAGCGTCAAGTACGGCGCACTGCGCGGCCCCGCCGGCGAATTCGTCGGCATGGACACGAGGCCGGCTGCGACCAAAAATTTCCTCGCCTATTCGCTGCAGCGGCTCGGCACCGACTACATCGACGTCTACCGCCCGGCGCGGCTCGATCCCAACGTTCCCATCGAGGAGACCATCGGCGGCCTCGCCGATCTCGTGAAGGCCGGTTACATCAGGCATATCGGCCTGTCCGAGGTCGGCTCCAACACCATCCGCCGCGCCCATGCGGTTCATCCGATCGCCGACCTCCAGATCGAATATTCGCTGATCGAGCGCGGCATCGAACGCGACATCCTGAAGACCTGCCGCGAGCTCGGTATTTCCATCACCGCCTATGGCGTGCTGGCGCGCGGCCTGATCAGCGGCCACTGGTCGAAGGAGTCAGGCAAGGCCGGCCGCGACTACCGGCTGATGACGCCGCGCTTCCAGGGTGCGAACCTCGATGCCAATCTCGCACTCGTGGACCAGCTGCGCGCCATCGCGACCGAAATCGGAGCCACGCCGGCGCAAGTCGCGATCGCCTGGGTGGCGGCGCAGGGGAAGGAGATCGTGCCGCTGATCGGCGCGCGCACGCGCAGCCGTCTGGCCGAAGCGCTCGGCGCGACCAAGGTGACGCTGACGCAGGCACATCTTGCCGCGCTGGCAAAAGCCTTCCCGCCGAATGTCGCAGCCGGCACGCGCTATGCAGCCGAGCAGATGGCGCATCTCGACAGTGAGAAGCCGGCGACGGCGTAACCGCGCCGATCAGGTGCGATGGGCGCTGAGATCGGTGATCACAGGCCCGTCGCCATTGAGCGGATTGGCGGGATCGCGGGCATAGCGCAACGTCTCGAAGCGCATCGCGCGTGCATCGATCATCAGGAGGCGGCCGACGAGGCCGTCGCCAAAACCGACGATCTCGCGGATCGCCTCCAGCGCCATCATCGAGCCGAGCACGCCCGCGAGCGCGCCCATGACGCCGGCCTCGGCGCAGGCCGGCACGGTGCCCGGCGGCGGCGCCTCCGGAAACAGGCAGCGATAGGTCGGATTGAACTCGCCTTGCTCGTTCGTCTCATGCGCGCGGATGGTGGTGAGCGAACCGTCGAAGGTGCCGAGCGCGGCCGTGATCAGCGGCCGCTGTGCGAAGAAGCAGGCGTCGGAGACGAGATAGCGCGTCGAGAAATTGTCGGAGCCGTCGAGCACGAGGTCGTAGTCGCCGATCAGACCGAGCGCGTTGTCGGCATTGAGCCAGGTGGCATGCCCGACGAAGCGCACATGCGGATTGAGCGCGGCGATGCGCTCGGCCGCGCTCTCGACCTTGTGCCGGCCGATATCGGGCGTCGTGTGTATGACCTGGCGCTGCAGGTTGGACAGCGACACCACGTCGTCATCGACCACGCCGAGGGTGCCGACGCCGGCCGCGGCCAGATACATCAGGGCTGGCGCGCCGAGCCCGCCGGCGCCGACCACCAGCACGGAAGCACGCTTCAGCGCAGCCTGGCCGGGGCCGCCGACATCGCGCAGCACGATATGGCGGGCATAGCGTTCGAGTTCGTCCGGGCTCAGCATCGTCCTACGTTCCTCTCAACCCTCATGGTGAGGAGCGCGGAACGCGCGTCTCGAACCATGAAGGCCCCGATCTCGCCTGTGGCCATCCTTCGAGACGCGGCCTTTGGGCCGCTCCTCAGGATGAGGACCTCAGTTCGTGGTCTCTCAGCCACCTGAACCACCGCAACATTGTTCGCGACCAACGAGATGTGCTTGAATGGCATTGCGTTCAATGGGCTGGCTGGATTTGTCATGAGATCGATGCTTGCGGCAACACTGATGTTGGCGGCCGCCACGGGCGCGCACGCCCAGATGACGGCGCCGCAGATCCCCGGCACCAAGCCGAAACCGGTCCAGACCGTCCCGGTCCGCCCGCCCGCACTGCAAACGGCGTCGGAAACGGCCGATGCAATGGCACAGGCGGAACGGTTGTCGCTGCAGTCCGACCTCGCCTGGGTCGGCCAATATAACGGCGCCATCACCGGCGACGTCAGCGAGCGCATGGTCAACGCCATCAAGGAATACCAGAAGACCAAGGGCGGCAAGCCGACCGGCGTGCTCAATCCGCAGGAGCGCGCGGCGCTGGCCGAGACGGCGCGGCGCAAGCAGGACAGCGTCGGCTGGAAGATCGTGATGGAGCCGACCAGCGGTGCGCGGCTCGGTATTCCCTCGAAGCTGGTGCCGCAGCAGGCGAGCGACGCCAACGGCTCGAAATGGACCTCGCCGACCGGAACCGTGCAGGTGCTGCTCAGCCGCCGCAAGGAGGCGAATCCGACAACTGCAAAGCTCGCCGAGGTCGAGAAGAGGGAGCCCGCGGGGCGCAAGGTCGATTACACCGTGGTGAAGCCCGACTTCTTCGTGCTGTCGGGCTTGCAGGGCCTGAAGAAGTTTTACGTACGCGGCACCTTCAGAGGCGACGAGGTCCGCATCATGACGATCCTCTACGACCAGGCGATGGAGAATACGGTCGAGCCGGTCGTGATCGCGATGTCGAGCGCGTTCAACGCGTTTCCGTCCACCCCGATGGCCGGACCGCCGCCGCGCAAGAATGTCGAATACGGCACCGGCATCGTCGTCAGCGACGACGGTGCGATTTTGGCCGACCGCCTTGTCACCGACAGCTGCCTTGCGATCACCATCGCAGGCTTCGGCAGCGCCGACCGTCTCGCCGAGGACAAGGAGCACGATCTGGCGCTGCTGCACATCTACGGCGCGCGGGGCCTGAAGCCGCTCAGCCTCGCCGGCGGAACGGCCAGGACCAATGTCGATGTCATCGGCATCGCCGATCCCCAGAGCCAGGGCGGCGCGGCCGGCGTATCGAGCGTCAAGGGCGCGCTGGCGCCGGTCACATCGAGCGACTCCGCACTGTCGCCGCCGCCGGCGATCGGGTTATCCGGTGGTCCCGCAATCGACGGCGACGGCAAGTTCGCCGGCGTCGCGCTGCTGAAGCCGGCAATGGTCGCGGGCCCCGCGACAGCGGTGCCGGCCTCGCAGGCGGTGATGGTCTCCGCGGAAACGGCGCGCGAATTCCTCAAGGCGAACGGCGTCACCGCGAACGGCACATCGACTGACGCGAAAGCCGCCGTCGTGCGCGTGATCTGCGTGCGGAAGTAGCTTTCGTGTCCCGGACGCGCTGCAACGCGCTTGCGTTGCTGCGCAGAGCCGGGACCCATGCCACCACAAATTCGGTGGGCGAAGTTTCTGGGCCCCGGCTCTGCAGCGCACCGCTTCGCGCTGCGCCGCGTCCGGGGCACGGGACCTAGCTCAACCGGAACCTGACCCCACTCTTCGCGAGCCCACCCGAAATCCCGACCGGCGTGCCGTCGGCGCGCCAGCAGGCGGCGCCGGTCATGGTGCCGTCGTCGTGGAAGGCGATGGCGTTCATGCCGCCGGCGACGGTCGCGACGGGCTGCACCTTGTGGCCAAGCGCTGCGAGCTTCGCCCGCACGCTCTCCGGCACCTTTTGCTCGACCTCCAGCGCATTGCCTTCCGTCCAGACCCTGGGCGCCTCGACCGCTTCCTGCAGGCTCATGCCGTGGTCGATCAGATTGACCAGCGCCTGCATCGCGCTCGGGAAGATGCGTTTTCCCCCGGGCAGCCCCAGCGCATAGCGCAGCTTACCGTCGCGCAGTGCCATCATCGGCGACATCGAGGTGGTCACCCTCTTGCCCGGCGCCAGCGACAGCGCGTGGCCCGGACGCGGATCGAACAGGTTCATGTAATTGTTGGCGACGGCCCCGAGGCCCGGGATCATGATCTTGGCGCCGAACAAATTGTTGATGGTCTGCGTGGTCGCGACCACATTGCCGAAGCTATCCGCCGCCGTCATATGCGTGGTGTGCGCGCCTTCGAGCTGCGACACGCCGGCGCTCCAGGCCTGCGCCCGGGCCGGATCGATCGCGCGGCGGCGCTCCTCGGCGTACGTCTTCGAGGTCAACTTCTCCACGGGGACGCCGACGTAATCAGGATCGCCGCTGGCCGCGGCGCGGTCGGCGAAGGCGATCTTCAGGACCTCGGCGAGATAGTGGATGGTCTCCGATGTCCCGAAGCCGAGACCTTCGATGTCGTAGCCTTCCAGAATGTTCAGCATCTGCGCGATATGCACGCCGGAGGCCGCGGGCGGCGGCGGGCCAAAAATGGTCCAGCCGCGATAGTCGGCGCGGATCGGCTGCCGTTCGACGGTCTTGTAAGCCGTGAGGTCATTGCGGCGGATGAAGCCGCCGGTCTTCTCCATGTAGTCGGCGAGGATGTCGCCGAGCGGCCCCTCGTAGAGCGCCTTCTCGCCGTGGTCGGCGATATGGCGCAGCGTCTCGTCATATTCCGATTGCACCACGCGCTCGCCGACCTTCAGCGGCTCGCCGTCAGGCAGGAAGATCGCCGCGATCGGCTTGTCCTTGCGCATCTCGGCCGCGCACTCGCTGATGCATTCGTGCAAATAGGGCGTCGTCGCATAGCCACGCGCGGCGTGCTTGATCGCGGGCTGCATCACGTCGGCGAGGCTCATGGTGCCGAACCGGTGCAGCGTCTCGCACCAGGCTTTCAGCGAGCCCGGCACCGCGACGGCCTTCGAACCGTTGAGATTCTCGTTGCCGACGGTGTCGAACACGTCATGCGCCGAACCCGGCTTGGAGGTGTAGGTGGTGTCGCGCACCGCCGATGGGACCGTGCTCTGGCCGTCGATGAAGCGATGGCTGCCGTCGGCGAGGCGGATATGCGCCATGCCGCCGCCGATGATGCCGACCATCATCGGCTCGACCACGGTCAGGGTGAACAGGGTTGCGATCGCGGCATCGATGGCGTTGCCGCCGGCGGCCAGCATCTCGGCGCCGGCACTGGAGGCGAGCGGATGGTTGCTGACCACCATGCCGCGGCTCGAGACCGCCGGCATTTTCTGGCAGTCAAAGGTGGTTGCCGTCCGGTCGCGCCAATTGCCGCTCATCTCGCCTGCCCTTTCTATTCAAGGCGGCGAGCACACCATAGGCACAACTACGGGTCCAGTATTGGTACGGATTAGCTGGCATTCCCGATTCTGCCATCATCATACCGTTGATTCGGACATCCGCGGTCCCCTTTGGATCGGGCAGGGCACGTCCTGAGCGAGAAGAGCTCAGCATCGAGAAGCGATGCACGTTCGCGTGGCGTTTCCCCTTAAGACCCAGGCACTCCAAAGGATTGATCTTCAAATGCATACGATCGTACTGGCCACCCAAAAGGGCGGCAGTGGCAAGAGCACGCTTGCCATCGGCCTCGCACTGGCGGCCAAGCAGGCCGGCTTCACCGTCCGCCTGATCGAGACCGACCCGCAGGGCACCCTCTCCAACTGGCAACGCCGCCGCAACAACGACGACGTCGTCGTCGAGCCGATCTATCACGCCGCCAATATCGAGCCGCGCCTGAAGATGCTGGCCGACAGCGGCCTCCAGCTCGCGATCGTCGACACCGCGGCCGGCCTTTCCGCCGCCACCACCGCCGCGATCCGCCATTCCGATCTTTGCCTGATCCCGGCCCGCCCGAGCGTTGCCGACATCGAGGCGACCGTCTCGACGCTGAGCGTCGCGCGCGCCTGGAAGCGCCCCTACAGCTTCGTGCTGAACCAGACACCGATCCGCGGCCAGCGCATCGACAATGCCGCGGGTGCGCTCGCCGAGGAAGCCGCGCTCGATCTCGCCGAGGTGCTCGCGCGCCCCCTGATCGTGATGCGAAACGACCACCAGGACTCGCTCGCGAGCGGCCTCGCGGTGAGCGAATTCGCGCCGAACGGCAAATCGGCGGACGAGATCCGCGGCCTCTGGCGCTGGATCGAGACCCGGCTCGACCTCGAAGCCACAACGAGTGTCCTGATCGACCAGGTCATCTCGGCTGCGGACGGCATGCTGCACGTCGCCACCGAGCTTGCGGCGGACGAGACCACGCCCCTGGTGTCCTGAGCGGGGCAATCGCTCGGACGACAGCCGGCCCTTCTCCATCCGGAAGGGCCCCAGCGACGAAGCAATCCGGCCACCAGCCCGGCCGGATTGCTTCGCTTCGCGTTCCATCCACCCGTCATTGCAATGACGGGCTCCTTGTAGCCCGGATGAAGCGGAGCGAAATCCGGGAAAGTCTCTCCGCGGAGAGGCTGGACCCGGATTGCGCTGCGCTCCATCCGGGCTACGTCACTTCTGACACTTTTGGCACCAGAAGGTCGAGCGGCCGTTCTGGGCGAAGCGCTTGATCGTGCCGCCACAGCGCGGCGTCGTGCATTTCTCGCCCTCGCGGTCATAGACTTTGAACGAGTGCTGGAAATAGCCGAGCTCGCCGGTGGTCTGGCGATGGTCGCGCAAGCTGGAGCCGCCGGCCTTGATCGCGTCGTTCAGCACGGTGTGGATCGCACCGACCAGACGCTTCGCATGGTCCGTCGCCTCGCCCTTCTTGGTCGACAGCGTTGCCGCGATCCGACGCGGCGACAGATGCGAGCGATGCAGCGCCTCGCAGACATAGATATTGCCGAGCCCGGCGACCACGCGCTGGTCGAGCAGCGCGGCCTTCAGGCTCGTGGCCTTGCCTTCGCACGACCGCGCCAGCATCGCGGCGTCGAACTCGTTGCCGAGCGGCTCGGGTCCGAGCCCACGCAGCAGCGGCTCGTCCTCGAGCGCGTTGCGCGCGATCACTTTCATGTAACCGAAACGGCGCGGATCGTTGAACACGATGTCGGCGCCGGAGGACATCCGAAACAGCACGTGGTCATGCGCCGAATCCTTGGCCTTCGGATAGTGAAACTCGCCGGGCACCGTGCCGTTGTCCGGCTTGATGACGCGGAACGAGCCCGACATGCCCAGATGCATCAGCAGCACGTCGCCGGAGGCGAGATCGGCCATGAGATATTTTGCGCGGCGACCGAGGCCCGTGACCACCTGCCCCTTGAGCCGGGCCACGAAATCCGGCTGGAAAGGGAAGCGCAGGTCCGGCCGGCGGGCCTCTGCGACCAGGATTTTTGCACCCTCCATGACGGGCTGAAGGCCGCGGCGGACGGTCTCGACTTCGGGCAATTCAGGCATGGTCAGGCATTCACCTTATGAGGGCGGTGTGATAGCGCCATTGCGGCGGGCAGGCTATGGTCCGCCTCGTGGAGTAGAGTAATGGATCGGCCGGGCGAAACCACGCATTTTGGCTTCAAAGACGTTCCCCTGGGGGACAAGCAGACGCTGGTGAACGATGTGTTTCACAGCGTGGCGTCTCGCTATGATTTGATGAACGACCTGATGTCCGGTGGCATGCACCGGGTCTGGAAGGACATCATGATCAACGCGCTGGACCCGCCGAGGAGCGACCGGCCGTTCGCCTTGCTCGACGTCGCCGGCGGCACCGGCGACATCTCGTTCCGCGCCGCCAAGGCGGCCGGCCCCGGCTTCCACGCCACGGTCTGCGATATCAATTCCGACATGCTCGCGGTGGGGCGCGAACGCGCCGCCAAGCGCCATCTCGAGACTCAGGTCGATTTCGTCGAGGGCAATGCCGAATCGCTTGGCTTCGCCGACCGCAGCTTCGACGCATATACGATCGCTTTCGGCATTCGCAACGTGCCGCGGATCGACCTTGCGCTGCGCGAGGCCTATCGCGTGCTGAGGCCCGGCAGCCGCTTCCTGTGCCTGGAGTTCTCGACCGTCGAGATGCCCGGCCTCGACAAGCTCTATGATCTGTTCTCGTTCAAGGTGATCCCGCCGCTCGGCCGCATGGTCACGGGCGACGCCGAATCCTACCAATATCTCGTCGAATCGATCCGCAAGTTTCCGAAGCCTGCCGCCTTCGCCGACATGATCCGCGAGGCCGGCTTTTCCCGCGTGAGCTGGCAGACACTCTCCGGCGGCATCGTCGCACTGCATTCGGGCTGGCGTTTGTGATCTCTGCTTTCACCCACATTACGCGCCTCATCCGCGCCGCGTTCGTGTTTGCGCGCGAAGGCGTGTTCGGCTCGGTCGATCCAAGCCTGGTGCCGCCCCCCGGCCAGCTTGCGCTGAAGCTCGCGCGCATCGTCGAACGCCGCGGCGTCAAGCAGGGACCACGGATCTCGCGCGCACTGACGCGGATGGGTCCGGCCTATCTCAAGCTCGGCCAATTCCTGGCAACGCGCCCCGACGTGGTCGGCTTCAACATGGCGCGGGACCTCGAAAGCCTTCAGGACCGCCTGCCCCCGTTTTCGCAGGCGGAAGCGGAAGCTACGATCGCGACCTCGCTGGAGCGGCCGCTGAAGGACATCTTCGTGAGCTTCGGCCCGCCGGTCGCCGCCGCCTCGATCGCGCAGGTGCATCGTGGCGAGGTGATGCGCGACGGCATCCGCAAGCCCGTTGCGGTCAAGGTGCTGAGGCCAAATGTAGCCTCGCGTTTCCGCCGCGACCTCTCGGATTTCTTCTTCGTCGCGCACAAGGCGGAGGCCTATTCGGCCGAGGCGCGGCGGCTGCGCCTGATCGAGGTCATCAACACCATGTCGCGCTCGGTCGCGATGGAGATGGACCTGCGGCTGGAAGCAGCCGCGCTGTCCGAGATGGCGGAGAACACGGGCGACGATCCCGATTTCCGCGTGCCGACCGTCGACTGGGATCGCACCACGCACAACGTGCTGACGATGGAATGGATCGACGGCATTGCGCTGAACGACCACAAGCGTCTGGCAGAGGCGCAGGTCGATCTGCCCGATCTCGGCCGCAAGGTGATCCAGAGCTTTCTGCGCCACGCTTTGCGCGACGGCTTCTTCCACGCCGACATGCATCCGGGCAATCTGTTCCTCGATGACGCCGGCCGCCTCGTCGCTGTCGATTTCGGAATCATGGGCCGGCTCGGGATGAAGGAGCGGCGCTTCCTCGCCGAGATCCTGCTCGGCTTCATCACCCGCGACTATCGCCGCGTGGCGGAAGTGCATTTCGAGGCGGGCTATGTGCCCTCGCACCACTCGGTCGAGAATTTCGCGCAGGCCATCCGCGCCATCGGCGAGCCCATTCACAACCGCACCGCCGAGGAGATCTCGATGGCGCGGCTGCTGACCCTGCTGCTCGAGGTCACCGGCCTGTTCGACATGACGACGCGGCCCGAACTGATCCTGCTGCAGAAGACCATGGTCGTGGTCGAGGGCGTCGCGCGCGGCTTCGATCCCAGGCTCGACATCTGGAAGGTCGCCGACCCCGTGGTGCGCGAGTGGATCGAGCGCAATCTCGGACCCATAGGCCGGGTGCAGGGCGCGCTTGCCGGGACCGGGGACATTGCGCGCGTGCTGATGCGCCTGCCGGAGATTGCGGAGCGCTCGGTGAAGGTCATCGAGCAGCTCGAGACCATGACCCGGGAGGGGTTAAAACTGTCGCCGGAGAGCATCGCGGCGATGGGCCGCAGCGAAGGCCGCAAGAACCGCTGGCGCACCGTGGCGCTCTGGATCATCGCCGCAACCTTCATCGGAATCCTGATCGCCGTCCGGAATCTGTGATTGCACTGCAATCACGCGGATGATAGCATCGCTATCATTCCGTGCTGGAGGGGCGTCATGGCAAGCCTGACCATCCGCAAGCTCGACGATGCCGTCAAAACCTATTTGCGGCTGCGCTCGGCCAAGAACCGCAGGTCGGTCGAGGAAGAGGTCCGGGTCATCCTGCGGGAGCTGATCGAGGGCCGCGAGGAGCCGCTGACGCCGTTTTCAGCGCCCCCGGCCCCATCCTCCGCCCCGACACCCCAGCGCACCGGCGCGCTTCCCGAGGCCAGTGTCACCCTGATCATCGGCGGCGGGATCGCAGCCTATAAGTCGCTCGACCTGATCCGGCGGCTGAAGGAACGCCGCGTCGAGGTGCGCTGCGTGCTGACCAAGGCCGCGCAGCAGTTCGTGACGCCGCTCGCCGTCAGCGCGCTCTCGCATGAGCGCATCTACACCGACCTGTTCGACCCTCAGAGCGAGTTCGACGCCGGCCACATCCGCCTCGCGCGCGACTGCGATTTGATCGTGGTGGCACCGGCGACGGCCGACCTGATGGCGAAGATGGCCAACGGCCATGCCGACGATCTCGCCAGCGCCATCCTGCTCGCGACCAACCGCAAGATCCTGCTGGCGCCGGCGATGAATCCGCTGATGTGGAACAACGCGGCGACGCGGCGCAACGTCGCGCAGCTCCAGCGCGACGGCGTGGTGCTGATCGGACCGAATTCCGGCGAGATGGCGGAGGCAGGCGAAGCCGGCATCGGCCGCATGTCGGAAGCGATCGAGATCGCCAATGCGGCCGAGCGCCTGCTGCGGCCGCCGGTGCCGAAGCCGCTCGCCGGCAAGCGCGTGCTGATCACCGCGGGTCCGACGCACGAGCCGATCGATCCGGTGCGCTATATCGCCAACCGTTCCTCCGGCAAGCAGGGTTTTGCCATTGCCGCCGCCGCACAAGCCGCGGGCGCCGAGGTGATCCTGGTGAGCGGCCCGGTCGATCTCGACGATCCCGCCGGCGTCACGGTGAAGCACGTGGAATCGGCACGGCAGATGCTGGAGCAGGTCCAGGCGGCGCTGCCCGCCGACATCGCGATCTTCGCTGCCGCGGTCGCCGACTGGCGCGTCGCCAATGAAGGCGAGCAGAAGCTGAAGAAGACCGCGGCCGGCATGCCGCCGCTTCAGTTGGTCGAGAACCCCGACATCCTCGCCACCATCTCGAAACTGGCCGACAAGCGTCCGCCGCTGGTGATCGGCTTTGCCGCCGAGACCGAGCACCTCATCGACAACGCCAAATCAAAACTCGCCCGCAAGGGCTGCGACTGGATCGTCGCCAACGACGTCTCGCCGGCCACCGGTGTGATGGGCGGCGATCGCAACACTGTCCATCTCATCAGCCGCAAGAGCGGAGAGATTGCAGTTGATTCCTGGCCCGTGATGACCAAGGAACAGGTCGCCATCGAACTGGTCGCGCACATCGCCAGAAGCGTGACCGACAAATCCCTGGAGCCGGCATCTTGAGCACGAAGGTCACCGTCGAACTGCAACGCCTCGCCCATGCCGAAGGCCTGCCGCTGCCGGCCTATCAGACCGCAGAAGCCGCCGGCCTCGACCTGATGGCCGCGGTGCCGGAGGCCGAGCCGATGACGCTCGCGCCCGGTCAACATGCGCTGGTGCCGACCGGCCTTGCGATCGCCTTGCCGCCCGCGCACGAGGCGCAGGTGCGGCCGCGTTCGGGCCTTGCCGCCAAGCACGGCGTTACCGTGCTGAACTCGCCCGGAACCATCGACGCCGACTACCGCGGCGAGATCAAGGTGATCCTGATCAATCACGGCACCGCCCCGTTCGTGATCAAGCGCGGCGAGCGCATCGCGCAGATGGTGATCGCCCCCGTGGTGCAGGCCGCGCTGGTTCCCGTGGCGACCTTGTCCGCGACCGATCGCGGCGCCGGCGGCTTCGGCTCCACCGGCCGCTAACACACGGTAATCCCAGCCGAATCGCCCGAAGAACGACGTGAGTGCGGAACCGCGCGGCCGGCATTTTTTTGGCGCCGGGTTTGCGTTCACGATCTGGACTCTTACCGGTGGAGTCGCGGTGGGGGTATTGTCTTTTGATTCGCGTGCGGCGGGGGTCGCCGCGCGTAAATCCGTGCGGTCTTGGGGCAACTATGTCAGGCGTGATCGTGTCGATGCGTCGGACGCTGCTGTCGTGCACATCGTTGGCGCGCAACAGCTTGTTGGGAGGCGCTTTCGCAGCGCTGCTGCCGGCTGCGCCGGCTGAGGCCGCCGACCTCATGGACACGCTTTCCATCTTGCTGGACTTCAACCGGCAGGAGCTCGCGGTGCTCGCCACCGCGCTGGCCTTGCTCGGCTTCTCGGTCATGGCCGCGATCCTGCTGATGCGGACGCGGGTGCGCACGGCAGCGAACGAGGCACAGCTGCGCGCGCGGATCGGAGAGCTGCAGCTGCAGGCCGACCGCTTCGGCGCGCTGCTGTTCGCCGAGCCGCAGATCCTGATCTCCTGGCCGGCCGGCGACAACCGCGCGCAGATCTCCGGCGACATCTCGATGGTGCTGCCGCGCGATTCCTCGCCACAGCGCGTGCTGGCGTTCGGAACCTGGCTGCCGCCGGAACCCGCGCTGCAGATGGATCATGCCGTCGACGCGCTGCGCGACCGGGGCGACGGGTTCCAGCTGACGCTGACCACCGCGCATGGCCACACGCTGGAAGCCATCGGCCGCGCGATCGGCGGCCAGGCCATCGTCCGGATTCGCGAGCTCTCCGGACTGCGCCGCGACCTCGCCGAGACCCATCTGCGCTACAAGGCGCTCTCGGACGAGACCGAGATGCTGCGCGGCTTCGCCGCCGCAGCGCCGTGGCCGATCTGGGCCAAGGGCGAGAACGGCGCGCTCACCTACGCCAATCCGGCCTATGTCCGCGCGACCGAGGCGACCAGCATCACCGATGCCCATGAGCGCAAGCTCGAGCTGCTCGACAGTGCCGACCGCACCGCGATGGAGCGGGGGCTGAAGGATGCCGCCGGCTTCACCTCGCGGCTGCCGATCGTAGTCGGCGGCGAGCGGCGCATGTACGACGTCCGCGCCGTCAATGTCGGCAGCAGCAGCGTCGGCGTCGCCATCGATGCCAGCGAGGCGGATGCGCTGAGCTCGGCCTTGGTGCGGATGGCGGAGGCGCATCGCCGCACGCTCGACCAGCTCTCCTCCGGCGTCGCGGTGTTCGACGGCCATCGGCGCCTTGCCTTCTACAACGATTCCTACCGCCGGCTGTGGGACCTCGACCGCACCTTCCTCGACGCCAATCCCGATGATTCCAGCGTGCTCGACCAGCTTCGCGCCGCGCGCAAATTGCCGGAGCAGCCGGACTTCCGGGCCTGGAAGGCCAAGCTGCACGAGGCCTATCGCGCGGTGGAGACCGCCAAGGACACCTGGTACCTGCCCGACGGCCGCGCGCTCTCCGTCGTCACCACGCCGAATCCGGAAGGCGGCGTCACCTATCTGTTCGACGACGTCACCGAGAGCCTCGAGCTCGCCCGCCGCTTCGACGGCATGATCCGGGTCCAGCGCGAGACGCTGGACAGTCTCGCCGAGGGCGTCGCGGTGTTCGGCAGCAACGGCAAGGCGCAGCTGTTCAATCCGGCCTTCGTGCGGATGTGGAAGCTGTCGAGCGATGCCATGCGCGACGAGCCGCACATCCAGACCGTCGAGGGCTGGTGTCATCAATTGTTCGACGAGCCGCAGGTCTGGCGGCAGATCCGCGAGGCCATCACCTCGATCGAGAACCGCGCCGACGTGCCGCTGAAGCTGGAGCGCAAGGACGGCAGCGTGCTCGACGGCATGATCCGCCCGCTGCCCGACGGCGCGACCATGCTGACGTTCCAGGACATCACCGACACCGAGAATGTCGAGCGCGCGCTGCGCGAGCGCAACGAGGCGCTTGAAGCCGCCGACCAGATGAAGGTGGATTTCGTCCACCACGTGTCCTACGAGCTGCGCTCACCGCTGACCACCATCATCGGCTTCGCGCATTTCCTCAGCGACCCCTCGACCGGGCCGCTGACGCCGAAACAGGCCGAATATCTCGATTACGTCACCAAATCGACCAACGCGCTGCTGGCGCTCACCAACAACATCCTGGATCTCGCCACCATCGACGCCAGCGCGATGAAGCTGGAACTCGGGCCCGTCGACGTCAGCAAGACCATCGAGCTCGCCGCCGAGGGCATCCAGGACCGCCTCGCCACCGACCGCATCCGCCTCAAGGTCGAGATCGCGCCCGATGTCGGCAGCTTCATCGGCGACGAGAAGCGCGTGGTGCAGGTGCTCTATAACCTCCTCGCCAACGCCGTCGGGTTTTCTCCACAGGATTCCACCGTCGGAATCAGCGCACGCCGCACCGAACGCAGCGTGGTCTTCACTGTGACAGATTCCGGGCCTGGAATACCTGCCGACATGAAGGACAAGGTGTTCAACTGGTTTGAAAGCCGCTCGCAGGGCTCGCGTCACCGCGGCGCCGGGCTCGGCCTGTCGCTGGTGCGCTCCTTCGTCGAGCTGCATGGCGGCAAGGTGCGGGTGGATTCGATCGTCGGCCGGGGCACGGTCGTGATCTGCGATTTCCCGACCGACCAGGCGGCGCATCGCGACGCCGCCGAATGACCGCCCCCACCACATTCTCCGTCGCGCTTCACAACGAGACGGCCACCGCGCAATTGATGGCCGATCTCGCCCTGCTGGTCGGACCGGGCGATGTCATCACCCTCACCGGCGATCTCGGCGCCGGCAAGACCGCCGCCGCCCGCGCGCTGATCCGCTACCTCGCCGGCGACGACGAGCTGGAAGTGCCGAGCCCGACCTTCACGCTGGTGCAGGGCTACGAGCTGTCGCCGTTTCCGGTGATGCATGCCGATCTCTACCGCGTCGAGGACGAGAGCGAGCTCGAGGAGATCGGGCTGTCGCCGCTGCCGGACGCCACGCTGGTTCTGATCGAATGGCCGGAGCGTGCACCGTCGGCCATGCCCGCGGATCGCATCGACATTGCGCTGACGCATCGACCCGCACTGGGCTCGAATGCGCGCGCCGCCGACATCACCGGCTATGGCAAGAGCGCTGCGCAGGTCGCGCGGCTGAAGGCGCTGCGCGAATTCCTCGACGCAGCCGGCTACATCGACGCGACGCGACGGCGCATGAACGGCGATGCCTCGACCCGATCTTATGCGCGACTGATCCGCGGCGATGAGATCGTCATCCTCATGAACTTTCCGCAGCGCCCCGATGGTGCTGCCCTCTACAATGGGAAGTCCTATAGCGCCGCCGTGCATCTCGCCGAAAACGTTCGGCCGTTCGTCGCGATCGACGAGGGCCTGCGCGCCCAGGGAATCTCCGCGCCGGCAATCCATCATTTCGATCTCGACCACGGCTTCCTGATCTCGGAGGACTTCGGCAGCGACGGCGTGATCGAGGGCGATCCGCCGCGTCCGATCGCCGAGCGCTACGAG
This sequence comes from Bradyrhizobium sp. CCBAU 45389, assembly GCF_028128625.1. Classification (NCBI taxonomy): domain Bacteria; kingdom Pseudomonadati; phylum Pseudomonadota; class Alphaproteobacteria; order Hyphomicrobiales; family Nitrobacteraceae; genus Bradyrhizobium; species Bradyrhizobium sp. CCBAU 45389. Next base: position 69,650 of record NZ_LBIY01000091.1, on the reverse strand, counting down.
GCCGCGACCGACCTGCTGGCGATGCTGCACGGCAAGTCGCTGCCGGAGACGCTGCCGCTGGACGGGCAGACCTACGCCATCCCCGTCTTCGACACCGAGGCACTCCTGATCGAGATCGGGTTGATGCCGGAATGGTATCTGCCCGATCGCGACGCGCCGTTGAGCGACGAGAAGCGCGCGGAATTTTTTGCGATGTGGCGCGAGCTGCTGAAGAAGCCGCAGGCCTCGCCGAGGACCTGGATCATCCGCGACTATCACTCGCCGAATCTGATCTGGCTCGGAGAGCGCAGCGGCATCGAGCGCGTCGGCGTGATCGACTTCCAGGACACCGTGCTCGGGCCACACTCCTACGACGTGGTGTCGCTGCTCCAGGACGCCCGCATCGACGTCCCTGAAAACATCGAGCTGACGCTGCTGTCGCGCTACATCAAGGCGCGGCGCGCGGACGATACGAGCTTCGATGCGGCCGGCTTCGCCGAGCTCTACGCGATCATGTCGGCGCAGCGGAACACGCGGCTGCTCGGCACCTTCGCGCGGCTCAACCGCCGCGACGGCAAGCCGCATTATCTGCGACATCAGCCGCGGATCTGGACCTACCTCCAGCGCTCGCTGGCGCATCCCGCACTCGGCCATCTGCGCGACTGGTATCTCGCCAACGTGCCGCCGCCCCAAAGGCCGCCGCAGGCCTGATTCGGGCCCGATTTACCGCCTGTTAGCCAAGGCATCGCTATTCTGGCGGCGAGGCAGCCGGATAAATACGGGGCTGGAGCGGGGCAGATGGCGGTAAAGACGGATCAGCGCGGCAACAGCCGGGTTGTTTTCGAGCGCGGGATACCGGCCCAGATGATGGGAATCGACGGTACCTGGCGGCGCGACTGCACCATGGAGGACGTCTCCGAAAGCGGCGCCAAGCTGACCATCGACGGTTCGGTCGAAGGCCTGCATCTGAAGGAATTCTTCCTGCTGCTGTCGTCCACGGGACTTGCGTACCGTCGCTGCGAACTGGCCTGGGTCAATGGCGACCAGATCGGCGTCAATTTCCTCAAGATCGGCGACAGGAAGAAAAAGGCCCGTTCCGCATCCGTTGGGGCGTAACGGCAACACCCGTCGTACAACCGTCACGGCGGGTGGTTAAGGCGGTTGAGACGCGGTGCGACTGATGAAGTCCCGTGCTAGGATTTGCTGCAAGCGCGAAACCAGTGGGTCCGAGACATAAGATCCGAGACAGAAAGAGTTCCGAGAAGGCAAAGGATGTCCGTCAAGCCGACCAAAGCCATGGTGCTCGCCGCAGGGTTCGGCCTGCGCATGCGTCCGTTGACGGACAAGATACCGAAGCCGATGGTGCCGGTCGCCGGTCAGCCGCTGCTCGACCACGTGCTCGACAAGCTCGGCCACGCCGGGGTGAGCGAGGCGGTGGTCAATGTGCACTACCTGCCGGACCAGATCATCGACCACGTCGCATCGCGCCAGCTTCCGCGTGTGACCATCTCGGACGAGCGCGACCAGGTGCTCGGCACCGGCGGCGGCGTGGTCAAGGCGCTACCGCTGCTCGGCGACGCCCCGTTCTTCCACGTCAATTCCGACACGCTCTGGATCGATGGCGTGCGCTCCAACCTGACGCGCCTTGCCGAAAACTTCGACCCCGAGCGGATGGACATCCTGCTGCTGATGGCGCCCACGGCGACCAGCATCGGTTATACCGGCCGCGGCGATTACGGCATGCTGCCCGACGGCGCCCTGCGCAAGCGCAAGGAGAAGGAGGTCGTCCCGTTCGTCTATGCAGGCGCGGCGATCCTGTCGCCGTCGATCTTCGCCGGTGCGCCGCAGGGCGAATTCTCGCTGACAAAGATGTTCGACCGCGCCAACGAGCAGGAGCGGCTGTTCGGCCTGCGCCTCGACGGCGTCTGGATGCATGTCGGCACGCCCGATGCGGTGCACGCCGCGGAAGAGGCGTTTCTGGAGAGCGTGGCTTAGGGGCTGCTCTCGCCACAACGGCAGTGCCGTAGGGTGGGCAAAGGCGCCCTTGCGCCGTGCCCACCATCTCTTTCGATCGCAAAAATGCGTGGGCACGCTTCGCTTTGCCCACCCTACGGCACTACGGCACCTGTGCCAGCCCGCGAACAACGGGGACGACTTCGTTCCCACCCATGACCATTCGAGCCCGTCTCCCTATATTGCCCTGATTCCCGAATCAGGCAGCCCATGCGCGTTTTCAGCGTTCCCATCTCAATTCCGTTCCTGCGCACGGTCGTCACGGCCCTGCTCGACGGCCGGCTGGTCGAAGGATTCGAGGCGCGCAAGGAACCGGCGCGACTGGCGGACGCCACGCTGTATCTGCCGACCCGTCGCGCGATGCGCGTCGTCCGGGAGATCTTCCTCGATGAAATGAAGACCGATGCCGTCGTGCTGCCGCGCATCGTCGCGCTCGGCGACATCGACGAGGACGAGCTCGCCTTCGCCGACGAAGGCGAGCAGTTCTCCGGCGCAACGCCGCTGGACATTCCGCCACGGCTTGGCGAGCTGGAGCGACGGCTGACGCTGGCGCAACTCGTCGCCGCCTGGGCCAAGGGCCCGGTGCTGGCACCGCTGGTGGTCGGCGGTCCAGCCTCGACGCTCGCTCTCGCCGGCGATCTCGCACGTCTCATCGACGACATGGTGACGCGCGGCGTCGACTGGAGCGCGCTCGACGGCCTCGTGCCTGATAACCTCGATCGCTACTGGCAGCACTCGCTCGAATTCCTGCGCATCGCGCGCATCGCCTGGCCCAATCATCTCGCCGAGATCAACCGGATCGAGCCGGCGGCGCGGCGCGATCTCCTGATCGCGGCGGAGGCGAGGCGCCTGACCGCGCATCCGAGCGGGCCGGTGATCGCGGCCGGTTCGACCGGCTCGATGCCGGCCACCGCAAAATTCCTGCATGCCGTCGCCGCCCTGCCGCATGGCGCGGTGGTGCTGCCGGGTCTCGACACTGATCTCGACGACGATGCTTGGCGCACCATCGGCGGCGTGCGCGACTCGCTCGGCAAGTTCGCCGAGCATCCGGCGTCGAACCATCCGCAATATGCCATGCACGCGCTGCTGCAGCGCTTCGGCATCAAGCGCAGCGATGTCGAGATCCTCCAGCCGCCCGCGGAAGGCGGCCGCGATCTGCTTGCATCGGAATCGATGCGGCCGTCTGCCAAGACGGAGGTCTGGCACGACCGGCTGAAGCAGCCGGATGTCGCCGCGAGGATCGCCGGCGGCATGAAGAATCTCGCAGTCGTCGAGGCTCCCAATCCCGAAATGGAAGCGCTCGCGATCGCCATCGCGATGCGCGAGGCGCGGCATCTCGACAAATCGGCGGCGCTGGTGACGCCCGATCGTGCGCTGGCGCGGCGGGTGATGGCCGCGTTGACGCGATGGGATCTCGCCTTCGACGATTCCGGCGGCGACGTCCTGATGGAGACCTCTGCCGGCGTCTTTGCACGCCTCGCGGCGGAAGCCGCGACCAAGGGCCTGGAGCCACCGACCCTGCTGGCGATGCTGAAGCATCCGCTGTGCCGGCTCGGCCGCGCGCCCGGCGCATGGAAGGCAGCGATCGAAGACCTCGAGCTCGCGATCTTGCGCGGCACACGACCGCCTGCGGGCACGGCCGGGCTCTTGCGCGAGTTCAATCGTTTTCGCGAAGAGCTTGCAAAGCTGTGGCGCAGCGAAGTCTCTGCGCTTCATAGGGCAGAACCGCGCGCGCGTCTGAACGCCGAGGATCTCGATCGCATCCAGGCGCTGATCGATACGCTGCAAAAAGCATTGGCGCCGATCGAGAGTCTTCCGCCGCCGAAGCCATATGACTTCGCCGAGCTCGCACACCGGCATCGCGAGATCCTGATCGCGCTGTCGCGCGACGAGCTCGGCATTCCGCTCGCCTTCGAGGAGCGCGAAGGCCTCGCGCTCGCCGGCGCCTTCGACGACCTCCTGCGCGGCGGCACGGCCAGCGGATTGATGGTGCCACTGCCGGACTACGCGGACGTCTTCCAGACCGCGTTCGGCGACCGCGCGGTGCGGCGTCGCGACAGGCCGGGCGCGCGGCTGCAGATTTACGGCCCGCTGGAATCGCGCCTGATGCAGGCCGACCGCATCATCGTCGGCGGACTGATCGAGGGCGTCTGGCCGCCGGCGCCGCGGATCGATCCCTGGCTCAGCCGGCCGATGCGGCACGAGCTTGGGCTCGATCTGCCGGAACGCCGTATCGGCCTCTCCGCACACGACTTCGCGCAGCTCCTCGGCGGCGATGAGGTGATCCTCACCCATTCCGCCAAGGCTGGCGGCGCGCCGGCCGTCGCCTCGCGCTTCCTGCATCGGCTGGAAGCGGTGGCGGGCGACGAGCTCTGGAAGACGGCTATTCGCGCCGGCGAAAAATACGTGCAGTTCGCGGGCGCCCTGGACCAGCCAGCCGAGGTCACGCCGATCAAGCAACCCGAGCCGCGCCCACCGCGCGCGACGCGGCCGACAAGCATGTCGGTCACCGCAATCGAGGACTGGCTGCGCGATCCCTACACGATCTACGCAAAGTATATACTGAAGCTCGCGGCGCTCGATCCCGTCGACATGCCGCTCTCGGCCGCCGACCGCGGCTCCGCGATCCACGATGCGATCGGCGAGTTCACGGAAAGCTATGCTGCACATCTGCCTGACGATCCCGCGCGTGTGCTGCATGCGATCGGCAAAAAGTACTTTGAACCGCTGATGGAGCGCCCTGAGGCGCGTGCACTGTGGTGGCCCCGCTTCCAGCGCATCGCGCGCTGGTTCGGCGAATGGGAGACCGCGCGGCGCGAAGCGATCGAGGGGATCACGGCGGAGACGCGCGGCGAGATCTCGATCAGGCTCGACAATGAGCGCAGCTTCTCTCTCTCCGCCCGCGCCGATCGCATCGAGCGGCGCCAGGGCGGCGGCTACGCCATTCTCGACTACAAGACCGGCCAGCCGCCGACCGGCAAGCAGGTGCGCATGGGCCTGTCGCCGCAGCTGACGCTGGAAGCGGCGATCCTGCGCGAGGGCGGTTTTCCCGATATCGACGCCGGCGCGTCCGTGAGCCAGCTCGTCTATGTCCGCCTCAGCGGCAACAATCCGCCCGGCGAGGAGCGCATCCTCGAGCTCAAGTACAAGCAGGGCGACGAGCCGCAGCCGCCGGATACGGCAGCCGCCGAGGCGCGGGCCAAGCTGGAAGCGCTGATCCGCGCCTTCGAGGACGAGAATCAGCCCTACACCTCGCTGAACCTGCCGATGTGGACGAACCGCTACGGCACCTATGACGACCTAGCCCGCATCAAGGAATGGTCGGCCGCCGGCGGTCTGGGGATCGAGGAATGGTGAAACTGCCGCGTCCCATCCCCGACGAAGTGCGCGCGCGGCAGGCGCGCGCGTCCGATCCGACCGCGTCGGCCTTCGTGTCGGCCAATGCCGGCTCGGGCAAGACGCATGTGCTGGTGCAGCGCGTGATCCGCCTGCTGCTGTCGGGCGTGCCGCCGGAAAAGATCCTCTGCATCACCTTCACCAAGGCCGCCGCCGCCAACATGGCCGAGCGCGTGTTCAGCACGCTTGGCCATTGGGTGACGCTCGACGACACCGCACTCGACACGGCGATCCGCGCGGTCGGCATTCCGCATCCGAGCACAAAGCTGCGCCGCGACGCGCGAAAACTGTTCGCCTGCGCGCTGGAGACGCCCGGCGGCCTGAAGGTGCAGACCATCCACGCGCTGTGCACGCGTCTGCTCCAGCAGTTTCCGTTCGAGGCAAACGTCCCGGCGCGCTTCTCGGTCATCGACGAGCGCGACCAGACCGACATGATGGAGCGCGCCAATCTGAAGGTGCTGCTCGAGGCCGCGCGCGATCCCGACAGCGTCACCGGCCGCGCGCTGCTGACGGCGATGGCGAGCGCCGCCGATGTCACCTTCAAGGAGGTCGTGCGGGAGGCCTGCCTCAGCCGCGACCATTTCATGGCCTGGACGGATGAAGCCGGCAACGCGGAAGCGGCCGCGGCGCAGATGGCGGCCGTGCTGGGCGTTGATGCCGCCGATCGTATCGAGGACGTCGAGGCCGAGATTCTCGACGGCCCGTTCCTGCCGCGCTCGCGCTGGGACGACATCGCCTTCGCGCTGGAGGACGGCAGCAAGTCCGACAACGACCAGGCTGGCCGGCTGCGCGAAGCGAAGGTCTTCTCCGGCAGCGCGCAGGTCGACGCCTATGTCTGCGTCTTCCTCACCGACGAGAAGCTGCCGCGCAAGGCGGTGCTGACCAAGAAGTTTTGCGACAACAACCCGTCCGTCGCGCGCCTGTTCGAGGCGGAGGTGCAGCGCCTCGCCGGATTGATCGAGAAGCGCCGCGCGGTGACCATGCGCGACCGCACCGCGGCCCTTCTGCACATCGCGACGGCCGCCGCCGCAAACTACCGGCGCGAGAAGCAGGAGCGCGGGCTGCTCGACTATGACGACCTGATCGACAAGACGCTGGCGATGCTGAACCGCGTCTCCTCGGGCTGGGTTCACTACAAGCTCGACCGCGGCGTCGATCATGTCCTGATCGACGAGGCCCAGGATACCAGCCCACGGCAATGGGACATCGTCGCGCACATCATCTCCGAGTTCACCGCGGGCGAAGGCGCGCGCGAAGGGCTCAACCGCACGGTCTTTGCGGTGGGCGACGAGAAGCAGTCGATCTTCTCGTTCCAGGGCGCCGACCCGCACGAATTCGACAAGCGTAAGCGGGAGCTTGACCGCAAGTTCAAATCTGCCGGCCTGAAGTTCGATCCGGTTGCCTTCACTTATTCGTTCCGCTCGGGTGCCGCTATCCTTCATTCGGTGGACCACGTCTTCCGCGAGCCCCAGATCTACAAGAGCATCCATTCGATCGATATCGGCCACCCCCTGCACAATTCGCTCACCGATGCCGGCCCGAGCGTGATCGAGCTCTGGGATCTCGCGGAAGCCGACGACCGGCAGGAGATCGAGGGCTGGCGTGCGCCGTTCGACGGCGTTGCCGCGACCAGTCCCGAAGTCAAACTCGCACGCCGCATCCAGGGCGAGATCAAGCGGCTGGTCGAGAGCGGGACGCTGACGGGCCACGAGGGCGAGCGGCGTCCGCTGCGCTATGGCGACATGCTGATCCTGGTGCGCCGGCGCGGCAATGCCTTCGACGCCGTGATCCAGGCGCTGAAGCACGCCAACATCCCCGTCGCGGGCGCCGACCGGCTCAAGCTCACCGAGCACATCGGCATCATCGATTTGATGAACCTTGCCGACGCGCTGCTGCTGCCGCAGGACGACCTCGCGCTCGCGGTGGCGCTGAAGAGCCCGCTGTTCGGGCTCGACGACGACGATCTGTTCCAGCTTGCCTGGGATCGCAAGGGTTCGCTGCGCCGCGCGCTCGGCGAGCAGGCGGGCTCAAACGAGAAGTTCACGACCGTATTGCGGCGCCTGGAAGCCTGCGAGATTCGTGCGCGCGAGGAGACACCGTTCGCCTTCTACGCCTGGCTGCTCGGTGGCGACGGCGGCCGCGCGCGCATCCTGCGCCGGCTCGGCCATGAGGCCAACGACGCGCTCGACGAATTCCTGGAGCTTGCGCTGAACTATGAGCGCAAGGCGCCGGCCTCGTTGCAGGGTTTCATGGCCTGGCTGCGCTCGGCCGACACCGAGGTGAAGCGCGACATGGAGATCTCGCGCGACGAGGTGCGGGTGATGACCGTGCACGGCGCCAAGGGCCTGGAGGCTTCCGTCGTGTTCATGGTCGACACCACGTCGTCGCCTGCGGACTCGCAGCGGGTCCGGCTGATCAACGTGCCGCGCGGCAATGGCGGTGAGGTCGTGGTCTGGGCCGGGCGCAAGGCGGACGATCCAAAACCCGTCGCCGACGCGCGCAAGGCCATGATCGAGGAGACCGAGGACGAGTATCGCCGCCTGCTCTATGTCGCGATGACGCGCGCGGCCGACCGGCTGATCGTCGGCGGCTGCATGCCCGGCAACATGAGGACGGTGCGCAAGCTGAGCTGGTACGACCTCATCGACACCGGCCTCGCCGGCTCGGGCCTCGACAAGCAGACGATCGAGACGCCGCTCGGCAAGGTCACGCGATTCGCCCGGCCCGAGGATGTCGCGGCCCTGGGCACGCCCGCGACGTCAGTTGACCAGACGGTCACGCTGCCGGACTGGCTGCGGACACCCGCGCTGCGCGAGACCGTCGACGATGATCTCGTGCGCCCGTCCGGCCATTCGGCCGAGGAAGGCCGCAGCGTGCGGACAGGCGAATCGGTGCAGTCCCGGGCGCTGGCGCTGCAGCGCGGCACGCTGGTGCACCGTCTCCTGCAATCCCTGCCCGACATCGCCGCCGAGCGCCGGCGCGAGGCCGCGCTCGGCTTCATGGCGCGCAACGCCGCGGACTGGACGGAAGCCGACCGCATTGCGCTGGCCGACAAGGTGCTCGCCTTGATCACCGAGCCGCGTTTTGCCCCGGTCTTTGCCGCCGGCAGCCGGGCCGAGGTCGCCATCGCCGGCCGGCTGGAGCGGCCGGGCCGCAGCCCAGCGCTGGTGTCGGGGCAGATCGACCGGCTGGTCGTTCGTCCGGACGAGGTTTTGATCGTCGATTTCAAGACCAACCAGGCGGCCCCCAAAAGCGCCACCGAGGCGCCGGCGGCCTATGTCCGGCAGCTCGCGCTGTACCGGGCGGTGCTGGCGCGGCTTTATCCCCAAAAGCCGATCCGGGCCGTCCTGCTCTGGACCGAGGCCCTTGAATATATGGAGATTTCGGCCCCCGCGCTGGACGCGGCGCTGGCATCCCTTCATCTCGGTGTGAGCGTCCTTGACCCGGCAAGGAGCCGTTCATAGGTTCACCCCATGATCCCAGGCGCGATTCCAGGTCGCGCCGATTCTCTTTCAACCGAGTGAGGTACTCCAATGGCCGTTAGCAAGGTTTCCGACGCCGATTTCGAAGCCGAAGTGCTCAAGGCGAACGGCCCCGTGGTCGTCGATTTCTGGGCCGAGTGGTGCGGCCCCTGCCGCATGATCGCCCCCGCCCTCGACGAGATCGCCGGCGCGATGGGCGACAAGGTCAAGATCGTGAAGCTCAATGTCGACGAGAGCCCGAAGACGGCCTCCAAGTACGGCGTGATGTCGATCCCGACCCTGATGATCTTCAAGGGCGGCGAGATGGCCTCCCGCCAGGTCGGCGCCGCGCCGAAGGCGAAGCTGCAGCAGTGGATCACGTCGGCGGTCTGATCCGCGGCGCTCCCGAAGAGTTGATGCAACGGCCGGCGTTCACGCCGGCCGTTTTGTTTTGCCTATTTGATCCATCCCGTCGCCAGCGCGTTGGCAAGCTCCGGCTGATTGTTGCGGCGCGCTAGCGCGGCCATCGTCTCGTGATCGTAGACGATGTTGCGGAACGTCACCTGCCACGCCCCGTCGGCCAGTTCGAGGATCGCATAGCGCGCGTGCGGCGTGCCGGCTTCGACGACATGCGGAAACGGATGCTTGTCGCGATAACCGGGGCTGCCGACGCTGCCGGGATTGACGATGAGCCTTCCGTCACGCAGCCGCACCGCACGGGCGAGATGGGTGTGGGCGCAGAGGATCAGCGATTGCGTGATGCCTTGCGCGAGCTGCTCGATACGGTCGAGCGGCGATAGCGCGACGGTGCCGTCGGGGTGCACGGTGTCGAGCCAATAGACCTCGTCATTCCCGGGCGTGGCGTGACAGAGGAACACCTGGTCGCGGAACACGCGCGTCATCGGCTGCGCGCGCAGCCAGTCGAGGTGCGCGGCGTCGAGCTGCGCATGCGCCGGACGGTCCCAGGAGCCCATCTTCTCCGGGGGCCGGTCGAGCAGATAGCGGTCGTGATTGCCGAGCACGTGCACGGCGTCGAGCTGCATCAGGATCTCGACGGTGCGGCGCGCATCGAGCGGGCCGCTCAGCATGTCGCCGAGATTGACGATGTCTGCAATGCCGTGCGCGCGGATATCGGCGAGCACCGCCTCCAGTGCGAGATGGTTTCCGTGGACGTCGGCGATTGCGGCAAAACGCATTGGCATTTCTCACTCTCGTGCCCCGGCTCTGCGGAGCAGCGTTGCACGCTGCACCGCGTCCGGGACACGAAACCCTTATGCAGGAGGCGTGCCGTTGAGCCCGAGCACATGGCCGGCGAGATAGAGCGAGCCGGTGATCAGGATGCGCGGCGGCACCTCGTAAGCCAATTTCGACAAAGCGCGTAGCGCGGCCTCGATCCCGGGCGCGATCTCGACGCGCATGCCGAGGCTGCGCGCCGCATCCGAGAGGCGATCGACCGGCATCGCATTCTCCGCGTCGGGGATCGGCACCGCGACGATGTGGCGGGTGAGGCCGGCGAAATTGGCGAGAAAGCCGTGCGCATCCTTGTTGGCCATCATGCCGGCGATAACCACCAGCGGCCGCGACACCCGCTCCTCGAGATCGCCGAGCGCGGCCGCAGCGACACGCCCGCCTTCGGCATTGTGGCCGCCGTCGAGCCAGATCTCCGAGCCCTGCGGTCCCCACGAGAGCAGATCGCCCGCGGTGAGACGCTGCATCCGCGCCGGCCATTCGGCGCCGACGATGCCGGCTTCGAAGGCGGCCTGGTTGACCTTGAAGGTCGGAATCGCGCGCAGCGTCGCAATCGCAAGACCGGCATTGTCGAACTGGTGGCGGCCGAACAGGCGCGGCGCCGCCAGATCCATCAGGCCGCGGTCGTCGGAGTAAACCAGCCGTCCGTGCTCGACATTGACGTGCCAGCTCTCGTTCGCGGCAAACAGCGGCGCGCGCATGCGCTTGGCCTGCGCCTCGATCACCGCCATCGCCTCCGGCAATTGCTCGGCGCAAATCACGGGCACGCCGCACTTGATGATCGCGGCCTTCTCGCCTGCGATCGACGTGAGCGTGTCACCGAGAAAGTCCATGTGGTCCATGCTGACCGGCGTGATCACGCAGGCCGCAGGCTGATCGACCACATTGGTCGAATCGAGCCGGCCGCCGAGGCCGACTTCGAGCAGCACGGCGTCGGCGGGGTTCTGCGCGAACAGACGAAACGCCGCAGCGGTCTTCAGCTCGAACACGGTCGCGGGCTCGCCGGCATTGACGCGCTCGACCTCTTCGAGTGCGGCGCGCAACTCGTCGTCACTGACGAGTACGCCGCCACCGACACGGCCAAGCCTGAAGCATTCGTTGATGCGGACCAGATAGGGCGAGGTGTAGGCGTGGACGCGCAGGCCGGCGGCCTCCAGCGTCGCGCGCAGATAGGCGACCGTCGAGCCCTTGCCGTTGGTGCCGGCGATGTGGATCGCCGGCGGCAGCTTGCGTTCGGGGTGGCCAAGCCGCTCGAGCAGGCGGTGCATCCGCTCGAGCCCGAGATCGATGCGCTTCTGATGCAGGGCCGACAGCCGCCCGATCACTTCGTCGAGCGGTGTCTTTGCACTGTCAGAGGAGGCGTTCACGCGTGCGGCGCGGCCGGCGCCGTCTCGGCGGCCGATACGATCTGCGCCGGGCTCGTCACCGGCTGCGCCGGCTTCGAAGCGCCTTCCTGCGCCGGCGCCTTGGTCAGCAGGCGGCAGAGCCGCGCCAGGGTCGGGCGCAGATCGTGGCGATGCACGACCATATCGACCATGCCGTGCTCCTTGAGATATTCGGCGCGCTGGAAACCCTCAGGCAGCTTCTCGCGGATGGTCTGCTCGATCACGCGCGCTCCGGCAAAGCCGATCAACGCGCCGGGCTCGGCGATCTGCACGTCGCCCAGCATTGCGTAGGAGGCGGTGACGCCGCCGGTGGTCGGATTGGTCAGCACGACGATGTAGGGCAGCTTTGCCTCGCGCAGCATCTGCACCGCCACCGTGGTGCGCGGCATCTGCATCAGCGACAGAATGCCTTCCTGCATGCGCGCGCCGCCCGAGGCTGCGAACACGATGAAGGGCGATTTCTTCTCGACCGCGAGCTCCAGCCCACGCACGATGGCTTCGCCCGCGGCCATGCCGAGCGAGCCGCCCATGAAATCGAAATCCTGCACGGCGACGACGACGGCGGCGCCTTCGAGCTTGCCGTAGCCGACCTTGATCGCATCGTTCAGATTGGTGCGCGCGCGCGCATCCTTGATGCGGTCGACATATTTCTTCTCGTCACGGAACTTGAGCGGATCGGGCGAGACGTCGGGCAGCGCGACGTCGTACCAGGTCTCGTTGTCGAAGATCGACTTCAGACGCGCCGCCGAGTTCATGCGCATGTGGTAGTTCGAGCCGGGAATGACGAACTGGTTGGCCTCGACGTCCTTGTAGAACACGAGCTGTCCGGAATCCGGGCACTTGATCCAAAGATTCTCCGGCGTCTCCCGCCGCAGCATGTTGCGGATCTTCGGCCGGACCACATTGGTAAGCCAGTTCATGGTTTGCTCCGATGTGCGATCCCGCTGGGAATCGCCTGAAGGAATATATGGCGGCCGGGCCCCTGCCCGGCAAGCCGCCGTGTCGCCCGCCCCGGAAGCGGAATTTGGCCTATTCGGCCGCTTGTTTCGCGCCCTTGACGCCCTGGGCCAGAGCCGCCGTCAGCTCGGCTACGGCGTTAACGGTCTTGGCGGTTGCCCGCCCCTCAGCATCGAGGCTGTTCTTGAGCGCATCGACCAGCGCGGTACCGACCACCGAACCATCGGCCTTCTCGGCAATGGCGCGCGCCGCCTCCGGCGTGCGGATGCCAAAACCAACGCAGATCGGCAGCTTGGTATGCCGCTTGATGCGCGCGACAGCTTCGCCAACGGCATTGGCGTCCGCCGCCGCTGCACCGGTGATGCCGGCGATCGAGACATAATAGACAAAGCCCGATGTGTTCGCGAGCACCGCGGGCAGGCGCTTGTCGTCGGTGGTCGGGGTCGCCAAGCGAATGAAGTTCAGGCCCGCCTTCAGCGCGGGAATGCAGAGCTCGTCGTCTTCCTCCGGCGGCAGATCGACGATGATCAAGCCGTCAACGCCTGATGTCTTGGCATCAGCCAAGAACTTGTCGACGCCGTAGATGTAGATCGGATTGTAATAGCCCATCAGCACCAGCGGCGTGACGTTGTCGTCCTTGCGGAAGTCGCGCACCAGTTCCAGCGTCTTCCTCAAGGTCATGCCGACCTTGAGGGCGCGCAGACCTGCGGCCTGAATCGAGGGACCATCCGCCATCGGGTCGGTGAAGGGAATGCCGAGTTCGATGACGTCGGCGCCTGCCTTGGGCAGCGCCTTGACGATATTGAGCGACGTCGTGAGATCGGGATCGCCGGCCATCACATAGGTGACGAAGGCCGAGCGGCCTTGCTTCTTCAGCTCGGCAAAACGGGTGTCGATACGCGTGGTCACTTGCTCTTGCCCCTCAGGATGTCGCCGACCTGCGGGACGTCCTTGTCGCCGCGGCCGGAGAGATTGACGACCATCAGGTGGTCTTTCGGCCGCTTCGGCGCGAGCTCCATCACCTTGGCGATGGCATGCGCCGGTTCGAGCGCGGGGATGATGCCTTCGAGCTTCGACAGCAGCTGGAACGCGGCGAGCGCCTCGTCGTCGGTCGCGGAGAGATAATTCACGCGGCCGACCTCATGCAGCCAGGAATGCTCGGGGCCGATGCCGGGATAGTCGAGGCCGGCCGAGATCGAATGCGCGTCCTGGATTTGGCCGTCGGCATCCATCAAGAGATAGGTGCGGTTGCCATGCAGCACGCCGGGGCGGCCGCCGGCGATCGATGCCGCATGCAACTGCGTGAGCCCGTGGCCCGCCGCTTCGACACCAAAAATTTCGACGCTGGGATCATCGAGGAAGGGATGGAACAGGCCCATCGCGTTGGAGCCGCCGCCGATGCAGGCGACCAGCGAATCCGGCAGGCGTCCCTCGATCTCCTGCATCTGCGCCTTGGTCTCGTTGCCGATGATCGACTGGAAGTCGCGCACCAGGGTCGGATAGGGATGCGGGCCCGCCACCGTGCCGATGCAATAGAACGTGTTGTGCACGTTGGTGACCCAGTCGCGCAGCGCCTCGTTCATGGCGTCCTTCAGCGTGCGCGTGCCCGACTGCACCGGAAACACCTTTGCGCCCAGCATCTCCATGCGGATGACGTTGGGCTGCTGCCGCTCGACGTCGACGGCGCCCATATAGACCACGCATTCCAGGCCAAAGCGCGCGCACAGCGTCGCGGTGGCGACGCCGTGCTGGCCGGCGCCGGTCTCGGCGATGATGCGCTTCTTGCCCATGCGCCGCGCCAGCATGATCTGGCCGAGCACGTTGTTCACCTTGTGCGAGCCGGTGTGGTTGAGCTCTTCGCGCTTGAGGTAGATTTTTGCGCCGCCGAGATGCTCGGTCAGGCGTTCCGCGAAATAGAGCGGCGAGGGCCGGCCGACATAGTTCTTGAGATAGCCGTTCATCTCGGCCTGGAACGCCGGATCGGCCTTGGCCGCGGTGTAGGCCTTTTCCAGATCGAGGATCAGCGGCATCAGGGTTTCGGCGACGAAGCGCCCGCCGAAAATGCCGAAATGACCGCGCTCGTCGGGGCCGCTGCGGTAGGAATTGGGTTTGGCGATGTTCATCGAACGCTCAACTCTTGACTGGCGCGCGCGGCGCGAATGAAGGCCTTGATCATCTCGGGGTCCTTGACGCCGGGGGCGCTCTCGACACCGGAGGACACGTCGACGCCGCCGGCTCCGGTGACGCGGAGAGCTTCCGCGACGTTGCCGGCGTCGAGCCCGCCCGAGACCATGTAGGGCAATTTCAGATCGAGGTTTTCCAGCAGATGCCAGTCGAAGGGCGCGCCGAGGCCGCCGGGCCGCGTCGCATCCTTGGGCGCACGGGCATCGAACAGGATGCGGTCGGCGACCGCGGCATAGCCGGGCAGCACAGCGAGATCGGCTGATGTCGCGACCGGCACCGCCTTCATCACGGGGCGACCGAACTTCTGCTTGATGTCGCGCAGCCGCGCGACACTCTCCTTGCCGTGGAGCTGGAAAATGTCCGGCGACAGCGCGTCCATGATGTTGTCGAGCGTGGCGTCGTCGGCATCGACCGTGAGCGCGACCTTGAGCGCGCGCCGGTTGACCTGCCTGCCGAGATCGCGCCCAGCCTCCAGCGACAGATGCCGCGGCGAGGGCGGAAAGAACACGAACCCCACCATGTCGGCACCCGCCTCGAGCGCCGTTTCGAGCGTCTCGCGCGTGGACAGGCCGCAGATTTTGACGAGCAGGGGCATGGTCTCGAAGCGGGTAGCGGCCGCAAGGTGCGGCCGGAAAACGGGGTTTTCGGTCGGGGCCGCTTCTACAACGTCGCGCGCTGCTTGTCTCGCCCGATAGGCCCGTAAAGGCCGACCCCGGAGGGAACGGGGAGGCGCTGGGACTCGGGCCTCGCCGCGGCCGCCTGGGCCCGCAGATCGGCCAGTTCGCCCCTGGCGGCCCGGGCGTCGGCCTCATTCCGGCGCGCGGCGCGCCGCCAGCGCCGCTGGCCGAACCAGACCGCGCAGCCGCCCGCCACGACGCCCAGCGCCGCCACCAGGATGAGGAGCAGGAACAGCGGCATCGTCGTCGAGAAGGCGGGGTCGCCGGAGATGAAGGGATCGAAGGAGACCGTGACGAAATGCCGGTTGGCGACGGCAAAGGTCACCAGGATGAGGCCCAGCGGGATCACGATCAGCGCGGTCAGAAATTTTCGCATCTCGCTTCGCTCGCCTTGAATCAAGCTTCCGGCCGCGTCCTGAGCGACCGCGGAAAGCCCTGGCGCCGGTCTCAGTCGGCGGCGCCGGGATCCGGATGGTCGCGGTTCAGCCGCTCGCGCATTTCCTTGCCGGTCTTGAAGAACGGAACGCTCTTCTGGTCGACGGGCACATGGGCGCCGGTGCGCGGATTCCGCCCGGCGCGCGCCGGGCGATGCTTGACCGAGAAGGCACCGAAACCGCGCAGCTCGACGCGGTCACCGCGTGCGAGGGCCGCTACGATCTCTTCGAGAATCGCATTCACAATGTTCTCGACATCCCGCTGGTACAGATGCGGGTTGTGCTCGGCGATACGCTGAACAAGTTCGGATTTGATCATCGAGAGATAGGACCCGGAAGCGTGCGGATGACCATTTCCGTGAAAATACCGTGATCTGTCAAGACGCTAAATCAAGGTTGAGCGTCGTGAAAGTGCGTGACAAATGCCGAAAAAGCGGGCTGTCCCGACACTCGCACTGCGAGAAAAACCTCGGGAACTCGCCTGTCCGAGTCAATTTGATGCAGCCGGCTGCCACAACGCCAGCATTCCATCCATTCCGAGCCGGTCGACCGCCTGTGCGACGCCGGTTTGGCCGATTTGATGCGCGATCGAGCCCAAACCAAGCGCTTCCAGCGTTACGGCGGCCGCTGTCTTGAGGAACGGCAGATCGCCAAAGCGCGGCTGCAGCTTGTAATCGCGCACGGAAAGTCCCTTCTTGACGCCCTTCTGTTCGACCAGCCAGGTCACCGCCGCCTTCTCGTCGCCGATCTGGTCGATCAGCTTGAGGTCGATTGCCTGGCGTCCGGTGAAGACGCGGCCGTCGGCCACTTTGTCGAGCAGCGTGTCATCCATGCCACGCCGTTCCTTCACCAGTCCCTTGAACCAGGCGTAGGAGTCCTTCACCAGCGCATCGAGCGCGGCGCGCGCTTCGGGACTTGTCGGCTCGAATCCGTTGGGCGCTGCCTTCAGCGGCGAGGATTTCACCTCCTCGACCTTGACGCCGATGGTCTTCAAGAGCTCGGTGACGTTGGGATACTGGAACAACACGCCGATCGAGCCGACCAGCGAGCTCTGCTGGGCGATGATGTGGTCGCTCGCGATCGCCGTGATGTAGCCACCGGAGGCGGCGAGGCCTTCGACCACGACGACGAGCGGCTTCTTCGCCTTCAGCCGCACGAGCGAGTCATAGAGCTGCTCGGAGCCGGCGGTGGTGCCGCCCGGCGAGTTGATGTGAACGATGACGGCGGCGGCCTGCGAATTCTCCAGCCGCTCCAGCGCCTGCGTGCGATCGGAATCGCTGCGGATCAGTCCCTCGATCTGGACCCGCGCGATCGAGCCGGCGGATGCGAACGTGCCGCGCGCACCGGGCGTCGCGATCAGCGCAAAGCTCGCAATCGCCGCGATCGCGATCAGCGCCGCCATCACACGCCAGAACGTCAGCTTGCGGCGGATCCTGCGGCGATCGACGATGATGTCCGAATCGAGCGACATCGGAATATCTCCAAATGAAAGGCCAGAGGCGTTGTGCCGTCACAACGTAAGCATTGGCTTGTCTGGATACATCAATTGCCGCGCAATTTGAAGAAATGAAGGCTTGGAAGTCCTCGTAGCCCGGATGGAGCACAGCGCAATCCGGGGTCTTCGCGTCACGGAAAGGCTTTCCCGGATTACGCTGCGCTCCATCCGGGCTACGGCCACCAAGCGCAACAAAAAAGCCCCGGCTTTCGCCGGGGCTTCGATGCGGCGAAACGGAAGTTTCGCTTACTTGTTGTCGCGGTTCTTGAGCGCGGTGCCGAGGATGTCGCCCAGCGTCGCACCCGAATCCGAGGAGCCGTACTGCGCGATGGCTTCCTTCTCTTCGGCGACTTCGAGCGCCTTGATCGACACCTGGACCTTGCGGGCCTTCTTGTCGAACTGGATCACGCGGGCATCGACCTTCTCGCCGACGGCGAAGCGTTCGGCGCGCTGATCGTTGCGGTCACGAGCGAGCTCCGAGCGCTTGATGAAGGTGGTGAAGTCGGTACCGGCGATCTTCACCTCGATACCGCTCTCCTTCACCTCGAGCACTTCGCAGGTCACGACCGCGCCCTTCTTGACATCGCCCGGCTCGGCGAAGGGGTCGCCTTCGAGCTGCTTGATGCCGAGCGAGATGCGCTCCTTCTCGACGTCCACATCGAGCACCACGGCCTTCACCATGTCGCCCTTCTTGTAGTTGTCGATCACCTGCTCGCCCGGAAGCTTCCAGTCGAGGTCGGAGAGGTGGACCATGCCGTCGACGTCGCCCTCGAGACCCAGGAACAGACCGAACTCGGTCTTGTTCTTGACCTCGCCCTCGACCACCGAACCGGTCGGGTGACCTTCGACGAAGACCTCCCAGGGGTTGCGCATGGTCTGCTTGAGGCCGAGCGAGATGCGGCGCTTGACGGAATCGACTTCCAGCACCTGCACGTCGACTTCCTGCGAGGTCGACACGATCTTGCCGGGGTGCATGTTCTTCTTGGTCCACGACATCTCGGAGACGTGGATCAGGCCTTCGATGCCCGGCTCGAGCTCGACGAACGCACCGTAGTCGGTGATGTTGGTGACGCGGCCGGTGAAGCGGGCACCCAGCGGGTACTTGGCTTCGATGCCCTGCCACGGATCGTCCAGCAGCTGCTTCATGCCCAGCGAGATGCGGTGCGTCTCGTGGTTGATCTTGATGATCTTGACCTTCACGGTCTGGCCGATCGAGAGCACCTCGGTCGGATGGTTGACGCGGCGCCACGCGATGTCGGTGACGTGCAGCAGGCCGTCGATGCCGCCGAGATCAACGAACGCACCGTAATCGGTGATGTTCTTGACCACGCCGTCGATGACCTGACCCTCTTCGAGGTTCTGCACCAGCTCCTGACGCTGCTCGGCGCGGGTCTCTTCGAGAACCGTGCGGCGCGACACCACGATGTTGCCGCGGCGGCGATCCATCTTGAGGATCTGGAACGGCTGCGAGTTGTTCATCAGCGGCGCAACGTCGCGGATCGGACGGATGTCGACCTGCGAGCGCGGCAGGAAGGCCACGGCACCGTCGAGGTCGACGGTGAAGCCGCCCTTGACCTGGTTGAAGATGACGCCGTTGACCTTTTCGTTGTTCTGGAAGGCCTTCTCGAGCTTGCCCCAGCTCTCTTCGCGGCGCGCCTTGTCGCGCGACAGCACGGCTTCGCCGAGAGCGTTCTCGATGCGATCGAGGAACACTTCCACCTCATCGCCGACCTTGATCTCGCTGTCACGGCCGGGGCCGGAAAACTCGCGAAGGGCAACGCGGCCCTCGGTCTTCAGGCCGACGTCGATGACGGCCATGTCCTTTTCAATTGCAACCACCTTGCCCTTGACGACGGAGCTTTCCTGCAGGTTGCCACCTGCGAAGGACTCGTCGAGCATCGCGGCGAAATCGTCACGCGACGGGCTATAGGTATCAGCAGAAGTCGAAGCCATTTGTTCTCCAGTTGCGGAAGTCTTGCCGGCCGTTGGGTTCATGGGCGCATCGCACACGCAGTGTCGGAAGGTCCGCAAAACCTTCGAGCGACCGCTCGCTGCTCCGATCTCAAAGACCAGAACAGCGGAGGCGGGCCGGCTGAGGCCCGCGCGTTCGATACGTGGAAATCTTATGTCCGGAGCTGGATGCGACGGCTCCCGAAACGGGAACCGAGGTATCGACCTCAAAGAGCGGGAGCGGGCGCTTCCTCCAATGACGGCCGCGGCTTAACCCCGCGGACGGCCCGCTCGGACGGCCTCGATAATGTCGATGGCGGCCCGGACGCCGCCTTCTATATCCAGTTGGGAGTTATCTAGCAAGTAAGCATCCGCGGCCGGTTTTAGGGGCGCAATCGGCCGGTTCTTGTCGCGTTCATCCCGCCGGATGATGTCGGCAAGCACCGCTGCCTCATCGGCCTCCTCGCCCCGCGCCCTCGCCTCCATGGTCCGGCGGCGCGCACGAACCTTGGGGTCCGCAACGACGAAGATCTTCACGTCGGCATGGGGGCAGATCACGGTTCCAATATCCCGGCCGTCGAGCACGGCGCCGGGCGGATCGGCGGCGAATTGCCGCTGGAAATTGACCAGGACCTCGCGGACCCCAGGGATCGCCGAGACGATCGAGGCGCCCTCGCCGGCCTCCTGGGTCTTCAGGGCGGGATTGCCGAACTTTTCGGGATCGAGCTCCAAGGCGGCCTGCACCGCGGCCGCCTCGTCCCGGAGATCAAGACCGGACTGCATCAGGGCATAAGCCACCGCGCGATAGATCACGCCGGTATCGAGGTGACGATAGCCGTAATGGTGGGCGAGACGCTTGCCGAGCGTGCCCTTGCCCGAGGCCGCGGGCCCGTCGATGGCGATAATCATGAAAACTCGGCCCCTAGCGAACGCATCATCGGAATGAAATCCGGGAAACTGGTGGCGATGAAGGCGGTGTCGTCGACGGTCACGGGCTGGTCGGAGGCGCAGCCCATCACCAGCGCGGACATCGCGATGCGATGGTCCATGTGGGTGGCGACAGTGCCTCCGCCGGGGACATGGCCGCGGCCCTCGACGATCAAATCGTCGCCGGAGACCTCGACCTTGACGCCGTTGACACGCAGCATCGCGGCGGTGGCCTCCAGGCGATCGGATTCCTTGACGCGCAGCTCCTGCAGGCCGCGCATGATGGTCGTGCCTTCGGCGAACGACGCCGCCACCGCCAGCACCAGATATTCGTCGATCATCGAGGGCGCGCGCTCCGGCGGCACTACGACGCCGCGCAGCTTTGACGCGCGCACGCGCAAGCGCGCCATCGGCTCGCCGGCATCGCCGCGCACTTCGCTCTCCTCGATGAAGGCACCCATTTCGCGCAGCGTGGTGAACAGGCCGGTGCGCAGCGGATTGGTCATGACGTCGGACAAAACAACATCCGAGCCTTCGACAATCAGCGCAGCGACAATTGGGAAGGCCGCCGAGGAGGGATCGGCGGGCACGACGACATTGGCGCCATGCAGCTCGGGCTGGCCGACCAGCGTGACGCGGCGGCCGTGCTGGCCTTCCTGCACCGAGGTGATGTCGGCGCCAAAATGCTTCAGCATCAGCTCGGTGTGATCGCGGCTGGCCTCGCTCTCGATGACGGTGGTGATGCCCGGCGCGGCGAGGCCCGCCAGCAGCACGGCCGATTTGATCTGGGCCGAGGCGACCGGGGTCTTGTAGGTGATCGGCAGCGGATCGCGCGCGCCCTGGAGGGTCAGCGGCAGACGCCCGCCCTCGCTACCGGAGGTGACCTTCGCACCCATCTTTTCGAGCGGATCGAGGATCCGGCGCATGGGACGGCTGCGCAGCGAGGCGTCGCCGTCGAATACCGCCGAGATCGGGCAGCCGGCGACGGCGCCCATGACCAGCCGGCAGCCGGTGCCGGAGTTGCCGAAATCCAGCGGCACCTTGGGCTGGGCGAAGCCTCCGACGCCCACGCCGTTGACCTTCCAGGCGAAATCACCGGCGCGTTCGACCTTCGCGCCGAGCGCCTGCATCGATTTGGCGGTGTTGAGGACGTCCTCACCCTCCAGCAGGCCGGAAATCCTGGTCTCGCCGACCGCAAGCGCGCCCAGGATGAGGGCGCGATGGGAGATCGACTTGTCCCCGGGCACCCGTACTTTCCCGGTCAGGGGACCGCTGGCGCGAGACTGGAGCGGTCTCGGTTGGTCGGAATGGGTCAAGATTGTGTCCTTGGATAGGCCCTGTGGGCAGGCGCGCAGGTACCACATGGTCTGCGCCCCGTCACGGGCATGTCTTTCTCCCGTAATGCGCTATTGACAGCGGGCCGCCAACTAGCCAAGTGAAGCACCGCTTTTCAGACATTCCCAGGATTCCTGCCGTGGCCAAGTCCGAACTCGGAACCAAACGTATTTGCCCGACCACGGGCAAGAAATTCTACGACCTCAACAAGAATCCGGTGATCTCGCCCTATACAGGCGAGGTCGTGCCGATCGCGCCCGTTGCGCCTGCGCGCGCCCCCCGCGGTGCCGAGGCCCGCAGCATGGCCCAGGACACCACGCCGGAGCCGGCGGAGGCCGAAGAGATGGTCTCCCTCGAGGAGGCCGATGCCGAGGAGAACACCGGCAAGGTCAAGGCCGTCGTGCCCGAATCGGAGGACGATATCGAGGTCGACGAGACCCTCGACGACGACGATGACGATGATTCGACCTTCATTGCCGACGAGGAAGAGGGCGATGAGGACGTGACCGACATCATTGGTGATGTCGGAGGTGATGAAGAGACTTGAGATCAGTCCTGATCTGTGAAAAAGGGTGCACCGCGCGAGTCACCAGGCTCGCCGGTCTGTGGGGGATCCTCCGGGATCGTCCCATTTAAGGACTAAGGGGCCATAGCTCAGCTGGGAGAGCGCTTGCATGGCATGCAAGAGGTCGGCGGTTCGATCCCGCCTGGCTCCACCACGCTTCGCCCTTCGGGCTACGCGTGGCGCAGCCGCGCAGAGCCCGAAGGGTGAAGCGTGGTGTCCGGCGTAGCCCGCAGGGCGAAGACGGACTGTTAGACGCTCCCTACCCCGCGCTTTCCTCCGTGCGAGCCATCGATGTGGTACGTCTACATCATCCGCAGCATTGAGTTCCCCGACCAGGAATACATCGGCGCCACGGAAGATCTGAAGCGACGGCTTCCGGAGCACAACGCCGGCAAGTCCGCTCACACCGCCAAGTTCAAGCCATGGAAGCTGGTTTGGTACTGCGCCTTCCCTGACAAGATGAAGGCCTTGGCGTTCGAGACATACCTCAAGTCACACTCAGGCCGCGCCTTCTCGAAAAAGCGGCTCTGCTAACCTCTTCCTACTCCCCGATCACCGCATTCAGCCGGTCGCGCAGCGCGACGATCTCGTCTTTCATCGTCACCAGCTCCGACACCGAGCAGTCCGACGCCGCCAGGATCGACTGCGGCACGCTGCGCGCTTTCTCCTTCAGTGCATGGCCCTGCGTCGTCAGGGCGATCAGGACCTGACGCTCGTCCTCGCGCGAGCGGGTGCGCTTGACCAGATGGGCGGCCTCGAGGCGCTTGAGCAGCGGCGTCAGCGTGCCCGAATCCAGGAACAGCTTTTCGCCGATCTCCTTGACCGGCACGTCGTCGCGCTCCCACAGCACCAGCATCACCAGATATTGCGGATAGGTCAGGCCGAGCCGGTCGAGCAGCGGCTTGTAGACGCGGTTGAAGGCGTGCGCGGCGGAATAGACCGCGAAGCAGATCTGGTTGTCGAGGCGCTGCGGGTCGAGGGTCGATAGTTTTCGGGCCATGGAGAATCTCACGGGTTTCTCCCATTCTGGGGCCGGCCGGCGGCACATTCAATTGCGAACAATTAAATGTGAGGCATGCCGAATTATATTGCGCGCAATCTAATTGTCTGCGATAAAGATCGCACCCCAACCCGGAAAGACCCGAGGAGACGAAAATGTCCGTGAACGTCCTCTACAAGACCAGCGCAAAGGCCACCGGCGGCCGCGACGGCCATGCTGCGACCCTCGACGGCGCGCTCGACGTCAAGCTCACCACCCCGAAGGAGCTCGGTGGCGGCGGCGGCGCCGGCAACAATCCCGAGCAGCTGTTCGCGGCCGGCTATGCCGCCTGCTTCATCGGCGCGATGAAGTTCGTGGCCTCGCAGGGCGGCCCGAAGGTTCCGGCCGACGCCTCCGTCACCTCGACCGTCGGTATCGGCCCGCGCTCGGAAGGCGGCTTCGGCCTCGACATCGACCTCGCCGTCTCGCTGCCGGGCCTTGCCCGCGCGGAGGCCGAGGCGCTGGTCGCCAAGGCGCACCAGGTGTGCCCCTACTCCAATGCCACGCGCGGCAATGTCGACGTTCGCCTGACGGTCGTCTGATCGGCGGTGCGGATTGGCTGGCCCGGGATCCCCTTCGGGCCGGCCGCTTCCTCTTTGATTTGCCACCTCGCGGGACGGCTGCGCGGCAGCGCATACGGCTCCACGCGAGGGGCCATTGCTGGCGCAAAAAAACCTCGCTAGGCCTGTGATCAAATGACCGACACAGGGGAAGCGAAGGCATGACTGAAGCAGCATTGGGCGCAATGAGCGGACTGCGCGTCATCGATCTCACGCGCGTGCTTGGCGGTCCCTACTGCACCCAGATCCTCGCCGACCACGGCGCCGACGTCATCAAGGTCGAGCCGCCCGCGGGCGACGAGGTGCGCGAATGGGGCCCTCCCTTCCACGAGGAGGACGCGGCCTATTTCGTCGGCATCAACCGCAACAAGCGCTCGATCGGCCTCGACCTCGCCTCCGAGGGCGGCCGGGTCGTGCTGCTGAAGATGCTGGAGACGGCCGACGTCCTGATCGAGAACTTCAAGCCGGGCACGCTGGAGAAATGGGGCATCGGCAATGATGTCCTCAGCAAGAAATTTCCTCGCCTCGTGCATTGCCGGATCTGCGGCTTCGGCGCCGACGGCCCGCGCGGCGGCAATCCCGGCTATGACGCCATCATCCAGGCCATGACCGGCATGATCGCCGCAACCGGCTCGCCGGAGAGCGGACCGATGCGGATCGGCGTGCCGCTGGTCGACATCACCACCGGCCTCTATGCCGCGATCGGCATCCTGATGGCGCTGTCGGAGCGGCAGCGTTCGGGCAAGGGCCAGTTCCTGGAGACGACGCTGTACGAGACCGGCCTTGCCATCATGCATCCGCACACCGCGAACTATTTCATGCATGGCAAGCCGCCCTCGCTCACCGGCAACGAGCATCCGAACCTCGTGCCCTACGCGATCTTCCCGACCAAGACCGACAACATCTTCATCGGCGTCGGCAATGACGGCACCTTCCGCAAGCTCGCCAGGGAGATCGGCAAGCCCGAGCTCGGCATCGATCCGCGCTTTGCCCGCAACAAGGATCGCATCGCCAATCGCGAGGCGCTGCGCGCCGAGCTGGCCGCGGTGTTCAGCCAGCACGAGGCCGAGCCGCTGTGCAATCGCCTGCTCGCCGCCGGCCTGCCCGCAGGTCCGGTGCAGAAGATCGACCAGGCGTTGACGAACCCGCACACCATCGCGCGCGGCGATATCATCGAGAAGGACTGGTACAAGGGCGTCGCCTCGCCGATCCGGCTCGATCGCAGCAAGCCGAGCCTGCGGCGCGTGCCGCCGAAATTCAGCCAGCACGCGGCGGAGGTGCTGGGCGAGTTCGGCTACTCCAAGTCCGAGATCGACGCGATGGTCGAAAAGGGCACGGTCTGCGGCCCCGAGCGGAAGCGCTAGGGACCTTCGCCTCACCTCATCCAATGCCGCACTGCGGCGCGGGCACGATAGTGCAGCGCGAACGGCTGCTTCTGTCTGCGGCGCATTCGCCTATTTGACGGCTTCCCTTTTCCAGCGCTTGCCGCTTTCGTTTCGGCCGCTTACACAGTCATGTGAACGTCATATGGCGCTGCTAGCGCAAGCGCTTCTTTAGTGACGGGCAAGGGAGGTTTTCTTGATGGCTCTTAGACATTTTGGCGCGGCTGCAGCTGTTGCACTCACGGTTGGTCTCGGCGCCTCGCCGGCCCTGGCCGTGACCGAAATCCAGTGGTGGCACGCGATGACCGGCGCCAACAACGACGTCATCGTCAAGCTCGCCAACGACTTCAACGCGTCGCAGACCGACTACAAGGTGATTCCGACCTACAAGGGCAACTACCCCGATACGATGAACGCCGGCATCGCCGCGTTCCGCGCCGGCAACGCTCCGCACATCATGCAGGTGTTCGAAGTCGGCACCGCGACCATGATGGCCGCGACCGGCGCCGTGAAGCCGGTCTACAAGCTGATGGCCGAGACCGGCGAGAAGTTCGATCCGAAGAACTACCTGCCCGCGATCACCGGCTACTACTCGACCTCGAAGGGCGAGATGCTGTCGTTCCCCTTCAACTCGTCGTCGACCGTCATGTGGATCAATCTCGACGAGCTGAAGAAGGCCAATGTCGAGATCCCCAAGACCTGGCCTGAAGTGTTCGAGGCCGGCAAGAAGCTGAAGGCCGCCGGTCACGACACCTGCGGCTTCTCCGGCTCGTGGGTGACCTGGGTCAATCTCGAGCAGCTCTCGGCCTGGCACAACACGCCGCTCTCCAGCAAGGCCAACGGCCTCGACGGCTTCGACACCGTGCTCGAATTCAACGGCCCGCTCCAGGTCAAGCATCTCGAAAACCTGGTCGAGTTGCAGAAGACCAAGGTCTACGACTATGCCGGCCGCACCAACACCGGCGAAGGCCGCTTCACCTCGGGCGAATGCCCGATCTACCTGACCTCGTCGGCGTTCTTCGGCAACGTCAAGGCGCAGGCCAAGTTCAACTTCACCGCCGTGCCGATGCCGTATTATCCGGACGTCAAGGGCGCGCCGCAGAACTCGATCATCGGCGGCGCTTCGCTCTGGGTCATGGGCGGCAAGCCGGCCGACGATTACAAGGGCGTCGCGAAATTCCTGACCTTCCTCTCCGACACCGATCGTCAGGTCTACATCCACAAGGCCTCGGGCTATCTGCCGATCACCAAGGCGGCCTATGCCAAGGCGAAGGAAGAGGGCTTCTACAAGGACCAGCCCTATCTCGAGACCCCGCTGATCGAGCTGACCAACAAGGAGCCGACCGACAATTCGCGCGGTCTGCGCCTCGGCAACATGGTTCAGCTGCGTGACGTCTGGTCGGAAGAGATCGAGCAGGCGCTGGCCGGCAAGAAGACCGCCAAGCAGGCACTCGATGCCGCCGTCGAACGCGGCAACACCATGCTGCGGCAGTTCGAAAAGACCGCCGTCAAGTAAGGCGACTGGCGGCAGGCCGGACACCCGGCCTGCCGCTGCTGGGGCATCATGCAAAAGCAAGCCATTTTCCAATCGAAGCTGTTGCCCTACGCGCTGGTTGCGCCGCAGCTCGCGATCGTCCTGATTTTCTTCTATTGGCCGGCCCTGCAGGCCGTGATCCAGTCCTTCCTGCTCCAGGACGCCTTCGGTCTCTCCACCACCTTCGTCTGGTTCGACAATTACATCGAGCTGTTCAAGGACCCCGCCTATTTCGAAGCGGTCGTCCGCACCTTCTTCTTCTCGTTCGCCATCGCAATCTCGTCGCTGTCATTTGCGCTGCTGCTCGCCGTGATGGCCGACAAGCCGCTGCGCGGCTCGATGCTCTACCGCACGCTGCTGATCTGGCCCTATGCGGTGGCGCCGCCCGTGGTCGGTGTGCTCTGGATCTTCATGCTGCATCCCTCGCTCGGCGTGATCTCGCGCTATCTGCGCGCCGCCGGCATCGACTGGAATCCGCTGCTCGACGGCAACCAGGCCGCCGGCCTGATCATCCTCGCCGCCGCGTGGAAGCAGATCTCCTATAATTTCCTGTTCTTCCTCGCCGGCCTGCAGGCAATCCCGAAAAGCGTGTTCGAAGCCGCAGCGATCGACGGCGCGCGTCCGATGCGGCGGTTCTGGACCGTGACCTTCCCGCTGCTGTCGCCGACCATCTTCTTCCTGCTGGTCGTCAACATCGTCTACGCCTTCTTCGACACCTTCGGCATCATCGACACCATGACTCGCGGCGGTCCGGGAACGTCGACGGTGACGCTGGTCTACAAGGTCTATTCGGACGGCCTGCTCGGCGGCAATCTCGGCAGCTCGGCGGCGCAATCGGTGGTCCTGATGATCATGGTCATCGTGCTGACCGGCATCCAGTTCCGCTTCGTCGAACGCAAGGTGACCTACTGATGGTCGAGGACGAGGGCATCAGGCGCTACGTCGCCCATTTCATTCTCTGGATCGGAATCGCGATCGTCGCGTTCCCGGTCTACATCGCGATCATCGCCTCGACCCAGGACAACGCGCTGATCGCGAACGGGCAGATGTCGCTGCTGCCGGGCGGTCATTTCTTCGAGGTCTACTACCAGACCATCTTCGTCGGCACGAGCGGCTCGACCCGCGAGCCCGTCGGCAACATGATGCTCAATTCGCTGGTGATGGCGCTGGCGATCGCGATCGGCAAGATCGCGATCTCGATCATCTCGGCCTATGCGATCGTGTATTTCCGCTTTCCGTTCCGGATGTCGATCTTCTGGATCATCTTCATCACCCTGATGCTGCCGGTCGAGGTCCGCATCTATCCGACCTACAAGATCGTCGCCGACCTGCACATGCTCGACAGCTATGCGGGCCTCGCGCTGCCGCTGATCGCATCGGCCACGGCCACACTGCTGTTCCGTCAGTTCTTCATGACCGTGCCGGACGAGTTGTTGGAAGCCTCGCGCATCGACGGCGCCGGCCCCTTGCGCTTCTTCTGGGACACGCTGCTGCCGCTGTCACGCACCAACATGGCGGCGCTGTTCGTGATCCTGTTTATCCTCGGCTGGAATCAATATCTCTGGCCGCTGCTCATCACCACCCGCGACGACATGCAGACCATCCAGGTCGGCATCCGCAAGATGATCACCACCACCGACGCGCTGACCGAATGGCCGATCGTGATGGCGACCGCCGTGCTGGCGATGCTGCCGCCGGTGTTCGTCGTCGTCGCCATGCAAAAACTGTTCGTGCGCGGCCTGGTCGAGACGGAAAAGTAACAAGCGAGTTTCTATGGCTAACGTCACCCTGCGCAACGTCCGCAAGACCTACACCGGCGGCTTCGAGGCCATCAAAGGCGTCAACGTCGACGTCGCCGACGGGCAGTTCTGCGTGCTGGTCGGCCCTTCCGGATGCGGCAAGTCCACGCTGCTGCGCATGGTCGCGGGTCTCGAGACCGTCACCGGCGGCGAGATCGATATCGGCGGGCGCGTCGTCAACCAGATCGAGCCCGCCGATCGCGACATCGCGATGGTGTTCCAGAACTACGCGCTCTATCCGCATATGAGCGTCTACAACAACATGGCCTACGGCCTGCGCAACCGCGGCATGGCGGAGGCCGAGATCAAGACCCGCGTCGAGGAAGCCGCGCGCGTGCTCGAGCTCTCCGCGATGCTGGAGCGCAAGCCGCGCCAGCTCTCCGGCGGCCAGCGCCAGCGCGTCGCCATGGGCCGCGCCATCGTGCGCCAGCCGAAGGTGTTCCTGTTCGACGAGCCGCTGTCGAACCTCGACGCCAAGCTGCGCATCGCGATGCGGGTCGAGATCCGCAAATTGCAGCGCCGGCTCAACACGACCTCGATCTACGTCACCCACGACCAGCTCGAGGCGATGACGCTCGCCGACGTCCTCGTCGTGATGAATGGCGGCCAGGTCGAGCAGGTCGGCAACCCGCTCGCGATCTACGAGAAGCCGGCCACGACCTTCGTCGCCTCCTTCATCGGCGCGCCGCCGATGAATTTGATGTCGACGCGGCCCGAGGAGATCAAGTCGCAGCTGGACGGCGCCGCGGGCGAGGCCGGCATCGTCGGCATCCGCCCGGAGGACTTTGTCATCACCGACCAGGCCCCGGCCGGTGGCGTCGCATTGCCGCTGACCGTGGAAGCCATCGAGCGCGTCGGCGCCGAGACCTTCGTCTATGGCTCCCGCGAGCAGGAAGAGCAGCGCGTCGCCGCCACCCCGGGCGAGCTGCCGCCCGGCGAGGTCATCGTCCGCATCCCCGGAACCGACGCCCCCGCGATCGGCCAGAAGATCCGGGTCGCGGCGGTGCGGGCGAAACTGCATTTGTTCAGCGGCGACGGGCGGACGCGGATCGAGGCCTGACGCGTTCCGTAAGGCCCCTCTCAAAAAAGCGCGAAAACAACCCCATGCACAGTAGAAGGGGGTCTGTTTTCATTGGGATATTTCGCCTCGCAAATTCGTCATGCCTGCGCGTCCCGGGGCCATGACGAATTGTAAGCATTTTGTGCGATGGCAGAGCGGGTGGGCGGCAAGGCGTCCCATCCACAGCCCCCTGCTACGTCCTTGAACGCACAAGCGGATATGCCCATATTGCTGACCAAGGGGTGCCTTGATCGGGCCCCGAAACACCAAAGTCGCTTCGAGAGGACTTTGTAAACTATGTCTCGTGTTCCCACGTTATCCAGTCCGTTCCTGCTGGGCTTCGACGAGATCGAGCGCGTGCTCGACCGCGTCGTCAAAGGCGCCGACGGCTACCCTCCCTACAATATCGAGAGGTGTGACCGGTCGGACGGCCAGCCCGAGCGGCTCCGCATCACGCTGGCGGTCGCCGGATTCACCCGCGACCAACTCGATGTAACCATTGAGGAAAACCAGCTCGTGATCCGCGGGCGGCAGCAGGACGACAAGACCCGGCAATACATCCATCGCGGCATCGCCGCGCGCCACTTCCAGCGCACCTTCGTGCTGGCGGAGGGGATGCTGGTACTGGGTGCGGATCTGAAGAACGGGTTGTTGTCGATCGACCTGGCCCGGCCTGAACCGGAGAGGATCGTTAAGACAATCGCTATCAATGAGCACGAATAATGGAACGAGTAGCGGACTCGACCGCTTAGTTCGTTAGAGGAGTCGAGACCATGAGTGAAGGTCACGTTGCGTTCGAATACGAAGCCAAGAACGTCTCTCCGGAGACGCTGGCAACCCTGGGCGAAGGCCATATCGCCTATGTGAAGCAGATCCGCTCCGAGGACGTGCCGGGCCTGTTTCCCGAGGCGCCCAAGATCGCGCCCGGTCTCAAGCTCTTCGCGCTCCACGCCGCCGACGGCACGCCGATCATGCTGACCGACAGCCGCGAGGCCGCGATTGCCAACGCCTGGAGCAACGAGCTGCAGGCCGTCAGCGTGCACTGAGCACGGGTCGCACGAATCAGGATTTCAGACGGGCATGCCTTCGCAGGAAGGCATGCCCGTTTTCATTTTGGGCGATGAAGCTTCCGCGCCGTCATTGCGCGGAGCACTTGCGACGAAGCAATCCAGAATCGTTCCGCGGCAAGATTCTGGATTGCTTCGCTTCGCTCGCAATGACGGAGTGTGAGGAAATCGCACGCTCAACTCTCGTGTCCCGGGCGCGGCGCAGCGCGATGCGGTGCGCCGAAGGAGCGCTGCGCTGTGCGTCCGGGGCACGAGAGCGGGAATGTCCGCTCCTTTATCACTTCACAAAGCCGAGGCCTTCACGCGCCGTATCCACCGCCCATTTATCATTCAGCGGCAGCGCGAGCACGCTGTTGAAGTCCGCGCGCGCATGCTTGGCATCGGACATCATCATGTAGAGAAGGCCGCGATTGACCAGCGCGGTCTGGCTTTTGGGATCGAGCCGGATCGCCTCGTTGTAGTCGGCGAGCGCGCGGTCGTGCTGTCCGAGGTCGCGAAACACGCCGCCGCGATCGTTGTAGACCTCCGAATCTCGCGGCTGCAGCCGGATCGCTTCGTCGAAATCGGCAAGGGCCCGTTTGTCGTCGCCCTTCCTGTGCAGGACAACGGCGCGAACGCGATAAGCCTTCTGGAAAGACGGCGCGATTCGCGTAACGTCATCCAATTCCCGGATGGTGCCTTCAGTGTCATCCTTGTTCAGGAACACGATGGCCCGGCAATAATGGCCGCCGGCACTTCCGGGCTCGAGACGGACGGCGCTGTCGCAGTCGTCCAGGGCTGCCTCGATCTCGCCCTTGTTGAGACGAATGTTGCTTCGCAGCTCGTAGGGCCAGGCGGCGGCGGGATTCCGCTGCATGGCCTCGGTGTAATCGGCGGCGGCGTGATCGGCGTCGCCCTTCACCGCATAGACCTGCCCGCGCATCATGAGCGCGCGGTAGGCCTGCTTGGGGCTGTGTTCGATGGCCTCGGTGAAGCCGGCGATCGCGCGATCGAAATCGCGGTGGTTGAAATATTCCTCGGCGCGCGAGCTATAGGGCGCGCCATAGTCGGGATCGAGGCGGATGGCCTCGTTGTAGTCGGCCATCGCGCGATCGCGGTCGCCTTTGGCGGCATAGGCGCGGCCGCGGCAATGATAGGCACGCCCGAAGTTCGGGTCGATCCGGATCGCAGCGCTGCAATCGTCGAAGGCGCGATTCCAGTCCCGCTTGAGATAGTAGGCTTCTCCCCGCAACTCGTAGGCGGCCGCATTGGCCGGATCGGCTGCGATGATTGCGGTCTTCTCGGCGATGACGCGATCGTTGGATGCCTCGTCGGCATGCGCCACGGCCGTCACGGCGATCGTGACCGAGCAAAGCAGGCCGAAGAAACGTACTGTTGAACCGCAATTCATGCCTGAAAATCCCGCGTCGAATCCGAGCCGCCGGCAGGACGCCTCGTCGGCCCGGATGAGGAGAAAACCTCCCGGACGGCATCGCAGCCCCGGCTGTGACATAAGTCGCAGGGGACGCTGCGAGCGTTCAATCCGGACACGAGAGGGAGACGCCGTCGCCCCAGCGTCCACAATGGCGGCAAGACGGTCGCTATCTCGCGCCTGGGCGCCGCTACTGCGCGCTGAACGGCATTGAGGCGCGGGCGCGATAGGTCCACAGCCCAACGTCGCCGCCGATGCCGCCGCGCTCGACGCCGACAGCAATCTGCGCGCCACTGTCATAGCGCGCAGCGACGCCACCGGTGACCCGTGCGGACCAGCCATCGAGCAGGAATGCCGGTGGTGTTGTGGCCGCGGCCAACGCCGAGGCCGCAGCCGTGTCGCCATTGAAGTAATAGTCGCCGTACAAGCCAACATAGGGAATGACGGTCGCACGGGACAGCCATGCGACCGGGTATGCGAGCTTCACGCCTCCGCTGGCCCGGCCGCTGGTGAAATCGCGCGCGGCCTGCAACGTGCCGAGCGTATCGGTATAGGCGCTCTCGTGCTCCCACATCGCGTAGATCTTCGCCGACGGTTCGATTAGGAGGCTCAGGTAGCGATAGGTGCCCGTGAGCCCGCCGGAAGCCAGCCAACGGCTGCCGGTGAACGAGCCGGCTGCCGTGCCTGCAGTTGCGTTATAGCCGATGCCCGAATAGGCGATCCCCGCGTCGAAACGGACGGTGTCGGTGACGCGCCAGCCGAGATAGGAGCCGACCGTCCATCCGTCGCCCTTCAGGCGACCCGTGAGCACGTCGGAGCGATAGGCGAAGGTTTCGTAACCGCCGAGCACGCCGACCAGAAAGCTCGGCGTCAGCTTGCGCGTGACGCCCGCGAGCGCATTGATCTGGTTGCCGTAGAGCATTGGCACCGTGGAGGCGCTGCCAAGCGGCGCGACGCTCCAGCGATCCAGCGTCGCACCGCGCACCTCCGCCCAGGCCAGCCAATCGCGCGGCTCGGCGATGCGTTTGGGCGGCGCCTTGGCCGCTACCGCATTATTGAGCGCCGCGAAGGCATCATCGACGCGCGAGCCAGACATTTGCGGTGGCGATGCCGGTCGCATGCCCCAGGCGGAGGCGCGATCGCGGCTCGGGGCGGGATCGTTGCCGGCGCCGCGCGGAGCTGCGTCTGTTGCTGCTGCGCCGGGATCCGCGGCAAAGTTGAAGCGGACGCCGCTGCTGTTGGGTGTGACGAGCGGCCCGCCGTCGCTAAAGCCTTCGCCGATTGCGCTATCGACCACGCCGGAGATGGCCTGCCCGGAGACCTGCGCCACCATCGGCGCCGCCAGAGTCTGCATGGCACGCAGTTTCAGGCTGTCCGCCGGCGTGTTGACGCTCTGGATCAGCGGTGCGGACGTTGAGGCCGTGAAGGTCGCGTTCCCGGCGTAGCTTGCAGTGATGGCGTGGCTGCCGAGCGTCAGCGACGCGGTCGTGAAGGTCGCGATGCCCGCGGCAAGCGTCGCCGCGCCGATCGCAGCACCGCCGTCGCTGAATGTCACCGTGCCAGTCGGCGTGCCGCCACCGCTCGACACCGTCGCGGTGAATGTCACCGGCTGGCCTGCCGGGCTCGGATTTTGCGATGAGGTTACCACCGCGGTGGTCGCCGACTGATTGACGGCCTGCGTCAGAGCCGCCGATGTCGAGCCCGCGTTGTTGACATCCCCGGGATAAACCGCAGTGATTGAATGCGATCCGGCCGCCAGCGCCGACGTGGAGAATGTCGCTACGCCGCCGGCGAGCGCCCCTGTCCCGAGTGTCGTGGCGCCATCCTTGAACGTCACCGTCCCCGTCGGCATGCCCGACGGAGCCGTGACCGTCGCGGTGAACGTCACCGATTGCCCCAAGCCGCTCGGGTTTGGCGACGAGGTCAAAGCGGTCGTCGTCGTCGACGTATTCACGGTCAGGACGGCTGTCGCGGCGTTGCCAATGCCGCCATTGGTCGAACTGACGGGGCCGGTCGTGTTGGTCTTGGCGCCGACGGAGCCGGCCGTGACATTCACCGCGACGGTGCAGGAGCTGCTCGCCGTCACCGTTCCACTTGAAAGACTGACGGTGCCGCCGCCGGACGCCGCGGTCACGGTACCCCCGCAGGTCGTGGT
The DNA here is from genome assembly GCF_028128625.1 of Bradyrhizobium sp. CCBAU 45389. NCBI lineage: Bacteria > Pseudomonadati > Pseudomonadota > Alphaproteobacteria > Hyphomicrobiales > Nitrobacteraceae > Bradyrhizobium > Bradyrhizobium sp. CCBAU 45389. Next base: position 35,637 of record NZ_LBIY01000091.1, on the reverse strand, counting down.
GAGGCCGTTTGGCGCTGCGACCGCGAGGCCCGGCGGAAAGGCATCGGTAAACGCGACGCCTGTCAGTGCTGCCGAGGCACTGGGGTTGGTGATCGTGAATGTAAGCGTGGTGGCGCCGTTGACCGTAATGGACGCTGGAGCAAACGCCGCGTCGAGCACAGGAGGTGACAACGGTGAATTGACCACCTGCGGATTACCGGAGAGCGAGCCCGTGCTGCCGTTGAAATTGCCGTCGCCGCCAAAGCTGGCCGTGATGGTGTGATTGCCTGCGGCAAGCGCTGCGGTGGTAAGGGTGACGGAGCCTCCGCTCAGCGGCGCAGTGCCGATCGGACTGCCGCCGTCGAGAAAGGTCACCGTGCCGGTCGGAGTCCCGGCCCCGGGCGCAACGGCCGCAACGACGGCGGTGAAGGTGACGGACTGCCCGACCGCACTCGGATTGACTGAGGATGTCACGGAGGTCGTCGTGTTGGCCTTGTTGACCACTTGCGGATTGCCGGTGAGCGGTCCCGTGCTGCCGTAGTAAAAACTGTCACCGGCATAGGAGGCCGTGATCGTGTGATTGCCGACAGCGAGCGACGAGGTCGTGAGTGTGCCGGCGTTCGGGAATGGACCCGCGTTGATCGAAGTGCCGCCGTCGAGGAAGTCTGCGGTGAGGATCGAAATGCCCACCATTCCGCCTGACGAGACGTTCGCGGTGAAAGTGACGGGCTGGCCGAACACGCTCGGATTGGCCGAAGAGGTCACAGCGGTCGTGGTGTTCGCCGGGGTGACGATCTGTGACGTGTTCATCGAGCCGAAGCTGCTGTTGAAATTGCCATCGCCGCCATACGTAGCCGAGATCGTGTAGGAGCCCGGGTTCAGCCAGGTGGTGAAGCTGGCGATGCCCCCGCTCAACGTCGCCAATTGCGACCCCGCGCCGTCGCCGGAGATATTGAAGGTCACGCTGCCGGTCGGCGTTCCCGCCCCCGGGGTGGACGAGACGACCGCGGTGAAGGTGAACGAGCCGTACGGGCCTGGATTGGCCGAGGAGGTCACGCCGACGGCGGTGGCGGCCTTGTTGACCACGAGCGTATAGTTGTTCGAGGCGCTGGTGGTGTCCGTGTCGGTCGCCGTGACAGTGAAGGAAAACGATCCGGCTGCAATGGGCGTACCCGACAACAAGCCGGACGAACTGAGCGTGAGTCCAGGCGGAACAGCGCCCGATGCCGCATAGGTGCAGCACGCGGCCGCGCCTCCCACGCCGGAGAATTGTGTGGGGGTATAGGCATCTCCCACGGTTACCGACGGCAGAGCGCCGGCAGGCGGGCTGAGGGAGGTCACAGCAAGAGCCGTAGCCGGTACGGCGAGCAACATCAGTACCAGTGCAGCAATCTGCAACAGCCATGACGACATGAGCCGACCGCGGGTCGCCGGCCGGCACCTTTCGAGAGTCGAGGGCCGACTTTTCAGGACTGAACGAACGAACATACCCCGCCTTGCACGTTGGCCGACAAAATCGAGCCGGTCGGCCGTCGCTAGCAGGCAATTGTTTGGTCAATATTTGAGGATCGCCGGGCAGCCTAATGCCGGGCGTGCGTGAGCCGGATCGACCCGCCAATGCGGCACGCGGGCAACAATTCAGGCCGCGATCGGACCGATGCTCCTGAGAACGAAGGCTGGCACGGCCTCTTTGCCGTGCAGCCGCATCACATGCGCGATCAGGCCGCGCATGACATTGGCGCGTGCCTCCTCCGAGACGAGGTGACGCGCCGAGGTGAAGTAGAGATATTCGATCGCATTGCCTGCGCCCGCGGGGCCGATCGCGGTCAGTGCATCCACCGACGCCGCCGGCAATTTCTGCTCCGGGGCAGCGACCATCCAGCCGATCGTCAGGCCGATGTCGCGCGGGCAGCGCGGATTTTCCCTCGCTGCATCGGCGACCGTCGTGTCCAGCGCAGCGCGGTCTCCGGACGCAAGCACGGAGATCGCCTTCAGGACCCGCATATGGAGATGCAGGTCGGAGTCCGGTTCGAACGTTTCGATGCCGCGATCGAAGAATCCGATTGCTTCGTCGAAACGGCCGCGCGCATGGCACAGTTGCCCCATCACGGGAAGGGCTGCGCCAGAATCGGCCGTCCGGGCGAACGCGCGACCGGCAATGTCCTCCGCGAGGTCGAGGTGACCGCGGTCGATGAAGTACAACAGCTTGGCGGCCGCCAGCATCAGAAGCGGATTCGCCTCGACGGCAGGCAGGCACTCCAGCACCGTGGCGTCGATCTCGCTTTCGATGCGATAGCGTTCTTCCAGGCTGATCTCGCCGAACGGACTGGTGTGGACCAGGCGCGCGAACAGATGCAAACACCATTGCAGGGCGATGTCTGCATTAAGGGGGTCGTGCGCGCGGTCCCTGCCGAGTTGCTCACCGCTTGCCAGCCACGTGCGATTCGAGGCTGACAGAAGGCTTGCGGCCTTGTGGAAGCGCGTTTCAAGCGGTTCATCCGCGGGCGTGCCGAGGCCGGTCGAGGCCTCAATGAGCGCCTGCGACAGCGCATCGACGACGCCGTCCGAAATCCTTCTCGCCTCCGTCGCCAACGATCTGGCGTCCGCCATGTCGAAATGCAGCCGGAATGCTTTCACGATGCGCTTTGACGGCATGTCCCGCAAGGTCGCGGCACAATCAAGATACTCATTGCCGGCAAGAAAGCTCATTTGCAGGACATAGCGCGCGCTGGTTGCGGCGGCGTATCCGTCCTCGACAACCACGACATCGCGGCCGAGGCCGCCGGCGATCATGTCACTGATCTGCCCGACCAGGGACGACGCCTGCTGACCGAAGCGATGGCCCTGCGGTCCGAACGTCGGCGCAATGGCGAGGAAGCCCGCGATCGTTCCGGAAGACGGTGCAGCAATCCAGACATAGCCTTCGCCATATTGCGTGGCGATGTACTTTGGCGATCTGGCACTGTCGCCAAGCTTGGACCGCACCCTGTTTACCAGAAAGTCGATGTTGCGATCGGAAATGTCCGATTCGGAGGCGAGCTCGTCAAGCAGTCGGCCACGGCGCATGAGGCGATGTGGATTGCGCGTGAGGGCCAGCAGCAGTGCGCGCTCGTTTCTGGTGAACTTGATCGTCTGCTCGTTACGGCGCGCGAAGAGGCACGTCTCGTCAAGGATCAGATCTCCAAAGCGGAGATCTGGCACTTTGTTCACTCCCACCCCCTCAGCCCATCAACCGCCGGCTCCGAGACAGTTACAGTCTGGAACGTCTCAGCCGCAAGCGCTGAGTGGAACAGCTGCTGATCGCGCGGCCTTTCGACGCGCTGACGATCGATGGGTCGCTGAGGAGCGATTAAGCCGCGCTCGCCGGCGGCAGGGCGAGCACCGAATAGATCGCCTGGGCGTCGCGGGAGGCGCGGAGCTTCTTGGCGATATCCTGGTCGCGCAAGAGGCGCGCGATGCGGGCGAGCGCCTTGAGGTGGTCGGCGCCGGCGCCTTCGGGGGCGAGCAGCAGGAAGACGAGATCGACCGGCTGGCCGTCCATCGCCTCGAAATCGATCGGACGATCGAGGCGCGCGAACAGGCCAAAAATCTTTTCCAGCTTGGGCAGCTTGCCGTGGGGAATGGCGACGCCGTAGCCGACCGCGGTGGTGCCGAGCTTCTCACGCTGCAGCAGCACCTCGAACACCGCGCGCTCGTTCTGCCCGGTCAGCTCGGCGGCCTTGGCCGCAAGCTCCTGCAGGGCCTGCTTCTTGCTGTTGACCTTCAATGCCGGGAGAATCGCCTCGGGTGCGACCAGATCGGTAATCGGCATGGAAGGTTTCCGAGGTGAATTAAACCGTCAGGTTCCGAATTGGCCAGCTTGGAAAGAACCGCGCCGGGCCGGCGTCAAGAAGGTGAAGCAGGAGGAGGACTTAGCCCCGATCCTGATGTGGGGCGCTTCTACTCCAACGCAATCCCGGTGCCAACTCCTGCGTGCGGCTTTGCCCCGGTCATTGTTAAGACCTGTGGTTGATACGGGGCTTGATTTTCGGCCCTAACCGCCGGCCTTGCCGTCGGCTTTGGCCCCGGGCGGGTCGATCCAGCCCACATTGCCGTCGGCGCGCCGGTAAATGATGTTCACCCGGCCGCTGGAGCCATGCTGGAATACCAGGCAGGGTGCCCCGCTGAGGTCCAGTTCCATGACGGCTTCGCTGACAGAGAGCTGCTTCAGCGAGGTGGTTGCCTCGGCGATGATCACGGGGCTGTAGCCGGTGATCTCGTCCTCATCCTCGCCTTCGCCTGGAGCCTCCAATACGTAGCTCGTGGCGTCGAGCGCGGCCAGCGCCGCACTGGCGACATGGGCCTTGCGGGCCGAGCGATCCTTGAGCCGGCTCTTGTAGCGCTTGAGGCGCTTCTCGATCATCAGGAGGGCCTGGTCGGCGCTGGCATAGGCGTCGGGCGCGTTCGAATCGGCTTCCAGCGTTATTCCCGAATCCAGATGCAGCGCGCAGTCGGTACGGAAGCCGAAGCCGTCCTTCGAGAGCGTGATGTGGCCGGAATAATTGCCGTCGAAATATTTCCGCAGGACCTCATCGGTCCGGTCGGTAACGCGGCCGCGCAGGGCCTCGCCGACGCTGACACTCTTTCCCGAAATTCGAAGGGTCATGTGATGCCTCGCTTGGTTACGCCGAGCTGCGACGACGCATCATCGCAGCTGGGGTTGTTCCCTGCGCATGGTCCGCTCGGAAAACCGCCGTGCACATTTTCCGATTCATGCGCATGCTTGGATCGGTCTCGATGGGGGATTGAGAGTAGCGCGATTTGGCGCGAGCGCAATCAGGCCGGCTCGGTGTTGCGGGAGCGATCGGACAGTGCGGTGGAGAGGACGTTACCAAGAGCGCTCTGCTTGTCGCGGCGGCGTTGCACCGAGGAGGGAATGCGCATGGCTTCGCGGTACTTCGCGACCGTGCGGCGGGCAATATCAATGCCCGAGGCGCGCAACCGTTCCACGATGGTGTCGTCCGACAGGATCGCGGAGGGCGCCTCCGAATCGATCAGCTGCTTGATGTGGTGGCGCACGGCTTCGGCCGAATGCGCCTCGCCGCCGTCGGCCGAGGCGATCGAGGCGGTGAAGAAATATTTCAATTCGAATGTGCCGCGATTTGTCGCCATGTACTTGTTGGCGGTGACGCGCGACACCGTGGATTCATGCATCTGGATGGCGTCGGCGACGGCCTTCAGGTTCAGCGGCCGCAAATGCGCGACGCCGTGGGTGAAGAAGCCGTCCTGCTGGCGCACGATCTCGGTTGCAACTTTCAGGATGGTGCGGGCGCGCTGGTCGAGCGCGCGCACCAGCCAGGTGGCGTTCTGCAGCGCATCGGTGAAGTAGGACTTGTCGCCGTCCTTGCCGATCTTCTTCGACAGCTCGGAATAGTAGGTCTGGTTGACCAGCACGCGCGGCAAGGTGTCGCTGTTGAGTTCGACATGCCAGCCGCCGTCCGGACCCGGGCGGACATAGACGTCGGGCACCATGGTCTGCAGCCGCGCCGAGCCGAACTTCATGCCGGGCTTGGGATTGAGGCGGCGGATCTCGCCGATCATGTCGGCGATGTCCTCGTCGTCGACGCCGCAGAGCTTGCGCAGGGCGGCGATGTCGCGCTTGGCGAGCAGGTCGAGATGCTCGACGAGGGCCTGCATCGCCGGATCGTAGCGGTCGAGCTCGCGGAGCTGGATCGCGAGGCATTCGCTGAGAGAACGCGCGCAGACGCCGGGCGGGTCGAATTTTTGCAGCACGGCAAGGACGTCCTCGACCTCCTGCTGCGACGCGCCAAGACGTTCGGCGGCCTGGCCGAGATCGGGCGGCAGATAGCCGGCCTCGTCGACGAGGTCGATCAGGTACTGGCCGATCATGCGCTGCGCGGGTGCGGTGAAGGCGACCGAGAGCTGCTCGGCGAGATGGTCCGACAGCGTCGTCTCGGCCGCGACAAAGGCTTCGAGATTGTAGTCTTCGTCGCCGGAGGCGCCGCCGCCCCATTCGGTATAGGTGGTCGGTGCCGCGTCCTGGGCGTTGCGCGCGGCGGCCTCGGCCGGCTCCTCGGAGAAGACGTTGTCCAGGCCCGTATCCAGGGTCTGCTCGATCTCGGCGCGGGTGCCGAGATCCTTGCTCATCCATTCTTCCTGGCCGGGCTCGAAGGCGTCGCCCGAACCACCACCCGGCTCGTCGCCGTTGCTGCCGCCGAACTCATCGCCATCGCTGAACTGGCCGGTCTCGGCCGGGGCCTCGGTGGGGGCCTCGTCACTGGCCCGCTCCAGCAGGGGGTTACGCTCGAGTTCCTCTTCCACGAAGGTCGTGAGATCGAGATTGGACAATTGCAGCAGCTTGATCGCCTGCATCAGCTGCGGCGTCATGACCAGCGACTGCGATTGCCGGAACTCTAATCTCTGCGTAAGCGCCATGAAGCAAGAACCGATCCCGAAAAGTGGTCCGATTTTTGCTTATCCTAGTCTCAGCCCGATGTACACGTCTTGACGAATTGGAAAAAAGGGCTAGAGGCGGAATTCCTCGCCAAGGTAAAGGCGGCGAACGTCCGGATCGGCGACGATCTCATCCGGGCTACCCTCGGTCAAGATTTCACCGGCATAGACGATATAGGCACGATCGGTGAGGCCGAGTGTCTCGCGCACGTTGTGGTCGGTGATGAGCACGCCGATGCCGCGATTGGTGAGATGGCGGACGAGATCCTGAATGTCGCCGACCGCGATCGGATCGATGCCGGCGAAAGGCTCGTCGAGCAGCATGTAGTTCGGGCGCGTCGCCAGCGCGCGCGCGATCTCGACGCGGCGACGCTCCCCGCCTGACAGCGCGATCGACGGTGATTTCCTGAGGCGCGTGATGTTGAATTCGTCGAGCAGCGAGTCGAGCTGCTGCTCGCGCTTCTTGCGCGAGGGCTCCACCACTTCGAGCACGGCGCGGATGTTCTGCTCCACGGTGAGGCCGCGGAAGATCGAGGCTTCCTGCGGCAGATAGCCGATGCCGAGCCGCGCGCGCTGATACATCGGCAGCTTCGTGACGTCGTGGCCGTCGAGCTCGATCGCGCCGCGATCGGCCTTGATGAGGCCGGTGATCATGTAGAACACGGTGGTCTTGCCGGCGCCGTTGGGGCCGAGCAGGCCGACCGCCTCGCCGCGGCGCACATAGATGCTGACGCCGCGCACCACCTGGCGGCTGCCGAAGCTCTTTTCCACGCTATGCACAGCCAGGTAGCCCGGCCGCTTCAGGAGCTGCGGCCCGCCGGCGCCGTTCGGCCTGGCGGCCGCTCTGACCGGGTGGACCGGCAGCGCGCGCGGTGCCTCGGCCTGATAATCGACTTGATAATCACCCTGGAACTGGTCGGGCGCGTGCATCGGCTGGTCACGGGCGATCGTCGGCGCGTCCCGCACGGGGCTCGCCACCAGTCCACCGACGCTGTCACCGAGGGCGGTGATGTCCTGACGTGCAAATCCTGGCCGGCCGCGCTTGGCGGGGCGCCGACGGAACATGCTGAAGAGATCGACCATCCCCGCCTTCTAGCTTTTCGCGGCATTCGCGCGATCTGCCGCCCCGGCTTTATCGATTCGCCGGCGCAGCATGAGTGAAGGGATGTCCCATGCCCAATGAAACACGCCCGGTAAGCGGCGGACCCCGCTTCGAAAGCCCTTCGCGCTAGATACAGTCTCGCCGGGCAAGCTTCAACCTCGGATCGGGGGCATCCGAACCAAGCCGTTGAATTTACTTTGGTTTAGTTGCGCCGGGCAGCTGCAAAGGCGACCCCGGGGTGGGCTTGCCCCCTTGCCCGCCCGGGCCGCAATCATTGCCGCCACCCTGCGGCAGCAGGGCCTGCACCCTGCCGCTGTCGGATTCCACCCGCGAGACGCCCGTGGTCATGTCGACCATCAGGCGGTCGCCGCGCAGCACGTTCTTGCACTGCGTCAGGACCACCTGGCCGCCGCTGCCACCGAGCATCGTGATGAGATTGGTCTTGGTGTCGAACACGGCGGTCTCGCCGGTCACCACCTGATCCTTCTGGGTGACCACGACATTGCCGCGGGCCTCCAGCCGCTTGATCGACGAGGCACCGCCGGGGCCCGGCGTCGCCGACTGCATCGGCGCTCCGGTGCTGCTGTTCTTGGCCCCCTTCGCCGCAGGCTGCGCCGGCGCGGGCTTGTCACCGCTCGACTCATAGAACACCACCAGCGTCTTCGAGGTCATGGTGGTGTCGCCCTGCACGACCTTCACATTGCCGGCGAAGGTCGCCTCCTTCTTCTTGTCGCGCATCTCGAGCGAAGCGGCCTCGATCTGGATCGGCTGATCGCGGTTCTGCGAGAAGCCCTGCATCGCGTTCGGCACGCCCTGCATCGTGCTCTGCGCGACCGCCGCGCCGCCAGCGACCAGCGCGGCGCCGAAGGCCAGCGCGGCCGCAGCGATGATGGCGCACCGCTTGTCCTCGTTGCGCGAAAAAAAACCGATCATGAAAATCACTTTGAGTTGGCAGATTTGTTCTGAGGCGTACGCGTCTTCGCAGCCGGCGGCGCTGGCTCGGGCGGCGCAGGCTGCGCAGCGGCGCCGTCGTCGAGCTTGTCCAGATGCATCACCACATTGCCTTCGAAGCGGATAACGTCGCCGCCCTCCGTGATTCGCAGGCGATCCGCGGTCAGCGTGCCGTTGGTCAGCTTGACGTCGACACGCTCGTCCGACGAGACCGTGCCCTTGCCCATGTCGACGAAGGCCGAGTTCAGCCGCGCCTCATAGCCGGTCGAGGTGCGCAGGAAGATGTCCTTGTGCAAGTCGAGCTGCTGCTGCTTGTTGTCGAAGCGGCCGGTGCGCGCATCGAGGAACAGGGTCGATTGATCCTCCATCAGCACCTTCGCGCGCAGATCGGCGAGATCGACATGATCGGGGTCGGTGATGTCCTGCGTTGCCGTCTTGGCCCAGAGCTCGTACGGCCGCCGGTCCGGCGTGAATCCGGACATATGCGGCGATTCCATCGTGATCTTGGTGCCTGTCACCACGAGATTTCCGGAGTCGAGCTTGATGGGGATCGTGAAGGGATTGAGGAAGGTCGAGACGGCGACGATCGCGGCGATGGACGCGGCCACCGCCGCCGGCACCGCGACGCGCAGAATCCGCACCAGGCGGCTGTGACGCGCCGCTCTGGCAAACCTCGCCGCAAGCGCGGCGTCGTAGGTGGGATTCTGGGCCGAATTCACCGCTGCTCCAGAGGTCGCTCGCCTTGTCCGGTTGAAGGCCGCGCCATTGTACCCGGCGGCGACCGAATGTGCAGCCCGCGAGAGGCCGCAGGAAAGTGTCCGAAACGGGGCCGGCCCGGCCTAAAGCGCGAGATTTGGATGAATCGTCATCGCGCTTTAGGTCGTTGTTTGCGCGTGATCTTTTCGGAAAACCGCTCCGCACCTTGCGCTAGCGCGGCCCTTCGGGTCCGGATCATGCTTTGGAGGCCCGCTCAGGCCTCAGGAATGCGCAAAGATGTCCTCTTCCGCCCAGCCCTGGAGGTCGAGCAGGGCGCGGGTCGGCAGGAAGTCGAAACAGGCCTTGGCCAGCTGGGTACGGCCCTCCCGGACCAGCATGGCGTCGAGCCGCTCGCGCAAGGCATGCAGGTGCAGCACGTCGGAGGCGGCATAGGCGAGTTGCGGCTCGGTCAGGCTGTCGGAACCCCAGTCGCTGGACTGCTGCTGCTTGGAGAGGTCGACATTGAGCACCTCGCGCACGAGATCCTTCAGGCCGTGGCGGTCGGTATAGGTGCGGGTCAGGCGGGAGGCGATCTTGGTGCAGTAGATCGGCCCGGTCATGACGCCGAAGGTCTGGTACAGCACCGCGACGTCGAACCGCGCGAAGTGGAAGATCTTGGTAATGGCCGGATTGGCCAGCAGGGCCTTCAGGTTCGGCGCGTCGGTGTGCCCCTTGGGGATCTGCACCACGTCGGCGCTGCCGTCGCCGGGCGAGAGCTGCACCACGCAGAGCCGGTCACGGTGGGGGTTGAGCCCCATGGTCTCGGTGTCGATCGCCACCGCTGTGGTGTAGCGGGACAGGTCGGGCAGGTCGCCGCGGTGCAGGCGTACGGTCATGGTGTTTCAAAACCTCGGGTCGAATCGGTCTTTTGGCACAATAGGCTCATTTCGGATTGCCCGCGATGTATCCACTCGCGGCAGGCGGCGCAAGCGTCCGCCGGCTCAGATCGCGGCCAGCATGATGCAGATCATCGCCGCGACCGCGGTGCGGCTGGGGCCGTCGCGGAAGGCGTAGAGAATCGGATCGTCCGGCATCTCGCGGCGATGCGCCATCATCAGGGCCCGGCCGAACCAGTACAGCAGCAGCGGGGTCATGAGCCACAGCATCCAGGGGCGGCTGTAGAGCGGCGTCACCGCGGTTGATGACACATAGAGCGAGAACACGGTCACCGCGTTCATGGCGCTCGCCGCGGCCATTGCCGCGATGACATGCAGATCGGTGATCCGGTAATCGCGGTTGGAGGGATCGGCGAGACCGGCGCCCTCGCGCATGCTGAGCTCGCTGAAGCGCTTGATCAGTGCCAGCGAGGTGAACACGAACAGCGAGAAGATCAACAGCCATTCCGACAGCACCACGCCGACACCGACAGCGCCGGCGACGATGCGCAAGCTGTAGAGCCCGGCGAGCGTGACGACGTCGACCAGCATCTTGCGCTTGAGCACGAGCGAATAGGCGATGGTGGTGGCGAGATAGGCGCCGAGCACGCCGAGGAAGAGCGGCGAGATGAAGAGCGAGGCTGCGACCGCGAACAGCCACAGCGCGGGGATCGCTGATAGCGCCGACGAGATCGGCAAATCGCCGGCCGCGAGCGCGCGGTGGCGCTTGGTCGGATGCTGCCTGTCGGCGGCGAGATCGAGCAGATCGTTCATCAGATAGGCGCCGGAGGCGCAAGCCGAGAACGCCAGGAACGCCAGCAGCGCGTAGCCGAGCGTCGCGAAATTCATCTGGTGCGCGGTCAGCGCCGGCACGAACACCAGCGTGTTCTTGGCATATTGATAGACGCGCAGCGCCTTGACCCAGACCTTCAGCCCGGGATTGCGACCGCCGCGGTTCTCGATGCGATCGATCGTGCCGCGATCGAAGGGAAGCTCGCCCGCAGCGAGATCGGCCGGCGTCACGACGCCATCGAAACCGAGATGCGCGGCGATGCCGGCCGCATGACCGGGAAGCCGGCCGGCGACCAGGTAGACCTTCGCACCGCGCGCCCGCGCCGCCAGCGCCTGGTTCAGCACATCGGGATCATAGGGCAGATGGGCGTAGTCGATCTCGGCCTGCGCCAGGACATCCGTCAGCGCCGCCATGCCGGGCCGTCCGCCCGCGCCGAAGCGGGCCAGCAGGCGAGCGGGGCTGGAGAACAGCGCTTCCATCAAGAGCTCGGAACGGAGCAGGGCGCCTTCGAGATCGATGACGAGCGTCCGCGCCGCCGCCGGCACTGCCGACGGCTCCGGCGCGCTGGAAACGTACTGCCAGGCAGGCTGCTCCATTCGAAAACGCTCTTGTTTGCCGCAAAATGACCGGCTCCAGGAAAGCAGATGGCCAGGGAGCAGGGAAATGGACCGCAGCGAGCCTAGGAGGCATTCGCTAAGGCTGGCTTAACCCGAGATTGGCGGCAATCCGGCGAGGCCTGATGGTCTCTCAATTGCTCCAGCTGCGGAACTGCAGTCCGAGCAGGTCGTAACGGACCCGAAGATAGCCGTCGGGACCGTGCACCACGGCATTGGGCACGATCCGCTCGACCTCCTGGGCCATCACACCGATATAAAACGTGTCGTCCCAGAGATAGTGAAACCGGTAGAGACAGATGCCGCTGTCGAGGCATCCGAGCCGCGAGATATCGCGCTTGAGCCGCCTGTCGGACGTGACAGGCGGTGGAGGCGGTGGAGGCGTTGGCGGCAGGGTCGGAACCACCGCCGGCACGGGCTGCGGCGGAGGCGGACCGTATTTGTCGTAGGACCGCTCGATCGACCTGGGGGTGTTCGTGTCCTGGCCGTCGCCGCGGCTCTGCGAGACCGGCGCGCCAGTATAGGACAGTTTGGGCTGCGAGAAGATGATGGCTCGCTGGCGCATCGACCTGGCGAGGCCGCCGTTGACGCATCCACCACCTGAAGTCCTGCCCTCCGGGCATCTTGCTTGCGCCTGCGCCTGATCGAAAATCGACAAGCCGGCGACGAATGCCGTGACCAGAGCAAAGCCGCTCAAACCAGTGATGATGCGCGTCAAAATTTCATGCTCCCGCCAAGCATTGCGATCCAGCCGCGAACGCGAAGGTTCGGCGTCAGTTCGGTCAGGTTTTCATTGATCCAGAAGTGCTCGACACTCGTTTTCAAGGACAAGCCTTCGCGTGGCGAATACTGCGCAGAACCTCCCGCTCCGATGCGGGTCTTTGCCGGAATGAATTGCTGCGTGACCGGATTGTAGGAGTTTTGATCGCGCCGCATGTAGTTCAGCATCGGCGCGATGGTCCAGTTGCCGCTCACGACGGGTTGCTCGAGGCGATACCGATACACGGCGCTGTTGGACCGAAACGACTCGGGAATGATCTTCAACAACTCCGGATCCAAAACCCTATTCTTCTCGGCGTTGGTCCACGACGCCGTGAATGTCGTGCTCGATGATGTCGTCCATGCGTATCCGACCGTACCTGACAGCGTGTAGCGGTCGCCAAGCGCATAGGATGAGATATGATCCAGATGGGTTGCAGTTTCGTGGGCGTAGGACGCTGAAGCCAGCAGCGTCAGGCTTGCCAGCTGGTAGCCGAGCGACGCCGTCTGCGTCGCGACCCGTCCCGGCCCCACCAATGTGGTTGCCTGCGGCTCCGTGCTTGCGGGATCGAGCAGCGCTTCCATGCGATATGCGCCGCGCCATGTATAGCCGGAACTGAACGTCAGGATGAGCTGTTCGCCGATGGGCAGGTTGACGCCGACCGTCGGCCCTATGTTCAGCCCTTCCCCGAATGTTGCGAGGTCGACGATGTCCTGATCCATCCGCGCATTCGCCGCGCTGCCATAGAGAGCCGTCGTCCCCGTTGGAAGATTGACGTTCATGGAGACGAACGGCTGAATTCCGGGAATGCCGAGATAGGTTGCTGTCCCCGAGACGACCGTATCAGTCGTGGTCGTGACGCTGCCGGTCAACCCGGGCGTGGATTGCCGTGACCAGACATAGCCGCCCCTGCCGAGCAGATCGACTTTGACGTTTTCGAGCGGCTGCCCGCTCGCCTGGATCGTCAGGGGTGCATAGACCTGCGTCCCGGCGCCGGCCGCCGCCGAGCCGCTGGCAGGGAAACCCCGCGTGCCGCTCCAGGTGGCATATCGCAATTCCTGATCGGCGCTCAGCGACCAGTTCGGCTCGGCGGCATTCGCGAGCGAGGAGACCGTACAGCAGGCCATGACCACACGCGCGCGCTTCCATCCGTCTCGAACCGAATCGTAGAGGCGCGCGCGCATGATGGGCTGAGAGGACATGCAGTTGGAGAAGCCTGACGGCAACGAGATCGCCGGATGCACGGCGACCTCGCGCTCGGACCCGCGATCAAGCCGCGGCTACGGCTGCTTCTTCCCGGACGTGGGGGCTGGCGGCTTGGGGGGAGCCGGAGTGGGCTTCGGCGGCGGCGGGATATTCTTCCGTACGGCCGCGTCGGCCATCGACGGAGATCTCGTGTAAGCCATGACCGGAGCGGCACTGACCGCTGCGAACAACGCCGCGGCGATCATCATTCGATACATCATGAACTTGTTCCTCTTCATAGTCCGTCCGGGAGCAGTGAAAAATTCCAGCCGATGACGGTCGCGGCTGAGAATCTGTTGGCAGACATCGGGGAGCGCCGCGGGGATTTGTAGGCCGACCGCCGTCAATGCCGGCGTCAGTCCGGCGTGACAGCAGCGTGACTCCTGCTTTGCGCGGCCTTCAAAGTGCGTCAAAGCGTGTTAGGTGTGTTTCCGAGGCCACGATCGCCGGCCCGGTTTGCCATGGGAATGAGAGACTGCGTGCCGCTTCCGAGATTTGGTCTTTCGCTGTTCGGACGTTTTGAACTGACGACAAATGACGGCGTGGTTTCGTTGCCGGGCCGGAAACTTGCTGGATTGCTCGCCTATCTGGCTTGCACTGCGCCGCGCCGCCAACCGCGCGAAAAGCTCGCGAACCTGCTGTGGGGCTCGCATTTCGAGACTCAGGCGCGGCAGAATCTGCGCCAGAGCCTGGTGCGGTTACGGCGGATTCTCGGGCAGGACTCCATTTGCAGCGACGACAATGACGTCTGGCTCGCGCCCGGGGTGATCGATTGCGATGCGGTCCGCTTCGAGACCCTGATCGTCGAGGGCAGCCGCGCGTCGCTGGCCGCGGCCGCCGATCTCTACCGCAATCCGCTGCTGACGGATCTGAATATAGAAGAAGACGCATGGTCGGAATGGCGCGACCAGGAACGGGAGCGGCTGGACGGCCTGGCCGTCGATTCCATGGTCCGGCACGGCCAGCACGCGCTGCAGTCCGGACATGCGGAATCCGCGCTCAAGACGGCCAACCGGGCCATTGCCGTGAATGCCTTGCGCGAGGATGCGCATCGGCTGGTCATCCAGGCGCTCACCGCCAATGGACGCAAGGCCGAGGCGCTCAAGCGCTATCAGGATCTCGTCGCGCTGCTCAAGCGCGAGCTGAACACGGAGCCCGATGCGGTCACCCAGTCGCTCGTCGCGGAACTCCGCAACGCCAGACCGTCCGGTGCGGCGCGGACGAACGAGCCCCTGGATGGCGTTCGGGTGCGGGAGACCGAAGCCGCAGCCGTCGCGGAACGCGACGACGATGCTCCGCCCTCGGAATCGCTTCGCCCGGGCGGCCGCCAGCAGCGCCAGTTGACGATCATGGCCTGCCAACTGATCGGCGCGATGCCTCTGTCCGCGGAGCGCGACCCAGAGGATATCCACGACCAGATCGTCGCCTTTCATCGGGTCGCGGCTCGGATCGCAGCGCAATTCCATGGCTTCGTCGCCCAGCACCAGGGCAACGGTGTCCTGATCTATTTCGGTTATCCCATGGCGCGCGAGCACGATGCCGAACATGCCGTACGCGCTGGCCTTGCGATCGTCGACGCGGTTCGCATCCTGGACGCACCGGCCGGCGCGGCACCGCGGGCGAGCGTCGGGATCGCAACCGGCCTCGTCGTGATCGGCGAGAAGCCCGGGCCCGGTGATCTCAGGCAGCACGTTGCGATCGGCGAGACGCCGAACCTGGCAACACGATTGCAGGGCGTTGCCGGACCGGGCGAGGTCGCGATCGCGGCCGGCACGCGGCGGCTGCTTGGGCAATTGTTCGACACGCGCGCGCTTCCGGATATCGAGGTCAAGGGACTGCGAGAGCCGGTGCCCGCGTGGCAGGTGCTCGGCGAGGCTGTTGGCGTCAGCCGTTTCGATGCGCGGCGCGCCGATTCACTGTCCGCGCTCGTCGGTCGCCAGGAAGAGATCGAGCTGCTGCTGCGCCGCTGGAATCAGGCGAAGTCCGGTGCGGGCCGCGTGGTGCTGATCTCGGGCGAGCCCGGCATCGGCAAGTCGCGCATCGTCGAGAGCGTGTTGACGAGGCTCGAGGACGAGCAACACAGCCGCTTGCGCTATTATTGCTCTCCGCATCATGCGCACAGCGCGCTCTACCCGCTCATCGTTCAGCTTGAACGGGCTGCCGATTTCGAACCCGGCAGCAGCGCCGGCGTACGGATAGACAGGCTGGAAGCCCTGCTCGCGCCCGCAACGAAAAATCTGACCCGCGATGTCGCGCTGATCGCCGAACTTCTCGGCGTGCCCTCTGACGGACGCTATCCGGCCCTCGCGATCTCCCCGCAGGAGAAGCGGGAGATGACCCTCAATGCGCTGCTCAACCAGCTTTCAGCCGGAACGGTGCAGACACCGGGGCTGATCGTGGTCGAGGACGCGCACTGGATCGACCCGACATCGCTCGACCTGCTCGACGCGATCGCGGCTCGCGCCGCAAACCTGCCGCTGCTGTTGCTTGTCACCATCAGGCCGGAATTCCAGCCTTCCTGGATCGGCCAGCCACATGTGACGCTGTTGCCCCTCGGCCGCCTTGGCCGCAGCGACAGCGCCGGCATCATTGATGACGTCGCGGGAGGCAAGCCTCTCCCCGAGCCCGTCGTCGAGCAGATACTGTCGCGCGCCGACGGCATCCCGCTGTTCGTCGAGGAGTTGACCCGCACGCTGATCGAGCAGGAACTGTTGCGCGAGGCATCCGACAGCGAAGGGCCGGAGGGGTCGCGGCGGTCGCTCGCCATTCCGGCGACGTTGCAGGCCTCGCTGGCCGCTCGCCTCGATCTGCTCGGCGCGGTGAAGGACGTGGCTTCGATCGGCGCTTCGATCGGGCGAGAGTTCTCCTACGAGCTGATCGCTGCAATATCCGCGCTGCCCCCTGTCGATCTGGACGCCGCGCTTGAACGGCTGACGGCCTCCGGCCTCGTCAGCCGTCGCGGCTCGCCGCCGCAGGCGAGCTACACGTTCAAGCACGCGCTGGTCCAGGATGCCGCCTATGTCGCGATGCTGAGGAGCCGCAGGCAGCAATTGCATGCGGATATCGCGAACACGCTCATCGAAAGCTTCCCGGCACTGGCCGAAACCCAACCCGAGATCGTTGCCCTTCATTTCGCCGAGGCCGGGCGTGTCCGCGAGGCGACCGACCACTGGATCAAGGCGGGGCGACTCGCACATGCGCGATGGGCCAACCGCGAAGCAGCCAATTTCTTCGAACGGGGGCTGCGCTGTCTTGCGACGCTGCCGCAGACCCGGGACACAATGGAGCAGGCGATCGATCTCAGGTTCGACCTGAAGACCTCGCTGTTTCCACTCGGCCAGTTCGCGCGCATCGTCGGCTATCTTCGCGAGGCCGAAGCGCTGGCCAGAGATCTCGACGATCCCGGACGGCTTTGCCTCGCGTCCGTTCACATGTGCCAGACCCTCAGCCTGAGCGGCCATCCACAGGACGCCGTCAAGTTCGGGCGGGACGCCCATCGTCTCGCAGAGCAGCTCGGCGAGCTTTCGCTCCGCATCTCGGCATCGCTGTTTCTCGGGCTCGCCTGCTTCTCGACGCTGCACTACGGCGAGTCGGAATCTCATTATCTCAACGTGCTGGAACTGCTCGACGGCGACGCATGCCTCCAGCAATTTTCCCTCGCCGGATTTCCGGCCGTGACCGCCCACGGTTTTCTCGCTCGCATCTATGCCGACCAGGGCAAGTTCGCGCGCGGGATCGCTCACGGCGAGGAAGGCATACGCCTCGCCGAGGCGGTCGATCACCCCTATAGCCTCGGCATCGTCAGCTGGTGCTTTGCCGATCTGCTGGCGTCCCGGGGAGAGCTGAACCGCGCAGTCGTGGTGCTGGAGCGCGGATTGGCGGTGGCGCGCGAGTGGAACCTGCCGTTCCTCGTCGCAGGCAATTCCGGCAGCCTTGGCCACGCTTATGCCCTGCTGGGGCGAACGGCCGAAGGCCTGCCGCTGATGGAGCAGGCGCTGAGGGTCTTCGAGAAGATGGGGCATCGATTTGCCCAGGCGCTGTTCCTGTCGCCTTTGGGCGAAGCATACCTGTTGGCTGGCCGGCAGGCGGATGCTCTCAGGGCTGCCGGACAGGCGCTGACGCTGGCCCGTGAAAATGGCCAGCGGAGCGGCGAGGCGGCCGCCCGGCGTCTTCTGGGCGAGGCTTCCAGCGGCGGCAGCTCCCCCGACCAGGCCGAAGGTCACTACAGAGCCGCGCTGGCGCTCGCCGATGAACTCGACCTCCGCCCGCTTGCTGCGCGCTGCCGTCACGGCCTCGGAAAATTGTATTTGAACGCGGGACGCCCGGACCAGGCTCGCGACGAGCTTGTTGCCGCGGCGACGATGTACCGCGAGATGGAGATGCGGTTCTGGCTGGTGCAGGCCGAAGCGGAATTGAGCGGATTGCCGGACTCCCTGTTGCATGGATCCCACAACCCGGTGTGAGCTTCGTATTCCCCAGGGAACGAGCGGCCGGCGGCCGATGAAATTCGCCCCGGCTCACCCTATCTGCCAGTCTCTTCCTCCACTCGTCATGAATCGAGCCCCATGACCGACCAGACGCTCGCCGCGCCTATCGACGATCAATCGGACCGTCCGCGCGGCTTTTCGCGCTACCAGGCGCTCCTGATCGCGCTTCTGGCGTTCACGCAGTTCACGATCATCCTCGACTTCATCATCATGTCGCCGCTCGGCGCCATCCTGATGCCTGCGCTCAACATCACGGCCGCCCAATTTGGCGTGGCGGTGTCGGCCTACGCGTTCAGCGCGGGACTGTCGGGCATCCTCGCCGCGGGCTTTGCCGATCGCTTCGACCGCAAGCGCCTGCTGCTGTTCTTCTATGTCGGCTTCACGCTGGGCACCCTGCTCTGCGCCATGGCGCAGAACTACCACGTGCTGCTGGTCGGCCGGATCGTGACCGGATTGTTCGGCGGCGTGATCGGCTCGGTGGTGCTGGCCATCATCACCGACCTGTTCGCGCTGCACTTGCGCGGCCGCGTGATGGGCTTCGTGCAGACCGCGTTCGCCGCGAGCCAGGTGCTCGGCATTCCCGCCGGGCTGTTTCTCGCCAATCACTGGAGCTGGCAGGTCTGCTTCGTCGCGATCGTCGGCCTCTCGATCGTCACGATCGCCATCATCGCCTTCGTGATGGAGCCGGTGAACGCGCACTTGCGGCTCAAGCAGGACAGAAACCCGTTCCATCACCTGATCGCGACGGTCGGCGAGCCGCGCTATACGCTGGCCTTCGCCGTCACGACGCTGCTTGCGACCGGCGGCTACATGCTGATGCCGTTCTCCAGCGCCTACACCGTGCACAATCTCGGCATCGACATGCTGCATCTGCCGACGATCTATCTCGTCTCCGGCCTGTTCAGCATCGTCACCGGACCGCTGGTCGGCCGGGCCAGCGACGCCTTCGGCAAATATCCGACCTTCGTGTTCGGCTGCGCGATGACCGTCGTCATGGTGCTGATCTACACCCATCTCGGCCACGTCTCGCTCACGACCGCGATCACCGTGAACGTGCTGATGTTCGTCGGCATCTTCTCGCGCATGATCCCGTCGCAGGCGCTGATGTCGGCGATCCCCGACCCCAGCCAGCGCGGCTCGTTCAGCGCAGTCAGCGCCTCGCTGCAGCAGCTCTCCGGCGGGCTCGGCTCGGTGCTCGCCGGCGCGATCATCGCGCAGGCGCCCGACGGCTCGCTGATCCATTTCGACCGGATCGGCTACGTCGTCGTCATGACGACCCTCATCACGCTGGTGATGATGTATTTCGTGCAGAAGGCGGTCGCGGAGCGGGCGGGGAAGAGGGTGGTGTGAGGGGAGGGCCCATCGAGGGGCCGAGGGCGCGGCGATACCGGGATCGCCGCCCTGCCATCTCTACCGATCGAAGGTAGGTCTATTTTGGGACCAAATCCCGCAAAATGGTGCCCAGGAAAGGACTCGAACCTTCACGGCCGTTAAGCCACTGGCACCTGAAGCCAGCGCGTCTACCAATTCCACCACCTGGGCATGCCGTTTGGGGCACGGAGGCGGTTACTACGGTTCGGTGACGCCGTTGTCAATTCATGCTTGGCCGGTTTTGGCGATGCGGATTGCGCATCGCAAACCGGCCCGATACAAGCCTGATAATACGCACTCTTTCCCGCAGGATTGGCTCCCATGGCATCGAATCTGGAAACTCTCGTCACGGTTTTCGGCGGATCGGGGTTTTTGGGCCGGAATGTCGTCCGCGCGCTGTGCCGGCGCGATTACCGGGTCCGTGTTGCGGTGCGGCGGCCGGAACTAGCCGGATACCTCCAGCCGTCCGGCAAGGTGGGGCAGGTCCACGTCGTCCAGGCCAACCTGCGCTATCCGGCCTCGGTCGAGGCGGCGCTGCGTGATTCGGATGTCGTGATTAATCTGGTCGGCATCCTTGCCGAGGGCGGCGCGCAGACCTTCGACGCCGTCCAGGCCAAGGGCGCCGAGACCGTCGCCAAGGCGGCGGCTGCCGCGGGCGCTCGCCTGATCCATGTCTCCGCGATCGGCGCCGACGCCGAATCGCCCTCGCATTATGCCAGGGCCAAGGCGGCCGGCGAGGCGGCGGTGCTGGCTGCAGTGCCCTCGGCCACGATCTTCCGTCCCTCCGTGATGTTCGGCCCCGAGGACCAGTTCACCAACCGCTTTGCCGCGCTGGCCCGGATATCGCCGGTGCTGCCGCTGATCGGCGAGACGACCCGGATGCAGCCGGTCTATGTCGGCGACGTCGCCACCGCGATCGCCGATGCCGTCGACGGCAAGGCCAAGGCGGGCGCGACCTACGAGCTCGGCGGTCCGGAAGTGCTAACCATGCGCGAGATCATCGAGGCGATCCTCGCCATCACCGCCCGCAAGCGCATGCTGGTGCCGCTGCCGTTCGGCCTCGCCCGCTTCCAGGCCAACTTCCTGCAGTTTGCGCCGGGCGCATTCAAGCTGACGCCGGACCAGGTCACGTTGCTGGAGCGCGACAATATCGTGTCCGATGCGGCGAAGGCGGCCGGGCTCACGCTGGAAGGCCTCGGCATCGCCGCCGATTCGCTGGAGGCGATCGCCCCGCAATATCTCTGGCGCTTCCGCGCGGCCGGTCAGTTCCAGCGCATGAGCGTGTGAGGGTTTCTTTCTTCAGCGCGCCCCGCAAGCGGGGCGAGGGAGCAGACCGCCGCTGCGGCTACAAACCTCAAAACTTCAGCTTCTTGAACACCGCTTCCGGCAGCGTCTTGATGATCAGCATCACGAGGCGCCATTTGCCGCTGACATAGACGACGTCGGTTTTCTTTTCGACCGCGCCGAGGATCGCATCGCCCACGACGGGCGCCTCGACGGTGAGCGGGCCGATCAGCTTCATGCCCTCGGTCATCTTGGTGCGGACGAAGCCGGGTTTCACCGTGACGACGTGCACGCCGCCATGGCTGGCGCGGGCACGCAGGCCCGAGAGGAAGGCGGAGAAGCCGGCCTTGGCCGAGCCGTAGACATAGTTGGAGGCGCGGCCGCGGTCGCCGGCGACCGACGACACGCCGACGAGCGTACCGCTGCCGCGGCCTAAGAACTTTTCCGCGAACAGGCCGAGGATCAGCGACGGCCCCTCGTAGTTGGAGCGCATGATCGTGGTGGCGTGGGCGAGATCGCTCTGCGCGCTGTCCTGCGTGCCGAGCAGTCCGACGATGGAGATGACGACATCGGGTAGCGCCGGAAGACTGCCGACAAAGCCGTCGAACGCGGCGGTGTCGAGCACGTCGAACCTGTAGACACCGACCTCGACATTGTAGCGCACGCGCAGATCGGCGGCGTCGGGCTCCAGCGCGGCGACGTCGCGGCCCGCGAGGCCGACATCGTAGCCCGCCTTGGCAAAAGCACGCGCGGCGGCGCGGCCGATGTCGGAGGAGCCACCCAGCACCAGAACGGACTTGCGTGACGTCACGGCCTAGACCTCATCAAACAGGCGTTGTGAAAGCTTCGAGCGGATGTTGCCTTCGGGATCGAGCGATTTGCGGATCGCCTTGAAGCGCGACAGAGCGGGATAGCCGGCCTCGAACGTCGCGCGCGACTGGCGCGCATCCTTGGCGAGGTAGAGCCGGCCGCCGGCAGCGACGACCAGACGGTCGATCTCGTCGAGGAAGTCCAGGATGTCGCCCTTCACAGGGAAATCCAGCGCCAGCGTGTAGCCGGGCAGCGGAAACGACAGGAGGCCGTCGCCCTGGCCGAGCTTCTTCAGCACCGCGAGGAAGGAGGCATCGCCGCGACGCGCGACGCGATCGAGGATGTCGCCGAGCACGTCGCGCGCGCCGGCTTCCGGGATCACGCATTGGTGCTGCAGGAAACCGCGCTTGCCATAGATGCGATTCCAGTCGGCAATGCTGTCGAGCGGGAAGAAATAGGGATAGAGCGAGACCACATGGCTGCCGCCCGCGCGCCGCGCGCCCTTGCGATAATAGAGTTCGTTGAAGGCGCGGATGCTGTAGCGGTTCAACGTCATCGACGGCAGGTCGATCGGCACGCTGAGGCCGGGATTCTTGCCGACCGGAAATGCGTCGGCACCATCCGCAAGCTCATCCTTGCCGGCGTGCTCGCCGAGATAGATCAGCGAGCGGCCGAGATTTCGCCCGCGCGCGGCGCAGTCGATCCACGCCACCGAATAGGTCGCGGCATCGCCGGCATCGAGCGCGCGCATCGCGGCGTCGAGATCGGATGCGGAGATCACCCGCTCGCGGATCCATCCCGTTTCGACCCGCCGCAGTCGCATCGTCGCTTCGAGGACCACGCCGGTGAGGCCCATGCCGCCGATCGTCGCGAAGAAGGCATCGGAGTTCTGTTCGCGCGAGACCTCGATGGTCTGGCCCTCGCCGGTGCGCAGCAGGATGCTCTCGACATAGCGGCCGAAGCCGCCCTCGCAATGATGGTTCTTGCCGTGCACGTCGGACGCGATGGCGCCGCCGACCGAGACGAAGCGCGTGCCGGGCACGACGAAGGGCAGGAAGCCGCGTGGGCCGAAAGTGTCGATCAGGTCCGCCAGCAGCACGCCGGCCTCGAGGCGGATACGGCCCGTGGCCGGATCGAACGACCTGATCCGGTCGAAGCCGGTCATCGCGACGGTCCTGGCAGTTCCAATTGCGGCATCGCCATAGGCGCGGCCGTTGCCCCGCGCCACCGAGCCGGTCACATCAGCGACGGCGTCGCCTACGGCCTCGAACGAGCGCGGACGCAGCAGATCGGTATCGGCGACCGGGAAGCGCCCCCAGCCGGAGACGAGGGTCATGGTTCAGCTCCTGTGCCGGGCGGCGTCCGCCCCGCCTTGGAAACTGCCTACCGGTCAAAAGCTTATTTTGCGTTGAGGGCGTGGTGGACGCGTAGCCCGGATGGAGCGCAAGCTCCATCCGCTACGGGCCGCAACGAGTTTCTAAAGGTTACCGCCCCAGCGCCAGCGCGATCAGGCCGAGCGTGCCGACGATGACGCGCCACCAGGCGAACACCACGAAGCCGTGGCGGGTGACGTAGGTCAGGAACGTCTTCACCACGATGATCGCGGTGATGAACGACACGATGAAGCCGATCGCGACGATGCCCATATGGTCCATCGTCATCTCGGAGCGGTTCTTGTAGAAGTCGTAGGCGAACGCGCCGATCATGGTGGGGATGGCGAGGAAGAACGAGAACTCCGCCGCCGCGCGCTTGTCGGCGCCGAGCAGCATCGCCGCGACGATGCTGGCGCCGGAGCGCGACACGCCCGGGATCATCGCCACGCACTGCGCGATGCCGATATAGAGGTACATCAGCAGCGGGAACCTGGTGGCGTCGTGCTCGCGCGGCTTGAGGTCGAGCTTGTCGACCCAGAGCAGGATGGCGCCGCCGACGATCAGCGTGAAGCAGACGACCCAGGGGTTGAACAGCACGCTCTTGATGTATTTGCCGGCAACCAGGCCGACGACGACAGCAGGCAGGAACGCCACCAGCACGCCGATGACGAAACGGCGCGCATAGGCATCGCCCGTGAAGAAGCCGATCACGACGTCCCAGAGCTTTTTGAAATACAGCCCGACGATCGCGAGGATCGCACCCAGCTGGATCAGAACGGTAAACGAATCCCAGAAGGCGCCTTCACCAAGATGGAAGAAACGCTCGGCGAGCAGCAGGTGGCCGGTCGAGGACACGGGAAGGAACTCGGTCACGCCCTCGATGATGCCGAGGATCACTGCCCGTATTGCATCTGACATATTTACGGTCCATTTCGGCTGGAAAAGCGGGGCTCTTCTCGCCTATTCCCCCCAATGCTGCAATCGCAAAATGCGGCATCACGCTCTTGCTTCGCGGTTTTGAAGGACTAGTGTGGCGCCGCCCAAACATTGATGGATTCTTAAGCACCATCAAATAGTCAAAGGCTTCATGTTTACGCTGTTTCATCATCCGTTCTGTCCGCATTCGCGCTTCATCCGGCTGATCGCGGGCGAGTACGGGCTCGACCTCAAGCTGGTCGAGGAGCGCAGCTGGGAACGGCGCGAGGCATTCTTGCTGCTCAACGCGGCGGGCACGACGCCCGTCCTGATGGACGACGAGCAGCCGCCGATCCCGGGCGCGGCGATCATCGCCGAATATGTCGACGAGGCCTATGGCGCCGGGATGGGAGCCAAGCGCCTGATGCCGGAGACGACGTTCGAGCGCGTCGAGGTGCGCCGGCTGATGGCCTGGTTCAACGAGAAGTTCTTCGAGGAGGTTTCGCACCCTCTCGTCACCGAGCGCATCTACAAGCGCTTCATGAGCGAAGAGAATGGGGGCGGCCCGCCCTCGGCCGACGTAATGCGCGCGGCCAAGGCCAACGTGCGCTATCATCTGGCCTATATCGGCTGGCTGGCGCAGACGCGTAACTTCCTCGCCGGCGACCGGCTGACCTACGCGGATCTCGCCGCCGCGGCGCATCTCTCGGCGATCGACTATCTGGGCGACGTGCCATGGAGCGAGGACGACGCAGCAAAGGCGTGGTACGCGCGGGTGAAGTCCCGCCCGTCGTTCCGTCCGCTGCTGAGCGAATGGCTGGCCGGCGTGCCGGCGTCGCGGACCTACGTGGACCTGGATTTCTGAGCTCCGATCCGACTGAACTGAAGGCGGCGCTCGAACGCGAGGCGCGCGCGCTCGGCTTCGACTGCATCGGCGTCACTCAACCCGGCACGATCGAAGCGGCCGGAAAGCACTTCCTCGAATTCATCGCCTCCGGCGGCCATGGCGACATGGACTGGCTCGCGGCGCAGCCGGAGCGCCGGGTCGATCCGCGCGGGCTGTGGGCCGACGTGCGCAGCGTGATCATGCTCGGCGTCAATTATGGTCCCGACTCCGATCCGCTCTCGATTCTCGCGCAGCGCACGCGCGCCGCAATCTCGGTCTATGCGCAGGGCGACGACTATCACGACCTCATCAAGAAGCGGCTGAAGGCGCTGGCGCGCTGGCTGGTCGCAACCGCCCCATCGGATGTGAAGGTGTTCGTCGACACCGCGGCCGTGATGGAGAAGCCGCTGGCGCAGGCCGCGCATCTGGGCTGGCAGGGCAAGCACACCAATCTGGTCTCGCGCGAATTCGGCTCGTGGCTGTTTCTCGGCGCGATCTACACGACGCTGGAGCTGCCGCGCGACGGCGCCGAGATCGATCATTGCGGCTCGTGCCGCGCCTGTCTCGACATCTGCCCGACGGCAGCGTTCCCCGCGCCCTACAAGCTCGATGCGCGGCGCTGCATCTCCTATCTGACCATCGAGAACAAGGGGCCGATTCCGCACGACTTTCGCAAAGCCATCGGCAATCGCATCTATGGCTGCGACGACTGCCTTGCCGCCTGCCCGTGGAACAAGTTTGCGCAGGAGGGACGCGAAGCGAAGCTTGCCGCGCGTGACGAATTGCGCGCGCCAGGTCTCGCCGAGCTGGCGCGGCTCGACGATGCCGCGTTTCGGGCGCTGTTCACGAAGTCCCCGGTCAAGCGCATCGGCCGCGACCGCTTCTTGCGCAACGTGCTGATTGCAATCGGCAACTCGGGCGAGGCAGCGCTGGCAGCGGAGGCGCGGCGACTGCTGAGTGACGAGAGCGCGGTAGTGCGCGGGGCTGCGGTCTGGGCGCTGGGGCAGTTGGTGTCGCGGGAAGAGTTTGAGGCGCTGAAGTCTGCCGTGGCGAGCAACGAGCACGACGACAGCGTTCGTGAGGAGTGGCGCGCCGCTTCCTGACCCTCATCCTGAGGAGCCGCGTAGCGGCGTCTCGAAGGATCGAGGCCGAGCTGCCACAGCGGGGCCTGCATGGTTCGAGACGGCGCTTCGCGCCTCCTCACCATGAGGATCGAGCAACTTGATTTCCCCGCGCGTTCCCGCAAAGTCGCGCGCATGACAAACATGCCCTTCTTCACCCGCGACGGCGATACATTCCACCCGACGGAAGTCGCCAATGGTCCATGGGACCCGAAATCGCTGCACGGACGCGTCATCGTCGGCCTGCTCGGCTTCGCCATCGAGGAGCATCATTCCGGTCCCGAGTTCGTGCCGGCGCGGCTCACCGCCGACATGTTCCGGCTGCCGACCATCGACAAGCCGATTGAAGTGACGACGCGGCTCGTCCGCGATGGACTGCGTATCCGCGTGGTCGAGGCGGAGCTGTTTTCCGGCGGCGTCAGCATGGCGCGCGCCTCGTGCCAGCTGCTGCGCAAGACGCAGAATCCGGACGGCAATGTCTGGTCGCCGCCGAACTGGGACGTGCCGAAGCCATCAGACATTCCGAAACCGACCGATCCCAGGCTCGGCATGAACGGCAAATGGACGACGCGCCCCATCGTCGGTCACATGGGCGCGCTCGGGCCGCGCCGTCTCTGGATGAGCGAGGTGCGCGAGCTCGTCGCCGGCGTTGCGATGACGCCGTTCGTCCATGTCGCCGTCGGTGCCGATTTCGCCAGTCCGTTCGCGAACGCCGGCGACAAGGGGCTCGGCTACATCAACAGCGACGTCACGCTCTATCTGCACCGCCTGCCGGTGACGAAATGGATCGGCTTCGACGTGGTCAATCACCACGCGACGGATGGCGTCGCGATCGGCGAATGCTGGCTCTATGACGAACAGGGCCCGATCGGCACCGCAACGGTCGCAGCGCTGGCGCAGCGCAAGCCGATGACGAAGGTGCCGCCGCCGTAGGCACGCTGTCATTCCGGGGCATCGCGCAGCGTGAGCCCGGAATGACGACTACGCCAGATGCCTTTGCATCTCCGGCCGCGCCTTCAGCTCGGCGCCCTGCTTGGCGACGATCCTGGCAATTCTTTCAGGCGCGAACTTCAGATCGACGAAGGCCGGCGCGGTGTTGGCGACCTCGTGATAGCTGGCGATCCTGCCGCCCTTCAGCGTCATGATCGCGACGCCCTCGAACATCGCCCGCGCGCCGTTCGCTTCCGGCAGGGTCGATTTGTAGCTGAAGGTGTAGCGCGCATAGAGCGTGGCGCCGTCGGTGACGGGATCATGCATGTCCCAGCGGAAATCGGTCGCCGTGCGATAGAACCAGTCGTCGATCATCGCCGCGATCTTCTCGCGGCCTGCGAACGCCCCGTAGAAGACGTCGTGATAGACGCCGTCCTCGGTGAACAGCTCGGCGAAGGCGCGGCCATTGCGCTGCTCGACCGCATCGCAGAAGGCGCGCAGCATGGCGGTGGTGGTCATTGAATTGCCTCCCGGTGCTTCTTGTTGCGCCCTCTCCCCTTGCAAGGGGAGAAGGAAGAGAACAATCACCCGATCTCCGCTACCGCTGCAAGAATGCGTGCGATGTCCTGCGGGCGTGACAGGCGGTGGTCGCCGTCCTGGATCATGGTCAGCACGACGTCGTCGGCCGGCAGGCGATGCGTCAGCGCGAACGCGTGCTGCCAGGGCACGTCGGGATCCTGCGCGCCCTGCAGGATGCGGACGGGGCAGCCGAGATCGATGGCGCTGCCGAGCACGAGGTGGTTGCGGCCCTCCTCAATCAAGTTGCGCGTGATCGGATAGGGCGAGCCGTCGCCATAGTCCGACGGCCGCAGCCAGAAGCCTTTGGTCTCGATCTCCTTCTTCACCGCGGGCGGAAAATTCTTCCACATCAGTTCCTCGGTGAAGTCGGGCGCCGGCGCGATCAGCACGAGGCCTGCCAGTGAGCCCTTGCCGCTCCGCTTCCTGATCTCGCGCGCGAGCAGCAGCGCCATCCAGCCGCCCATGGAGGAGCCGATCAGGATCTGCGGGCCGTCGCAGAACCGCTGGAACACGGCGACGCTGTCCTCGAGCCAGCTTCCGATGGTTCCGTCGGCGAAATCGCCGCTGGATTCGCCGTGGCCGGAATAGTCGAACCGGACCGCCGCGCGGCCGTGATCCCTTGCCCAAGCGTCCAGCGCCACCGCCTTGCCGCCCTGCATGTCCGACTTGAACCCGCCCAGCCAGACGAGGCCAGGGCCCTTGCCGGCGCGGTAACGCACCGCGATCCGGCGCGCGGACGGGCCTTCGCCCAATTCGATGAAGTCGAGTACGGCATCGGAAATCGCTTCGGTCATGGAACGTTTACTCTGGCTGTGTGGTTTGAGCTGTTCGGACGTATTTTGCGACGCTGCCGAACATCGGCATTGGCCCTTTGGGACGCTTGCGGAACAGAAGCAAGGTGTCTATGTCGGTCAACGTGCCGGAGGACGTGGCCAAAATGCCTCGCATTTGAAGGTATTTTGACCGCGGCACGAGCGACTTGCTTGCCGGCAAACGCATCTTCCTTCAAAATAGCCGCTTCTTTCACAACTTTGGAGAACCACCCATTCGCCGTCCCAATAAAGCTCCGCCCGCTGCCAGCAAAGACGGGCCGCGCATCAATGATGATATTCGCAATGCGCAGATCCAGCTGATCGATCAGACCGGTGATAATAAAGGCACGGTTGAGACCGTCGTCGCCATCCGGATGGCCCAGGAAGTTGGCATGGATCTGGTCGAGATTTCGCCGAATACCAGCCCTCCCGTCTGCAAGATCATGGACTACGGGAAGTACAAGTATTCCGCTCAAAAGAAAGCCGCGGAAGCCCGCAAGCGGCAGAAGACCGTCGAGATCAAGGAGATCAAGCTCCGCCCGATGATCGACGACCACGATTACGACGTGAAGATGCGTGCGATGCAGCGGTTCTTCGAAGAGGGCGACAAGGTCAAGATCACGCTGCGCTATCGCGGCCGCGAAATGGCGCACCAGGAGATCGGCACCAAGCTGCTGGACAAGATCAAGACCGACGTTGCCGAGCTCGCCAAGGTCGAGCAGGACGCGCGGTTCGAAGGTCGCCAGGTCGTCATGGTGCTGGCACCGCGCTGACGCGAAGCGCTTCGGAACTCGAGTTCAACGGCCCGTCCGGATCTCCGGCGGGCCGTTTGTGTGTCAGCTCCGCGTCGCCTGCCAGGTGCCGCTGCAGTAATCGCCGGAAATGATGCCCCTCCACGAACCGGCGCCGTACATGCCGGCGAGCCGGCCACCGCCGCTGGCATGGGAGGCGCCGACCGAAACCTGGACGGCGACGGCGCCGGAGCGGTTGACCCTGCCCGAGACCCGGCCACCGCCGGCCGACGAGACGCGGCTGCCTGTCACGGTGAAGGGAACGCTGTAGCCCGAGCTGCAATTGCCGCGGGTGGTGGCGAAGGTGACGTTCCAGATGCCGTCATAGCCGCCGGCGCGGGCGTCGGCAGGTGAGGGGAGCGCGGCCGTGGCGAGCACGGCGAACAGCGCGAGATGGCGCGGACGGGCGAAACCGGTCAGCGAGGAGAGAAATTGCGGAAAATGGGCCATTTTGGACCTGCTTCAGGCGACAAGGCTTGGATATGGGGTAGCGTCCTCCAATAGTCGGCGGGCCCGTTTCGGCGGTTCATCGTTGCCAATTGGCTTGTCCTCTGTCATAAGCCCAGCCTTCATCGCCCGGCTGATTAAGGGCTGCCGTGGCGGTGTTTCGTGCGGGTTTCGCGCTAATTCGCAAAACCTGAGCACAATCAACGCTCTAACGAGCATTTTTGACGGCCAGCCGCCTTCGCGGGCGGATCTCTATGGCCATTAGGAGAGCCAAATGCCCAAGCTGAAGACCAAATCGGGCGCTAAAAAGCGCTTCAAGGTGACTGCCACCGGCAAAGTGATGCACGCCCAGCGCGGCAAGCGTCACGGCATGATCAAGCGGACGAAGAAGCAGATCCGTCAGCTCCGCGGCACTCGCGTGCTGTTCAAGACCGACGGCGACAACGTCAAGAAGTACTTCTTGCCGAACGCCTGATCGCGTCCACGATCACTGCCATCCCTGCCGCATTCCGTGCGGCAATCCGATAACCAAAGTCATCTCTGAAGGATTTCGTCATGTCTCGCGTCAAACGCGGTGTGACCGCCCACGCCAAGCACAAGAAAGTCTACAAGGCCGCCAAGGGTTTCTACGGCCGCCGCAAGAACACCATCCGCGCCGCCAAGCCGGCCGTGGAGAAGGCCCAGCAATACGCCTTCCGCGACCGCAAGCGTAAGAAGCGGACGTTCCGCGCGCTCTGGATCCAGCGCATCAACGCTGCCGTCCGTCCGTTCGGCCTGACCTACAGCCGCTTTATCGACGGCATGGCCAAGTCCGGGATCACCGTGGACCGCAAGGTGCTGTCGGATCTCGCGATCAGCGAGCCCGCCGCGTTCCAGGCGATCGCCGAGAAGGCCAAGGCCGCTCTGGCTGCCTGAGGCTCGCGCTAGCGGGCCTTCTGGCCCGCAGCCTTCAGCGCGCGCTGCGAGTAGCGCTGGGCGACCTCCGCCCGGCAAAAAGCCGCGAACGAGAGATACATGGTGCCGGACTTGTTCCGGTACTTCCGGTCGCAGACGCGCATCTCGCGTTTGTAAGCCTGCTGCTGCGCCGTGTTGAGACCGGGCATGAAGTCTGCCTCGCACTTCTTCTCGACGGCGGCGCCGAGCTGGACATCCCCGCTCGCGGTCAACTGGCAATCCTGAAACACCTTCATCGCGCTTTCGCAGCTCTTCTGCTTGTTGATGGTGTCGACGACCTCATCCAGCGTCATGGTTGTCTCCATGCAGACCATGGCGCGCGCTGGGGTGGCTGCGACCGACAGGACGACAGCCAGAACGGCAAGAACAACGGCAAGGCGGGGTCTCGACAGCGTCGTAAAGGTCTCCTCGTATCCCCCTTGGTGCCGCCTCCCCGCGCAGGGTTCAACCCAGCCGGCCATGTGCCCGAAATGACCGGCTTTTTGCTTGACGTTACGGCCTTCGGGCGGCGACAACCCAGCCGAATTTAGAGCCAAGGATTTGACAGTGTCCGACCTCGCAACGCTCGAAACATCCATCCTCGACCAGATCGCCGCCGCCGGCGACGAAGCCGCCCTGGAAGCGGTGCGCGTCGCGGCCCTCGGCAAGAAGGGCTCGATCTCGGCGCTGCTTGCCACGCTCGGCAAGATGTCGCCGGACGAGCGCAAGACGCAAGGCGCCGCGATCAACCTCGCCAAGGACAAGGTCACGCAGGCGCTCGCAGCACGGCGCGACGTGCTGAAGTCGGCGGCGCTCGATGCGCGGCTCGCATCGGAGACTATCGACGTCACCTTGCCGCTGCGCGATGCGGCCGCGGAGGCCGGCCGCATCCATCCGCTGAGCCAGGTCTGGGACGAGCTGACCACCATCTTCGCCGACATGGGATTCTCGGTCGCCGAAGGTCCCGACATCGAGACCGACGACTACAACTTCACAAAACTGAACTTCCCGGAAGGCCATCCGGCGCGCGAGATGCACGACACCTTCTTCTTCCATCCGAAGGAGGACGGCTCGCGGATGCTGCTCAGAACCCACACCTCGCCGGTGCAGGTGCGCACCATGCTGAGCCAGAAGCCGCCGATCCGCGTGATCTGCCCGGGCCGCACCTACCGCATCGATTCGGACGCGACCCACACGCCGCAATTCCACCAGGTCGAAGGCCTCGTCATCGACAAGAGCTCGCATCTCGGCCACCTCAAATGGATCCTGCACGAGTTCTGCAAGGCGTTCTTCGAGGTCGACCACATCAACATGCGGTTCCGCCCCTCGTTCTTCCCGTTCACCGAGCCGTCGCTGGAAGTCGACATCCAGTGCCGCCGCGACAAGGGCGAGATCCGCTTCGGCGAGGGCGAGGACTGGCTGGAGATTCTCGGCTGCGGCATGGTGCATCCGAACGTGCTGCGCGCCTGCGGCATCGATCCCGACGAGTACCAGGGCTTTGCCTGGGGCATGGGCATCGACCGCATCGCCATGCTGAAATACGGCATCGCCGATTTGCGTCAGCTGTTCGACAGCGACGTCCGCTGGCTGTCCCATTACGGCTTCAAGCCGTTGGAAGTCCCGACGCTCGCGGGGGGACTGAGCACGTGAACCTGAGCGCCGTCCCGGAGCAATATCGCGGCCTGCGGTCGTTCGCCTTCGGCGACGGACCGGCGCTGGCCGACGAGTTGCTCGATCTCGTGATCCGGGGCGTCAAGACCGCGACATGCAGCACCGAGGACGAGCCCAACACCTCGACGCCGGGCGAACGCTGGATCGTGCTCGACGGACGCGGAGAGCCGCGCTGCATCATCG
Organism: Bradyrhizobium sp. CCBAU 45389; assembly: GCF_028128625.1. Lineage (NCBI taxonomy): Bacteria > Pseudomonadati > Pseudomonadota > Alphaproteobacteria > Hyphomicrobiales > Nitrobacteraceae > Bradyrhizobium > Bradyrhizobium sp. CCBAU 45389. Next base: position 3,516 of record NZ_LBIY01000091.1, on the reverse strand, counting down.
AATCGACCGAGGTGAGCTATCGCCGCTTCGGCGAGGTCGATGCGGCCTTTGCCTTCGAGGAGGGCGAAGGTGATCGCAGTCTCGACCACTGGCGCAATGCGCATCGCAACTATTTCGGTCGGCAAGGCAAGTTTCGCGAAGACATGATGCTGATGTGCGAACGCTTCCGCCTGGTCGAGGTTTTCTAGGAACGCAAAATGAAATTCACGCTCTCCTGGCTGAAGGACCATCTCGAGACCGACGAGCCGCTGGACAAGCTGGCCGACAAGCTCACCATGATCGGGCTCGAGGTCGAGAACATCGAGGACAAGGCGAAGGCGCTGAAGCCGTTCACCATTGCGAAGGTGATCTCGGCCGAGCAGCATCCGAATGCGGACCGGTTGCGCGTCTGCATGGTCGACACCGGCGACGGTGGCGCGCCGGTGCAGGTCGTGTGCGGCGCGCCGAATGCGCGCGCGGGCCTCGTCAGCGTGTTCTCAGCCCCCGGCACCTACATTCCCGGCAAGGACATCACGCTGGGTGTCGGCACCATCCGCGGTGTCGAGAGCCGCGGCATGCTGTGCTCAGCGGCCGAGCTGCAGATCTCCAACGACCATGACGGCATCATGGAATTGCCGGCGGACGCGCCGATCGGCGCTGGCTATGCGGAATGGGCCGCCCTCGGCGATCCCGTGGTCGAGATCAATTTGACGCCGAACCGGCAGGACTGCACCGGCGTGCACGGCATCGCGCGCGATCTCGCCGCCGCCGACATGGGCAAGTTCAAGGACCCCACCATCAAGCCGGTCAAGGGCGAATTCCCCTGCCCGGTGAAGGTCACGGTCGAGGACGCCACGCTGTGTCCGGGCTTCGCGCTCCGGCTCGTGCGCGGCGTGAAGAACGGCCCGTCGCCGGAATGGCTGCAGAAGCGGCTGACCGCGATCGGGCTGCGCCCGATCAACGCGCTGGTCGACATCACCAACTTCATGACCTACGACCGCGCGCGCCCGCTGCACGTGTTCGACGCCAAGAAGGTGAAGGGCAATCTCGTCGTGCGCCACGCGCGCGAGGGCGAGACGCTGCTGGCGCTCGACGGCCGCACCTACAATCTCGATCCCGCCATTTGCGTGATCGCCGATGAGCACGGCGTCGAATCGCTTGCCGGCATCATGGGCGGCGAAGCCTCGGGCTGCGACGAGAACACCACCGACGTGCTGATCGAATCGGCGCTGTGGAACGAGATCAACATCGCCCAGACGGGCCGCAAGCTCGGCATCAATTCCGACGCGCGCTACCGCTTCGAGCGCGGCGTCGATCCGGCCTTCATGGTGCCCGGCCTCGAGCTCGCGACCAAGCTGGTGATGGAGATGTGCGGCGGCGCGCCGTCCGAGAACGTCGTGGTCGGCAAGGCCTTCGGCGACGACCGCGTGATCGATTTCCCGGTGACGGAAGTGAAGCGTCTGTCCGGCATCGAGGTGCCGCAGGTCGAGATGAAGCGCATCCTGACCCATCTCGGCTTCATGATGGCCGGCCCGGGTCCGGTGGTGAAGGTCGCGGTGCCGTCGTGGCGCTCGGACGTGCACGGCAAGGCCGACATCGTCGAGGAGATCGTCCGCATCTTCGGCGTCGACAAGGTGCCGATGACGCCGTTCGAGCGCGGCGACGACGCGCGCAAACCGGTGCTGACCCCGCTGCAGCTGCGCATCCGCCGCGCCCGGCGCGCGCTCGCCAGCCGCGGCATGGTCGAGGCCGTCACCTGGTCGTTCATCGCCAAGCCTGCGGCCGAATTGTTCGGCGGCGGCCAGCGCGCGCTCGAAGTGGCCAACCCGATCGCGTCCGATCTTTCCGATATGCGCCCGACCCTGCTCGCAGGGCTGATCGCGGCGGCGCAGGCCAATGCCGATCGCGGCTTTGGCGATGTCGCGCTGTTCGAGGTCGGTCAGTTATTCAAGGGTGATCGCCCGCAGGACCAGTTCATGGCGGCGAGCGGCGTGCGCCGCGGCCTTGCTTCGTCCGAAGGTCTCGGGCGGCACTGGACCGGCTCGGCGCAGGCCGATGTGTTCGACGCGAAAGCCGATGCGCTGGCGGTGCTGGCCGCGGCCGGCGCGCCGATGCAGGCGCTGCAGATCGTCGCCGGCGGTCCCGGCTGGCTGCATCCCGGCCGCTCCGGCACGATCCAGATCGGGCCGCAGAACGTGCTCGGCTATTTTGGCGAAGTGCATCCGCGCGCGCTCGAAGCGCTCGGCGCCGACGGGCCGCTTGTCGTGTTCGAGGTGATCCTCGACCGCATCCCCGAGGCGAAGAAGAAGCCGACCCGCGCCAAGCCGCTGATCGAGCTCTCCGCCTTCCAGCCGGTGTCGCGTGACTTCGCCTTCATCGTCGACCGCGCCGTCAAGGCCGGCGATATCGTCCGCGCCGCGCAGGGCGTCGACAAGAAGCTGATCACCGGCGTCAACGTCTTCGACGTCTACGAGGGCAAGGGCATCGACGATGGCAAGAAGTCGATCGCAGTCGCGGTCACGCTTCAGCCGCGCGAGAAGACCCTGACCGACCAGGAGATCGAGGCCGTCGCGGCGAAGATCGTCGCCGATGTGACCAAGAAGACCGGCGGCGTCTTGAGAGCATGATGCCGAAAAGTGTGAAGCGGTTTTCGGACAACATCATGCTCCAGAATCAACGAGCATGACGCTGGCGGATTTCCTTCCGAAGGATGTCAGCCTCACCATCGCGGCGGCGCTCTGCGCCGTCGCTTTCATTTCGGGCACCGCGCGCGGCTTCTCCGGCTTCGGTTCTGCACTGATCTTCATGCCGCTGGCGAGCAGCATCGCGGCGCCGCGACTGGTCGCAGCGCTTCTGCTCGTGATCGATTTCGTCGCGGCCGCGCCGCTGCTGCCGGATGCGTGGCGGAAGGCGGATCGAAAAGCCACGGCCGTGATCGTGCTGGGCGCGCTAATCGGCGTGCCCGTCGGCACCTATTTCCTCAGCGTGCTCGAGCCCGTCACCACGCGCTGGATCATCTCCTGCTTCGTCGCGGCGCTCCTGCTTCTGCTGCTGTCGGGCTGGCGCTATCGCGGCAAGGACCACGCCTGGCTCTCGGTCGGCATCGGCGGCCTCTCCGGCTTCTGCAGCGGCCTTGCACAGACCGGCGGGCCTCCGATCGTCGGCTACTGGCTCGGCCGCCCGATCGCGCCGATCGTCGCGCGCGCCAACATCTTGCTGTTCTTCGGCGCCTCGGATTTCTTCTCGATGGTCAGCTACGCCACGACCGGTCTGATCAGCCGCGAATCGCTGGTGCTGTCGCTGATCGTCGGCCCGGTCTACGCCCTCGGCGTCGCCTTCGGCGCGTCGCTGTTCGGCCGCGCCAGCGAGAAGGTGTTTCGCGGGATCTGCTATGCGCTGATTGCGATGGCGGTGATTTTCGGGCTGCCGGCGCTGGATGGGTTGTTGCGGTAGCTCTCAATGTCGTCCCGGCGAAGGCCGGGAGGTGGATTCACACTCGAAGTGCAACACTTGGGAGAAGGCCTCTGCCGGGGTCCT